>JBGPJF010000171.1:0-2545 GCA_041485285.1 Thermoplasmata archaeon | reverse complement strand
CGACGAACGAGGGCGCGTTGCCGTAGAGGAGCGACTGGAGCTTGATGGAGTAGGTGTTGGCGCTCCAGAAGTCGAGGTTGGTGCTGCCGCCCTGGTTCAGCCAGTACACGGTGCGGTTGGAGTAGACGACGGCGACATCCGGGCGGCCGTCGCCGGTGAGGTCGCCGACGGCGAAGTCCTGTGCGTTGTACGAGCCGCCCGTGATGACGGTGAGCGGCCCCTCGAGGCGCATGCCGCCCCACGGCAGCTGCACGAGGACAAACAAGTAAGAAGCCGGGTTCGCCCGCGTGAGGATCGCGGCGTCCATGCGCCCATCGCCATTCATGTCGGCGGACTTGATCTCGAAGGGCGTTCCAAACCCGGCCGGAATCGCGTAGGAGGTAAAGTTGCTCCACGTCCCGTTGATCAGCCGCCGGATCTGGATGCTGTTGGTTCCGGCAAGCACGGCGAGGTCGTCGTCCCCATCGCTGTCGAAGTCGCCGGCCGCCACGTCGTAGTTGTTGAGGCCCGTGTTGAAAGTCACATTCGGGTTGGTCGCGCTCGGCGGGAAGAAGGGGGAGGCGCCGTTTGGCCCCACGGGGGGGGAGCCGTCGAGGTCGAGGCGCAGGCCGAAGAGCGAGGTCACATTGGAGGAATTGACGCCGGGCTGGTTCCACTGCCCCGCGCTGTTTTCGACGATCTCGCGCTGCTTGTAGCCGTGCTCGGTCTGCACATCGAAATCGCCCGACTGGGCGACCCCGCGGGCGGGGAAGCGGAACCCGTAGCGCGAGGACTCTTCGTTCGAGGTCTGGCCGGTCTTGGTGATGTCGATCTGGTCGCTGAAGTTGCCGCTCGCGCAGTTCTGCCAGTTCACATCCGTGCACTGGTAAAACTGGGTCACGGCCTGGCCGGCGTTGAACGCGGAGGCGCTTGGCGAGGGAATGGGGAGGAAAACGAGGACGAGGAGGAGGGACAAGAAGCGCAGGCGCAGGGTCGCCTTGGCCTTCGCGCGCGCCACCATAGGTCGACCCTCACTCCATCCCCCCCTAATCCAGCTAGACTGGAGGGGGAGCCAAACGACGCGCTAACCCGAAGGACGATATTTGAAGGTTATGGATATGAGGCGGGCCACGGCAAAGGCCCGATTCTCCGGGCGCGGTGCGTAGAGAAAAAGGAGCGCGGCGGCCTAAGCCGCCGGAAGGGGAACGGAGGAGCGCTTCAGATCTCGACTTCGATCTGGAGCTTTTCGGTGAGTTCCTTGTAGCGGTTGCGTATCGTGACCTCCGTCACGCCCGCCACATCGGCCACCTCGCGCTGGGTGCGCCGTGAGTTGCACAGGATGGAAGCGATGTAAATCGCCGCCGCGGCAACCCCCGTGGGCCCGCGGCCGGAGGTGAGCTCGTTCTTGCTCGCCTTCGCGAGGATCTCGGCCGCCTTGGCCTGGACCGTGCCGTCGAGCTTGAGCTCCGAGCAGAACCGCGAGATGTAGTCCTCGGGCTTCGTGGGCAGCAGCTTGAGGCGCAGCTCCCGGATCATGAACCGGTAGGTGCGGCCGATCTCCTTGCGGCCGACGCGCGAGACATTCGCGATCTCGTCGAGCGTGCGGGGGACCTCGCACTGGCGGCAGGCGGCGTACAGGGACGCAGCCACGACGCCGTCGATCGAGCGCCCGCGGATCAGGTTCTTGTGGACCGCGCGCCGGTAGATCATGGCGGCCGTCTCGCGGATGTTGCGGGGCAACCCCATGTTCGAGGCCATGCGGTCGAGCTGCGTGAGGGCAAAGGCGAGGTTGCGCTCGGTGGCGTTGGACACGCGGATGCGGCGCTGCCACTTGCGCAGGCGGTAGAGCTGGGCCCGGTTCTTGGTCGGGATGGACTTGCCGTACGAGTCCTTGTTCTTCCACCCGATGGTGGTGGACAGACCCTTGTCGTGAATCGTGTAGGTCATCGGCGCGCCGGTGCGGGCCCGCTTCTGGCCCTGCTCGGCGTCAAATGCGCGCCACTCCGGCCCTTGGTCGATGTATTCCTCGTCGATGACGAGTCCGCAGTCGGCGCACACGAGTTCGCCGCGCTGGTAGTCGCGCTCGAGGTGGCTGGAGCCGCACTCGGGGCATTTGTCCTTCTTTTCGGCCTCGATCGTGGCCGGGGTGTCATTGTTTGCCATGGGTTTTCCTCCGGGGTTGGATTTAGCAAATTCGAAAGGCTTATTGTTCAAAGCCTTGAACAAGGGCCCCATATTTGAAGGTTCGCAGAAACCTTATAGGCAACTGGCCCGGCCAGGCGGCCATTGCGTGGAGCGGACGCGCCGGCTGGGTGCAACCTTCGTTTCTCATGGAGTCTTGCGGGAGCCTCTGTTATGGTCAAATCGGCGTCCGGCTATTTAGTGACGGCCCCCGACCCTTGGGCGGCAAGCGCGGCCCCCACGATCCGGCGTTCGGCCCGGTGGAGGGTATCGGCGACGGCCTGGTGGGAGGTGCCGAGCTGCTCGGCCAGCGCCCGGAGGGTGGTGCGGGACGGGACCTCGAAGAAGCCGCGCGCATGGGCGAGGGTGAGCACCGCCCGCTGGT
>JBGPJF010000170.1:0-2743 GCA_041485285.1 Thermoplasmata archaeon | reverse complement strand
CTGGTGGGCGGCGGTCGTCGCCTACCTCTCTTTGAGGTAGGCCTTCCAAGGCTGCCAGTAGCTCTCCTTCCAGCCGTCGTCGAGGTCGGCGGCGTGCTCGTCGGGCACGCCCGCGTGGACCATCGTGAGGACGCTGCCGCCCTTCGCCTTCTCGAAGTGGAGGATGAGGAAGGAGTCGGGGTCGCTTTTCTTCCAGTCCGCCGCACGCCACGTCTGCGCGATGAAGGTCTTGGGAACCGTGGCGACGAGCTTCCCCTTGATGTAGCCGTCCCAGGCCATGAACGGGGCGCCGGGCTTGGCACTTACTTTCGCCTTCGAGCCGGTCGCGGCGCTATGTTTCGCCGAGTCGAGGTAGATGTCGAACAGTTTGTCGGGGGCCGCTTTGAACTTCACCTGTTGCACGAGGGTTTTGACCATTCACTGCACGCTCCTTCGCGTGCGCTCGGCATGGCCGCCTACGGTTAATCCCTATTGCCTGTGAGGGGAGGAGGGTTGTTTACGCCCGCTGGCGAACGCCTTCTGCACGGCGAGGAAGGTGCCTGCGAGGGCCGCTATCATGATCCCGATGATGCCGAATCCCAGGAGCCCCGGCAGCAAGCAGCCCATCGCCGCGAGCACGGCCCCTGGCACCCCAAGCGTTGCGGGGATCCGCTCGAAGGAATAGCCGGCGGCAAGGACTGACCCTACAATCGACAGCCCGGGCATCGTGTAGGTGAGACCGGGGAAGACGGGTAGTCCCAAGATCAGGGCGTCCATTTCGTAATTCCTTCCGCTAACGTACCATAGGATCATGACGTCGCGAACGATGAGAAGCCCGAAGAGGTACCCTGGCAGCATCGCGAATTTGGCGCGCGCAGGCGGCAACGCATCGGCGCTCCAAGGCGCGGGGGCCGTTTCAGGGGGCCCCACGCCCGGGGTAGCCCGCGGGCGGCGCGCGCGCTTCGACCACGCCCCGGCCGCGGGTCCGCGCATGAACAGCGCGGCGGCGCAGCCGACGGCTTCTGAGCCATGGACTACTATCCCTTTGTACAGATCCGCGAAGGTTTCCTGCGGGTTGGTCGGGGCAACAGGACGCGGCGGGCGGACGAATTGCGACCGTGTGGGGTCGAGGAGCTGGTCGTTGGTGAGGGCCCCCACCGCCACCGACGACCACACATCGTCCGGGTTTTCCTCGATAAACGCGACCCAAACGGTCCCCACACCATCGGCGGCTAGGGCTACCCCGCTCCATCCAAATGCCCATGCGACCGAGAGGTCCTGCGCGGCCGACCAAGGCACGCCGGGCAGCGCCGACGCGGCACGGATCACCTGGTCCCCCGATGGGGCGGTCGCTTCCCAAGCGGCGGTCACCGTTCCGTCCGAAGAAATGGAAACCCAGCGGCCGCCGCCGAACTCCGAGGCATTGACGGGAAGATCCCGCGTAACGACCGTCCAGTTATCATTGGAGGCCACGTAATCAATCGTCGACAGGTGGGATGCGAGATACGATTCGTCCCATAGCGCGAGGAACTCAAGGTCGGCCGTGCCGGCGAGGCTCACGAGCCGGTCGATCGGCATCTCAACCCGGTGGGCGGACCATGAGCCGTTCGCGGCGACTGTGGCAATCGCCAGCCGGCTGGGGCCGGAACCTCCGTCCTCGGCCCATGCGAACACACAGTTCCCCGACCCATCGATGGCCGCCTCCGGTTCGAACCTCTGCGCGTAACCGTCCGCGTCTCGGGCAAGCTCCGTTGGCTTGCTCCAATTGCCAGCCGGGGAAGCCGACGCCGCGTGCACGACCGAGACCTTGTTGGCCGACCACCACCAAGTTGCAAACGCGGTCCCGTTGGGGGCCACCGACAAAGCGACGCGCCCCGCCGAGCCGTTCAGGTACTGGACCGGCTCACGGAGCGCCTCCCAACCCGAACCAGGGCGGTAAGCGGCCGACCAGATACTTGGCCCGACCGCCTCCTGCCTTGCCCACATCGCGATAGCGCCTCCGCCGGGGAGGGGGGCGACCGCGGCGTCCGAGAAATTCCCCGTTTGGTGCTCATCGAGCAGGCGCGGCGCATCCCACCCGGTTCCCGGATGGAACCGCGCCAAGTAGATGGTGTCCTCGGAGAGCGCCGGCCCGCGGTCGGATTCCGACCCCTGAAGGAGCGCGTACGTGTCGCCGGTCTCGTCCACAACGAGCGCAGCGGCCAAGGCCGTTCGGTTTAGCCCGGGAACCGCGTGTGGCGCGGTCCACCCTTTGCCGGCCTCATAGCGGCTGGAGTAAAGTTGCCAGTGAAAGTTCTCGATGTGGGACCATAGCGCGAGGACGTTCCCGCCGCGGTCGGCGGCCAGGCGGACGTATTCGAGGAGGGGGGCATCCTCCTCGACGAGCGAATAGGGGCCTTTCCACTTCGAGGGGAGGGCGCCGGCCGCCGTCGCGCTAAGGGTGAGCAGCAGGAAGAGGACGGCGAGCGCCGCCCCGGGGACGCGCGAGGCCGAGCGAGGGTATGAAGCGCGCCTCCCTTGCGCAACGCCAGCGCCGGCAAGCTGGGGGAGGGTACGCCGTGGGCCGGGCATGCGATTCGCGGCAGTCAAGCGGAGCCGATGGGCCTTAACGGTTGCGCCTCGTCGACCGCGGCCCGTGCGGCGCCGGAAAATGGGCCGACCAGGGGCCGGTCAATTGCAAGGCCCTGAGCGTGCCATTCCCGTTCCCCTTTCTTCGCGGACCAGCGACTGGTGCTGAGGGTGAGATTTGAACTCACGAGACCTT
>JBGPJF010000169.1:0-2796 GCA_041485285.1 Thermoplasmata archaeon | reverse complement strand
TGTGGTCGGACTTTTGCAGCGCCGTGACCGCCCATCTGCCCGACCTCTTCCCGCCGCAGGTGGAGTTTGGGCTCCCCCTAACATGGGCCGACAACCTCCAACTCAAGATCAACTCCTCGGAGGTGTGGGACGACGACGCAACCTGGGGAGCGGGGACCAATGGGACGTTCCGGTGGAGCGTCGAGGGGCCGGCCTTCCCCACCCCCGGTACCTTTGCGGGCCGCGACCTCGTGCTGCTGCCGCTCTTGCCGGGAATCTACCGCGTAACGCTCGAAGTCGCCGACGCCTCGGGCCTGCGGGCCAATCGCTCGCACAATGTGACCGTGGAGGACCGCTCGCCGCCCCTGGTCATCGTCGGGGCGGGAGGCCCCTACAACGAGGGGGACACCGTCCTGTTCGACGCTTCGGGCAGCACGGACTCGAACCCCGCCTCGACGCTATCCTATGCATGGATCGCGACCTTTGCCGGAGGGTCGCGGGAGGGGACGGACGCGACCCTCGTGATTGCGGACATACCTCCCGGCTTGCTCACCGTCATCGTTACGGTCGAGGACGGCGCGGGCAACCGGGGTTCCAAAATCCTGTCGCTGGTGGTGGACGACGCGCCGTCGCTCACCGGAACGGCCGCAGCGGCCTACCCTGTTGGCGCCGTCCTCACCATTCAACTCGATGTGGCGGACGCCGACACGGGGGACACCCACACTTACGCGCTTTTGGACGCTCCGCCCGGCCTCTCGATCGATGGCAACGGGGCCATCACCTGGTTCCCGCGCTCCGACGATTACGGGGTCTTTGCGCTCCTCGTCGAGGTGTCGGACGGCAAGGCGACGGGTCAATGGGGGACGATCCTGAACATCTCGAGGCCTGCGAACGCGGCAAACCGCCCGCCCGCGTTCACGAGCGTCCCCCTGACAGGGGCCGCTCCCGGCCAAAGTTACCTGTACAATGCTACCACCGCCGACCCTGACGGCAACATCGTCACGCTCGTGGCGGTCGAAGGCCCCGCAGGGCTTCTCACCGAGCGCTTCCCGGGGGGGCTGCGCCTCACCTGGCAGGTCCCCGCCGGGACCTCCGAGAACGCACTTGTCGCCGTACGACTGCGTGCCTCGGACGGGATCAAGCAAGTGGAGCAGGTGTTCTTCATTCGCGTCCGCACCCAAAATGCGGCGCCTACCTTTGCGGGGCGGGCCGTCCCGGAATCGGCGGCCTTCGAGGAGGGCAAAGTCCGCCGGTACGCGCTGCTTCCCGGCGTGCTCTCCGACACCGACGACCCGGGCTCCGCCCTCTTCACATGGAGCGCGTCCACCGACAACGGCACGGTCATCGACGCTGCGGTGGAGCGCAACGACCGCGGCGAGCTCGAGCTGGTGGTGACGGCGCGGGGCCCTGGCCACGGGAGGGTCACCCTCACGGCGCGCGACCCCTCCGGGGCATCGGCCAACCAGGAGATGGAGGTCGAGGTTTCACCCCGCGCGCCGTCCATCGAGAGCCCCCTTGGGGCCGGGACGGCCTCGCTGCTCATCGCTGGAGCGGTCGCGGCGATTGCGGTACTCACCACGAGGCGCCGCCGGGAGAAAGGCGAGGCGCCCGCGGGGGGATCAGGCGCGGCGCCGGCAAGTGCCGGTGCGGCGCCCCCCGCCCCTCCGGCATTTTCGGGCGCTTCCTACCTCGTCGAGAGCGTGTTCCTCCTCTACCGCGACGGCCGCAACATGTTCTGGCGCGCGCGCCCGGGCCCCGAGAAGGAGGATGACCCCGGCTTCCTCGGCCCGATGTTCGTGGCCATCCAGGACTTCGTGCGCGAGGCGCTGCGCAAGGAATCCGATGTGAAGCAGCTCTCCTACGGGGAGGACGCGATCCTGGTGGAACGCGGGACGTTCGTGGTGCTTGCAGTGACGGTGTTCGGCGACCCGCCCCCCGAGCTGCGGGAGACGATTGGCCAGTGCGTGGACAAGATCGAGGCGGCGTATGCGGGAATCATCGAGTCGTGGGACGGCAACCGATCGCGGCTGCCCTCGGTCGAGGCGATGCTCGAGCCCATTTGGCTCCCAACGGAGGCCGCTACCCGCGAGGAGGTCCTGCTTTCGACCCGCCCGCACGAAGTGCAAGTGCTCTCGGGCCTCGAGTTCTTCCAGGGGTACCTGCGCCTCAAGGTTGCGGTCGTGAATTCGAGCCTGTCGGTGATCACGGGCGCGACGCTCGACCTTGACTTCGACCGCGATGTCCTGCACCTCGACCGCATCGAGCCGGAAACGCTCGCGCACGAGGGCACCAAGGTCAGCCTCGGCGTTGTCCACACCGGCGAGAAGAAGACGGTGGCCTACTACTTCGACCCCCTGATCTGCACTTCATCGGCGATCGACGGGACCGTGCGGTTCCGCACCGCGCAGGGCGCGGCCGCGTCCGCCCAGATGAAGCGGCGGCAGGCGGAGGTCGTTTGCCCGCTTTTCTTCACGCAGGAGATCGCGAGCACGGCGGTACTCAAGCGGCTGATCGAAGCCGAGCTGCACCAGTACGATGTGAAGGCGTACACGGTGACGCCAACCGCAACCCGCGAGCAGATGGAGGCCCTCTTTGACACGCTCAAGCAGGCGGTGCTTGCCCACGACATCCGACTCGTGCGCGAGCACCTCATGGAAGGCGGCGACCTCGCGGAGGCCTGGTTCTACGGGGAGACCAAGGTGAGCGGGGACAAGTTCGTCGTGCGCGCGGCGCTCGACCTCGCGGGCCGCCGCGCCGAATTCTACGCGGCTTCCCAGTCGATCAGCAAGGTGACGGGCCTGCTCGCGGAGATGAACC
>JBGPJF010000168.1:0-2812 GCA_041485285.1 Thermoplasmata archaeon | reverse complement strand
CCCGCGCCACCATCCACTATGTCCGCCAACGCCACCAGAAGGGGCTTGCCGACGCCGTCTACCAAGCGCGGCAGTTCGTGGGCGGCGAACCCTTCGTGGTGCTGCTCGGCGACACGATCTTCACCGGCCCCACGGCCGGCTCCACGCTGGCGGGCAAATCGTGCACCCGCCAGCTTGTCGAAGCCTTCGGCGCGGTGGGCAACCCCGTCATCTCCGTCGAGCGCGTCCGCCAGGAGAAGATCAAGGACTACGGCATCGTAGACCTCTCCAAGGAAGCCGTCCCCGCGCGCGTCAAGGGCCCCTACCGAACCCGCCTCCACCGGATTAAGGGGCTTGTCGAAAAGCCCGCACCGGAAGAGGCGCCCTCCGACTTCGGCATCGTGGGGGCGTACGCGCTTACCCCCGACATCTTCGACGCCATCGAGGAGACGCCGCCGGGCAAAAATGAGGAAATCCAGCTGACCGACGCGCTGCGGGTGCTCGCGAAGGCACGGCCCCTCTACGCCTTCGAGTTTGACGGCCGGCGCCTCGACATTGGCACCAAACAGGATTGGCTGCGGGCCAACATCATATTGGGGCTCGAGGAAGAGCCGTGGCGCAGCACCATCCTCGACGCGGTGGCAGGCCACAAGGGCCCGCGCGCGGAGGCCTACGGCTCGGCGTTGATCGAGAAGTTGAGGGCCGGGCGCAAGCGCCGCTGACGGGCCGCTTTTTTTGGGGGGCATCTCGTGGGCCTTCGCAGCGGCAGGACCATCGGCGGCGACCTGCGCCGCGCGCTTTCCAACCCCGCAATTGCGTGGAACTACATGCGCCGGTGGAGCCGCCTCGCTAAATTCGCGGGCGTCACCGGCCGCGACATCCGGCGCTACCGCGCCAAACTCGTCGCGGATACTCCCTTCAACGCTCACCTGAAAGCAAACCGCGCTGAAGCGCGCGGCGGGTTCGGCCGCGTCGCCGAACTTTACGTCCTCGCGCGCGCCCTCAAACCCGATGTCGTGGTGGAGACAGGCGTTGCATCCGGCGTCTCCTCGGCGCACTGGCTCCGCGCCCTCGCGCGCAACGATAAAGGGAAACTCTACTCCATCGACCTGCCCAACCTCAACGACGGCGTGGCCCTCCCCCCGGGCAAAGACCCCGGGTGGATCGTGCCCGACAACCTCCGCGACCGCTGGGACCTGCGCCTCGGGGACAGCCGGGTGCTTTTGCCGGAACTGCTCGCGTCCCTTTCATACGTCGACATCTTCTTCCACGACAGCGACCACGCGAAGGAAGCCATGATGTTCGAATTCGAAGCCGCCTTCCCCAAAGTCCGCGCGGGCGGCCTCATCCTCTCCGACGACACGAACTACAACGACGCGTGGGACCAGTTCAACACGGCGCACGGCCTCCCTGGCTGGCGCGTCGTCCACATGGGCGTTGCCCGAAAGCCGTAGAATCGAATCCACTCCCCCTCCACCCGAGGCCCCGTAGGGGCCCGCGAGGCGACGAGGGCGAAAGCACGGTGGGCCAGCGAACGCTCTCCACGCGAGACGCTCCCGACTCGCCACCTTTATGTTCACGCGCTTTCACTCACCTCCCGTTCGACCTTATATGGCAGCGAAACCTCCTCGCCGACGGAAAGGGACGGCCGTGAAGGAATTCCACATCCCTGCTCCGACTCGAAAGCCCATCGACCTCGATGTGTACGGCGGCAAGTTCGTGGCCATCCGTAGGCGAGCGATCATCGACTCGGACGACGACCTGAAACGCCTCATTGCTCGGATGGAGCGCAAGGGCCTGCTCGCGCAGGTGGCATTCATGGGCCTGCCCCTACCAGGACAGCACTGGGTTTGATGCCGATCGCCCCCACCTGGATCGACCTTGGCCATTTTGGCGCCAACGACCAGGCGTCGCCCCCGCTTCCCCTCGTGCCTCTCGTCCTCCAGGCCGGCCGCCGCCGCATGCAGTCCTACGGGCTCGTCGATTCAGGGTCGAGCGCCTCTTACCTTTCCCCGCAGCTTGCCGAGAGCCTGGGGCTCGCGCCGCGCCCCCGCAAACAGTCCTCGACCACCATGGCCGGAAACATGCGCGTGGGGACCGTCCACGCGGACTTGACCGTCCGCACGCCCGGCGGCGAACTCCGGTTCCCGCGCGTCGAATTCCTCGTTCCGCGCCGCCGCCAAAAGGTCCCAATGGTCGTCCTCGGCCATGAGCCGTTCTTCAACGAAGTCGAAGTCCGATTCCAGAATTGGCGCGGGCGATTCGGGATCGTCAAAGGCGCGCGATCGTGGTAGGTTTTCACTCCCCCTCCACCCGAGGCCCGTGGGCCCGTGAGGCGACGAGGGCGAATTCGCGGTGGTCCAGCGGAGGCGCCGCTGCGAAAATTGCTTGGCCCCCCACATCATCACCCGAATTCCACGGAGGCCGGTCGCGATGTCCCCCCCTGCCAACCCCGATCTGTTGCGGGCGGGCGCGGCGAGGTCGCACCCATTGCCGCGGCGCGACCAGCGCGCCATTGCGAAGGCCCAATCGCTCCACGACGACGCCTCGGGCCCATCGATCGCGATCGCCGAGGGCGTCGCGCGCCGGAACCCCGACTCGGCCGAAGCGTGGCAAGCCCTCACGATGGCTCTCTTCAGCCCGTACAAGCAGCTACGGTGCCGCGCGGCCCTTGCGCGGTGGCGCGAACTCGCGCCGGACGACCCCGACATCCTCGCCGTCGAGGCGGGGCTCGCCTATTCGAGCACCGAGCACGAGGAGGCGCTCGCTTGGGCCCGCCTTGCGCTCGAAGCGAGGCCGGACTCCTTCGAGATGCTCTGGATCAAGGCGATGT
>JBGPJF010000167.1:0-2878 GCA_041485285.1 Thermoplasmata archaeon | reverse complement strand
TCGCGATGTACACGGTAATGCAGCGCTCCTCCCCGACGTGCGCGTGCATCATGGAGCGGATGACGTCGCTGAAGTCGTGGGCCACCTCGCCCACCCGCCGTTCGATCTGCGCGGGGTAGGGGGCGGTGAGCGTGGCGGAGCGGCTCCCCGTATGGCGTTCTTGGGCCGCCTGCAGGTTGACGAACTCCCGCAGCGCCGCCCGGACAAAGTCCGACCTGCCACTGTACCCCGACGCGTTGGCGAGCCGGTCGGATTCGCGAAGAAGCGGGTCGGGAAGGGAGATCGACACGACGGTCATGGGCGGGGCTCGGCTACGAAATCCGGGCTGATGATTGATAATCTTACCCGCAAAGTTATGAATCCACGGCCCTGAACAAATGAACCCTTACTAGCGCCGCCCGCGCAGATTCCCTGCTACCACGCAACCTCTCACCGTTCATTTGCTAGAGCGGCGGCAGCTCTTAGTACACCTTCCCGCGTGGGCCGGCAGGTGTCGGATTGCCGCAGAATCCCCCTCTGAAGGCGATGAAGAAAATGCTACTGCCGGCCGTCCTTGTTGCAGCGCTCGTGGTGGGCGGGCTCGTGCTCGCCTTGCTTATGGCCCCTCCGCGGGCTGCGGCCGACACGCGACCCCAGGTCGTGTCCTCGTTCTACCCCTACCATTTCGTAGTGACGAGCGTGGGGGGCGACCGTGTGCACGCGAGCGTGCTCATCCCCTCAACGGTGGAGCCCCATGACTACGAGCCGACGCCGGCCGACCTTGCGAAGATCGAAGGGGCCGACGCTATCGTGTTTAACGGCCACCTGGAGACGTGGACGGACCGCGCGCTTGCGGACTTGCCCCCCGGAAAACCGGTGCGCGTGAACGCCTCGGCGGGGATCACGTTCAACACGACCGACAACGGGGAGGTCGACCCGCATGTTTGGCTCGACCCGGTCCGGATGGGCGTCATCGTCTCGACCGTCGAGGCCGCCCTCGTCCAGCTGGACCCCGCCGGGGCCTCCGACTACCACGCGCGCGCCGCGGCGCTGCGAGCGAACTTGACCACGCTCGACGCGAGCTTCCGCAGCGGGCTTTCCGTGTGCAGCCTGCGGACGATTGTCGTGGCGCACGAGGCCTTCGCCTACCTCTCGGCGCGCTACAACCTGACGATGATCTCGATCCAGGGCCTTTCGCCCGACACCGAGCCGTCAGGCGCGAAGATCGCCGAGCTCGTGCAGATCGTGAACCAGACGGGCGTCCGCGTCGTCTTCTTCGAGGAGCTCGTCGACCCGCGCGTAGCCCAAACGATCGCCGACGAGGCCCATGTGGAGGCGAAGCCGCTAAGCCCGATCGAAGGCATCTCGGCCGGCGAGGCGGCGCAGGGCGCGACGTACCTTACGCTCATGGAAGAGAACCTCCAGGCTCTGCGCTCGGCGCTCGGGTGCACGTGATGTCGGCAGAAGGCGACGACTGCCTTTGCGCGCCGGTCAAGGTCCGGCGCGTCTCCCATTCGTTTGGCAACGTGGAAGCGCTGCGCGACGTGAGCCTTGAGGTCGCGAAGGGCGACCTCGTGGCCATCGTGGGGCCCAATGGCGGCGGCAAGAGCACGCTCGTCAAGGTCATGCTGGGGCTGCTTTCGCCCCACGACGGGAGCGCCGAGCTTTTCTGTCAGAGCGCGGCCCGGTTCCGGGAGTGGCGGAAGGTGGCGCACGTGCCTCAGCACGCGACCGCCTTCGACGCCCAGTTCCCGATCAAGGTCGCCGAACTCGTGCTCCTCGGAAGGATCCCCAACCGGCGTTTGGGCCGCCGCTTTTCCCGTGAGGACCGCGAGGCGGCACGGTGGGCGATGGACGTGTGCGATGTCGGGCCGCTGGCCGGCCGGCGCGTCGGCGACCTCTCTGGCGGGCAAAAGCAGCGCGTGCTCATTGCCAAGGCGCTTGCCCGCAAGCCCGAGCTTCTCCTGATGGACGAGCCAACGACCGGCGTCGACGCGCAGAGCCAAGACCGCCTGTTCGAGATCCTCGACCGGATGAACGCCGAATTCGGGACCACCGTCGTCATCGTGACGCACGACCACAGCGTCCTGCACGAGCGCGTCCAGCGCGTCGTCGCGCTGAGCGTGAGCATCCTGTTTCAGGGGACCCCGGCCGACTATGCGGAGTTCGAGCACCGCGCGCAACCGCGGCGCTCCACCCGGCCGGCGGCCCGCACCTCGGGGGGCTAGGCATGTTCGAGTTCCTCGACTACAGCTTCATGCAGCGGGCGCTGCTCGCCGGGCTGCTCGTGGCCGCCCTCTGCGGCGCGCTTGGCGCCTTCGTGGTGCTGCGCCGGACCGCGCTCATTGGCGACGCGCTTGCCCACACCGCCTTTGGCGGGATCGCCATCGGGATCTTCGCGGGCCTGATCCCCCTTTACGCGGCGCTGCTTGCGGCCATCTGCGGCGCCGTGGCCCTCCACGAAATGCGGCGGCGGAACCTCTACGGCGACTTGGCGGTGGCCGTCATGTATTCCGCCGGACTCTCGGGCGGCGTCGTGCTCCTCAGCCTTTCAGGCGGCCTCAATGTCGATGTGCTCGCGTTCCTGTTCGGCAGCATCCTCACGGTCCGCTGGTCCGATGTGCTGCAGGTCGCCGTCCTGTTCGCAATCTGCGCCGCGGGCCTGGTCATCCTCTACCGCGAGTTTGCCCTGATGACCTTTGACGACAACGACGCGCACACCTCGGGCGTGCCCACGCGTTGGCTGGACCTCGGCTTCACCCTGCTGGTGGCCGTGACGGTGGTGCTGTCCATGCGCGCCGTCGGCGTGCTGCTCGTTGCCTCCCTGCTTGCGGTACCGGCCGCGGGGGCGTTCCAACTGCGGCTCGGACTTGCAGGCACGGTGATCGCGTCGACCGGC
>JBGPJF010000166.1:0-3000 GCA_041485285.1 Thermoplasmata archaeon | reverse complement strand
CTCGAGGAGCCCCGCGAGGAACTCCACGGTGCCCGCGTCGTCGAGCTTGGTGATCTTCACCAAGTCGGCGCGGATCGAGCGGATGATGGCTTCGGTGTCCTGCTGGAGCTTCGAAACCATTTCCTTCGCCGGGAAGGTCTTGTTCGGCTCTTCGCTGAGGCGGGTGCCCGCAACGAATTCCGAGAGGGTCGAGAAGGGCCTGCCGCCGAGGGCGCGGATGCGCTCGGCAACCTGATCCACGTTCTGGTTGAGCGCAATCGCTTGAGCGTCAAAGAACTGGTGGAGCGGGTAGAAGTTCGCGCCAACCACGTTCCAGTGGAAGTTGCGTGCCTTGGTGTACAAGACGAACTCATCGGCGAGGATCGTGTTCAAGTACCCAACGACCGCGCTGCGCGTCGTTTCACTCAGATCAATTTCGACTGTCGATTCAACAATACCGGCTGTGTGCGTTATTTGTGACATACCTCTTAGAGTCGTCTTCTCCTGATAAGGGGGCGTACGAAGCTTCCATGGCTTTCAGAGGGTTTTGACAGGCCGCGGCGGCCGGGAAGGTCGGCGCAGCGCCCCAAATGGTTTTCCGCCCGTGCGCCCATCCAGCGCGCGGGTTCCCTGATGAAATCAGCCACCGAATACATGACTTTCCAGACGCCCGAGCACCGCGAATACATCAACATCACAGACGACGTCCGAAAGTTTGTGCGCAAATCGGGCGTAAAGGAGGGCCTTTGCCTCGTGTCCGCGATGCACACGACCGCCGGAGTCTGGGTCAACGACGCCGACGGCCCGCTGCTCGACGACATCGACGGTATGCTCGAGCGGCTGGCCCCCTTCCGCGAGGATTACGGGCACCACCACGGAGGCGAATCGAACGGCGATGCTCACATGAAGAGCCTCCTCGTGCACCACCAGGTCGTCGTCCCGATCACGAAGGGAGAGTTCGACTTCGGCCCGTGGCAGCAGATCTACTACGCGGAGTTCGACGGTCAGCGGAAGAAGCGGCTCATCTTGAAGGTCATTGGCGAGTGAATCGGCCGCTTCGGTGACCCCCCCCTCACGTACATGACGCATGCGCGCGTCATGAGGGCGGTTGGGTGGGGGCTCCAGAGCCCCTCCTGAGGCGCCCGCGGTGCGAGCCCTTTTCTGCCGGGCGCTGGGTTTGCCGCGCGGGGCCCCACCGTGGAAATGCCGGAGCTCCTCCTCGGCGCCTTCACGCTCCTCCTCGTCCTCGGCTCCGGCGGCGGCTCCCTGCTCCTCATCGTGGTCGCGCGCCGGTTCCTTGACGAGACGCGCAATCGGATGGCCGCCACTTCTCCCGCTTTCACTCCTCGCGCGGCCCTCCACATCCCCACGCGCGGCGACCCGAAACTGCTCGAGCCCAATCTCCGCGCGCTCCTTTCGCAGGACTACCCGGACCTTCAAATCGTGCTGACCGTCGACACGCGCGCCGACCCGTTGTTCACGGTGTGCGAGAGGCTAGCACAGGAGCTTGCGCCCTCCCGCGCGACCGTCGTGGCCGTTGAAGACGCACCCGTCACCGCCCTGGCCTCGGGCAAGTGTGCCGCCCAGCTGCGCGGGCTGGCCGCGATCTCCAAGGAGGCGGAAATCCTCGTCTTCGCCGACGACGACATCCGGCCCGACCCGGGGTGGCTCCGCCGCCTCGTCGCGCCGCTTGGCGACCCGGCCGTCGGCGTCACCACCGCCTACCGCTGGTACCTCGCCCCGCGCGGGAGCCTTGCTTCGCACATTCGCTCGGCCTGGAACTTGGTCGGCCTCCAAATCATGTACTCCGACAAATGGAATTTCGCGTGGGGAGGAGGGATGGCGATGCGCCGCGCGGATTTCGACGCGTGGAGGATTGCGGAGGGGTGGGAGCGGGCCGTCTCGGACGACTACGTCGTCACCATCAACGCCAAGCGCCAGAAGCGCCCCATCTGCTTCGTGCCCTCCGCGCTGGCCCCCGCGGAAGAACCCGTGACCGGCGCCGGAATGTTGGAATGGTGCCGAAGGCAGACCTTCATGACGCGCATCTACGACCCGGGCCTATGGAAGTTCGCCGTCACGCCGTACCTGTTCTTCAACGGCCTGCTCGTGCTCGGCGCACTTGTCCTGATCGCCGGTGCATTCGGAGTTCCTCTGCCCCGATGGGCGTGGCTCGCGGCCCTCGTCTTCGTCCTTCACGTCCCGCTCAACCTGGTGAAGGCTGCCCTTTTCTACGAAGCCGTCGGACTCATGCTCCCTCAAGAACGGGCGCGGCTCCGCGAGGGCAGGGGCGGGTACCTCGCAGGTGCCGCGCTTGCTCCGTTCGTCACGATCTACGCGCTGTTCAAGAGCCGGAAACTCACGCTGATCGAGTGGCGCGGCCGAAAGTACGAGGTGCACGGCCCGATGGACGTGCGCCCGCTGTAGGCTCACTCTTTGGCGATCGGGCCGCCCTTCGGGCCGCCGGCGTCGTACTTGTGATACGAGAACATGCTCCCGATGACCCAAATGATAACCGCAATCATCAGTAGCGCCATCGCGGTCCCCAGCGCGTCGTCAACCTTCGAGGCGGCGGCCGCCGGCCCAACGGCCAGTCCAAGAACGAGCAGTGACAACCCGAGGAAACGGAGGGAGCGCATGGCTTCTCAACCGCCCGGATGGGCAGGCCGATAAAAAAGGTTCATCCGCGTAGGGTGGGCCTCAGGCCCGCGCCAGCCCGCGGTGCCGGTTTTAACTACCAATGCGCGCGTCCGCCGTCCGTGACGCTCTCCCCCCAGAGCCGCTACCTCCTCCAGCGGTGCCGCGACGGCGCCCTGGAGGCCGTCAAGGCGGCCAGCCAGCAGGCTGGGGGGAAGTTCGAGGGCAAGCCCGGGCGCGCCCCGGAAGGGAAGGGGGATTTCGCCTTCGCTTGCCACCCCATGGCCAAGCAGCTGCGCAAGTCCCCCCTCGAGATCGCCAAACAGATCGGCGCTGCGCTTGCCCCCGGCGACCACCTCGTGTTCGACGTCGAAGGCGCCTATG
>JBGPJF010000165.1:0-3084 GCA_041485285.1 Thermoplasmata archaeon | reverse complement strand
GAACGGTTCGCCGCTTACGGCGCCGATGAGCGCTTGGGTGGCAGCGGGCGGCACGCTTTCGGTCGGCGTCGACTCGCCACAGGGCACGGCAGGGACCCGCTTTGCCTTCTCAGCCTGGAGCGACGGCGGCGGCCGCAACCGCTCCATCGTGGTCTCGAGCCCCTTACAGTTAACGGCGTCCTTCACGACGGAGTACGCGTGGACGTTCAACAGCTCTCCGGCGGGCGCGCGCGTCATCGTGGATGCAATTGGATATGCGGTGCCTACGTCGTTCTGGTGGACATCCGGCTCCGGCCACGAGGTGGCTGCCCAAGCTCCTCCGACCCCTGGGGCCGCTACGCGCTACGCGTTCGCATCGTGGAGCGACGGCGGGGCCCTGTCGCATGCGGTGTTGGCCACCGGCCCGCAATCCCTCACGGTCAGCTTCTCGAGCGAGTTCCGCCTGTCGTTCGAGAGCCCCTATGGCGCCGTCGTGTGCGATGTTTCAGACTGCTGGTACCCCGAAGGAGACGAGGCCCTCGTGACTGTCGGGGCGGTGGAGGAAGGGACTCCTGGAACTCGATACGTGTTCGAGTCGTGGAACGGTGACGCAACTGGGAACGACGTCCTCCTGCACCTGTTGATGGATGGGCCTAAGTCAATTACCGCGCAGTGGAAAACCCAGTTTTACTTAACGGCCGAGAGCCCCTACGGCACGCCCTTGGGCTCGGGGTGGTTCGACAAGGGCGCGACGGCCGCCTTCTCCGTGGCGCCCACCAATATCACCGCCGACGGGAAGACCTTCCAATTCGCGGGTTGGTCGCGCGGCTCCACGCCGGGTCGCGCCGACGGGAGCGTCGTGATGAGCGCGCCGATCACGGTGACGGCGGTCTGGCAGGGGGAAGCGCCCGGGGCCCCGCCGGCTCAGCCCGGGGCTTCGCCGACCACGCCCGCAGGGTCGCCTCTTCCGTTCGTCCTCGTGGCGGTCCTCGCCGCGGCCGTCGCCGGGATCGCGGTCGTTGCGCGCAAGCGGCGAGCGCGAGCCGTCCCCGCCGAAAGGGGCTCGTCCACAGAGGATTCGCCTGAGATGGCGCCCCCCGTGGTGCCGGCCGTTCTGGCGCCGCCCGCCACCGCGGTCGCCGAACCCGAACCCTGCCCTCAGTGCGGCCAGGGCGTCGTGGAGGGCGCGCCCTATTGTCTGAACTGCGGGCTCGACCTGGTGTGGAGCTGATTAAGCGCCCCGGAAGCGCGCTTACCACATCGCCCAAATAGGCTCGGCGGCCGCTCCCCAATCGCGTTAAATATGCGCGGACC
This sequence comes from Thermoplasmata archaeon, assembly GCA_041485285.1. Taxonomy (GTDB): domain Archaea; phylum Thermoplasmatota; class DTKX01; order DTKX01; family DATEUP01; genus DATEUP01. The sequence continues at coordinate 1,791 of JBGPJF010000165.1, read as the reverse complement.
CGAGACTTGCCTTTGGGCTCACGCTGGGGGAGAGCGTCGTGAAAATAGCGGATCGTCGATCGCCCGCGGCGCTGCGCGGCCTACTTCTCTGCCTCTCGATGGCCGTGGTCCTCCCCCCGCTTGCGGGGTTGGTGCCGGCCCCAAGCGAGCGCGCCAATTCGCCCATGGCGACCGTTCCTTCAGTGATCGCGGACGCGCCGAGCCCGCTGACGGCTCCCGAATCGCCCGCGGACCTGGCCGCCCAGCCGGCGGCCGCCGCCCTCTCGCTTGCCCGAGGCTCCTTCGTCGAGAACCGCGGCCAAGTCGCCAACTCGGCTGTGCGGTTCTACGCGACCGCCGGGGGGGTGCAGGTCGGGTTCGAGGAGAGCGCGGTGATCATGGTTCTCGGCGGGCCCGCGGAGTCCCCCGCTCGCGGGCGGCTGGCGGTGCCCGACCCTTTTGGACTTGGCGACAGCATGAGCACCGCCGCCCGGGCCCCGGCAGCCGTTGTCCGGCTCACCTTCGAAGGCGCCAATGCGGTGCAGCCCCAGGGCCGCGGCGAATTGGCGGGGCGAAGCAACTTCTTTCTCGGGAACGACTCGACGAAATGGCGCACGAACGTACACTCTTACGACGAGGTACTCTACCCCGACCTGTATGACGGAATTGACATGGATTTCACCCTGAGCCAAAAGGGGTTGAAGTACGAATTCCGCCTTCGGCCATTCGCCGATCCCGCCAGAATCCTGATCGGATACGGCGGGACGGAGGGGCTTACCCTAGCGCCTCAGGGCGCGCTCCTGATTCAGAGTCGCGGAGGCTACCTTACCGACGCGCCACCCGTCTCGTTTCAAAATGAGAAGCCCGTCCAATGCAATTACGAGGCCCGCGGAGCGGACACCGTGGGGTTCGCCTGCCTGGGCGTTGACTCAGGCTTGCCCCTGATCATCGACCCGCTGATCTATTCCAGCTACCTTGGCGCCGCCAATCCGCTCACGATGGCCACCGACTCCGCCGGCAACTTCTACATAGCGGCTGGCGTAAGCACAACCGAATTTCCGGCGACCAACGGCTCATATGACGTCACCTACAACGGTGCCGGAGACCTCGGAATTCTGAAAATCGCATCCAACGGGACTCAACTCGACTTCGCGACGTATGTGGGCGGGACGGATCGTGATGCGACGGACTGGGGTGTTTCGCTTGTTGTGGACGAGCAAGGGAGCGCGTACGTGGCCGGTAACACCAGGTCTAGCGACTTCCCAATTACCCCGGGCAGCTTCGACTCGTCCTTGAACGGTGAGTTCGACATCTTTGTTCTGAGACTAAACGCGACCGGCGCATCGCTAGACTACTCGACGTTTCTCGGAGGCGACGAATGGGATAGAGTTGGCTCGCACGGTCTTGCGCTTGGTTCTGGCGGGACCCTATGGGTCGCGGGCCACACGAACTACATAAATTTCCCAACGACGCTGGGCGCCTACTTGTCGGCCGAGAACGGCAGCGGGAACGGCTTCGCAACACACCTCAACGCCAATGGGAGTGCGCTCCTTTACTCCACCTACTTCGGTGACACGCAGGGGGATGCGGGCGTTGGTATCACTTCGATCATAGTGAAGTCGGACAGCGAGATCCTCCTTCTGGGCGACACGAATTCGCAAACCTTCCCGACGACCGCAAACGGGTTCGATGTTACCTACAATGGGAACGCCTCGTCCCCGTATCCAACAAGCGACGTCTTCGTCGCCGTCTTGAATGTGCAGACCAGCACGCTCGAATACGGCACCTTCTTCGGAGGCGCAGCCTCAGAGG
>JBGPJF010000164.1:0-3205 GCA_041485285.1 Thermoplasmata archaeon | reverse complement strand
GGAGGAAGTTGTGCGTTGGCCAATGGAACGCCCACGGGGATGCCTGTCGCATTAAGCGTTTGAATGGACACGTTGATCGGGCCCGGATTCCCCTGGACTCGATAGACAAACAACGAGGCGGTCGCGATTGGTGCCGTCGCGCTTGCGTTGAAGGTCTGCGCAACAGCTCGGTAGCCATTCGGATCAGAGCCAACCAAAAGGGCTCCGGTCCTGGTCACACGGTTCTCGTCCGTCGTATTGTTAAGGCTCGTGACCCCAATCAACCTGACAAAGCTCCCCTCCCCGATCGCATTCGCCCTCTGCGGCCCCGTCGTGAAATTCGCGCTCCCGCTCGCACTTCCCACAAGAGGCCCACCAAACGTTAGCCCCGTGTGCGGGTCCGGCTCACTGCGCAGCGTGACCGTAGCGCTCGTCGGCGTTACATCGGCGGGCACGAGGAAAGTGGCCCCCGCCGAGGCCCCGCCGAACGGGAAACTGATGGGCCGCGTGTAACTGCCATCCGAGAACTCCTCCTGCCTCCCCATCGCCCCATACCCGGGCGCGTCCCACCTCCAATCCTGGATCAGGTCCGAACCGACATCGACTGCGGGCTTCGGCCACACGCCGGCGATCGTCGTCACCTCGAATAGATCCGTGAAGATCTCCGTCTGCGTCGACTCCGACACTATCATGATAGCCACGCTCCCCGTGCCGGGCTTGATGAAGTTCGAAGCGTGCGTCGCGCTGAACGAGACATTCTGGACGCCGGTCATTGGGTACGGGTAGGCCGAAACGTTTTGCCAAGTTAGACTGGTGAAGTTGTAGAGGAACAGCCTCCCGCTCCAGAAGATCGGCATGGCGGGGGGGAGGGCGTAGCCGACCCATAGCGCATCGAGCTCGACGACGTTGAGGGGGTTCACTTGCGTGATCAGGAGTTGGTAGGAGAAGTTCGAGGAAATTGGGGTTTTCGCCAACGCGGCATCGCGAACAGAGGCGTTCGTGATCTGTGTGGCGTTGAAGGGCGTTGCAATGTACGCCTCGGGAGGCTGGTCGGGGGCGTCGAGGGAGATTGAGCCGGACCAGGCGTTGGCCGAGCCAGCTGTCACGGTCGTTGAGTTGAGATGATACGTAGTGGGGGTGAAGACGGGGTCTCCGTGCAAGGTGAGGCGAGCGTCACGGACGTGGGCGTTGCGCTCGAGCGAGAGCGAGGTGTAGGCGAGGCCGCCGCCGGGCGGGAAGGTGAGGGTCGTGGGGGTTGCTGGCTCCGGGACTGCGGGCGGGGTCGCCGCCATGGCTGAAAAGGGGAATGGCGGCAGCGCCAAGATCAGGGCTAATGATGCGGCGGCCAGCCGGAGGTGGGCGCGGCGTGAGCTGAACATTGCATCCTGTTAGACGAGTCCGGTCGATTCTATTTAAGGGTAGGCGGGGGAACCCGTTTTGTTCGACGAGCCAGGCGCGCAGGGCGAGCGGGCTAACCTACAAATCGCCCCATGAGATTCGACAGGCGGCTCACCTCGAAGGCCGGATGTCACCGAAATCTCCTTCAACGGAGCCGCGCCAAGGGGGGGCCTGCGAGCCTTGCCGGATCGACGCAAAGTCGGTGAAGCGAAACTCGTCCAGCTGTTGGCGGACTTCCCGGCGGGCGAACGCGATCCGTTCACCGCCTCGCCGAGCATTCAGCTTGCCGTGCTTGAATCGCGCATGTTCTTCCTGGCGGAGATTTACGGTGCCCGGGACGACCTGCCACGGGCGTTTGCCTGGATTGACCTGGCATTTCGATCATCGATGATGCGACTGGAATCGAAGGCGAAAGAACTCGACGGTTGGAAGGTTTTCGATGACCGCACCGAATTCGGCCAGGATGACCGCACATTTTTGGACATCGCCGGTTGCACCACCGCCCTGCGCCTCACTCGCAGGCAACCGAACGCGGTACCTTCGCGCCCATTCCTCGAGGCGGCGCTGCGCTGGCAGGAGAGGTGGTTTGACCACCACATGGCGGGCATTGAGGCGGCGTACCCGGGCAAGAAACCCGCCCGGTACGTCCTCGAAAACCTCCCCGCGACCTTGGCAGGGCTCACGCTCGGGGCGATGGGCCTTCGGGATTCGCACGCATTGGAGTATTGCCGGCGTCGGATGAAAGACATCGATGATTGGCACCTACAGTGGGGGAAGTCTCCAGAAGAAATGATTGAAGCGAAGTTTGGCGGGTGGTTCGCCAATCGGCTCAGCCATGCGCTGATGGAGAGCGATGTCGAGGCGTACAACAAGCTGGACCCAGTGATGTGGGCTGCCGTCGGGGGCAGCTCGAAGTCGATCGGCAGGATGTTCTCCCTCGGCTCGCTGGGCGTGCGGCTCCTTTTTGACGCAAATGGGGGCGACGGGCGGCTGCTGAGGCTAGGGGGACTACCCGAAGGGCTTGACTCGGAAACGTGGTGGCAAGCCGGCCGCCAGTGACTTTAGTGGCTGGCCGATAGCGGGGGCGGCTGTCGCAATGCCCCACGCCGGCCTCACTCGCACTTCGGTCGTGCTCGCCCTCGCAGCGACGACCGCGATGAACATGGCCTTTCTCGTCGCGGACCCGCGGCTGGGGCACCTCGAACCGTGGCTTGCAGTCGTTTTCGTCGCAGGGGGTGTTGCCTATGTGGCCGCGATTCCACTTTGCGTCCGAAGGATGCGGTCGGGGTTTGTGCTCGCCTCATTCGTTGGCGTTGCGGGGGCGGCGGTGGCGGCGTGGGATAACCTGGCGGGGGCGCCGAATGGGGCGACGGTTGCCTTGAATTGGGCTGTCGTGGTGCTGGCGGTGCCACTGGTGATGGGGAGTTTCTCGTGGCTGCGAGCAGGAGGCGCGGGACTGTCGGCGCTTTCAGGTACGGCATTGCCCGGAAAGGAATGACTCAGCTGGCGTCGCGGTCCTTGGGACTCGCGCCTGACCGCACCGAGCCCAAGGCACCCGCGCCGACCGCCGGGTGATAATGGCTGGGCCGCCCCGGCCCGGGCCCCTGTCGCATCGCGATGCGGGCGTCGCTCAAGCCTCACCCTCGACGGCGCCATTGCTATGGCACTCGCTTTTCAGCGATTGCTAAACGGAGCGCGGAGGACTCAACGCGCCGATGCGGGGATCAAGGTCGTTTACGCGGCCGTCGAACGGCTACCCGAGCTTCATCATGGCCTCAAGCCTACCCGGAGCTTCCTCCGGCCGCGTTGCAACGCACCCCGCCGCCTC
>JBGPJF010000163.1:0-3262 GCA_041485285.1 Thermoplasmata archaeon | reverse complement strand
GCGGCGCTTCAAGCGGCGGCTTGGGGGCTGGCGCGGCCTTTGGCTTCGGCGCCATCACCACAGCCGGCGCCGGCGGCGCAAGGCGCGGCGAATCGGCCATCATGCGCGCCTTCGTGGCCTCCACCAGCGCCTGCACTTCTTTGGCGAAAACGAGTTCCTCGGGAGTGAGCGGCTTGTCCGCGAGCGAACCGCTCTCGACGGCCGCAAACGAAAGCTCCGTCACCTTGTGGAGCCGCATCAGCAAGATGTCGCGTGCCATCTCCTGCAAATTGCGAAGCTGCCCCTGCAGGAGCATCAGCCTCGGGCTCGATCCCTTGGCCGTCTCCTCTTCAAGCCCGGTCTTGGCGTCGGCCAGATACGTGGCCAGCCGCTCGTAGAAATCGACCGAGACCTTCGTGACGCTGCGCGTCGAGCGCTCGCGCTTCTGCATCGAATGGATTTCGTCGTAGGTGAGCGGGTCGCCGGAGGCCATCGGCCGCGTCATCCGGACGCGGCTAAAAGGCCTTTTCGCGCGGCGCACGGTTCAACACAGGCTCGGCGAGGGATTCGTCCCGCGAACCGGGAGCGTTGCGTTTGCCCCCGCCCGCGTGAGCCAAAGTCCCCACGGCGAACTTGAAATCGCAAGCGCCGTCCCATTGTCGTCGAGGCGGACCCGGGCGTTTTCCATCACGTGAAATCCCCCAAGGTGGTCGTGGTCCGAGCGGTTTGCCACGACGATGACATTGGCGGAAGATCCGTAGTCGATGAACCAAAGCGGGACCGCCGCCTGGATCGCCACATATTGGCCCGACGCGGACACGACCAAGAGCGGGGGCCGCCCGTGCCAGTCTGGCCTGCCGCCCACGACAGAAACCTCGGTGCCAAGGTCGGGCAGGAGCGACGCGTTGCGGATGGGAAGGCGAGCGGTGAAGCCCATGTCGGCCGGATGAGTGTGGTCTATCAGGACGTCGAGGTCAAGCGCAGTTCGGTTATGATAATCCAGCCGGAAGATCTCGTCATCGGAAAAAGCAATGCCCGAGCGAAGCAAGCCCATCTGATCCGCTTGAAGCACATTCTCGCCGTGCGCATCTTCGATACGAATCCCTCGCCCGATCGTGGCAATCCAGGTTCCCGACGGCGAGGCCGCCACCGCATCCGCGGGCGGCGACATCGCGCTGAGCGCGGTCACTTGGCCCTCGTGCACTCCCCAGAGCACCGCCGGTCCCGACTTGTTCAGCAACACGAGCGCGCCCCCGCCGTCTGTGACCGCCATCCCCCCAATGCGCAGTTCCGAGTCGATGGTCGCGTGCCACAGCACCTCGCAGAGGACCGTGATCCCCCGCAGCTCCACGCCGCACCCGACCGCCGCAGCGGTTGAATTTAGGAACCGGATCGCGCCCGTGCTCTCGTTGCAGGCGGAACGCCCCGGTTGGGCGCCCGACCAATTCCACGGGCGGTTGTGCATGAGCGCGCCCGCCGATGTCCAGAATTGCACGGTGCCGTTGCTAAGCAGGACGCCGATCATCTTCCCGTCCGGGCTGAAGTCGGCATCGGCCATGCGGATGCCGCTCGTCCCGTTCCATTCAAGGATGTGCGTGAGCTGGTAGCCGGTGCCTTCGACCAGCATGTCGGCGTGGCAGTTCCCGACGCACCCGGACAGGGCGGCTCCAAGCGCGACCGCCACGGCCGTGGTCCACACCCACGCGCCGGCGGTGCTCGGCCGGAAAGGGAGGGGGCCCGAGGGGAGGCCAAGCTCCATGACTATCGCCTTCCGTGGCCCGGTGATGAAGGTTCTGGCGGGGCGGCATCGCCCGTAACGCCCGGCAAACCATTATCGCGCCTCCACGGGCTCCACCGCCTCGGGTGGGCCCAACGCCGCGCGAATTTGATGTCGTGTTCATCGGGCGCTTTTTCCTGCCCACCGGCCCCGAGAATTGCTGCGTGGGCGTGCGCGACGGCCGCATCGTCAAGGTCGCCAAGCAGCTCACCGCCGACTACACCCTCGAATTCGGCCACTACCTCGTGCTCCCGGGCGCGGTCGACAGCCACGTGCACTTCCGCGACCCCGGCTTCACCAACAAGGAGGACGTGCGCACGGGTTCCACCTCCGCCGTCTTCGGCGGCGTCACCACGGTGCTTGACATGCCGAACACCGACCCCCGCGTGCGCACCTTCGCCCAGCTCAAGTCCAAGTGGGAGACGCTGCGCGACCGCAGCCTCGTCGATGTCGGCCTATTCTGCGAGGCCGCGCCCCAGACCGACTACGAGCGCGCGCGGCAAATCGCCGTGGGGTTCAAGGCCTACCTCGCGCCGACCACGGGCGAGAAGGGCTTCCGCTCCCTCGAAGAAGCGAGGCCCATCATCGCCCAGGCCCTGGCATCGGGGCGGCCGCTGTCCGTCCATGCCGAGGACCCCGCACTCCTTTCGAAGGAGGAAGTTGCCGACTCGCTTGCCGGCCACGCGGCGTCGCGGCCCCCCGACGCGGAGGCCAACGCCATCTCGTGGCTTTCCACCAACTTCGACACCCCCGCGATGAATATAGCCCATGTTTCGTCCGCCGCCGGGCTGAAGGCCGCGGAGGAAAATGGATTCAAGGGGACGCTCGAGACCTCGCCCCACCACGCGCTGCTCGACATGGACGTGACCGGCCTCGACGCGCCCTCGCACGCCAAGGTCAACCCGCCGCTGCGCACCAAGGCCGACAAGGAGGCCATCTTCGCCGCCTTGCGCTCGGGCAAGATCTCCATCCTCGCCTCCGACCACGCGCCCCACACCCTCGACGAGAAGGCGGGCCCGTTTGGCCGCGCGCCCTCGGGCGCCCCCGGCGTCGAGACCATGCTCCCCCTCATGATGGCGCTCTCCTTCTACCGCCAGCTCGACCTCGCCCGCATCGTCGACGCCTGCTGCCGCCTGCCCGCGGAGCGCTACGGGCTGAAGAAGGGAAAGGTCGCCGAGGGGTACGACGCCGACTTCGCCGTGTTCGACCCGCGCGATGTCAAGCGCATCCGTCCCGAGTCGCTGCACGCGAAGTGCCGCTGGTCGCCCTTCGGAGGGATGTTCGCAGTGTTCCCCGTTGCCGTGTTCCTTCGCGGCGACGAGATCATGGGCGACGGCGAAATCCGCCCCGCCAGGCCTCCGGGTCAGCTCGTCCGGCCGGCCGGCGTTGCGCCCGAGCCCGACCACTCGCCGCCGGGGCCGCCCGAGGACATCGGCGGCGACGAGTGAGCGTGCGGCCCGCCAGGCCGCTCGGGGCGCTACGGGATCCGCCCGCCCTGGAAGCCGG
>JBGPJF010000162.1:0-3316 GCA_041485285.1 Thermoplasmata archaeon | reverse complement strand
TTCGTGGCGTTCCGGTAGAGATCGTAGCCCAAAAGAGGGACATCGCCAGCGTACTGCGGTGCCGACCACGAGAGCCGCACCATCACGTTTCCAACCGTCGCGCTCAGTCCGCTCGGCGCGTCGGGGATGCCCGCGGGGGTCGCCGAGACCACCGACGAGCTGGCTCCTGTGAACAAATAGTTGAACGCGGTAACCTGGTAAAAGTAAGTCACCCCGTTCGTAAGGTTCTCACCTGAGAAACTCAACGTCGTCCCGTTCGTCATGGTGCGGACGCTTAGGGCCACATCGTTATCGCCTCCCCGGACGATGTACCCAAGAATCGGGGCCCCGCCCGACACGGCCGGCGGCGTCCAATTCAGGAGTACCGAGCGGTTGCCCGGAACGGCATTCACGTTCTGCGGCGCGGTCGGCGGCGAGGCGAACAAAAGACAGAGCTCCTCGCTGCGTTCGCTCTCCCCACGCTGCGTGACGGCCGAAATCTGAAAGCAGTAGGTGGACCCGCTGAAGTAGTAGTAGTCCATGAGCGTTGTGTCATTGTTGGAAGTGCTCCGGTGCAGCGCCTCGGGATCCGAGCCGTTGCCGCGATAAATGCGGTACCCGGTCACCGGGACCACGGAAATGTCCTGAGGGGGAAGCCAGGAAAGTCTCAAGTTGCCGCCTAGGGGCTCGGCCGAGAGGCCCTCCGGCGATCCGAGGCGAATCTTGATGATGGCGGCATCCTCGCTCGAGGACGAAAGGTTGAGTGTGGCAGGCGCTCCCCGGATGTGCCCGACCGTGACATCGGGCGTCACGTAAACATCACCCAACGTGTCGACATCGAGGCCTCCGGGTGCCCAGTACTCTGGCAAGATCTCGCTTCGAAGGAAGGACGAATAACTCAAGCCCTTGCCGGTTGCGTTTAGCTTAAGGAAGAAGGGGTCCTCAGGCCCTTTGAAGGTCGGATCCATGGCGCCCGTCGTGGTGGGAAAATCGGCTGACCCGGTAAGGCCCCCGATGTAGACGTTCCCGCGGGCATCGAGGGCAAACGAGTCGACGGAGAACCCCTCGTACCCGTTGCCGCCCACGAAGGTGCTCCAATTGATCTGTCGGCCGCCCGGTACAAACTTGGTGACGAAGAGCTCACCGAAGTCAAGGTTCTGGAGGCTTGCCCCACCACTTGCGAATTCTTGGTCGAGCGATCCCGCCGTAACCGGGAAATCCGAAGAGTTCGTCCCGCCTGCGAGATAAATCTCGCCCGATCCGTCCACGCCAATTCCGAAACCGATCTCGTCGTTCTCACGGCCCAAGAAAGTCGCATAGGTAACGGTCTTCGTTGCGGGTGAAAACACCCCGAAGTAGGCGTCACCGTAGCCGAATGGCCCTGTGCCACCGTACGAAAGGTTGTACGCGTCGGCCGTCACCGGGAGATTCGAAGAGGTGGTGTCCCCGCAAAAGTAGAGGAGGCCGTCGGGCCCGACCGCCACGCTCCAGGCGTCATCCCACCCCGCCCCGCCGAAGCACCGCGAGAAGAGGAGGGTGGTAAGGTCTACGGAGAGGCCAGCCAAGACCACATCAAACTCCCCCCGGCCGCAGGACCCTGTTGCCTCGGGCGTGGTCGGGAAGTCGCCCGATCTTGTCTCGCCGACGACGAACACTTCGCCCGACGCGCTGAGGACTACGTCGTTGATGTGGTCGCCCTGGCTCCCGCCCAGGTAGGTCCCGAAGTCGATCGAGGCGCCCGACGCGTTCAGCTTGGCGATTACGCCGTCGTTGAAGCCGCCGGAGTGGTTAACACGATAGGCCCCCGCGGTTGTTGGGAAGTCAGAGGAGTTCGTAAGGCCCACGAAATAGACCCCGCCGTCCGGGGCCACCGCGATGTTGGCCCCGCCTCCCACGTTCTCATCGCCGGTGCCGCCCAAGTAGGTGGAATACACCAGGGCCGTGCCGTTTGCGTTCAGAAGCGAGATGAGGTAGTCTTCCCCCCCCGGCTGCGACTCGTTGAGCGCGCCCGGCGTGGTCGGGAAGTCAAATGAGTTTGTTCCCCCCATCAGGTAAGCGGTTCCGTTGGGCCCGGCCTTGACCTTCCAGCCGTAGTCGACGCTTGTGCCGCCCCAGTAGGCCGCATAGACGACGGGATCGATGACGAGCGGAAGCGTGGGATCTACGCCGCTGCAGGCGAACCCGTAGGACGAAGCGTCGCGCACCTGGAACGCGCACGCTTGCAAGGCGTCGCCCTGACGCGAGATTGGCGGGGAATCCACGAGGTCGCCTGCGGAGGTCTGAATGCGGAGAGCGCCCGACGCGTCGAGCTCCACGAGGGCCCCCCCGCTGACCCGAATGCGGATGCTGGCGGGGTCGGCCCCCGGAGCAAGGTTGAACTCGTACTTCGGCCCCTCGGGCCCGGCGCGATAGGTGAGATCGATTCCCTCGTAGAGTTGCTCGTAGACCACCTCGGAGAAGCTGCGCACTGCGATCCGCCACTTCGCGGGGTCGTTGCCCAGAAGAAAGTTCGTTCCGTGACCGGCCGCTCGTTGCCCCTTGGGCTCGACGGGGTTGGAACCCTCAAAGGCGATTCGTAGCATCGCACCCTCGCCGGCTGTGCTTTCTCGAACCTCCGCCTGATGATACTCCACGCGTGGACCAAAAGAGGCGCTCCCAGCGACAGGAGTTGGCTCCGGGCGCTGCATTACGACGAGCACCGCGCTCTCGGCAAACCCGATCGCCAGGCCTCCAGATTGGCCGTAGAAACGCACCTCAGAATTGCTGACTTGTCCAATATTCTCGATGAAATATGCGTTGGGTGCGGTGCGAGCCGCTTCCTCCGCCGATAAACCTGGCGGAATTGGGGACGGAATCCAACCCTCGGCGCCCGCCAACGAGAGCGCACGCTCGATCGCAGCATCCAAAGGGGGCTCGTCGATCTGGGGGGCGGCCGTTAGCGGAGGCCCGCTGTCAAGGGGCGCAAGCTGGCCCAAGAACAGCGCGGCGATCAGAGCCGTCGTCAACCGCCGGGTTCCGGGCACGTCGCCCCTCCGCCCTTCTCTCTTCAACCCCTTTTTCCCCGAACCATCCCCTCGTTTGGCCGAAAGGCGATATATAGTTTCGGAGACCTGGGTAGCCTTCCAATTCAGAAAATCGGAGCGTCCGAAATCCGCCCCGGGGACGCCGACGGTCGAGAATAACGACCGGGCGCAGTCAGAGGTTTGTGTGGAAGCCCCGAACAAGGTCTTTCGAAGGACTCACGCGCCGCGGAACACGACCGCGCCGCGCTCCACGCCCTCGAGCTGCTGGGCCGACATCGACTTGGTGTCCACCGCGATGAAGAGGTAGAACCCCT
>JBGPJF010000161.1:0-3369 GCA_041485285.1 Thermoplasmata archaeon | reverse complement strand
CATCTTCGACGAGCACGCGGAGCAGCTGAAGCGGTGGGACGGGTCGAGGAAGGGGCTGGGGGATGTGGATGACGTGCTTGAGTCGCTGCTGAGACGGTGAGCTTAGTCATCCTTCGGGCGCAGGCGCTCCTCCGCGGCCGTGGTGAGCTCGTCGAGCAGGGCGAGGCAGGAATCGTAGAGCGCGTCGTCCCCGCCGACGGGGTCGTCCACATCGACCTTGGGGCGCCCCGCGAATTCGCCGAGCGTTTGGACTTTCTCGTCGATGTCCTTGACGACGCCGGCCCACTCGTGGCGCAGCAATTCGCGCTGGCCGCGCGTCATCACGAGCACGAGGTCGGAGCTTGCGATGAGCCCGGGGGTGAGGAGCGTGGCCTTGTGGCCGTGGAGCAAGTCTTTGCCGAAGGCGCGCTCGATGGCGTGGCGCGCGCCGCGGGTCGCGGGCAGCCCGGGGATGGCCTCGATTCCCGCCGAGGTGACCTCGATGTCGCCGACCCCGGCCTCTTCCAGCTTTCGAGCCAGGAGGAACTCACCGATGGGTGAGCGGCACTGGTTGGCCAGGCAAACGACGACGATTTGCACAGCCGGCTCGCACAGCGAGGGAGTCCTTATGCGTTGCCCTTCAAGGGGCAACGATGGTTCGGGCCCATTCCACCAGTCGGTGCACGCGCTTTGCAAGCACCTGGGCGTCTTGCTCCTCGAAGGGCCGACCTTCGTAAGCCGCCGCCGACTTCGCCGAGAGGATTTGTCCCAGCAGGTCCGCCTTGTCTCGGGCACCGGGGATGTCAACGGTCCGGAGCAGCGCAGCCGCGTCATCGTGGCGGTGCGACGAGGAATGGTGCTCCAGGTGCTTGGAACACACCGCATCCCCGGCCGCCATTGCCGCGTGCACGCCAAGCAGGGCGGCTCCTTTCCACTTTCCAAACGCCATAGCTGCGTCCATGAGCGCTGCAAATTCCAGCGCGTCCTTGAGGCGGGCCTTGTCGGAGCCAGGTCGCGATTTCGAAACTTTGCCGGGGGCGGTCATAGCGGGCCCCCCTTCAGCACAATCCCCTCGCGCCGGGCCGCTGGAGCGAACCCACGCTTCCCCAACCGAGCCCACTCGGCCCGCGTGTAAACGAGCGCCTGGACGGGGTTTCCGAACCGCCGGAGTACCACGAGGCCCGCGTCAAAAGCGGCGTGCCGGACGCGTGTTTTGGCTCGGCGATCACGGACCACCAAGAGGAGGTCGACATCGGAGTCGGCCGTGGCGTCTCCCCGGGCCATCGACCCAAAGATGGCAGCTTTCTCGACGCCCCGATCCTTTACGAGCGGCCGGAGTTCGCGCAATAGCCCGTTCCACAGGCGTTGGTCGGCCCCGAGCACGTTTTGGATCTCCGGCACCAGGGCGTGCTCTTGGTTTAGGCGCCACAGGTCGGCTCGGTGGTCGGACGTTCGCCGAACCAACCCCAGCTGCTCGAAGGACTTAAGAATCCGGATTCCCCAGGGCGCCGAGATGGCGGCAAGCCGCGAAATCTCCCGGCCGGTGAATTCTCGATGCGGCGCGCGCACAAGCTCTCGCAACACGGCGAGCTTGGCGGGGCTCGAGAACACGGCCTCGGGAACGCCTCTGAAGATCATCGTAAAGTATAGTTAACACATGTTAATTAAAGTTATCATTCGCAAGGAAGGCGTTGCCTGCGTCCCGGCGGGGAGGTGCTAGCCGCCCCGCGTGATATCCTGCTTTGCAAACCACTGCAGCGCTGCGTCGATGTGCTCGCTCTTGAAGTCGGGCCACATCTCGTCGACGACGAAGATGTCCGCGTACGCCGACTGCACGGGGAGGAACCCGCTGAGACGGCGCCGCCCGCCCCACCGCACGACGAGGTCGATCGGGGACACCCCATGCGAGCCGATCCCCGCCAGGGGGACGCGGGAGGGGCGTGCGGTCGCGGCTTGCTTGAGGTCCCAGCGCCATCCGTAATTCACGAGCACGTTGATCTTCATCGTCCCGCGCCCGAATTTAGTCCGGTGCGTGTACGGCAGGAGTTCCTTTGGGAAGAGCGGCGACTTGGTGTCGCCGACGATGAGGAGCGAGGCGTCGAGCCCTTTGATGACCTCGACGGCATCGACGGCCGCTTTGCGAAACGCCGCGACCTGCGCGGACGGCCGCTTGGTGTTGTCCTGCGTGAACGCGTAGCACGAGACCTCTTGGATGCCAAGCTCGATGCAGATCTTGTAGGCCTCGAGGGCGGGCGGGATGCCGTAGGGGTACCCCGCTTCCTTCGGCATGCCGTGCGCGACGGCCCACCTTCGGTTTCCATCAGGGATCATGCCGACATGGCGAGGGAGGCGGGAGTAGGGGCGCTTTGACGGGATCAGAACACGGCCCGGGCCCACGGATGTCATTTTGGCATATAGGGCCGAGGGGCTGGCAACCAAAAGGTGACGCATCGAGGGTGGGGCGGCTTCGTTGCAAGGCCTTTTTCGGCACATGCCGATAGGCCGGCGGGGCAGGCCGATGGACGAGCGAAGCCGCGTCGACGAAATGTTGGGAGTTTTCGAGCGCCACCGGACGATTCGCGCCTACACGTCCGCGAAAATTCCGGAGGCGGACATCGCCCGCATTATTCAGGCCGGCCGCCGCGCGCCCACCGATGCGACGGGATTCATGTACACGGTGATCCGCGTGCGCGACTGGCAGAAGCGCGCCTCGGTTCAGGAGGCCACGCAGGGCAACCCGCACATCGTTGCGGCTTCGGACTTCTTCGTTGTTTGCCTCGATTTCCACCGCCAGGGGCGGTTCTTGGAGCACATCGGGGCGAAGCCCGCGAAGCTCGGCGCGTGGTCGGTGCTTTTTGGCGTGACGGATGCGGTCCTCGTAGCCGAAAACATGGCGGTGGCCGCGGAGGCGTTGGGGTACGGCACCGGTTTCATCGGAGGCGTCCAGAAGGATGCGCTCAAGATCGCCAGGATCCTCGGCTGCCCCGCGGGCGTTTTCCCGATTGTCGGCCTAACGATCGGCGTGATCGAGCGCTTGCCGGAGCCGCGGAAGCGGTTGCCCACGAGTGCCACCTTTCACGAGGATACGTACCACGAGTTGTCGGCGGCCGAGGTCGCGCACTGCTTCGAGGCAATGAAGAGCGAGAGCGGGAAGTTCGACTGGTCGGCGAGTTTGCGCAGGTACTTCGCGGAGGGCGGGGAGATGGAGAGCCGGGAGGCGACGATCCGGGCTTCGCTTGCCGCGCAGGGGCTGCCCCTGTAGCGGCCCCTACGTTTCCTCATCGCGCCGGCGCCGCAGGACGCGGTATGCGATCGGCAAGGCTGCACCCACCGCGGCCACAAGAGCGAGCAGGGCCGTCGAACCAGCGGCCGTCGCCGACAGAATCCCTT
>JBGPJF010000160.1:0-3399 GCA_041485285.1 Thermoplasmata archaeon | reverse complement strand
GCCGGCGACGCGTTCGTGGCCCGCCTAACCGCCGATGGCACGGCGCTGGTCTTCAGCACGTTCCTCGGCGGGTCGGGGAGCAACGAGGCTGGCAGGTGGATTGGGCTCGGCACGGCGGGCGCCGTGCTCGTCGCCGGGTACACGAACTCCACCGACTTCCCCACGACCGCGGGGGCCGCCGACCGCACCGTCGCCGGGCGTGACACCTTCGTTGTAGCGCTCCTGGGCAACGGCAGCGCCCTCGTGTGGTCCACCGTGGTCGGCGGGTCGGGCGACGACTTGCTCCTCGGGGCCCTCTGCGATGCGTACGGCAACGTGTTCGTCGCCGGGTCGACGAACTCGGATGATTTTCCCATCACACTCTCAGCCCCCGACCGGACGCGGGCCGGGTCCTCCGAGGGATTCCTGGCCAAGGTGGCCTCCGACGGCAGCTTCCTCGAATACGCAACCTTCGTGGGAGGTTCGAGCGACGACCAAGTGAACTCGGTCGCCATCGACCCGTCCGGAAATGCCTACCTGACGGGGCGCACGTACTCGTCCGACTTCCCCAACACGACCGGCGTCCCCGACAATGTCCTCGACGGCGGCAACGACGCGTTCCTCGTCAAGGTGAACGCCGCGGGCTCCGCGTTCGTCTACGCCTCCTACCTGGGCGGCAATTCCGACGAAGTGGGGGCCGTGGTCACGGTCGACGCCGCGGGCCAGCCCATCGTCTTTGGCCAAACGCGCTCTCCCGATTTTCATCTCGTGCCGGGGTCGTACAACACGACCGTGCTCGTCGCGTACTTCCGCATGTTTATCGTGCGGACAAGCGCCGACGGCTCCCAGCTGAACTTTGCCGGCTTCTTCGGGGGCACGCAGAACGACGTCCCCTACGACGCCATGGTCCTGCCCTCCGGCGAGCTGCTCTTTGTAGGCCAGACGAATTCCTACAACTTCCGCACGACCGCCGACGCCTTCCAGCGCGCGCCCAATTCTGTCCACGAAGACGGGTTCCTCACCGTGTTCAACGCCTCGCTTCAGCCCGTGCCCCTGCAGGTGCGCACTTCTCCTCCAGGGCTCGATCTGATTGTGGACGGCGTCCGGGCCTCCGCGCCGGTGAACGTTTCCTGCTTCGCGTTCACGAACGTGACCGTCGAGGCGCCGGGCCCCCAAGAAAACGGGACGCCCACCCGGTACGCTTTCCAGAGCTGGTCGGACGCCGGCGCGGCCAACCACTCCGTCGCGTGCGGATCCCTGGCGCTCGTCACCGCCACCTTCGCGCCCGAGTACCAAGTTACGATTCTGAGCGACCCCCCTGGGCGCACCCTCTACTTCGACGGGGTCCCCAATACGACCCCGCAGGTCGTCTGGTGGCGCAGCGGCGCCCCCCACAGCGTGAACATGTTCTCCCCCCAATCGGACGGGCCTGGCGAGGCCTGGGTGTGGTCCAATTGGTCGGACTGGGGAAGCTACTGGCGCAGCATCGCCGTCTTGGCGCCCAGCACGTTCACGGCGAACTTTTGGCTCGCGGCGGTCGTCCAGATCACGACCGTGCCCGATGGCATGCCGTTCCTCGCCGACGGCGTCGCCCTCACGGGGGCTCGCACGCTTTACTGGGACAACGTGACAGCGCATTCGCTGGAGGCGCAGCCCGCCCAGGTCTCGGGGAGCGAACGCTGGGTGTTCCATGACTGGTCCGACGGCGGCGCCGTCGCGCACAACGTTACGGCCGTGGCGGGCGCCGAATGGATTGCAAATTACAGCCACGAATGGCTGATGCACATCCTCTCGTCCCCCTCGGCGAAGACCATCCTCATCGACCATGTGTCGGCTGAAACGCCCATCCACCTCTGGTTCACGGAAGGCAGCAACCACACCTTCGATGCCCCCGAGCGCCAAGGCGACGTGTGGATGAGCTACGTCTTTGCGGGGTGGGGCGGCGTGGCACCGGGCCCGTACACCGTGGACATCGTAAGGTCAGGGACCCTCACCGCCAACTTCAACCTACAATATTCAGCGACCTACGACACGGTACCGAGCGGGCTCCCGCTGTTCATCAATGGCACGAATTACACCGCGCCCGTCACGCTGTGGTGGGACCTCGGGGCCGTGTACAACTTTTCCGTGGACGCTGTCATCGACGGGGGCGGCTTCCGATTCATCTTCATCAATTGGTCCGAGCCTGGGCCGCGCGAGCGCAACAACACAACCGCGGACTTTTGGTACTCGTATACCGCGAATTTCCAAGAGGAGGTGCAGACGGCCTTTTCCTCGGTTCCGGTCGACGCGCAGTACACCGTCGACGGCGCGAAAGTTTTTGGCGCGAAGACCTTCTGGTGGGCGCGCGGGTCGTCCCACACCGTGGAGGCGCGCCTGCGCACGGCCACCGAAAACACGAGCCTGAACTTCGCGTCTTGGAGCGACGGTGGATCGGCCATCCACCCGCTGGTCGCCTCAGCACCGCTCAACCTCACGGTCGTTTTTGCCCGTGAATTCCTCGTCACCATCCGGACGAATCCGGCGGGGCTTGCGTTCTTCGTTGATGGGGTCCGGCTCACCGGGGCCTACTCGCAGTGGTGGGCCGAAGGGTCCTCACGCGCGCTCGCCATCGACCCGGTGCAACCTTTGGCCGGAACGCACGGGATGACGTTCCTGAATTGGTCGGACGGAGGCGATGCCAACCGCACCATCACGGCGACCGAGCCGCTCACGCTCACGGCCAGCTTTGCGCCCGTGGCAGTACCCCCGCCGCCGCCGCCAGTCGGGCCGGTGACCTCCTGGACATCGCTCGCGGTGCTGATCAGCGCCGTGGCTGTACCGATTGCCGTTGGGGCCGTTGCCTTTGCCGTGGTGCGGCGCAGCAAAAAATTGCGCGCGGCCGCCCAGGCCCGCACACCAAGCCCCTTTGCCCTGGCGGCGCCGCTCCCCGGGCCCGCGGTGCAAGCTCCTGAATTCGTCCCGCCACCGGCGCCAGGACTTCCACCAGGGGCCATGGCGCCCCCGGTCCCGCTTGCACCCTGCCCGACGTGCGGCTGGCCCGTCCAGATTGGGGCGCCTTACTGCCTGCGCTGTGGAATGAACCTCATCTGGCAATGAGCCGCCGCCCTGCGAGGGCGACTTGGGCGCTCACCGCCGACCGCGCTGCTGCCGCCTGGCACTGCTGCCGCGATCGCGTCCGCCGCCGCGGTCCTGCCCGTGCGACTTCGGCGGCGCCGGAGCGCGGTAATTGAAATCGGGGAGCGTCACGCGGGGGATCGTCTTTCCGAGTATCCGCTCGATGCCGCGCAGGCTTTCTTCTTCATCGGGCGACACGAACGTAAGGGCCTCGCCCACGGCTTCCATGCGGGCCGTCCTGCCGACGCGGTGGACATAGTCCGTGGGCACGATCGACACGTCGTAGTTGATCACGTGGGAAAT
>JBGPJF010000159.1:0-3417 GCA_041485285.1 Thermoplasmata archaeon | reverse complement strand
GGACTCCTCGATGAGGACACTGTGGATGCGCGAGTAGACGAGCCCCCGGCCGACGATGTCCTCGAGCTCGCTGTCGCCCCGCGCGATGCCGCCGCCGGTGCCGCCCAGCGTGAACGAGGGGCGCACGAGGGCGGGGTACCCCCCGATGACCTCGCGGACGATCTGCTTGGCCTGGGCAATGGAGGAGGCCGCCGAGGACTTGGGGATCGGCTCGTCGATGTCGCGCATCGCTTGCGCGAAAAGCGCGCGGTCTTCGGAGGCCTCGATGGCGGCAAGCTGCGTGCCGAGCAGGCGCACCCCGTAGCGGTCGAGCGCGCCGCGCAAGCCGAGTTCCGCGCAGAGGTTCAGCGCGGTCTGCCCGCCCATCCCCGAGAGGATCCCGTCGGGCCGTTCCCGATCGATGATCGCTTCGAGCACTTCGGCCGTGAGCGGCTCGATGTAGACGCGGTCGGCGGTGTCGGGGTCGGTCTGGATGGTGGCGGGGTTCGAATTGACAAGCACCGTTGAGATGCCCTCTTCGCGCATCGCGCGCGCGGCTTGGCTGCCGGAGAAGTCAAACTCAGCGGCCTGCCCGATGACGATCGGCCCGGAGCCGATAATCATGACTTTCTTGACGGTTTGGTCGCGCGGCATAGGCGGTCAGACCCCTCCCGCGCGCCCCTCCACCATCTGGGCGAACTTTCGGAACAGGAATTGGGTGTCCCACGGGCCGGGGGCGGCCTCCGGGTGGTACTGCACGGACCAGATGCGTCCGCTTTCGGTTTCCATCCCTTCGACGGTGCCGTCATTGGCGTTCAGCTGCGTGACGCGCACACCGTCGGGCAGCGACGAGGGCTCGACGGCGTACCCGTGGTTCTGCGACGTGATGAACACGCGGCCCGTGTCGAGGAACTTCACGGGCTGGTTTGCGCCCCGGTGTCCGAATTTCAGTTTGAAGGTCGTCCCGCCGTGGGCAAGGCACAGGAGTTGGTGGCCGAGGCAGATGCCCATCGTCGGGTACTTGGCCATCAGGTCGCGCAAGGTCGGCACGGTGGTGCGCATGATCTCGGCCTGCGAAGGGTCGCCGGGGCCGTTTGCAACGAAGATCCCGGCGGGCTTCAGCGCCTCGACCTCCGAGGGCTTGACCGAGGCGGGCAGGCGCACGACGCGCCCGATCTTCGAGAGGTTGCGCACGATGTTCTCCTTGGCGCCGGTGTCGAAGAGCGCGATCGTGGGGCCTTTGCCGCCGAGGTCGACCTGCTCCTTCACGGTGACTTCGCCGACGAGGTTGGCGGTGTCGGGGGCAGGCGAGGCGGCCACGCGCTCGACCCACTTCTCCAGGTCGGCGCCCTCTTCGTTCACGACGGCGCACTTGAGCGTCCCGCGTTCGCGGATGCGGATCGTGAGCATGCGGGTGTCGACGCCTTGGATGCCGGGGATCCCGTGGCGGGCGAGGAATTGGTGGAGCGTCTCCTTGGAGGCGCGGTGCACGGGCAGGTCGCAGCCGTCCCGCACGACATACGCCCGGACATGGGGGCCCTTCGACTCGTAGTCGGAGCTGTTGAAGCCGTAGTTGCCGATGAGCGGGTAAGTCATCATCAGGACCTGGCCGCGGTAGGAGGGGTCGGTGAGGGACTCTTGGTAGCCGCTCATCCCGGTGTTGAACACGAGCTCGCCAAAGGCGGTCGTGGGGGCCCCGAATCCCTCGCCGTGGACGATCGTGCCGTCCTCAACGACAAGTGCGGTTCCCATCTGCTGGCCCGGCGGGCATTAGAGGAGTTGGATTTGAACGTGAGCATGCGCCGGGATTGGCGTGGGGGAAGCGCGCGGGCGCAAGGAGAATTCAAGCCCGCAGGCGGGGATCGAGCGGCGTGAGCGGGCAGGGCGGGCCGCCGGACGCCGACGTTTACGAGCCGGCCGAAGACACGGCCCTCATGATTGGTGGGCTGCGCGTCCGCATCGGGGAGCGCGCGCTGGAAATCGGCACCGGCAGGGGCGAGATTGCCCTTGCGCTCGCGCTCCGGGGCGCGCGTGTGACGGCCACCGACATCAACGCGGCGGCCGTGGCCGTGGCGGCGGCCCGCACGCAGCTCGCCGGCGTTCGCGTGCAATTTGCCGTCGGAGACCTCTTCGAGCCGGTGGCTGGCCGGTTTGATCTGATCGTGATGAACCCGCCGTACCTGCCGACCGGGCCGGGCGACCGGGTGGCAGGACCGCTGAATGCCGCGTTCGATGGCGGGCCGGACGGGCTTTCGGTCACGCGCCGGTTCATGGCCGGCGCGCCGGGCCACCTGGCGCAGGGCGGCCGGGCACTCACGATTGTGTCGTCGCTCTCGCCGTGGGAATCGTTCCTGGCTGCGGTCCCTCGCGGCTTCAAAGCGCGCATCGTCGGGGAGGCGCGCTTGCCGTTCGAGCAATTGCGGCTCGTCGAAATCAGGCGCGCTTCGGGCCGCTCCACTCGAAAAGGTGGATCTCGTTGCCCTCGGGGTCGGCGATCCGCGCGATCCGGTACCCCTCGTGGGAAGCGGCCGGCGCGGAAAGCACGCGGTCGCGCCGCGCCTTCAAGCGGCGCAAGACGCCGTCGAGGTCTAAAACCGCGAAGTCCGGCACGGCGCGCGAGCGGCCGGAAGCGAGCTTGAAATCCTTGCCAACGACGGCCACAAAGGGCGCGGCCTTCCCGAACATCGCGAAGGCCGTGGAGTCGTCCCGCATGGCGGTGGGCAGCCCCAGGACGTCGCCGTAGAACCTGCACATCCGCTCGAAGTCCTTGGCTCGGATCTCGACGATGTGGAGCGCGCTCTCCGCAAGGGGACCGGCCTTGCCTCTCCGCCCCGCCACGCCTCGTCCACGCCCCCGCGGCCCAAGTACGTTTGCGCGCGGCCAGGCGCGCTCCCCGCCGCCCCGCCAATGTGGCCGCCCTTCAATGGCTTTATTAGAAAACCCCCCGATCCAACGGCCGGCATTCCAGCGTACTGGACGGTATCGACCCATGGCCATTCGACACGCGTCCTACCGCCGCCCGGTCACCCCGGAGGGCCTCAAGGCCATCGAAAACGACACGCTCGACTGGTACTCGCCCGAGCTCTACGCGAACTTCAACACGGGCGTCCTCGAGGAGTACCTCGAAGAGCGCAACCGCCGCGATTCGTTCGAAATGTGCCCGTGGGACTGGAAGGCGATCATGATCGGGATCGTCATCGGCACGGTGTTCGCATTCATCACGGAGTATGTCGGCCTCAAGGTCGGGCTTGCGGTGGCAGGGGGAGCCTACGTGGTGTATGCAGTCGGCCTCGCGCTGAAGTGGAAGCCCACCCTCAACAACAACGCAAGCGGCGCGGCGACGGCGGCAACCTCCGTGGGCACGGGGTTCATCTTCACGTACCCGGCCGTTTGGCTCCTGGCGCTCAGCCCGGACTATCCAAGGATCCTGCCGGACGG
>JBGPJF010000158.1:0-3451 GCA_041485285.1 Thermoplasmata archaeon | reverse complement strand
TCGGCGCCGCCCTCCTCGGGCTTGGCGTCGTGATCCTCCTGATCGTGGCGATGATGTTCCTCTACGACATCGGTGTCGACCCGAACGTGCAACTCTGGAGCAACATCGTGTACCCCGCGCTCATCCACCTGATCGGCGCGGCCGTGGGCGCGGGCGTCGCGCTCGTGGTGTTCCTCGTCGCGATCATGAAGAGCTAACGGCGCCCCCCCTGCGGGTGAGGCGTTTGAAGGTCACGCTCCGGCTTGGACGGGCGTTTGCCAGAGAGGCAGGATTCGCCGAGCGCGATCTGACGCTCGGGGCGCCCTCCAACGCCGCGGCGTTGCTTCGGGCGGCCGCGGCGGCGGCCCCGCGGCTCTCATGCGTCGCGGAGGGCACCGTCGACCTCGCCATCGCGCACCTCTCGGTCAACGGGAAGGTGGTTGATGCGCGGGCGCCCGAAGCCCACGCGCTGAAGGACGGCGATTCGGCTTACCTCTATTCGCCCATCTCGGGCGGCTAAACCCCTAGCCGCCCGACAGCGTCCGCACCAGCGCGACGGCGTCTCCATCCTTCAGCGGCGTGCCCTTTTCGCCCGACAGCACCATCGAGCCATTCAGGCAGAGGTTGATCGTCGGGTCGGCAAGCGCCTCGCGGCCCTCGGGCAGCTTCTCGTCCAAGGCCTCGCGGAATTCTGCCAGTGACTCGACCGGCCTGTCAACGACCGTCTCGCGCTCGGGCGCGCCGGCCACATCCGGCGGCAGCTGCACGCGCACCGCGAACCCGGTGACGACCTTCGACAGCTCCGCGTGCCACTGCGCGCGCGGCAAGCCCTCGCCGTTGAGGCCCGTCTCCCGGTAGAACGCCTGCTTCAGCTTCTCGAATTCCTTGCGGTCGACATGCTCGCCCTTGAACGGCCCGGCGGTCGCGCCTTCGTCGAACCACCGGTCGGGCAGCGTGTCGTCCCGCCCCCGCAGGCCCAGCCTCCAGTTGACCATCCGCTCGAGCCCCGTGATGTTCGCGCCCACCTGGTCCAGCTCCCGCTCGGTGAAGTCGAGCCCCGCGATGTTGTGGAGCTGGGCGGCAAATTCGGGGTAACCGGCAAGCGTCGGGGAGTTGAATAGCTTCGTCGTGAACCGGCACATCCCGACCGCGTCGCCCACCGCGTAGGTGTTCTCGCAGCGGCGCACGGCGATCTCCTTGCCGCCGTAGCCGTGCGGCTCGGGGGAAACCTCGCCCCAGTACAGCGACCGCTTGAACGCCGCGTCGTCGTTGACGCGCGCGTTGATTTCGAGCGTCACGCGGTTGCGCAGGTGGTCCATGCCGCGCGTGGCCACCGCAAGGCCCAGCGCGAACGCCTTCAGGATTCGCGCGTCGTGCGGGTCGGACTGGAACAGGCCCTTCACCGCCATCCGGTACTTCAGCGCCTCCTTCGGGTAGCGGCCGCGCTCCACGGCGCGCGCGGAGTCTGCGATCGTGTTGCCGAAGCCCTCGCGCCTTGCGGTCATGAAGAGGAGGCGCTCCACCATCTCCGCGTCCCCCCACACGAGCTTCATCCCGCCCGTGTCCTCTTCCGTGATGATCCCGCGCTGGAAGAGCTCCATCGCCCACGCGATCGACGAGCCGGTCGAGGCGACATCGAGCCCGAGGTCATTGCACACGTTGTTGAGGCGCAGCACGGACTCCACGCGGTCCACGCCGATGAGCGGGCCAAACTTCCCGAGGGTCACGTACTCGGGGCCGTCGCCCTTGTCATAGCGGTCGAACACGCCGTCGGCGCGGCGGCCCTGGTAATTCTTCTGCTTCTTGTGGTGGGCAAGCTGCACTTGGGTCGTGTCGTAGCTCGCGTTTCCCACGAGCCCCACTTGCGCCTCCGCACCCCACCCGCCCTTCCCCTCGGGCGTCATGTCGTTCAGCGGCCGGCAGTTCACGGGGCACTTGAAGCACCCCTCCATGCCGTTGCGGTACGGGTCGATGTTGTCGGCGTCGAGGGCGTCGGTCCAGGTCGTCTCCTGGTTGTTCTTTGTGCCCATCGCGCCAAGCACCCGCGACGGGCGGTAGAGGAACGGCGTGCCCGTCGTCTTCAGGGCGTTCTTCACGACGCTGGTGCGCAGCGTGATCTTCGCGATCGTCTGGTTGTAGAGCTTGTATTCGTGGGCACCCACAGGCGCTTTGCGCACCCCCTTGATCACAATCGCCTTGAGGTGCAGCGAACCCATCTTGGCGCCCGGGCCGCCCCGCGCCCATATGGCCTTCGGCCCCCCCATGATGCCTGAGCACAGCGCCAGGTTTTCTCCGGCGCTCGTGATCCGCGCCATCGCCATGTCCTTGGATTCCTTGCAGGCGAAGTCGCGCTCGATGGCGGCGGTAAAGTCGATGTTGTCCATCCCGCGGTACTGCTCCGCGTCGAGGAACGCGACCTTGTCGTCTTCGATGGCGAGCATCGCAAGGTGGGGGGAGCGGCCGTAGAGGACCATGTGGTCGTACCCGTGGAGCTTCATGTAAGAAGGGAAGTAGTCGCCGCAGTTCGAATCCATGAACGCCGTCGAGTCGGGCGAGCGGCTCGTGACATTTCCCCGGGCAAACGACGGGGCCATCCCCGTCATGACCCCCGTCCCGAAGATCAGGGGCACGCCCGGGTCGAGCGCGTCGAGCTTCTCGTCGAGCAGGTTGTAAAGCAGCCACATGTTGCCTCCGCGGCCAGCGAGGAAGGTCTTCACGGCGTCGAGGGGCATGTACCGTCGGTGGATCTCGCGCTTTTCGAGGTCCACAAACAGGACGCACCCTTGCGTTGTGTATTGGGGCCCCTTCGGCATCCGTTCAAGCAGCCGTGCGACGGCGTGGCGTGTCCCGTCGGTCCCCTTTGAAACCTGGGCGGGCGGCGCGAGCATCGGCTCCCCCTCGTGGCCCGGAGCGGAAAAGGCTTATCATTGCCATGGCAATGGTTTCTCGTGCGCCTCACGACCCTCCAAGTGTTCACCTCGTCGTGGACGCGCAACTTCGGGTACTTCGGCCTCTTTGACGTCGTCGAGTCGGCGCGGGTCGTCCAGAACCTCACCCTCACGGCCCACGAGTTCGTCGATCTCTGGGAAGTCCGCTTCCGGCAGGGCAAGCGCCCCCGCGACCTCGTGGGCAAGTTCGGGATCCGCGCTGCGTCCCCCGCTGCCGCGCGCGGCAGCACGGACCTCGTCGTCGTGCGCGCACCGTTCCACGGTTTCCTGAAGCACCTCTACTTCGACTATGGGGTGTCCTTCCAGCCTCCCATCGACCTCGAGCGGGCGGCCATCCGAGTCACCCTCGTGGGGGCAGACGCCGCCATGGCCCGCGGGCTGTCGTACCTTCGACGTTCGCGGATCGCCTACGCCACCCTGCATTCCGGCGCGTTTGCCGGCCCCCGGCACGACGCCATGGCGTCGCTTTCCCCCCACCAGCGGGCGGTGCTCACCCTCGCCCATGCGCGCGGCTTCTTCGAGGT
>JBGPJF010000157.1:0-3563 GCA_041485285.1 Thermoplasmata archaeon | reverse complement strand
GCCCATAGCGGGTCGATGAACCGCGACCACGACTTGGTAATCGATTCCTCCATCACCGTCGCGTCATCGCGGTAGCCCCCGTAAATCGGCATCGTGATCCCGACGAACGTGCCCTCAGGGATTGGCCACAGGTCGAACGCCATGATCTTGCGCGCCGAATCCTGCGACGCGAGGCGCAGGGCCTTTCCATACTCGGCCTTGACGGCGCGTGGCGGAGCTTGATGGGCCAACTTCGCGCAAAGTTCGCTGAGCCACACCACGATCTCCAAATAGGCCACGTCCGGAGGAGCCGCGACGGGCCGCTCGAAGATCTTCGGAAACCCCATGCGATACCCCCTACAACCGACCCCGCTTGCCCTTCTCCGTCGTGGGCATGGGCTTCCTCTCGTGGGCGTGCAGTTCGCGCCAGCTCACCCTCTGGGCGTCTTTGTTGCCGCACTTCGGGCACGAGGCCGGCTCGATCACCATGTGGCTCGAAAGCCACTTGTGGAGGCAGACCTCGCACTCGTACTCATACTTGTAAAAGACCACGGCCCGCGAGAGTCGCACGCCATAAAGAAACGTGCTCGCACCGTGGGCCCAGCGGTCCTTCGCGGCCGTTTCGGTGACCCCCCGGCCACGCTTATCTAGCATGGAATCGTTCGTCGGACGCCCGGTTGCCGCGGAAGCGCAACCGCTCACGTGCTAGCGTAGGAGCCCCGTCGCGGAGTTCCCCCTCGTGGCCAGTGTCCATCGACGCGCGCTCCGCCACCCGCTAGAGGTTAAATACCGGCGCGAGGCTCCCTTCATCCAGTCATTATACCTCGGCGGCAAGCTTGCCCGCCTCGAGGAGTCCTTTCCCATGGAGCAAACTGCACCCCCTGAGCTCAAGACTGGCACCACGACCGTATGCATCGTCTGCAAGGACGGCGTCGTGATGGCCACCGAGCACCGCGCCACCGCCGGCACCCTGATCGCCCACAAGGCGACCCAGAAGCTGTTCAAGATCGACGAGAACCTCGGCCTCACGGTCGCGGGGCTTGTTGGCGACGCGCAGCAACTTGCGCGCTACATCACCGCCGAAGCCGAGCTCTTCCGCCTCAAGCGCGGCCGGCCCCTCACGGTCAAGGGCTGCGCGACGCTGATGGCGAACATCGTCGGCGGGCGCTCGTATTACCCGTACTGGGTCCAGCTCATCATCGGCGGCGTGGACGACGAAGGCGGCCACACCTACTCGATCGACGCTGCCGGCGGGTGCATCGGGGACGAATATATCACCACGGGCTCCGGGTCGCCGTATGTCTACGGGGTCCTCGAAGACCACTTCAAGAAGGGCCTCTCCACCGACGACGGCGCCGACCTCGCCATCCGCGGCATCGGGGCCGCAATGAAGCGCGACAGCGCTTCGGGCAACGGGCTCCCGGTCGCCATCATCGACAAGAAGGGCTTCCACGAGCTGTCGGAAGACGACATCCAGAAGCGCGCTGCCAAGATTGGCGTGACGCTGCCCAACCAGTAGCCCCTCCCTATCCTCCCTTCCCCGGCCGACACCGGCCGGGCCTGCAAGCACAGGCGCGCTCACGCGCGCTGCAGCTTGATCCGGCAGTCTTTGCTTCAATCGAAGCAGGGTTGCGGGCAGGGAGCACGGTTTCAAGCAACGCGGCAGGGACGCAAGCCATGGCCTACGACAAGTACCGCAAGGACACCACGAACACCGTCAAGGCCAACGTGCCCGATGGCGTCGACGTCACGAGCGTCGAATTCGAGGGTCCTTACGTCGTGATCTATACCAAGACCCTCGAGATGTTCGCCGAGGACGGGGAGATCACAAGGACGCTCGCGCAAACCCTGCGCCGGCGCGTGATCGTCCGCCCCGACCCGGCGCAGCTTAGCGACCCCGGCGACGCCGAGGAGTCCATCCGCAAGATCGTCCCCCCCGAAGCCGAGATCACGAACATCTGGTTCGATCCGGCCACCGGCGAGGTGACCGTCGAAGCGAAGAACCCGGGCGCAGCCATCGGGAAAGGCGGCCAGACGCTCACGGAGATCAAGAAGGAAACGAAGTGGGCGCCCAACATCCAGCGCACCCCTTCGATCCCCTCCAAGACCGTCGGGGAGATCCGCGCGTACCTGCGCATGTCCGCGGAGGAGCGCAAGGACATCCTGCGCAAGATCGGCCGCCGCATCAACCGCGAGGTGAGCGAGGGCGAGAACTGGGCCCGCATGACCACGCTCGGCGGGTTCCGTGAGGTAGGCCGGTCGTGCGCGCTGCTTTCCACAAAGGACACGAAGATCCTCATCGACTGCGGCGTAAAGTTCGGGGGCCACGACGACGCGACCCCCTACCTGAACGCGCCCGAGGCCCTCCCCCTCGACCAACTCGACGCCGTCGTGCTCACGCACGCGCACCTCGACCACACGGGCATCACCCCGTTGTTGTTCAAGTACGGCTTCGAAGGCGCCGTGTACACCACGGCCCCCACGCGCGACACGATGTCGATGCTCATGATCGACTACCTCAAGGTGGCCTTCGGCGAAGCCCGCAAGGCCCCGTACGACACTTCGCACATCCGCAAGATGGTGCTCCACACGATCCCCCTGCGCTGGGGCGAAACGACCGACATCGCCCCCGACGTGCGCCTCACCCTCCAGGACGCCGGCCACATCCTCGGCTCCTCGTCGTGCCACTTCCACGTGGGCGACGGCCTGCACAACATTGTGTTCTCGGGCGACATGAAGTACGAAGACACGTGGCTGTTCAACCGTACCCAGGACCGGTTCCCACGCCTCGAGTCCATCCTCATCGAGTCCACCTACGGCGGCTACCACGACTTCCAGCCGACACGGCGCGAAGCGCGCGACAACCTCAAGGAGATCATCGTGCGCGCGATCGAGCGCGGCGGGCGCATCATCGTCCCCGTTTTCGCCGTGGGGCGCTCCCAGGAGGTCATGATCGTCATCGAGAGCCTCGTGGCGAAGGGCGACATCCCGAAGACGGACGTGTTCATGGACGGCATGATCATGGAAGCCACGGCCATCCACACCGCCTATCCGGAGTTCCTCAACACCAGCCTGCGGAACAAGATCTTCCAGAAGGGTGAGAACCCGTTCCTCAACCCCATCTTCAATCAGGTCGAGAACTCGGAGATGCGCCGCGAAGTCCTCACGATGCCCGGGCCGATCATCGTCCTTGCCACCAGCGGCATGCTGAACGGCGGCCCGGTGATGGAGTACTTCAAGCACTGGTGCAGCGACCCGCAGAACACGATCGCGTTCGTGGGGTACCAGGCCGAGAACACGATCGGCCGGAAGATCCAGCGCGGGTGGAACGAACTCACGCTCTCCGACAAGGGGAAGCAGATCACCTACCCCATCAAGATGCAGGTCGAGACCTGTGAGGGGTTCTCGGGCCATTCCGACCGCAAGCAGCTCCTCGATTACTTCGCGAACATCCAACCGAAGCCGAAGACGGTGTTCGTCGGGCACGGGGACGAGACCAAGTGCATCGAGTTTGCAACCACGCTGCGCAAGAAATTCGGCCTGACGGCGCTCGTGCCGCAGAACCTCGAGACGATCCGGCTGGC
>JBGPJF010000156.1:0-3632 GCA_041485285.1 Thermoplasmata archaeon | reverse complement strand
GCGCGACTTGTTCGACTTCATCTATGCGGTCCTTCACTCCCAAACCTACCGATCACGCTACGCGGACTTTCTGAAAAGCGATTTCGCCCGGATTCCGCTCACCCCAACTGGAGACCTGTTCCGCGAGCTCGCCCGGCTCGGCGCTGAGCTTGTCGGCCTCCACTTGATGGAGTCGCCCAAGCTCGACCACTTCATCACAACCTACACCGGCCCGCAGATCCCCGAGGTCGAGCGGGTCGGCTGGTCGGACGGAACGGTCTGGCTCGACGCCGTGGCGACGAAGAAGGGCCGGCCCGCCACGCCCGGCACCATCGGCTTCGATGGCGTATCCGAGGCCGTCTGGAACTTTAGCATCGGCGGCTACCAGGTCTGCGAGAAGTGGCTCAAGGATCGTAAGGGCCGGACGCTCACGGCCGACGATAAAGCCCACTACCAGAAGATCGTGCTTGCTCTGTCCGAGACCATCCGTCTCATGAGGCTCGTCGACGCGGTCATCGAAGCCCACGGAGGGTGGCCTGATGCCTTCCAACGCGAAACACCCACTCCAGGACAACTCGGCGGTCAAAGGACTCTGGAGGGTAGCGTCGTAGGACAAACCAAGTTGAGCTGAGGTTCCAAGACATGGTGACAAGCCGCCGAAGAGAGACGCGCAAGCCCGAAGCACCCTCATCCCCTTTGGTGGGCGGGAATGGAGCTGATCCGCATCAACGGAACTGGTCGCCCAATTGTGGTTGCGGCAACAGGTTTAGAACCCGTTTACTTGCTAATCCCTTGAGGCCCGCTGCCCTCCTTGGCCAGCGGGCGCTCTCGCGTCCCTCAATTCTCGGGAATGGGTCCTTTCGTCGGCGGGCGATCAGTCCCAAGGTGTGAGACCAACTCCACGACCCCATGCAGACCGTCAACGCGATCCTCGCGTGGGGCCACACCCGCGCCCTCGAGAACATCCTCGCAAAGGGTCCCCCGTGCGACCTGGCGATCGCCGACCAGTTCGGCGACGAGCGCTACATCAAGCAGGTGCCCATGGCGAAGGGGCGGCAGGTGCGGCTGTTGCAGACGCCCAAGGCGGAGCGCGACCTGGCGGTTGCGGCCGCGAGCGTGCTCGCGAGGGACCGGTTCGTGCGGGCGCTCGCCGCGATGGGGGAGGAGTGGCGGTTCGAGTTCCCGAAGGGGTCGTCGCAGGTGGTGGCGGGCGGCGTGGCGTTTGTGGGCAAGTTTGGGGACGAGGCGCTGCCGAAGGTCGCGAAGGTGCACTTTGGGACCACTGCGGCGATCCTGAGGGAAGCGTCGCGAAGCCGCGAGGCACATCGGCCCGGCTGATCGCCATCGGCGCGCGATGCGCAGCAGCGGTTCCCCTGGTCGAGCTCCCCGGGGCTGCAACCTCCAAAGCCAGACCCCTCCCCCGGTTTCATCGAGGCCACCAGCGCCCTCACAGCCTTGGCCCGACCGCAGACCGGAAGGGTGGCTCGGGGGCGGCCGCCCCCTTCCCCGTCGACCACGACCAAACCTTCATAACTCATTGCGGCTCATTATCACTCATTATGGCAACGAGCATACCCCTTGGAGGCCAAATTCGCGACCGGCTGCGCACCTACGGAAATGCCGGAATGACCTACGACGAAATCCTCACGCGGCTGATGGACGAGGTGGACCGCCGGGCATTCGTGGAGGAGACTCGCCGCAGGCTCCAACGGCTCACGGACAAGGACCTGGTCGACCTTGAGGACATCCAATGAGTCGCCGCGTGCGGCTCGACGCTGCATACGCCGCCCCAATGATGAGCCAAATGGCGCCCGGCCCGAAGCGACGTATGAAGGACGCACTGCGCCGGCTAGCGCAGGATCCCACCGGTCGCACGGTCGGTCTGGATGTCAAGGAGCTCGACGTGAGTGAAGCGTTGCCCCGGCTATACCGCCTTCGTGTCGGGGACTGGCGCGCCGTGTTTGCCGTGGGGCCCCGAGAAGTGATCGTCGCCCGCATCTTTCATCGGCGGGACGGCTACGGGTGGATGGAGCGGCTCGACGAGCGGGGCGTTAGCGGGCCCAAGAAGGATTGAGGCAGGTTCCGCGGCGACCCTCTGGGACGATTGAGGCATCGTCGGAGAGGCAGCCAAACAATCGGCGCCGCTGCTCGCATGAGCCACCCTCCGGCTCCCCGACAGAACCGGTCGGAGGCATGGCCCACTTCCCTGCGCGTCAAACAGGAGCCTACCACCGCTGGGCCCAGGCCCCAGCCCGGCCCATTCACCGCCTTGGCTAGCCCTTGGGCGCCGACCGGGAGGGTGTCGCGGGGGGGCGTTCTCCGGATTGCCGTGCCACCCCTGGTCAATTCTGCCACGCCGCGTACAACAGGGGCGAAGGCGCGAGACGCAATTAGGCCGGCTGATCGCGATCCGCGTGCGATGCGCACAGCCGGTTCCGCGGGTCGAGCTCCCCGGCGTGGTCGAGCCGATGGCCGAGACTGCGCACGGCGGACCTACAGTAAGTGCGCCCTGCGAAGGACAACGAGCATCACCGCAACGAAGCCGATTCCAAGCAGGAGGGGTCGACGCAGGGCGCGCAGCCGAGTGCGAAGCCTTCGAAGCCTTTTCGCCCAAGGGGAGCGCGACCTTGTCTTGTAGCGCCCGCGTCGGGCTGGTTGGTATGCGTGCGCGATCATCCGCCGGCGGTGGCCGGGTGGGCAAATAACGGTTCCCGATCCTCCGCGCGCGAGCGTGCCCCCCGGTCGTTGTCGCTCCGCAGCAGGCGGCGGTCCTCGCGCATTGGTTGAACGCGCCGATCCGGTGGCTTCGCGACCCGCTCAAGGTCTCCGACGAATACGATCTCGGCAAGCCCAAAGGGGGTTTTTCGATTGTTTTCGCGCCGCGTTTCGCCCTCAGAGGACGGCAAGGCTTAATGCGGCGCGCTCACAGCCCCCACAATGGAAGCATCGCCCACGAGGAGCGCCTTCGACGCCCTCGGGCTCGATCCGGCCCTCGTCAAGGTCGTCCACGGCCTCGGCTACGAGGTGCCCACACCAATCCAGAAACAGGCGATCCCCGCGATCATCGCCGGCCAAGATGTGATCGCCACCGCCCAAACGGGCTCCGGCAAGACCGCGGCCTTCCTCCTCCCGATCCTCCAGCGGCTGCTGAAGCGGCACCCCGGCAAGACGCGGGCGCTCATCCTGTCGCCGACGCGCGAACTCGCGGCGCAGACCGACGGCGTGCTCCACGGCCTCGCGAAGGGCACGAGGCTCCGCGGTCACGCAGTCTTCGGAGGCGTGGGGATGGGGAACCAGGAACAGGCGCTTCGCGCCGGCGTCGACATCGTCGTGGCCACCCCTGGCCGGCTCCTCGACCACCTGTACCGGCGCAATGTCGACTTCCGAGCCCTCGAAGTCCTCGTCCTCGACGAGGCCGACCGGATGCTCGAAATGGGGTTCCTCCCCGATGTGCGGAGAATCGTCGACGCGCTCCCGCGCGAGCGGCAGACGCTCGTATTTTCTGCGACGATGCCCCCCGACATGGAGGCGCTCTCCCGGAAGATCATGCGCAGCCCCGTGCGGATCTCGGTCTCGCCGCCCCACCGGCCGCCCTCCACGATCCGCCATGAGGTCTACCCGGTGGCCCCGCACCTCAAGACCGACCTCCTGAT
>JBGPJF010000155.1:0-3682 GCA_041485285.1 Thermoplasmata archaeon | reverse complement strand
GGCGGAGCACCGAAGGCCGGCAGGATCGAATCGAAGAAGGAAGGCGAGGCCGCCGCTGCGGCCGCTCCGGCGGCCGCGGGCGGCAAGACGCCAGCCCCGGCGGGCGGCAAGCCCGCAGCGGCCGGCGCAAAGCCGGCGGCGGGCGCCAAGCCGGCGGCAGGCGCCAAGCCGGCGGCAGGCGGCAAGCCCGCCGAGAAGAAGTAGTGCCATTCACAACACGGAGGCAAATCCATGGGAGACCCGAAGATCTCAAGGCGCGTGTGGGCACGCCCTTCCCACCCGTGGGTCGGCGAGCGCATCAAGGCGGAGAGCGGGCTCGTGCGCAAGTACGGCCTCAAGAACAAACAGGAAGTCTGGAAGGCCGCCGGCCGCCTGCGCGCATGGCGCACCCAGGCCCGCGAACTGCAGGCCCGCATCCAACGGCTCGAAAAGCAGGCGCAACTCGAGCGCGACCTCCTCATCGCGAAGCTCACGCGGCTCGGCGTCCTCACCGAAGGCCAGACCCTCGACGACGTCCTCGCGCTCAACATCGAACTGGTGCTCACGCGCCGCTTCCAGTCGCAGGTGTACCTGAAGGGGCTCGCCAAGACCACGAGCCACGCGCGGCAGCTCATCGTCCACGGCCACCTCGCGGTTTCGGGGCGCAAGGTCACGGTGCCCGGCTACCTGATGCGCCGCGGCGAAGAGGACACTATCGCGTACTACTCGCTCTCGCCCCTCACCGACGGCGCGCATGTCATGCGGCCGCCCGCGGACTTCAAGCCGATCCTTGAGGACATCAAAATCGAAGTAGAGGAGCC
The DNA here is from genome assembly GCA_041485285.1 of Thermoplasmata archaeon. Taxonomy (GTDB): domain Archaea; phylum Thermoplasmatota; class DTKX01; order DTKX01; family DATEUP01; genus DATEUP01. The sequence goes on along the minus strand of JBGPJF010000155.1, from coordinate 2,882 downwards.
GCAGCGGCGCGGTGCCTTCGGCGGGCGCGGCGGCGGCAGCGGCGGCGGGCGCCGGATCCGCGTCCACGCGCCGGTGCCGGCCGACCAGGCCGACGAGACGGTGGGCCCCGCGATCCCCGAAGAGAAGACCAAGGACATCACCGAGCTTGCGCCCGAGGGCGCCGTCGAAGAGGCCAAGGCGATCGGGCCCGAGGCCGTCCGGCCGCCGCCGGCGCCCGGCGCCAAGCCTGCGGAGAAGCCGAAGAAGCCCAAGGGAGGTGCCTGAAGTGGTACGCTGGGGAGTCGCCCACATTTTTGCCTCCTACAACAACATCATCATCACGATCACCGACCTCACGGGCGCCGAGACGCTCACGAAGTGCTCGGGCGGGATGGTCGTGAAGGCCGCTCGCGACGAAGCGAGCCCCTACGCCGCCATGCGCGCCGCCGAACGCGTCGCGGACATCGCCAAGTCGAAGGGCGTCGACGGCGTCCATGTGAAGGTCCGGGCCGCGGGCGGCAACAAGCCGACCTCGCCGGGGCCCGGCGCCCAGGCCGCGATCCGCGCGCTTGCGCGCGCCGGCATCCGCATCGGCCGCATCGAAGATGTCACGCCCATCCCCCACGACGGCACCAAGAAGAAGGGCGGCCGCCGCGGACGGCGCGTGTGACCACGCTCACGGAGGGAACCCCATGAAGATTGAGATCCTGAAGCTCGAGAAGAACTACGCCAAGCTGCTCCTCAAGGACACCAACACGTCGCTTGTCAACGCGCTGCGGCGCACGATGGTCGCCGATGTGCCGAAGATGGCCATCGAAGATGTCGAGTTCCACCTGGGCACCGTCCAGGACGAGTCGGGCAAGGAGTACGAGTCGCTCTCGCCGATGTTCGACGAGATCCTGTCGCACCGCCTCGGCATGGTGCCGATCCCCACGGACCTCGACCTGTTTGTACGGCGCGACGCGTGCACCTGCGGCGGCGAAGGGTGCCCGAGCTGCACGATCATGTTTGTCCTCAACAAGAAGGGCCCGTGCACGGTGTACTCGGGCGACCTCGAGCCGGTCGCCGACCCCAAGTGGCGCGTGGTGGACGACCTCATCCCGCTGGTCAAGCTCGGCGAAGGCCAGGCCCCGCTGATCTACGCCACCGCGCAGCTTGGCACCGGCAAAGAGCACGCGAAGTGGACGCCCGTCTGCGGCATCGGGTTCTACAAGATGCCCGCGCTCACCTTCCACCACAACAAGATCGACGACCCGCAGGCGGTCGCCAAGTCGTGCCCGCGCAACCTCCTCTTCGTCGAGGGGTCGAAGGTCGTCATCCCGCACCCCGAAGACTGCCCGGCCTGCATGGCGTGCGTCGAGTTCGGCGAGGGCGCCGTCGAGGTCAAGTTCGAAAGGGACACCTTCGTGTTCTTCTTCGAGACCGACGGGTCGCTCACCGCGCTGCGCGCGCTGAAGGAGGGCCTGAAGATCCTCCGCGCCCGGTTCGAGAGCCTCAAAGAGAAGTCCGCGGACATCTAACATCGGCCTCTCGCCGCCAAAGGCTCCAAACACGCGCGGGCGCCCGGGGCCAGAGGGCCTTGGCTCGCGCGTGAGAAAAAAGGGAGTGCGGGAGGCAGGATTTGAACCTGCGAAGACCTACGTCACTAACCCCTCAAGCTAGCCCATTTGACCGCTCTGGTACTCCCGCACCTTTGAGCCGCGCCAGAGGCGCGGGGGAAACTGCGAAACGCGGGGCCGCTATAAAACCTTGGAAGGGGCGGCGCCGGCGTCCTTCTCCGCGCCTTTCGTGAGGTGCGAGGGCACCTCGCCCGACACGACGCGCTGGTGCGCAGAGCGCAGCGCACGGACAAGGACGATGAGCGGCACCGCGCACGCGATGCCCGCAAGCCCTCCTGCCTCAGCCGCCGCGCGCAGCGTGAGCTGGCTCCATGTGCCCGTGTCGATGGCCGCCATGTCGCTAAACGAGATGGAGAGGCCCGCGTGAAGCAGCGGGACAAAGAGCAGCACGATGGGGACGACGCGCAGCGCGCGAAGGCGCTCGGGCGCGACGAACGGTTTCACCACCTTGAGGAACGCGTTGGCAAGGAGGAACCCGCCTGCGGCCGCCGTCGCGCCCCACACGATCCCCGTGAGGCGCAGCGAATCCTGGAGCCCGCGCAGCGGGCTGCCGCCGAGCGGCGAGGCGGGGCTTAGCGACAGCACGAGCACGACAATGCTCGCGCCCCCGACGAGAAACGAGAACATGACGACCGCCGTCTGCATTTCGCGGTTGAGGCGCTCGTGCTCGGGCCCGAACTCGCTTCGGCCCTCATGGAAGCGGGCCATCGCCGCAAGCAGCAGGATCGCGCCAAGCGCGAACATCACCCACACGATCACGCGCGCGACCATCACACCGCTCAGCCACCCGGCTTCGGTGGGGCCAAGCTGCGGGTTGCCGCCAAGGGTGGGCATCAGCGCCGCCACCGCAATCGCGCCGATGAGCGCGCTCCAGACGAACGCGGCCGATAGCACATACACGCCGAACACCGCGGTGTCGAGCGCCTGCGCGGTGCGCAGCTGCCGGGGCTCCAGGGGCTTCGGGGGGATCGGCGCGGCAACGGGGTAGGGCATGTACGGCGGGTAGTACGCGTAGGGCGGGTAGTAGGCGCCGTACCCGGGTGGACCTTGGGCGCCCGGAGGCCCCATGGGCGGAGGCGGAGGGAGCGGGGCGGCACCCAGCGGGGGGGGCGGCTGCGGCCCACGCATCATGTAAGGAGGAGGCGCCAGCGGCGGGTTGCTCATGCGTCCATCGCCCGGCTCGACAAGCCGCTTTGCAACCAACCAAAGGCGCGCTACATGATGGTATCGGCAAGGTTGCCGGGGCGCGCCCGGCGCTTACGGGATGGTCTGCGTGCCGAGCG
>JBGPJF010000154.1:0-3711 GCA_041485285.1 Thermoplasmata archaeon | reverse complement strand
GCGTCGGTGTTCATCGTGAAGTCAAGCGATGGGGCTGCAATGATGGACGGGAGACCCTGGACTTCGACCCGGTAGGGCGAGTTCCTGGCCGTGTAGTTGGGCGCCACCAAAGAGGCCACGAAGGGGTCACCCGGAGCGGTCGCCACTTGGACGCCGTCCGCCTTGAGGACCCACGTAAAGGTCTGGCGGGGAACCGAGATTGAACCGGGACCAACGAACGCTAGCCTGAGACCAGACACGTTGACAAGGGCATTGCCCGCAACCCATGCGCCCGGAAGGACCTCCTGGCCGCGCCATTCATTGCGAAGCGCGCCGTCAAGGTGCACGCGCCGCTCGAAATTGGCGAGATGCGGATTCGCTGCGACGACCTCCGAGGGGCCGCCATCGGCCGGCGTATAGCTTACCTTGGCGCCGAATCCCACGGTTTCGGTGAAATTCCAGTAGAGCGCAACGGGCGCGATGAGCTCGCCGCAAGGCTGGCAATTGAGCACCTCGGTGTAGGTTTGGATTTCTCCGAGGAAAGGAGTCGTGCCGTTGTACGGGCTGCGGATCTCGTCGGTCGCAAGGTCTACATCGAAAAAGATGGAAGTCGTGACGTTTGTGAATTCGAACCGGAGCGTCCCCGAATTGGCAACGGGCACGGTGAGCCTGAGGCGGTAAGCGCGGGCGAGTGGATAGGCGAAGCCCCCAGCGTCGGGCTCCATCGTGAGCCCCGTCGCCTTTGCGACGATCGTCCGGCCCGGAAGCACCGCGACTAAACCCGACTGGTTCGTGGGCGCGCGCGGGGAATTACCCCCGTAGAAACCGACCGCGAGGTCCCGGAGGCCGTCGCCGTCGTAATCGGCTTGGAGATTGACACGCAGGCCACCTTCATTGGCGTAGATGTCCCTTCCCGTGAGCTGGATTTCGGATGAAAAACGAGGATTCATGGTGGGAGATGTGGCGCGGTCGCAAATTGGGCAAGTCGGCACCCCCAGGAACACGTCAGCGAGCAAGTGGCCCGCTTGGGCGCTGGTGGTGTCGTACTTGAGCGCCGCCAGGTCGGCGCGTCCGTCCCCGTCGATGTCGCCCGCCTGCAGCCGAACCGGCGGGGCCGAAAGGAAGATGGAGGGCCCTTCAAGGCGAATCGAATCCCAATTGAAGGAGTGAATTCCGTCGGACTGCGAGTAGCCGAGGGTCAGGTCGATGTGGGGGGTTGTGGAGCCGGCGGCGCCCGCGCCAAAAATCCGGTAGAAGGCGATGTCCGGTCGGCCATTGCCATCGAAGTCGCCGATGAGGACGGCGGACGCGTTGATTTCGATGGAGAGGGGAGCCGCGATTTGCAGGCCCGGAGCAGATCCATTGTAGATTGCGAGGAGACCAGTTTGCGACCCGGACGAGCCCTGCCCGGGCGGAGACCAAGTCACGATGTCCGCAAAGCCGTCGCCGTCGAAGTCGGGGGCGGCGATGAACCGCGGTGGGCGGGGCACCTGCTCGAGGGGCTTTGGTTCCGACGCATTCCAGGAGTACGCCTTGCGGATGTCCGCATTTTCCGGGTACTCGTAAACGTCGAAAATGGTCCAAGCGCCCGTGGTATTGTCCGCGGAGCGGGGGTGCACCGTCTCCACTACGAAGGCCGCCGTGGAGCCGGGGCCGACCGGTCCCGTGAGGTGCATGGCCGGTGCTGTGCCGCCAAAGGCGACCCCGTTGATCATGGTCTCGGAGCTGCGGAGCGGCTTGGACACATTCCCGAGCACCACGCGAAGGTCGGAGCTCTCCACGGGCACACAATCGACAGGTTCAGCGCCGATTGGCCACTCCGCGCAAGCGTTCCCCTCGTGGTAGTAGCCCGCCACGTCCGCCAAGCCGTCGCCGTTCGCGTCAATGCCCGACGGCCGCTGGTCGAACGACATTGGCCACCCGGTATCGGACAGGGACCCAAACGGCCCGCCGTTTACCGCGCGGGCGTGCTCGAGGTCGAGCCCCTCCGCCGATCCGTTGATGAGCACAAACCCTCGTTCGGCCTCGTTGGGGCCCCGCCAAACGAGTATGTCGTCGAAGCCGTCACCGTTGACGTCGCCAGGGGTCTGAAACAGCGTGCGGGCGGCCGACAAGTTGTAGGGCAACGAGAGGAGTTGCCAGTCCGGTGCGGTGACTTCGAGCGCCCCAAATTTTTCGGCCCCAGCGGGCGTTGGGAGGACGCCGAGGAGCAGGAGTGCGATACACGCGGCGGCCCCCGCCTTCGCCCTCATCACACGTCCCGTCTCCCCCGCCGAATAAACCCTTTTTGGGATGTTGCAGCCGCGGGCCGGCCAAGGTAGCCCTTATGACAAATGGCGCCGATCCCCCGCCGCTTGCCTCCCACCGTAATTACCCTCACGACGGATTTTGGCTGGACGGAGCTACCTTCCGCGATGCGGGGGGTCATCCGGCACATTGCCCCGCCGGGCACCGAGATCGTGGACATCAACCACGGCGTGCCGCCGCAGGACATCATCCAGGGCGCGTACGCGATGATGACCGTGTGCCCGATTTTCAAGGGCGCGGTCCACATTGGTGTGGTCGACCCCGGCGTCGGAACGAAGCGGCGGGCCGTCGCAGTCGAAACCAACGACGGCTACCTCGTCGGCCCCGACAACGGGCTCCTCTCGCCCCTGGCCCACCGGCTCGGGATCAAGCGCATCCTCACGCTGACCAACGCGAAGTATTGGCGCGCGCCGATCTCCGCCACCTTCCACGGCCGCGACATCTTCGCACCGGTGGCTGCTCACCTCGCGGCAGGCGTCGCGTTCGACGCGCTCGGCGCGGAAGCGGCGGAGATGGTGAACCTCCCCGCCTTCGAGGCGCACGACGACGGCGAGTCCATCCGCGGCTTCGTCATCAACATCGACCCCTTCGGGAACCTCGTGACGTCCATCCACGCCCGCATGGCGATCGACCTGCTCGAGGCCGGCAAATCGATTGACGCGCGCATCGGCGGGCGCCGCGCGCGGATTCACCCCGTTTCGGCCTACGGCGAGATCGAAGGCAAGTCGTTCGGGGTGCTTGCCAATTCTTCCGACTTCCTCGAAATTGCCGTCCACTCAGGATCCGCCGTCGAACGCCTTGGAGTGCAGACGGGCGACACCGTGGAATTTCGCAAGTAGCCTCCTCCTTACCTTCTTATCCAGCGCGCCCTTTCGCGCTCCCCGTGCGGTCATACGCGACCTACTTCCTGGCAAGTGCCGCACTCTCGGCCTCGGCGATCTTCACCCCCATCTACGCCGACTCGCTTGGCGCCTCCGACCTGGTCATCGGCTACATCGGGATGGTCTACGGGTTCTCGATCTTCGTCGCGGGGATCTACTTCGGGCGGCAGGCCGACGTCCGCGGGCGCCGCCGCTTCATGATCGTGGGGATGGCCGCCGCCTCGGTGCTTGCGTCCCTCCAGCTCTTTGCGCGCGACCCGTACGTGCTGATGGCCACGCGGTTCGGCCTCGGATTTGCCGCGGGGATGTTCCCGGGCGCGCTTATCGCGTACGCTCACGACGAAGGGAAGAAGATGGGCCGCTTCGCAGCCTGGGGCTCGCTCGGCTTCGGCGTGGGGAACCTTCTGATCTCATTCTGCGCACTGGCGACCTGGCTTTACGGCGCCCTCCTCTTCCACGAACGGGTCTACTTCACCAGTGCGGTCATCCTCGCGGTCGCCTTCGGGATCACGCTCACGCTCCCCTCGGTGCCGCACACGGCCGT
>JBGPJF010000153.1:0-3730 GCA_041485285.1 Thermoplasmata archaeon | reverse complement strand
GGCCCCACCGAGCGCCTCGACCGGATCAGCAGCGAGACGGCAGGAATCCTCTCGGCGGCTGTGTCCTCTGTGGGGGAGCTGGCGGTGGGCTGGTCCGCAAGCGACGGCCCCAACACGGCCGGGTTCGCGGCCCTCTTTGTGCCCCCTGACCTCACGCCCCCCAAGCTGCGCGTCACCGCGCCCCTTGCAGGCGCAGTGTTCGGCGAGGCCTCCGCAGTGGTCACGGGCAACACCGACCCCGGCGCCTCCGTCAGCGTCAACGGCGAGCTCGCCCTCGTCCGGCCCGATGGTTCGTTTGCGCTGCGCGTCCCCCTCCCCTACGGAAACAGCACCATCCGCGTCATCGCGTGGGACCAGGCCGGGAACAACGAGACGTTGCCCATCCCCGTGTCCGTTACGGGCGACCCGAGCGCCGCGGCCGCAGAGATCGGCGAGCTGAACCTCACGATCGCGCTCCTCAAGGAGAACGTGACGACCGTGGAGGAAAATCTGAATTCGACGATTGCCCTCGTCCTGATCCTCCAGAACTACCTCAACACGACGAACCAGAGTTGGGCGGCCACGCAGAGCGCGCTCAACGAGTCGCAGAACCAGACGCGCACCGCCAACGCCAACGCGACCACCTCGTACCAGCTTGCCTGGAACACGCAACAGGATCTCGGGCGGACGCAGGGGGCCCTCAACAATACGACCGCCCAGGTTTCGTCTGCACAGAGCGCCGCCGGCTCGGCGATGATGGTGGGCGTGATCGGCGCGATCGCTGGGATCGCTGGCGTCGCGGTCGGCCTGATGTCGGGCCGGACGCGGGGCAGTCAAATTGGCGCCCCGAAGAAGTCCTTCGCGCAGCGGGACGGCGGCGGAGGGGGGGGAGGCGGCGCGGGAGGCGCGGAGAGTTCCTTCGCGATCAACGAGCAGGGCGTGCGCACCACGGACATCTCGCGCCAGACCCCCAAGACCGACTTCGGCGACCGCATGAAGGCCGGGCTCGACACCGCCGACGGGTCGGACGCCGCGCGCGGGCCGCGGCAGACTACGAGCCTCGACAGTTCATTCGACCCCTCGGCCGAGCCAGTGGACGCTAAGTATGGGCAGGTGTCGGGCATCCACCGCGACGAGGCTTTGGGACCGGTGTCGGGCAAGCGCTCGAGCATGGCTGGAGAGTATGCAAAAGACGCCAGTGCCTCTGGCGATGTCGCCACAGGCCAAGCCTCGGGCAGGAACCAATCCGACGTCAAGACGCAGCGCGAGGCGGCGTCCGGTCAAGCAAGCGGCCGCAGCGCTCCCGACACTCCGGCCGGCGAGGGGCCGTCCAAATTCGGCATCAACGAGCAAGGGGTCCCCAGCAAGCCGACCAAGAAGAAGCCGTGACGGCGGGGCCAGGCGAAAGGCCCGCTCCGCTTACATCGCCTGGATCCGCTTGATCCACGCGTCAAGCGCCTTCAGCTTCGCCGGCGGCTTCCTGCCCACCGTCAGCAGCGGCGACAGCGCGCCGTAGAGCCCAAAGTCCCCGAGCCCCGGCAGGCCGAGCACCCAACCGCGGTTCTGCACGAGCTTGTCCACGCGCTCCAGGTGCGCAACCATGTCCTTCTCGAACTCGGCCTTGCGCGCCTGCAGCACATGCCACGGGCCCCTCGCCCGCGTCTGCATCTCCTCGAACACCCACCGTTCCTCATCGCTTTCGAGCACTGGCGGTACATCCGTGACCACCGCGCGCCACACCTTTTCCTCGAGCACCTGGTGGCCCCAGTCGGCCACCGTGCGGCCGAGCATTTCCTGCTTCCACGGGAACAGCGACGGCTTCGGCACCGCCTTCTCCAGGAAGGCGGGGATGTCGTACCACGGCACGAACTTGCCGCCCCACATCAGCGCCGGGACGTAGTCCTGCCCCGTGGCCTTGATGAGCTCGGTCTTGTCGTGGTAGGGGACGCGCACGAGGTTCGGCTTCACGCCCTTGAACGCGAGCTGGCGCTCGGCCGAGATGCACCAGTGCGAGATCGGCATCGTGTACAGGGTGACAGGCGGCGTCTTGGGGGCTTTTGCGGGCATTAGTCCCGCGATCGGCCGCCCGACCCATAACGGTTGCGCCCCCCCAGGCGCCTGCGCTTGCTTGAGGAAGAAAAAAAAAGGAGCGGCGGGGGTCCCGCCCCCGCCGGAAGAACAAGATCGCCTACGCCTGGCCCTTGCGCCGCGTGTAGCCGATAAACATCACGGCCACCGCCACGCCAACCAGGCCGAGCATCCCGCCCGTCAGCAGCTCGGGGGACACGCTCGACGGGTTCGTCTGGATCCCGCCTCCGGGCCGTGCCACATTCACATGCACGGTGGCTTCGGTCGTGCCGACATTGCCCGCGGCGTCGACCACGCTCACCCGGAAGGTGTAGTCGCCCGTCGTGATCGGCAAGTTCCAGCGCACCGAGAAGAACCGCCCTTCCACATCGAACACCTGGCCGTTGATCCGCACATGAGTGATGCCCTCGTCCGTGGAACCGTTTACCCACACGAAGGTGTCCGTCGTGGTCTCCTGCATGTTGAGGAGGTTGACCTGCGGAGGCGTCACCTTCGAGGTGTACGCAATCGAGTCGCGCGCCTCGTTGCCCGCGGCGTCGACGACCCGCACCACGACCTCGTGGATGTTTCCGTCCGATACCAAGTCGAGCAGGCGCTCGAACCGGTAGGTGATCGGGTAGCCCACTGCGACCGCCGGCAGCGCGTCCTGCACCGGCGCGCCCACCGAGTTGTTGTACTCGAGGAACACCGTGGCGCCCGCCGCGTCCGTCGTCCCGCGGATCTCAAGGGTCCGCTGGTTCGTGAGCACGCTGTGCTCCGCCGGCCGGTCGATCGTGAGCGTCGGCTTCGTCGTGTCGCGCACGATGATGAGCGTCATCATCCGGACATTGCCCACGTCGTCTTCCGCCGAGAGCTCGACCGTGTTGCGGCCTTCGGCCAACACCATCACGCGCGAGAACCCGAGGCCGAGGAGCGGTACTTCCTGCCCGCCGATCATCACGATCGAGTCGGCCGAGTCGACCTTCCCCTTCACATCGATCGAGTTTGCCGACACCGGCTGGCCGTTCGCGATCCGGCTTGCGACCGCGGGGTCAAGCTCGAGTGTGATCTTCGGCGGGTTGATGTCCACCGTGACGGAGCGGTTGTCCCACGCGATGTTGCCGACCTGGTCCGTCGCCTTGATGAGGAGCAGGTTCTCCGTCTGCGCGTAGAGGTCCGCGAGCACGAAGTTGCGGATGACGAACGAGCCGTCCACGGGGCTTGCCACCGCCGGGATGCCGTTCACCGTGACCGTCGAGCCGGGCTCCGCGCGGCCCTCGATGTCGATGAGCGACTGGCTCGTCTTCAGGCCGTCGATTGGCGCCGTCACCTGGATGAACGGCGCGTACAGGTCGAAGTAGATGTAGCGCACCACGGTCATGTCGTTGCCCGCCGCGTCCTCCGCGGTGATGAACAGCACGTTGAGGCCGTCGAGCAGGGTGAATTCGGTCGCGAACTCGCCGCGCCCGAGCACCGGCACGCTGATCCCGTTGATGTCGACCTGGCTCGACGCCGGCTCCACATGGCCCTGCACGATGTAAGTCGGCTCCTTCGTGTTCACGAAGTTCACGAGCGGGTCGGTGATCTCGAGCGTCGGGGCCGTGATGTCCACGACGAAGGGCACCTGGATCGTGTAGGAGTTGCCCGCGTTGTCGCTGATCTCGCCGAAGATCGTGTGTTGGCC
>JBGPJF010000152.1:0-3732 GCA_041485285.1 Thermoplasmata archaeon | reverse complement strand
CCTAAAGGGGCTTTCCATGGCGCTATGGCAAGGCAAATCCCAGCGTAAGTCGACCGGCGGGCGCCGGCGCTATGCCCGCGGGAAGCGCAAGTACGAGATTGCGCGCGAGGTCATCCCCACCGTCGTTGCCACCGAACACTCGGAGGAAACGCTGCGGACGCGCGGGGGCAACCAGAAGACCCGCGTGCTCGGCGCGTTCAAGGTCAACCTCGTCGACCCCAAGTCCGGCAAGAGCAAGCGCGTCGACCTCACCACGGTGAAGGAGAACCCCGCCAACCCCAACTATGTCCAGCGCAACTTCGTGACGAAGGGCGCCATCATCGAGACCACGGCAGGCCTTGCGCGGGTGACCTCGCGCCCGGGCCAGGACGGGGTCGTGAACGCCGTCCTTGTCGGGTAAGTCGGCGCGCGGCGCGTCGCCTTCGCGCGCGTGAGGCCTTGCGATGGTCGGCCGCTCGGAGGGCTTCTTCGTCCTCTACCCCATTTACTTCGATTCGAAGGCCACGCGTGCCAAGGGCCGGCGCGTGACAACCGCCCAGGCCGTGCGCGGCGCGACGGCCAAAGCGGTCTTCGAGGCGGCCAAGGCCGCCGGGCTCCAGCCCGTCCTTGAAGACGAACACCACCACCCCTCGGCGTGGTTCGAACGCACCGGCCGGGTGCTCGTGCCTGAGTCGGCGGCCGACACCAAGACCGCGGCCATCCAGCGGGTTGCCGAAAAACTGCCGGCCGCCCACGCGGCCATCGGCGAAAAGGCGCTAAGCGCGGGCAAGCCGGGCGCGAAGGGGAAGCACCACAAGCACAAAGGCCGGCACCGGAGGCGCTAGCGGATCAGTCGGTCCTGCGGCGTCAAGGCCTCTTCCACCAGCTTGGTCCCGGCCGCGACTTGGTCGACCGAGTGGACGGCCGCCCCGACCGATTCGATGGTCTCCAGCACCTGGTCGTAGTTGACCGAGGGCCCCTCAAGGGTGATCTTGACGCTCTCCGTCTCCTGGTCCACTTCGTAGACGGTGCAGTTCACGCCCGACACGCCGTCCACGACGGCCAGGCGCTTGGTGACCTCCACGACCGAAGGGTGGTGGGGCTTCAGCACGTCGAGGACGAGCCGCTTGATGTCGGTCATCGAGGGGCTCCTGAACGCGCGTACAACGCCGTGCAACTCATTGGTCAAACGGCCTTAAAGGTTTGCGGGCGCGAGGCTAGCCCTTCATGACGCCGACCGGGCGCATGCGGACGACCTTGCGCGAGACGCCAACGGAGGCCATGACGTCGACGACCATCGAGACGTCCTTGTAGGCAAGCGGGGCCTCCTCGGAGAGAACGCGTTCGGACTGGCCGCGGCAATACACGCCCACGGCCTCGAGGTCCTTGATGACCTGGCGCGGGTTGAATTCGCGCGCAGCGGCCGTGCGGCTGCGGATGCGGCCCGCGCCGTGGCACGTGGAGCCGAAGGTCTCCTTCATCGCGCGGTCGGTGCCGACGAGCAGGTACGAGGCGCGCCCCATGTCGCCCGGGATGAGCACAGGCTGGCCGATCGGGGCCAGGTCCTCGGGCAGGTCCTCGGAGTGCGGCCCGAAGGCCCGCGTCGCCCCCTTGCGGTGCACCATCACCTTGCGCCGCTCGCCTTCGACTTCGTGCGTTTCCTGCTTGGCGATGTTGTGGGACACGTCCCAGACGAGCTTGACCCGCTTGCCCGCCTCCTCGCTGTCGAACACCTTCGTGAACGCCTCCCGGACGCGCGCGGTGATGAGCGAGCGGTTCGTCCAGGCGAAGTTGGCGCCGCAGGCCATGGCCTTCAGGTAGCGCTGCGCCTCGTCCGACGAGGTGGGCGCGCAGGCCAGCTGGCGGTCGGGGAGCTCGATCTTGTACTTTCGGATCGCGTCTTCCATCACGCCGAGGTAGTCGTCACAGATCTGGTGGCCGAACCCGCGCGAGCCTGTGTGGATCATCACGCAGAGCTCCTTTTCGACGGTGATGCCAAACGCGCGTGCAGTCTTCGGCTCGAAAACCTCCTCGGCGACCTGGAACTCGAGGAAGTGGTTGCCGGCACCAAGGGTCCCGACTTGGCCCGCCCCACGCGAGAACGCGGTCTGCGAAACGGCCTCGGGGTCGCCGCCTTGCAGCGTCCCGCGGCTCTCCATGCGCGAGAGGTCGGCGTCGGTGACCTGGCCGCGGCCCTTCAGCCACGCGGCACCCTTGACCGCGATTTCGCGAAGCTCCGTTTTCGTGACTCCTTCGCCCCGCCGCCCAACCCCTGAAGGCACGAGCTCGAACAGGGTGTCGACCAGTTCGCGGACCTTGTCCTTCGATTCGTCAAAGGAGAGCCCCGTCGTTAACAAGCGGACCCCGCAGTTGATGTCGTAGCCGACGCCGCCGGGAGAGACGACGCCCGTCTCGAGGTCGGTGGCCGCGACCCCGCCGATGGGGAAGCCGTAGCCGTAGTGGATGTCAGGCATCGCATACGATGCGCCGAGGATTCCCGGGAGGTGCGCGACGTTCGCGACCTGGTTAAGCACGCGGTCTTTGAGGAGCACATCGAGCTGGCTGCTCTTCATGAAGACGAGGCCGTCGACCCGCATTCCCGGGACGGCCTCTTTGGGGATGCGCAGACGGTTCTCGTCGACGACTTCGACGTGGCTGCGTGTGATCTCCGCGCCCTGCGTGGCCTTGCCCCCGGCGCCCCCAGCCGCGTGCGCGAGATAAACCCTGCGCGGCCCCGGGGGCGAAAGGCTCGCCTAGATGTCGAGCAATACTTCGACGCGGCGGGCGGCGCGGTCTACCTTCAGTTCGTGGTGGGTGACCGCCTTTACCTCGACCCCTTGCCTGTGGCGCGCGCGGTCGAACGCTTCCCCGCGCAGCTCAAGGCGGACTTCCGCACGCTCGCCGAGGTAGGAGGAGGCCAGGCACGAAGCCCCGATGAAGCCGAGCGTGTCGAATTCCACGACGAGCTGCTGGAGCGCCTTGGCGAGCGCCACGGCCAGGTCGTCGCCCCGGCCGACGACGGAAGCGCGCGCACCGGCATCGACCACGGGCCCCGGCGTGATGATCCAATAGAGGCCCGCGGCCGCCGAAGCGAACGCAGCAGGCAGGCTTGGACCTTCGGCGACCACGCCGACATCGCCGGTCGTCTCCAACGCCTTGAACCGGCCGCCCGACCAACCGGCGTGCCAAGGGCCGTCCACCCGCCGCGCCCCCTTCAGCCCGGGTAGGGCTTGCGCAGCTCGCCCATGGTCGTTGCGCGCTCGGCCACCGCATTGTGGCGGTGGATGGATTCCTCCGATTCGCTGCGCGCGGTGATGTGCGCGTCGTCGGGCAGGTCGCCGTACCGTTCGATGAGCTTGCCAAGGATCGTGCGCACGACGTCCTCCACGAACTTGGGGTTCAGGTGGGCGGCCACGACCAGCGCGCCTTCGTCGCCCCGCTTCAGCAGGCCGATCGTCGGCGCCGAGAGCGACCCCTCGACGAGCTCGATGAGCTCGTTGGCCTCGATCGGGTGGCCTTCCTGCACTTCGACAAGCAGGGTCGCGGTGTTGCGCTGGTTGTGCGTGATCGACGGGATGCCGGCAAGGGCCTTCTTCAGTTTCGGGTCCTTGCGCCCCTTTGTAAGGATTTCGCGCGCGGTCTCCATCGCACACGGGCACGCGGTCATCCCGATCGCCTCCACGCCGACGGACTTCCGCACCTCGATCCGCTTCCCCCGGCGGGCGACGGACCGCGCGACGAGCCGGTACGGCT
>JBGPJF010000151.1:0-3779 GCA_041485285.1 Thermoplasmata archaeon | reverse complement strand
GCTTCGCCGGAGTTGCCGCCGACGGTTTCGCCTCCCCCTGGATGGGCTTGCCGTCTGCGCCCGTCGTGAATTGCATGTAGCGCTCCTTGATCCGGTCGAGGCGTGCCCAGTCCTGCTCGCTGGAGGCGTCAATCCACCCCGAGACCTTGCGCTCGATCTCGCCTTGCGCCATGTATTCGCCGGAGTCGAGCACCACCTTCTTGGCAAAGACGATGAACTCGTCCATCATCGGCAGCGGCACCCGCAGCTCCTTCAACTTCCGCCGCTCGCGCTGGCTCTCGATCGCCTTGCAGACCATGTCACGGGCCGCGTTGATCGCGTAGGCCTCGGCAAGGTGCAGCTTCGTCTCGTCGCGCTTGTAGATGTTGGGGTCCTCGTGGGCCGGGCAGTAGGGCGCCCCCGCATTCGGGCAGCCATCCGGGCAGCGGGCCGGCCCTTCGGCCGCCCCATCGAACTCGTCGTCCACGGCAAGAGGGGGCGACCTCAGGGGAGAAAAACTCTGGGGGGCAGGGTGCCCTTACGCGAACATGACGCCCGAGTCGAGCACCGTGGCGTCGCCCGAGAGCAGGAGCTTGTCGATGGCGTCGAGGAAGTCCTTGCGCGTGACCTTGTCGCGGTTCTCGCGGATCGCGAACATCCCGGCTTCGGTGCAGATGGCCTTGATTTCCGCGCCGGTGGCTTCCTCCGAGCGCTCCGAGAGGTCGCGCAGGTCGACGTCTTCGCTCTTCGACATCCGCGCGCTGTGGATCTTGAAAATCTGCTCGCGCGCGACGTCATTGGGCACCGGGATCTCAATGATCCGGTCGAACCGGCCGGGGCGCAGCAGCGCATCGTCGAGGATGTCCATCCGGTTGGTCGCCGCGATGATCTTGACGTCGCCGAGCGGGTCGAAGCCGTCGAGCTCCGCCAGCAGCTGCATCAGGGTGCGCTGCACTTCGCGGTCGCCGCTCGTGGCAATCTCGAGCCGCTTGGCGCCGATGGCGTCGAGCTCGTCGATGAACACGATGGCGGGAGACTTCTCGCGGGCGAGCTCGAAAAGCTCGCGCACGATCCTCGACCCTTCGCCGATGTACTTCTGCACGAGTTCGGAGCCGACGAGCCGGATGAACGTCGCGTTGGTCTCGTGGGCGACGGCCTTGGCAAGCAGGGTCTTGCCCGTGCCGGGGGGCCCGACGAGCAGCACGCCTTTTGGCGGCTCGATCCCGACGCGTTTGTAGAGTTCGGGGCGGGTCATCGGGTACTCGACGGATTCCTTCACTTCGAGGATCTGGGCGTCAAGCCCGCCGACCTCGCCGTAGGAGACGTCGGGCTTGTTGATGACCTCGGCGTTTGCGATGAGCGGGTCCTTCGAGGTCGGGAGCAGGCTCATCACGGAAAGCGTCTGTTTGTTGAGCGCCACGCGGGAGCCGACGGTCAGCTTCTCCTTGTCGACGAAGTCCGCGGCAAAGACGATGAAGTCGGGCCCCGTCGAAGAGCGCACGACGACGCGCCCGTCCTCGAGGATGTCGCGGACGAAGCCCACGATAAGCGGCGGGGTCTTCAGGCGGTCGAGTTCCACGCGCAGCCGCTTGATTTCCTTCTGGAGCCGGATGAGTTCGCCTTCGACGAAGCGCCGCTCGCTCTCGGCCTTGCGCAGCTCGTCGAGCAGTTGGGCGTTGCGCGATTCGAGGTCCTGCACGCGTTCCGCCAGGAACGACGGGACGTCGGCGCCCGGGTCTGCGGGGGAGCCAGTGTTCGCCATTTTCAGTTTCCCACCAAAAAAACCAGGGGCATCGCGAGCACAGCGGGGGTGCGTATTTAGCCTTTTGGAACAACCGCCAGGAGGTGCCACAGGAGCCGCCTTGCCGCGCATTTGTTGACGGGGTTTGGCCGCCTGGGCGCTGCGCGAATCAGAACCTATATGGCGTGCAAAGCCGGCTTTCCGCCGAGGGTGGCCGTGGCCTGCGAGATGTGTGGCGAGGAGTCGCCGATTGTCGCCACGATCGAAGTTGAAGGCGCCCGCATGCGCGTTTGCGCCAACTGCGTGCGTTTCGGCAAGGTCGTGACACCGCCGCCTGTGGCGCGAGCCGCGCAGCCCTCGGCCGGGCCGGCGAAGGGCCTCGAAGTTCGCGCGCGGCGCATGGCCGAGAAGCCCGTCCCCCTGGAGTCGGACGAGGACCTGGTGGCGGACTTCGGCGAGCGCGTGCGGGTGGCCCGCGAGCACAGGCGTGTGTCGCTGGACGACCTGGCACGCGCCGTCAACGAGAAGAAGTCCCTGCTTGCGAAGATCGAGATCGGCGCGTTCCACCCCGACCAGAACCTGGCCAGGAAGCTCGAGGCGGCCCTTGGAATCAAGCTGCGCGAAAAGGTCGAGGAAGTCAAGACGCAAAAGGTCCAGCACCGAGGCGGGGTGACCATCGGCGACCTGATCAAGATGCAGAAGGACTAGCGGCCCCCCGAAGGTGCGGCAAGTTCAAGATTCTCGCGCGCGGCGAACGGCCGGACGTCGATGCCCGCTTCGGCGGCCACGAGCGCGGCGGCAACCGGGGCCTCCACGAGGGAATGCTCCTGCTTTCGCCGGACCTCGCGCCAGACGTCCTCGACCGTCGCCCCCTTGGCGGCCGCGGCCCGCGCGACGAGATCGTCGGCGACCGACGAGAGGCCGGCCCCCACCGACTCGAGGACGTGGGCGTCCACGCGGAAGTCCAGGCTCACTTCGACCTCCGCGACGGCGAAAGCGGGGCGGAGCGACCCGGGCTGCGACCCGGGCTGCAGGTAGCCCATCGCCGTTGCCGCCTCCACAAACCGGCGCGCGTCCTTGGGCGAGAACCAGTGCAGGTCGAGCGACGCCTGCCGGACGATGGCCGCCTCGCTAAGCTCGCTTTCGCCCGCGCGGCGGAAGAGCAGCGCGACGGCCGATTTCAGCGCGGTCACATGGGGCCCCCCTACAAGAAACGCGAGAGGACCGAGATGAGGTCGACGACCGCGCCACCAAACGGGAGATTGGCGGGGGCGCGCAAGGCACCGGCGGTGGAGGCGTCGAGCCCGCCGCCCACATACACCCGCTTCCAGCCGGGGGCCGCCGACGCCACGAGGTCCCAGTCCACCGGGCCCCCGAGCGGGCGCGCCGAATCGAGCATGAGCAGGTCTTCGACGCCGGCCTTCGAGGCGGCCGCCGCCACTTGCGCCACGGAGAGGCCTTTGAAATCCCGGGACGAGGCCTGCACTTCGCGGCCGCGCGCAACGATTTCGAACACAAGGTTTTCCGTGACCTCGACGCAGGCGGCAAGCTCGCGTATGTCGGCAAGCGAGCGCGTCGCCACCACCGCGCGGTCGGCGCCGCTCGTGATGATCCCAATGACGTCGTCTTCGCGCCGCGCCCCGGCGTCCCACCAGATTTCAGGCCGCGCGGTGCCGAGCTTGGCGACCTCGTCGTACTGCGGGCGCTCGCCGTCGAGGCCGTCGATGTCGAAGACGATGACCGCCGGGTAGTCCTTGAGGAACACTTCGACGAACTCGTCGAGCGCGAAGGGCGACCCGCTCTCGTCTTCGACCGGCTCGTATGCGTGGTCCTTGACGATGACGACTTCGCCCGCCTTCAGCGAGACGGCGGGAATCAAAGTGGGCGAAGCGCGCTCCGACACGAGAAGCACCCCCGCGGTCACCGCGCGCGAGGGCGAGGGCGAGGCAGGGCCCTACTGGGCGACCTCAACCACGACCACGTCGCGCACCGAGCGCATCGACGTGAAGGGCAGGATCAGCCGCCCTTGCGCGTCCGTCTTGTACAGCCGGGGCTCGAT
>JBGPJF010000150.1:0-3809 GCA_041485285.1 Thermoplasmata archaeon | reverse complement strand
GCTCACCGCCGGCACCACGACCTCGTCGCCCGCCTTGAGGTGGCCGCGCAGCGCCGGGTTCGTGAGGACAAAGAAAGCGAGCAGGTTCGCCGAGGACCCCGAGTTCAGGAACACCGAGCCCTTCGCGCCGCACCAGCTTGCAAACTCCGCCTCGAAGCGCGACACCTTCGCGCCGATCGTTACGCGCCGCCGCACCATCGAATCGATCGCGTCAAGGATCTCGTCGGCCCCGAAGGTCGGCGACGAGAGGTTCACCCGCGGCCTTTCAGGGTCGAACCGCTCGTCTTGCGCCTTCAGCTGGTCTTCGATGTAGGTGCGCAACTCCATGGGTGGTCCCCCTACATCGGGCGCTCGCCGCGCTTCACAATTCCCATGTCCGCGTCGACCATCATCTCGACGAGCCTCTTGAACGACACCTTCGGCTTCCAGCCAAGCTTCTTGCGCGCCATCGCCGCGTCGCCCCGCAGCGTCTTCACTTCCGCCGGGCGCACAAACTTCGGGTCAACCTTCACATACCGCTCCCAATGGTCGACGCCCGCCCGCTCGAAGGCGAGCTTGCAGAACTCGCCGACGGAGTGCGACTCGCCCGTGGCCACCACGAAGTCCACCGGTTCCTTGTGGTTCATGATCCGCCACATCGCGTCGACATAGTCGCCGGCAAAGCCCCAGTCGCGGACGGCGTCCAGGTTCCCCAGGCGCAGCTCGCTCGCCTTCTTGTGGGCGATCTTCGCGACGTTGTAGGAGATCTTCCGCGTCACGAACTCGATGCCCCGGCGCGGCGACTCGTGGTTGAACAGGATCCCGTTGCAGGCGAACATCCCGTAGCTCTCGCGGTAGTTCACCACCGCGTAGAACGCCATCACCTTGGCAAACCCGTAGGGCGACCGCGGGTGGAAGCGCGTGGCCTCGTTCTGCGGCTCCTCCTTGACCTTCCCGAACATCTCGGAGGTCGAGGCTTGGTAGAACCGGGAGTCCGGCGAGAGCTGGTGGAGGGCTTCGAGCAGGCGCACCGCGCCGGTCCCCGACACATCGCAGGTCAGGATCGGCTGCTTCCAGCTTGTCCCCACGAACGACTGCGCCGCCAGGTTGTAGACCTCGTGCGGCTTCGACTCGCGCACGGC
This sequence comes from Thermoplasmata archaeon, assembly GCA_041485285.1. Taxonomy (GTDB): domain Archaea; phylum Thermoplasmatota; class DTKX01; order DTKX01; family DATEUP01; genus DATEUP01. Next base: position 2,688 of record JBGPJF010000150.1, on the reverse strand, counting down.
GTGGAGGAGCGACGACCCGTCGGTCAGGTCGCCTTCGATGAGCTCCACATCGTCCATGAAATGCTCGATGCGGCCCGTGTTCGGGGTCGACAGCCGCCGGACGAGGCCAAAGACGCGGTAGCCCTTCTTCAGCAGGAGCTCGGCGAGGTAGGAACCGTCCTGGCCCGTGAGGCCAGTAACCAAGGCGTTCTTCGTCTCGGCCATCGCGATGCCGCCCAATCAGGCGGGGCATAATAAACCCCGGGGGGCGGCGGCCGCTCGTGGGGCCCCGCGGGGCCGCCGCCCCGCCCGGTCGCCACTTGGCATAGCCCCTACCACGATGGTTTATCTACGCGTTCGCCGACCCGGGTCGGGGGCGTCCACCGTGCAGCAGGCCATCCTTTCTCGAACAACCTTGAGGACCGTCTTTTCGAAGCAGGCCCGCGCCTCGCTCCCTGCGGCCGTTGCCATCCTCCTCTTCATCGCGCCGTCGCTTGCCCCCGCGGCCCTCGCCTACCCCGTCACCGACAACACCTTCGCCGGCGGCGCGGCCACCGCCAACGTGTCGTTCACCCCCGGCAATACGACCGCGATCGGCCCGTCCCTCCACCTCCTCACCAACGCGACCTACACCGGCGCGTCGGTCGATGTCACCGGCTCCCCGGTGGTCGCCAACTACAGCGCCTTCCGCACCTCGACGGCCGACTGGAACGCCGGCCAGGAGCGCACCCACCTCATCGTGTTCGGCGGAATGGGCAGCATGGCGCTTGCCACCACCGGCGCCGTGAAGGATTTCAACGCCTCCAACGGGTTTGGCAACGGCACCTTCTCGACCACCGCCGCCGTCGGCGGGCGCATCGTCCTCTCGGGCGCGCTCACGGGCACCTACACCACCGGCACCATCGACGCGCTCGGCGCGCCTTGGGGCCTTGTGTACGCCGACGGGCGCGCTATTCCCCCGTCCACGATCTCGTTCAACCTCCTCGACATCAACAACACCACCGTCGTGTCCGGCCTGCAAAGCGGCAGCCGCGTCCCCCTCACCCTTGAGGCCTACCCGTCGCTCAAGGTTCAGGTCGTCCTTGCCACCCCCGACCCGCTCGTGACGCCCGAGGTCACCTCCTTCGGGATCGGCCAGCGCGCCGCCGACTTCTCCATCGCGGGCAACGTCTCCCACACCGCCATCGGCACCGACGACCTCGGCGACCGCATCCGCACCCTTCCAGCGGCTGCAAACCTCACCAAGGAGGCCGGGAACCCCATCATCACAACCCAGCCGGCCACCTACTACTCCCAGTACCTCAGCATGCCGTTTGTCATCGCGATGAACGGCAACTACTCGATGTACTTCGCCGCCGGCACCAACGTCGGTCACAGCGGCGCCGGCATCGCGCGCGCCACCTCGACCGACCTGCGCAACTGGAGCGTCGACGCCGCCGCGCTCCTCACGCCCACCGCGGCTTCCTACGACGCCTTCGCCCTCACCCACCCCTACGTGTTCGCCGACCCCGAGGGCTCCGGCTACATCATGCTTTACACGGCGTGGAGCACCAGCCTCGCGTGCCAAGTCGCCCGCGCGACTTCGGCCGACGGGATCACCTGGACCAAAACCGGCGTCGTCCTGGCGCCAAACGCCTCCGGGTGGGACAACTTCGCCGTCGGGCAAGTCGCGCGCGTCGAGTACGCCGCGGGCACCGATACCTACACCATGTTCTACTCCGGCACCGCTACGACGACCGGCGGCGGCAACGCGCTCGGCCGCGCCACCTCCAACGACGGCATCTCGTGGACCCGCGACGGCGCAAACCCCGTCATGAACCGCAGCGTCGGCGGCCCCGACCAGGACGACGCCCAAGGCGGCAAGATCACATCGTGGGCCGGCACCCTGTACTACTACTACACGTGCATCAACGCCCAAGTCACCACGTGCCTGGCGGTTTCCACCACCGGCGCGAGCTGGGGCAAAGTCGGCCGCGTCATCAACCGCACCGCCGCCACCTTCGACAGCTCCTACGCCTCCGACGCGGACGCCATCGTCGCGCCCAACGGGACGCTCTATGTGTTCTACGCCGGCTTCGACGGCACAAGCTCCAAGATCGGGCGGACCACCGCGCCCTTCCAAGCTGGCGAGTGGAACGGGCGCTTCGACCTCCTGGCAGGGCCCACCCCCGACTGGGTCACGTTCACCAAGTCCGTCAGCAACCCCGTGATCTCCGTTGCCCCCGGGACCTACTATTCCGGGTACCTCAGCCAGCCCCAGGTCCTGAAGATGGGCAACCAGTGGTGGATGTACCTCAGCGCCGGGCCGAATTCGAGCTACCAAGGCGCCAGCATCGCGCGGGCCACCTCGAACGACTTGGCCACCTGGATCATGGACGCCGCGCCGCTGCTTGGCGTCAACAACACCACCTACGACATGGGCGGCCTCATCCACCCCTACGTGGTCGAGAACCCCTTCAACCCGGGCTACCTCATGTATTACACCGGGGTTTCGGGCTCCGGCATTCTCTCCATCGACCTCGCCACCTCTCAAGATGGCCTGAATTGGACGAAAGTCGGCGCCGTGCTCAACGGCTCGGGGTTCGGCTATGACTCCGCCCAGGTCTCGGCCACCGCCTACGTCAAGTACAACGCAAGCGCCGACCGCCTCCGTATGTGGTACGCCGGCTACGACGCCTCCGGCGCCGTCGCCACCGGCATTGTCAGCTC
>JBGPJF010000149.1:0-3820 GCA_041485285.1 Thermoplasmata archaeon | reverse complement strand
TTCCATTATTAACCTATTATTCTAAATATCTGTCACCCCTACAGGGCCTCGTGCACGCCCAGACCGTCGACGACGCCGACCGCCGTGTGCTCGGCGCGCTGCGCGCCAACGCGCGCGCGAGCCTCAAGGAAATTGCAGGGGCCACCGGGCTCCGGCCCACGACCGTATTCAACCGGATCCGCCGGATGATGGACGACGGCGTCATCGAGCGGTTCACCGTGCGCGTGAACCCCACCGCGGTCGGCGAGGACTTCGTCGTCTTCGTCCTGGTGTCGGGCCTGCCGGAGCGCTTCGCCGACGATTGGTTGGTGAAGAGCCGCAACGTCGCCGAGGCCTACGGGGTAACCGGGGAATACGACTTGCTGCTCAAACTGCGCTTCGCAGACAAGGCCGAGTTCAACGGCTTCATCCTCGAGTTCCGGGAGCGCTACAAACGCACGATCACCCGGACCGTATCCATGATTGAAACCGTCACGCTCAAGCGTGATTAGCGCCCGGTGGGGGCGCCTTGTCGGAGGGGAAAGGGAAAGGGGCTCCGCGCCCGCAAGGACGCGGGGCCCCGAGTACCACCTGGCGGCGCAACGGTGAATTGCAAGCGCGGGCCTCAGGGGATCGGGGGCGCCCGGGTGCTTGCAAGGTCCGTGCGCGCCGTGGTGGCCGGCGATGTTCAGGACAGCCCGTTCGAGCCGGCGCTTGCGCGCGCGCTGCGCGGCCGGGCCGCCACGCTGCGGCGGGTCGGCGCGGCGCTCGAGGTGCGCGTGGCGCTGCGAGGGAAAGAAAAGGGTCTAGACGCGCGCCGCGCCGTAAGCACGGCGATTGCGCGAGCGTCGTCATCGGCCGGCACCCGCGTCGAGGTCCTCGCGGTCCAGCTCGAGGACAAGGAGCTCCCGCGCGAGGGGATCCATCTGCTGCCGGCCTCGCTGGGTTCGGCCGAGGCCGTCGAGGCGGTGACCGCTGCGCGGCCCGACCTCGCGCCGTGCCGCGACTGCGCCCGCGAGTTGGAGACCGATGGGCGCCGCCACGGGTACGTCCGAACGGAGTGCCCAGCCTGCGGGCCGCGCTATTCGCACTCCGTCGCCGTCCCCTTCACGCGCGACCGCTACGGCCTCGGCCAAGCGCCCGCGTGCTTCGCGTGCAAGGAGGAGGCGAACTCGCCCGGCGACCGGCGGTTCGCCTTCGAGCGCGTGTCGTGCGCAAACTGCGGGCCCCTGCTGGTGTACCAACCCGCCCGCGGGGCGCCGTTGGTCAAGGCCGCCTTGCGCCGCGCAGCGGAACGCCTCCATGCGGGGGAAGTCGTGGCGGTCGCGACGCCCTACGGGTTCGTGGCGGCGTCGACCTTCGCGCACATCGGGTCGCTGCGCGTCGAGATCGCCGATGAGTTCGCCCCGCTTTCGGCCGTGGTCGGCACCCCCGCGTCGGCGCGCGCGCTGGCGGCGCTTTCGGCAAGCGAGGCCGCGACCTTGTTCTCGGCCGAGGCGCCGGAAGTCTGCGCGGCTCCCTCCCTCCGGGGCCGGGCCGCGGCGCGCGAGCTGTCTGTTTTCGGCGGGAGCATTGCGCTGCGCGCGCCCGACTGCCCGGCGCTGCTGCTGCTTGCCCGCGATGTGGGCCCGCTTGCCGTGGCCGCGGCATCGCGCGGCGGCGCGGTGCTGCCGTCGGCCGCAAAGCCCGGAGAAGGCCTGCCAACCGCCGGCTGGCTTTCCGACGGCGGGCCCATCATCGACCCCGTACCGCCCGCGCGCGGCTACATGCTCGGCCGACAGTGGGTCCTGCTCGCGCACGGACGGGGGTCGCTCCCCGCGAGCGTCCGCTGCGACGGCGCGGCCTCGGCGCTCGCCTTCGGCGGCGGCCTCGCCCTTTTCGGGGCCGCGGCCGCCGGCGGCACCGCGTACCTGACGGGAAACGCAGGACCCTCGGGCCGCGCGGACACGGCGGGCTCGCTGCGGCGCCTCATCTCGAGGGCCGCCGCGCTTTCGCCGGCCGCGCGCGCCGACGCGATCGATTTCGTGGCGACCTCTGCGGAGGAAGGGAGCCCCGCAAGGTTCGCGGCCGAGGAAACGGCGGCCGACGCCGATTGCGAAGTTCGTGTCGTGTCGTCGGCCGCCGCGCGGGCGGCCTCGGCCTGCGGCGGTCCCAGACCGAGGGCCGCAGCGGCCGTCGTGTTAAACGCCATGGAGCCCGCGGCCGCAGAGGACGCCTGGCTCGGCGTGCAAGGCACGGGCGGCGAGGTGATCGGCTCTGAGGGGGCAAAGCTCGTCGGCGGCATCGCGCCCTTCCACGTGGTCGAGGCGCCGGGCGGCCGCAACGACTTGCTCGCGCCGCTCGCGTCGCTCTTCGACGCCTCGGGGCTCGTCCTTGAAGGACGAACGGCCGACGACGCACCGCTGCTCGACCTGCTGCGCGCGCGGGCCACCACCTCGAGTTCGTTCGTGCAACTTGTCGACGGAGTGGCCGCGGCCCTCGGACTTGTCCCGCGCCGCGCGCCGCAAGGCGCGGGCCTCGCGGAAGCTGCGCGCGCCGCCCTGGACCGGCACGCCGGGCACCGTTACCGCTTCTCCCCGACGCTCAAGAAAGCGCGCGGTTCGAAACAGGCCGACGCCGCGGGGCTCCTCGTCGACCTTGCGAACCACCGCCACGGCGCGCAGGCGCGCGAGGGCGTGTCGCTCGCGTGGGACCGGCGGGCGGCGCTCTCCGCTTCGTTCCTCGTTGCGCTCCTCGACGGCGTCGCGATGTCGGTGCGCGTAAAGCTCAGCCGGCGCGCGAAAGTTGCCCTCACCGGCAGCGCGTTCGCCGAACGGGCCGTCCTCACGCTCGCGATGGAACGGCTGCGCCACGCGGGGCTCGAGCCCGTCGTCCCCTTCGGCGTCCCCCTGCTTGACGGCGCGCTCCCGATCGGCCAGTTGCGCCTCGCCTCCGCCGACCCCCAACGCAAGAATAGCCAGCGCTGATCCAGTCGGCCCCAGGGCTTCCGCGCCGATTATATAGTGGATCGGCTTTGGGCCGATTCCCCCTCACGAGCGAGCCGACCGATCTGGCGGTGCTGACCCCGTGTTGGCGAGGCTGTAGCGTGGCGAAAGACGAAGAGAAGGCCGGAGCCGCCGCAGCGGACGCTAAGCCCGCCAAAGATGACAAGGAAGCCAAGGAAGGCAAAGAGGGGAAAGAAGGAAAGGACAAGAAAGAGAAGAAGCAGAAGGAGCGAAAGTCGCCGCAGGACAAAGCGAAGGACCGCGGCCCTGTTGATCCCAATTTCAAGTACATCGTCCGTTTGGCCTCCACCGACCTTGACGGTTGGAGGCCTGTCATGTATGCGCTTGCCGATGTGAAGGGCATCGGGGTGCGCACCGGCGCGATTGTCGCCGACCAAGTGGGTGTCCCTCGCCAGCAGAAGATCGGCAACCTCAACGACGGGGAGATCGCCAAGCTGCAGGAAGCGCTCAACCAACTTTCAACGAGCGCGCCTCCGTGGATGCTCAACCGCCAGTACGACTGGGAAACCGGCGAAGACCGCCACATGTTTGGGCCGGACTGGCAGATCGAAGTCCGCAACGACATCAACCGGATGAAGAAAATCCGCTCGTACAAGGGCGTGCGCCACGAGACCGGGAAGAAGGTCCGGGGCCAGCGCACGAGTTCGAACGGGCGCAAGGGCCTGGCGCTCGGCGTCCAGCGCGGCGCCGCGCTTGCTGCGGCCAAGGCCGCCGCCACCGAAGCCGAGGGCGGAGCACCGAAGGCCGGCAGGATCGAATCGAAGAAGGAAGGCGAGGCCGCCGCTGCGGCCGCTCCGGCGGCCGCGGGCGGCAAGACGCCAGCCCCGGCGGGCGGC
>JBGPJF010000148.1:0-3837 GCA_041485285.1 Thermoplasmata archaeon | reverse complement strand
TCCTACGTCATCAACATGGCCCAGCGCTCGGGCAAGCACATCTCCGTGGCCGAGCCCCTGCTGGACGCGACGCTCCCCGACGGGTCGCGTCTCCAGGCAACGCTCGCGCGCGAAGTGACCACGCGCGGCTCGTCGTTCACGATCCGGCGCTTCCGCGACAACCCGTTCACGCCGCCGGACATGCTGCGCTTCCGCACGCTCGAAGTCTCGATGCTGGCCTACCTGTGGCTCGCGATCGAGCACGGGGAGTCGATGCTGATTTGCGGCGGCACGGCCTCGGGCAAGACGACCACGCTGAACGCGCTCCTGCTGTTCATCCCGCCCCAGCACAAGATCATCACGATCGAAGACACGCGCGAAATCAACATCCCCCACGAGAACTGGATCGCCGGCCTCACACGCGCCGGGTTCGGCGCGCGCGGGTCGGACGGCAAGGCCGCGGGCGAAATCGACATGTTCGAGCTGCTGCGCGCAGCGCTGCGTCAGCGCCCGCAGTACCTGATGGTCGGAGAAGTGCGCGGCAAGGAAGCGCAGACGCTCTTCCAGGCCATGGCGACCGGCCACACCGTGTACGGCACCATGCACGCGGACAGCGTCAAGGCCATGGTCCACCGGCTCGAGAACCCGCCGATCGAGCTGCCGCGCATCCTGCTGTCGTCGCTCAACATCGTGCTGCTCCAGGGGCAGGTGCGCGTGGGCAAGGGCATGAGCCGGCGCGTCAAGGGCATCATCGAGATCGTGGGTATCGAGCCGGAGACCAACGAGTTGATCACGAACACGGTCTTCCGCTGGAACCAGGCGGACGACACCTTCGTGTACAACGGCCACTCGTTCCTCTACGAGAAAATCCAGAACATGCAGGGCCTCACTTCCGAACAGATGAAGGAGGAGGTCAAGCGGCGCGAAGAGATCCTCGAGTGGATGCGCAAGACGAACGTGCGCAACTTCATCGATGTGGCCAAGATCATCTCGGCCTACTACAAGAACCCGGAAGAGACGATCAAGAACGTGCGGAAGGAACTCTACGGTTAGGACCGCACGGGCGAACGGCAAAACGAGGAGGCGTCACCTTGAGCATCGAAAAGAAGTCGTCGACGGAAATCCGAAGCTCCTTCGAGGCGTTCAACGTCCAGAAGGGCCAGGGGCTCAAGTCCGCCGTGGCCCTCAAGGAGGCCGAATTCCACCTCGCGGGCCCCCACGTCGTGCGCCTGCCCAAGGGGTCGGCCCCCTACCGCGAGTCGCTCACGGGCTTCCAGTTCCTGGCCCGCAAGCTCGTGGGGCGCCGGTTCCTCGACTACAGCAACCCCGCGCTCGAGATGTCGCTCGAGCAGGCGCGCATGTCGATCCGCCCGGAGGACTACTGGGCGTACGTGTTCTTCTCGAGCATGGTGGGGATCGCCGCAGGGGTGGGCGCCTTCGTGGTGCTCGGCGCGCTGTTCCTGCTGATCCACGCGCCCGCGAGCCTGTTCCTCGTGCCGCTGCTCGTGGCGATCATGCTGCCCGTGCTGGCGTTTTGGATCACGAGCAGCTCGCCCAAGCGCAAGGCGAAGGCGCGCAAGAGGAACATCGAAAAGCGCATCTCGTTTGCGATGTCGTTCATCTCGGCGATGTCGTCGGCCAACGTGAACATCGACGTGATCTTCAAGGAACTGTCGAAGCAGACGATCTACGGCCAGATCCAGCGCGAAGCGCAGTGGATCACGCGCGACATCGAGCTGATGGGCAAGGACATCCTTTCGGCGCTCAAGGACGCGGCCACCCGCTCCCCCTCGCCCAAATGGCAGGACTTCCTCCAGGGCGTGGTCACGACCTCCGCCTCCGGCGGTCAGATGAAGCCCTATTTCTTGATGAAGGCGGACCAGTTCAACAAGGACCGCCGCATCGTGGAGAAGTCGCTCATGGAAACCCTTGGGATGCTCGCCGAGACCTTCGTCACCGTCGTGGTGGCCGCACCGCTCTTCCTCATCGTCATGATGTCGCTGATGGCCACGGTGAACAGCGGGTCGGGCTCGTTTATCATCCTGATGCTCTACGTGATCGTGTTCGTGATGATCCCGATGTCGCAGGCGGGCTTCATCGTGCTGATATCGTCGATGGTTGAGGAGGTTTAGCCGTGTCGGTCGCTTCGAAGTCCGCAGACATCACGGTGGCCGGCAAGGCGCGCTCGACCTCGGTCGACGAGACCGACCCGCGCATCCAGCGGCTCGTCGAGGAAGTCCAGGCCCAGGTCAAGGAGTCCGAGCTGTCGCCCGTGAAACTCGTGACCTACGTCACGCTGGCCATCTTCGGCGTGTGCGTGGTCCTCGGCGTCTTCACCCTGCTCCACCGCTTCCAAGTGCTGTGGTTCACCTGGTCGGACTGGGTCATCATCGGCATGATGGCGTTCATGGGTCCCGTTGGCATTGTCAAGGGCCGCGAGGACCGGCGCATCCGCGAGATTGAGGAGCGCATGCCCGACTTCCTTCGCGATGTCGCCGAGGGCGGCCGGTTCGGCATGACGCTTGCCAAGTCCATCGTGTCCGCGGCGAAGGGGCGCTACGGCAAGCTCACCCCCGAAATCCAGCGGATGGCGTACCAGATCCAGTGGGGCATCTCCGCGACCCAGGCGCTCTCGCTCTTCAGCGAACGCGTCGACACGCCGCTTGTCAACCGCGTTGCTGCGCTCATCATCAAGGCGTCCACCGCGGGCGGCAATGTCGCCGATGTGCTCGAGCTGGTCGCCATCGACACGAAGGAGACGCACCTGATGCAGCGCGAGCGGCGCGCGTCGATGCAGGCGTACACCTCGGTCATCTACATCGCATTTGGCGTGTTCGTCGTCACGGTGCTCATCCTGCAGGCCACCTTCCTCACGGAGATGGCCAAGACCGCGGCGGCAGCGGCGGCCGTCCAGCAGAACAGCAATGGGGGCGGCATCGGCGGAGGCGTGCAAGGCACGACGATCGATGCGGCGCTCATCCCGCAGATCAAGGAGGTCTACTTCTGGGCCGCCATCGTGCACGCGATCGGGGACGGCGTGCTGGCTGGCGTGATCTCGGCGGGCAAGTTCTCCGCGGGCTTGATCCACGCGTTTGCCATGACGCTGGGCGCGTTCCTCATGCTGCGTGTGCTGGTCGGCTGACCGGCGCGCGCTACTTCTGCTCGTCACCCTCTTCGGAGAGTTTCTCCCACCACTTGCGGTCGTCGGTCGCGCTGCGCGACTTTGCGTCGGCCGCGGCCGCCGCCTTCTTGCGGAAGTCGGACAGGTAGCGCACGGTCTTGGCCGCATCCCAGAAGATCGACCCAATCCGGTAGGTGACGATGAGCCCCAGCACGGGCACGGCGAAAGCGAGCATCATGTAGCCCACGAAGTACAGGATGAACGCGAGCCCGAACCATTCAGCGCCCGACGGGTCGCCCCCGAACACCGACCAGCCAAGCCACAGCAGGAGCCAACCGACGAAGGTGAGCGCGCCGAGGATCCAGGTGAGGCCGAGGGTGAGCCCGCCGACCTCCTTGACAATCTTCATGTTGCGCATGAAGTACGACAGGCCCAGCATGCACACGGCGGCCGCCACACTCCCGATGACGAGGAAGGGGGCGAGGACCCCGAAGGACTCGGGCGTCCAAACGAGGATTGTGGCGGTGCCGTTGCCGCTGCGCGCGACGGAATAAATGAAGTAGTCGTTGGGGCCGCCCGCGCGCACGCGCGCGATGTGGCTGGCGATCAGGAAGATCCCGTAGGGGATGGCCGAGAACGTGATCATCTGGGCCTCTTGCTTGATGGGCTCGTAGTTCTGCGCGAACACGAGCGCGCCGAGCCCGAGCGCGATGAACCCCACGCCGCTTAGCCCCGCG
>JBGPJF010000147.1:0-3848 GCA_041485285.1 Thermoplasmata archaeon | reverse complement strand
GTATTCGAGCGTGCTGGTCTGCACATTCAAGACGGCGACGAAGACGTCGCTTGTTGGATACGGGGACGAGGCGTTCCCATTGTAGGTAACATCGAACCCGTTTGCGGTCGTCGGGAAGGTTTGCGAGTTTGTATATCCCGCGAGAAGGATCTTGCTCTCGGAGAGCACCACGATGGAACTGACACCGTCGTTCACATCGGTTAGCGTGTCGCTGAAATATGTGGAATAGAGGAGCGCGCTTCCGTTAGCATTTAGGCGGGTCGCGAATCCGTCCCACGCGTCACCAAGCCCGGCCGTCAAGTAAGCGCCGGGCGTCGTCGGAAAATTCCGGTAATCGGTGCCGCCGGCCACCCAAAGCGTCCCCCCCGCCCCAAGCGCGAGGCCTTGCGCTGTGACGGCATCCCAGTCATCGCCTCCGAGAAACGTCGAGTAGTCTAGCGATGCGCCGGTCGCATTTAGTTTCAGGACAAAGAGGTCGAACTCACCGTTCAAGGACGAGTCGAAGCTACCGGCGGTAATTGGGAAATCGGCGGACCTGGTGCTCCCGGCTACGTACGCGCTCCCTTGCTCGTCCACCACAAGCGAAACACCCCAGTCTGTCGCATCACGATCCGTCCCGCCCACATACGTCGCGAAGTCGAGTTGGCTCCCGTTGGATGCGATTTTCAGAATGCCGAGGTCTCCGGCACCGTTGTAGGTGACGTCATATGAGCCATTGGTCGCCGGAAATTCGGTTGTGCTTACGCCAGCCGCTATGTAGAAGTTGCCGGCGGAGTCGGTGGCCATCGTGAGCGGATTGGCGGCGCCAAGGTAGCTGGAATAGATCAGCGGGTCGATGATCATGGGCAGGCCTGGGTCAACGCCCTTGCAGGCGAACCCCACGGTTTCCGTTCCGCGGATTTCGTAATTGCATCGGATGGGGTTCTCGTTTTGAAACGAGATGGGTGGCGCGTCGGTAAGGTAGCCTCCGCGAGTGTGAATCGTCAGGGCACCGTCAGGCGCCGAAGTAAGGCCCTCCGTGCCGGCATATTCGATCAGGATTTTGGCGGGATCGAAGAAGGGCTGGGTTCGGAATTCATACTTCAGCCCGCCCGGGCTCATGGTGAAGGCTAGGTCAGCTCCGTCGTAGATGGCCGGGTACACAACTTCATAGTAGGTACGTACGCCTGCCCGCCATTTGGTCGAGTCGTTGCCGTGGAAGAAGTTGCTGCGGAAGGGCAACTCGCCCCGGCCCTCGGGCGCGACGGTGTTGGCCCCATCGAGAGTGAGCCGGATAACGGCCGCCGAGGCCGATGGAACGGCGCCTGAGCTGCCGGCAAGGACACGGAGGTCGGGAGTGGCCGCCTGAGAGGTGGCAGGGACCGGGGCGGGCGCATTTACAACCATGACGACCGCGCTTTCCTCGAACCCGACCTGCACGCCCCCGGCGGTCGCGTAGAAACGCACGGCCGAGTTGGCGACCTGGCCCCGGTTCTCGACGAAGGAGCCTCGGGCAAGCGAGAGGGCGGCGGCCCCCGGCTGGGCGGCGAGATCCGCGGGCGATTCGGGAGCCGTCAGCGGGCTCGGCGCGTCCGCGATCACTGCGGGAGCGGTCGCCATGGGCGAATTGGCGCGCTCGCCAGGGGCCGGTACCAACCCCGCAAGCGGGGGGAGGATCACGGCCATCGAGAGGCAGAGAAGCAGGCCGCGCAGCGCCGCGGGCGATCGACGATCCGCGATCTTCACGACGCGCTCCCCCAGAGTGAGCCCAAAGGCAAGTCTCGGGTCGGTGCATATTTAACGCGATTGGCGAGCGGCCGCCGAGCCTATTTGGGCGATGTGGTAAGCGCGCTTCCGGGGCGCCTAATCAGCTCCACACGAGGTCGAGCCCGCAGTTCAGACAATGGGGCGCGCCCTCCACGACGCCCTGCCCACACTGGGGGCAAGGTTCGGGTTCGGCGACCGCGCTGGCGGGCGGCGCCAGAACGGCCGGCGCCACGAGGGGAGCCATCTCAGGCGAATCCTCTGTGGGCGAACCCCTTTCGGCGGGGACGGCTCGCGCTCGCCGCATACGCGCCACGACCGCGATCCCGGCGACGGCCGCGGCGAGGACCGCCACGAGGACGAACGGGAGAGGCGACCCTGCGGGCGTGGTCGGCGAAGCCCCGGGCTGAGCCGGTGGGGCCACGGGCGCCTCCTCATGCCAAACCGCCGTCAGCGAAAGCGGCGCATTCACCGCCAGGTTCAGGTCCGTGCGGTTCGAGGACGAGGCCCCGGACCAAGCCTTCATGGGTACGGCGGCTCCGCGGGCAGCGGCGATTGGGCAAATGCGGCGCGAAGGCCCCGCCGCCCCCGTGGGCAGGGGCCCTTCGAGAGCCGAAGTCTCCGTACTAACGTGGTTATTACCGGCCTGCGCGCGCGCTCCGCGTTGCTTAAGGTCAATTCCGACAAGGGCTCCCTCCGGTGTGAGCTTTGTCGAGGAAAACGCTTGGTGCATATTCGTTGGTCGTTGGAACGCTCCTTCTCGCAGTTTCGGTGGCCGGACCTGCGCTCGCCGCCTGGACGGTCTCCACGGTGGACACGGGCGGCCGCGACGCCCGCGGGGTCGCGCACGCGTTCGACGCGAGCGGCAACCCGGTCATTGCGTATGGCGTTTACAAGCTGACTACGCCGGGCTCGAAGACGAATTACGAGGTGCGCTACGCTCGCCAGGACGCGGGCACCGGGGACTGGACGAGCGAGGTCGTCGACAGCAGCCGCTCAGACTACATCGGAAACTCACTCGACATGGCCTTTGACCCCGGCGACGGGAACCCCACGTTGAGCTACGGGACCTCCAGCCTCAAGGTCGCGCACTACAGCGGGACGGCATGGACGATCACCACGGTGGGCGTCAAGTCCTCCGGAAGTTGGGACACGAGCATCGCGTTCGACCCCGGAGACGGTGGGGCCTCCGTCGCATACTTCGGAACGATTGGATCGGGCAAGAGCGCAAAGTCGGGACTCCTCTATGCGCACCGGAGCCCATCGTCCGGCTCGTGGTCGGTCCAAGCGGTCGACACGCGGACCTCGGGCGGGTACATGGACCTCGCATTCGACGGGTCGGGCCGACCTGCGATCGCTTATGGCGCGGGCGGCAACGCCCACTATGCGTCGTGGACGGGGAGCTCTTGGGCCGTTCAGGATTTGGAGACGGGCGGAAGCTGGTCGAGCCTTGCCTTCGACCCCGCAACGGGCTACCCGGTCGTGGCCCACCAACAGAGCTTGACGATCCGCGTCCTGAGCTGGGATGGTTCGGCGTGGTCGGCGGACAGCTTCGCCGGGTCAAACGGCTCTGAACTCCCCTCGATTGGGTTCGACGGATCCGGCCTGCTTTACCTCGCGTGGACGCGGGACGAGATCGACCTGGCGCACCGGACCACGTCGGGGTGGGTGACCGAGGTCATCGACTCGGCGACGTGGTCGAACACGTGGCTGAACCTCGTCGTTGACCCGAACGGGAACCCGTCGGTGAGCTACATCGGGAACAACGCAAGCCCCTACCCGAGGCTCGTGGTGGACGACGGCCTCTGAGGGGGGAGCGCGGCCGCTGCCCCGCCGGGAGGCGCTCCCGCACGCCCTACCCGCGTGGCCGTGGCGCCGGGGGGCGGGGCTCAGCGAACGGCTTTTGAAGCGCCTTTAGCATGGACCCCGGTGCAAGTCACCTACTTCGGCCACGCCTGCCTCCTCTTCGAGTGGGGCAAGACCCGGCTCCTCTGCGACCCGTGGACGAGCGACCGCGGGGCGTTCCACGCGGCGTGGTTCCAGTTCCCCGATGTGGCGGAGGTCGCGAAGAGCGTCCCGCGCGACCCGACGCACCTCTACATCAG
>JBGPJF010000146.1:0-3850 GCA_041485285.1 Thermoplasmata archaeon | reverse complement strand
GAGCGAGGCCGGTGGCCGCATAGACGAAGGCCGCCACCGTCCCTCCCGCGTCCAGCATGTGCTGAGCGACGAGGGCCGTCGGGAAGGGGATGAACGTCGTGCCGAGCAGGAGCAGTCCGTTCAGGAATAGGAATCTGCTGTCGACTTTCCGGATCATCTTGAAGAGGGAGTGGTGGTTCATCCAGATGACAAGAATAGTAAAAAAGGCCGAGATGAAGGCGAAGAAGGTGGGCCATGAGTGTGCAAGTTCGTTGGCGACGTCGCCGCCGGGCGTCGAGAGCGGGAGGAGGTCGATGACCAGCAGGGTCATCGCGATGGCAAAAACCCCGTCGCTGAAGGCCTCGATTCGGCCGGTCTCCTTCTCCTCCGAGGCGACGACCTTCGCCTCGACGGCCCTGGCCTCCACGGCCACGGCTTCGGCTTCCCCCACGGGGGTGGAGTGGGGGGCAAGGTTAACTTGATTCCCCGAAGGGAGGGCGCTAGTGGGCGGGGTGGGATCCCTTCGCGCGGCCCGAGGAAACGCGGTCAAGCACCGCGGCCGCGGCAAGCGGGAAGGTAATCGTGGCGTCCGAGTAAACGGTTTCCAGCTTGGCGTCTTCCGGGACGATCTTGCCCCACGAAATCGCCTCCGAGAGCGTGGCGCCCGAGAGGCCGCCCCAGTGGGGGGCGTCCGAGGTGAATTGGATGGCGGCTTGGAATCCCCCGTCTTCGACCATCAAGGACGACTGGAGCGTGAAATTCTTCGGTGAGCCACCGCCCACCACGATGACCGCGCGCTTCGGGTTCTCGGCCATGTCCTGCACCAGGAGCTCGAGGTCCTTTGCCTGGTCGGGGACCAGACGATAGCCCTCCGCCGCGTGCTTCTGGTTCGCGTTGTGGATGCGAATCCCCCAGTCGGAGTCCATGATCGCGGGGCAAAACACGCGGACGTCCGCCTTTGCGCACGATGCAAGCAGCCCATCGTCGCCGCGCTGCGCGAGGTCGTCGCCAAGGGCCCGGAAGATGTCCGAGGGGGCGACGATGGACGCCGACCCCGCCCGCGCCCGCGTGATGGCGGGGATGATCCGCGCCTGCACCTCGGTGGTGTACTTGTCCCACATATCATCGCGGACGAAGATGTCGTAGATCCGGAACACTTTCTGGTCGCGCAGCACCGCGTCGTCGGCAAGCTCCGAGCCCTGAATCAGCGACCCCGGCTGCGCCCCGCTTTGAGCGTCATGAGCGAGGTTTGCCCCCGTCGAAATGACCGCGTGGACGAGGCCTTCCGTGACCAGCTGGCCAAGCAGTTTACGCAGGCCAGCAGGGGTCATGGCCCCGGCCAAGGTCAGGTAAACCCTTGCACCGCTCTCCACGGCGTCCGCCCAAATGTCGACCGCGCGGCCAAGCCGCCGCGCGTTGTAGGCCGACCCGGCGAAGGATTCGACGAGCTCGGCGACGGTCATTCGAGGCTTGACGGTCGCTTCCTTAACAGGCGGACCCCATTTTTCGTGGACGCCGGCTTGCTTCCTCTCGTGCCGCACTTGCCTGTCCCCCGAAACCGCCACAAACGGGCTGAGAAGTCCTCGTCTCCTTCTCCTCGACCCGCTTGCCGTCGCATGAATTAGGTTGTAACTTTGAGATAGTATTTGCGATTGCGCGACCTCCGACTCGGATGGCGGATTTCCGGTGGAAATCACACGAAGGCGGGCATTGGGTCGTTTTGCACCCACCGGTTCGTTGCAGGGTCGCCGAGCAGGCAGACGCGCGAGGTTTCGTCGGCATCCAGCACGCTCAACCCGTTCAGTTCGGCAACGCGGCCGCTAAACGCGCGGATGTCGGAAAACGAGGGCATGTTCTCCGGCGCGAGGCGATTTCGGGAGTCACCGACCCAAACGTAGCCTTTCGGCTCGATGAAATCGGGGTCGGCGACCTTGTCCATGGCCGCGAACCCGTCGGGGAACTCCAAATTCCAGCCCTTGACGAGCGTGTGGCGGATCACCGTCCGGCAGGACAGCGACGGCAGCAGCTCGAGCGTCTTGTTCAGGTTTTCCCAAAGCCGGGGGGTCTGCGGGGCGCAAAGGCGGTTGAAAATGTCCTCCGTGGGCGCCGCCACGGTCACGTAGAGCTGGTACGGGAGGGGGTCCAGCCGCTCGAGGACGGCAGGGCCCGTCCCGTTGGTGACCAGGAACGTCCGGATGGAGCGCTTGTGGCACTCCGCGAGGAGCTCGCCGAGGTACTTGTACATCGTCGGCTCGCCCGATAGCGAAATCGCGACCTGGTTGGGGTTCCACGCCTCCTCGAATTTGGCCTTTGGCACCCGCGGGTCGCCCTTCCACCCGACGATGAGCTTGCGGTGGGCCTCGATGGAGCCCTCGATAAGTTCGACGGGGTCGACCGGGTTGTCGTTGCCAAGCTGGTAGCCCTGGTAGCGCCAGCAGAAGAGGCACATCTCGTTGCACTGGTGGACGTTCGGGGTCATCTGGATGCAGCGGTGGGAGTCGATCCCGTAGAATTTCTGCTTGTAGCACCCGCGGCCGGTTTTCATGGACTCCTTGCACCAGTGGCAGACCTTGACGGCCCCCCCGTCGCCGATCAGGCGGTAGCCCTGCCGGTCGAGGGCCATCTTGAGGGAGGCGTCCATGACTAACGGCCAAACAAAGCAACTCTCCCTTCTAAAAGCTTGGATGTGGCAGCCGAAAACACTCTGTGCTCGTGCGCGAACTGCGGTGCGCCCATCCGGCGTGTGGACTCACAAGGGCCACGAGACCAACAGGAATTCCCGGCCGCAAAGGTAAAACGCTTACGAGGGCTCCTACACGCCGCGGGGGGGAAAAAAGCCAACGGAATCCAATTTGGACTGGCCAAAGAAGCACCTCGAGTACCTCGTCGCCTTTCCCGCAGCGGCGGTCGTCTACTTCGAATTCGCCGATCGAGTGGGTTGGTCGTGGGCAATTGGTTACGGTGCAGTTTCCGCCATCGCAATGGTGCTGATGGGTTTGGGGGCCCGGCGCAACGCCTCAAAGAAGGCAGGGCGGGCGCCCGTCGAAGGCGATCAAGCCCAAGGACCAGCCCCGCTTTCAAACCGCGGCGCGATTGGCCAGCAAGCCCAGCAAGTCACCCGGATCATCGTCAAGGACTCGCCCGGCGCGGTGGTGTCCCTTCAGGGGCCCGCGTTAGAGGTCGGGCGGGTAGCGATTGACCGTGTACAAAATGCTCCAATCTTGGCTGGCGCGACCAGCGATTGGTCGGGCCTTCGGCCAGACATCGAACCCAGGGGGGCGGTTGCCCCGCTTGATGCTCAACCCCCCGTCGTTGTGGAGGCGAGCGCTGGCTCGAAGGAGCTCGATCGAGACCGTGAAGAGGGAATTGCAGCGCTTCTGCAGGCGCAAGACGGCCGTGACCGCGAAGCAAATGCCACGCTCGGCATTCGCCTACTGGAGCGAGCCCTGGGGCGAGCCTCGAATCCCCTTCTAAGGGCAAAAATCAAGGGAAACATCGCGAACGGTTGGCTACTGCTCGCGCAGGTTGGGGATGCTCCAAACCGGCTGGTCACCGCCTTGGACCTCATGTATGAAGCATCCCTAGCCTTTGAACGGGAGCCGGAGCGCTTAGCGGAAAGCCAACTAAACATGGGTAGCGCCTACATGCATCTCGCGACGCTTCGCGAGAAGGAAAAGAATGCAAACCTGGCCATCAACAGTCTGAAACGCTCGATCGAGGGCTTCGAGGGGTTGGGGCTCACAGAAAAGGCATCCATGGCCCGGGTCAATCTCGGATCGGCCTACAAAGAGCTGGCGGAAGTTCGGGAAACTGCCGATAATTCCCATCGGGCCATCGAGGCCTACGAAGCGGCCAAGGCAGGGTTGCCGAG
>JBGPJF010000145.1:0-3869 GCA_041485285.1 Thermoplasmata archaeon | reverse complement strand
TTCCCCTCTTCGTTCGAAATCGACCGAACCCTGATGACCACGGCAGCACCCGAGGCTACGCCTCGGGGGGCCGATTCACGTTCCTAGACCTAGACTTTGCGGTCGGAAAGCCGGTCTACTTTGCTAGCCGCGCCACTAGCCTCCAAGTCGCCGGACCTTGCGGCGACCTCACCCTCTCCTTTACGCTGCCCTACTTGTCGAGCGCCATGGCCTGGTTCAATAGCGCCTTGAACGGCGCGGGCTTGATGTCCTTCGCCGCACGCACCTTCACATGCCGCAGGCCCTTGCCCGTCCCCTCGAGCAGCTTCGCCGGGTCCTTCAGCTTCGCCCCGTTGAAGAATCCGAAGTCCACATGGTCGTTGTACACAATAATCCAGCAGACATTTCCCTTCCCGATCCAGCAGATGTTCCCCCACTTGATCTGCTCCTTCAGTTGCGGCGCCTCCTTCTTCACGAACTTGCGCAGCGCTTCGACATTCGCCCGCTTGACGGGCTCGATCTCCTTCACGAACGCGTCTACATCCTTTCCCTTCGCCTTCATGGCCGCCATAGGGGCGCGCATGCCCGCGCAGGCTATTTGGGGCTGACGGACGGCCGCAGCGCGCACCGTCTTTGGCGTGTCTCAGCCGCGCGGGGACGCCGCCCCCTTGCCTCCGGCGTCGCGACCACCGCCTTCGCGGCCCCCAGGTGACGGCCGGGAGTCTTCGAACACGGCGATTCACCGCGCGACCGCTGCGGCGCAAACCTTAAGCCCGCCTCGCCGCAGTCTTCGGCCCCGGGAGGGATGCACGCGAGCGCTAGCGATCTTCCCTCCGACCGAATCGAAGCGATGTCGAGCGTGCGCGCCGACCTCGGGCCGCCCGCGCCCGCCGACCCCCTCGAATTCCGCGTGCTCGGCATCGGCGGCGGCGGGTGCAACGTCGTCCACCGGATCGTCGAGTCCGGCCGCAGCGCCGGCGTGCTGTGGGCCCTCAACACGGACGCGCAGCACCTGTACGGCGTCAAGGCCCACCACAAGCTCCTGATCGGCCGCAACATCTGCCGCGGCCGCTCCGCCAACGCCGACCCCCGCGTCGGCGAGATGGCCGCGGAAGAGGCGCGCCTCGAACTCTCGAACGCGCTGCGCGGCGCGCGCCTGGCATTCCTCATCGCGGCGCTTGGCGGCGGCACCGGATCCGGCGCCGCCCCTGTCGTGGCCAAGGTCGCGCGCGAAGAGCGCGTCACGACCGTGGCGCTTGCGACCCTCCCGTTCTCGGTCGAGGGCTCCGTCCGCTCCGCGAACGCCTCTTCTTCCCTCGACAAGCTGCGCACCCACGCCGACTTCGTCGCCCCGTTCCCGAACGACCGGCTCCTCAACGAGAACCCCACGCTCGCGTTCCGCGACGCGCTGCGCCGCGCCGACGACCAGCTGTTCCGCCCTATCCGGGCGCTCGCGCTTGCCGCGCGGGCCGCCGACCACGGCGCGCTGCGCCGCCGCTTCCGCCGCACGAGCGCCACCGGCGCGGCCTCCGCGTCCGCCACGCGCCAGCGCGGCTACCCCCACGCCGCCGAGGCCGCCTTCGACGCCCTCTTACACCTTGCCGAGCACCAGCCCAACGCCGCCGTCGTCACGATCGGCACCGCCGGCGACCTCGCCCCCCACGAACGCGACGCGGTCCTGCGCCGCGCGCTTGAAGCCGTCCGCCCCGCCGGCTCCGTCCTGTGGGGCTACTACCACGACCCCGCCCTCAAGGACACCTGTGAGGTCTCCGTGTTCCTCGCCCGCACCGAATCCACCCCCGAACCCCACGAGGCCCCGTAGCTGCCCCGCCGCCGCGCACACTCATGCACGATAACCTTTCTCCCGGACTTCCACCTCCTCACGTCAACCTTTATTTGGCCTGCCCTTCGATTTCACGCCAACGGTGGAACTCCCATGGCGTCGAACAAGAAGTCTTCCAAGAGCAAACCCAAGAAGAAAGCATCTGCCGCGTCGGCGCCCAAGCGGATCATCCCCACCACCGTCATCGTTCAGGCCCCGCCTCCGCCCAAGGTCGTCAAGCCCGAAGGCCCGCAGTACGAGGACGCCCGCATCTTCCTCGAGATGGTCGGCCTCACGTTCACGCAGCAGTTCACCACCGCCCGCGACTGGTTCCTCGGCCGCTTCGAGGCCAAGGACCTGGCCGAGTTCCGCGCCCGCTTCCCCGACGAGTCCGACGAGTACGCCCGATTCTGGCTCGTCTGCGGCTGGTTCGAGACCGCAGGGGTGCTCATGAAGAACCGCCTCCTCAACAGCGACCTCTTCTTCGACCGCTTCGCCGTCGGCCCCTTCTGGAACAAGTCCAAGGTCGTCGTCCACGGCCTGCAGAAGGAGTCCGGCGCCAAGGAGCTCTTCGAGAACTTCGAGTGGCTCGTCCGCAAGGAGCAGGCGTGGCACAAGGGTCGCGGAAAGGCGTGAGGAAAGCGCGCGAGCCAGGCACACGAGAGGGTGCCGGCCACCCCGCCAATGTTTTATAGAGCGGCCCAGTTGGCCGACCCTTGAGCCCCGGTAGTCTAGCGGCCTAGGATCCTAGTCTGTCGAGCTGGGGGCCGGGGTTCGAATCCCCGCCGGGGCGCTTTTTTCAAATCGATCGAGCGGCGGCACTCACTGGAGCGCGTAGCTGAACGAGCCGTGGTCGCCGGTGCGCGCGACGCGGACTCCCGAGGCGATGGTCCAGGTCGGCGTCGCGGGTTTCCAGTTGACGTCGCCGCGTTCGAGGTCGGAGAGCTCGGCCTCGAGGTACTCGGCGTCGGTTTCGACTTCGGGTTCAAGGGAGCGGTCGGAGAGGAGCTGGGCAAGGAGCGGCAGGCCCGGCGGTTTGCCGCGCCACTTTACGGCGAGGAAAGTGCGGCGGGCGTCGGGGTTGGTGACGACGAGCTTTCGCAGTTCGAAGTAGGGGGGGAGGCGGCGGAAGTCGGAGGGGGGCGTGGGGATGCGTTCGCGGCTGCGCTCGAATTCGGCGAGGGCCGCGAGCCAACCCACGTCGCCGACGGCGTCGCGGGCCCAGAGGTCGGCGGTGGGGTCGACGGGCGTGGGGGGCGGGGCAAACGCGGCCGGCAGCGCGGCGCCGGCTTCGGGCTGCGGGAGGGGCTGGTCGGCGGGGGACGAGAGGAGTTCGTAGGCGACGGCGGCGCCGGCGGCATTGGGGGGCGGGGGGCGGATGAGGACGAAGCCGAACTCGGGGAAGCGGGAGGGGTGGAGGATGACGAAGGGGCCGGACGGTTCGGCTTTGAAGAGGTTGGCGAGGGTGGCGTTGGCTTCAGCGGGGGCGACTTTGACCGCGAGTTCGGAGAGGCGCAGGAGCGGGAAGGGCTCGTCGGGGGTGCGGGGGGCGGAGGCGAGGTCGTCGAGGACGCCCTGGACGATTTGGGCGGGCAGCGTTGAGGAGGCGGGGGCGGGCGCTTCTTCGCCGCGCTTGCGGAAGTCGGCGAAGGCTTTGCGGGCGGGCCCTTGGAAGGGGGCGGTTTTGTCGCGCAGTTCGGTGAGGCGTTCGAGCAGGGCCGAGGTGCGGGCGCCGCCGGCGGTGCGGGTCTCGGCGATGAGGCCGGCCCAACGGGGGGTTTGGCGGGTGGACCAGTTGGGGACGAGGGGCGAGTCGCGGAACCAGATGACGAGGCGGTCGCGCAGCAGGTCGTCGACGGTGTTGATGTCGGAGATGTCGGAGGAGAGGCGGGTGAGGAGGGCCTGCGCCTTGGCGTTGGCCTCGCCGCGGTGGGACTTGTCGTCGTCGAGGGCGGAGGCGATCTTGCCAAAGTCGTTGGCGTTGAGGCCCTCGTGGTCGATGGAGCGGTGGGGGTCTTGGGCGTGGAACGTCTCGTGGGGGGTATGGGGGATGGGGGTGGCGGTGACG
>JBGPJF010000144.1:0-4089 GCA_041485285.1 Thermoplasmata archaeon | reverse complement strand
CTGTATGCGCCGCCCGGTTACGCGGAGACTTCCGGTAAAGACCTCGCGGCCTCTGCCGACCCCGACGCCATGCCGCAGGCCGTTGCCGCCGAAGGCCCGATCATCGAATTCGCAGGATCGACCGAGCCCGCCGTGGCGCCGCCCAAACCGAAAATACGCATGAGCGTGAAGGTCAAGCGCCCCGCGGAAGCAAGGCCCGCGCCTGCGCCGGCTGCGCCGCCGCCCGAGCCTGTCGTGGCGCTCGAACCGCCCGCGCCTGAACCCGAACGCGCCGCGATCCCCGAGCCTCCGCCCATCGAACCCGTGGCGCGCCCGCCCGAATTGCGGCCGCCGGCGGCAGTGGGGCCACCGCCGGGTGGCCGCAGTCCGCCGCCGCCGGGCTGGCGTCCTCCTCCTCCTGGCGGACGAGGCCCGCCGCCTCCGGGTGCACGACCGCCGCCGCCGCCGCCAGGTTCGCGCGGTCCACCTCCGCCCGGCGCACGCGGCCCGGCCTCTTTGCACCACGCTTGGAAACGGGTTGCCCAAAGCCATGGAGGGGGTCCTGCGCATTCTGTCGATGTGCCCCTTCGCCGCCCGACGCGTCCCCCCCCGTTTGCATCCCCGCCGGGGCACCACGGGGAGCCCGCGCGCCGGTCGCACGGCCCGCCTGGACGTGCGCGCGCGGCGGCGCTCACACCCGTCCGACAAAAACCCTTACTGTTCCGGGAAACGGGCCAATCGGCCGCGCGGTTTCAGCCCCGTTTCGGATTTGGTCGAGCCTAAACTCGGCGCCTCGTGGCGCTTTGCGTGTATTTTGTCGATTGGTACATACTCAATCATTTAGCGGGCCGCGCGCCCCTTGAAAGGATGATGCCCGCGTCGGCCCACCTCGACCCGCGCGAACGCGCGCATGCGCAGACCAGGGGCGCCCCGCCGCCTCCCCCCCCGCGCTCCCGCCCGCCGGGCGCCGCCCCGCGCGCCCCCCGCCAGGCGCCCCCCGAGCCGTCGCCCGCTCCGGTCCCCCCGGCTGGCCCCGCCGCGGAGCCCCCGCAGGCGCAGGGCGCGGCCCACCTCCACGGTGCCCGCACCCAGGCGCTCGCGAGCCACGCGCGCTTCGAGATCTTGGACGCGCTCACGCCCGGGCCCCGCACGATCCGCGAACTCTCCTTGATCCTCAAGCGCCACCGCGTGACGCTGCGCTACCACCTCGGGTTCCTCCTCGCCGAAGGCCTTGTCGAAGAACTCCCGGAGGACCCCCACGGAAGGAAAGGGAGGCCGGCCGTGCGGTACCGCGTCGCGCGGCACGCACGGATTCCCGGGTTCCCCCCGCGCCGCTTCGAATTCATCGCGCAGGCGGCGCTCGCCTCGCTGCTCGACGCGCTCGGGTCGGGCGATGCCTCCCTCCGCCTCCACGCCAAAGGCAAGGAGATGGGCCTTGGCGTCATCCGCGGGATCGCGGCGTTCAAGCATGTCCGGAAGTGGACGCCCGCCACCTTCGACGAGCACATCCTGAAGGGCTCCTACCGCGAGATGGGCGTCTCCACCGAAGTGATCGCTTCCGGCCCGCGCTCCATCGAGTACCGCGCGTACGGCTGCCCGTTCCTGGAGCTCGCCGAACAGATGCCCGACGTCGTGTGCGACGCCCTCGACCGCGGGTTCCACGACGGGATGGACGAGGCGCTCGGCGGCGCCTCCACCGAGCGGCGCATGTGCATGGGGCACGGCGACCTGTTCTGTGAATACGTGGTGTCGTGGCCCCGGAAGTCTGCCTCGCCAGGCGTCGCCCTCCCACCGCCAAGTCCAAAGGAGGCGCCTCCTTGACCGGAGAACCCCCGCGCGCCGCTGCGCCAACCGCCGCCGCTCCTCCATACGCCTCACTGCCTCAAGACTCCCCGGTCGCCGACCGCCCGCTTGTCGAAGCACCCCTCGCCGAGGTCCCCGCGGCCGACGCAAGTGCCCCCCCGATGCAGGGAGAGCGCCGCGCATTCCTGCGCGGCCTGGCGATGGCCGCCGTGGCCGGAGGCGCTGCCCTTGCCGCCGGCCAGGGAGCCCTCGACGCGTTCGGCAGCCACCTTGGCGGCCCCTCCGAGACCGGCCACTCTGAGAGCCGCTTTGTGATGGTCATCGACCTGGCCAAATGCGACGGCTGCAAGAAGTGCACGGTCGCCTGCTCCAAGGAACACTTCGTGCCCCCCGGGCAGGAGTGGATCAAGGTCTACACCGTCGACGACGGCTTCGGCGGCGCGTACAACCTCCCCCGCCCCTGCATGATGTGCGAGAACCCGCCGTGCCGCAACGTCTGCCCCACCGGGGCCACCTTCGTCAACGCCGATGGCCTCACGCTCATCGACCACAACATCTGCATCGGCTGCCGCTACTGCCTTGCGGCCTGCCCCTACAGCGCCCGGTCGTTCAATTGGGGCGAGCCCCCGCACACCCCCGAGGAGCTTGCGCACACCTACTCGCCCGAGGCCCCCTTCCCCCACCGCAAGGGGGTCGCGGAAAAGTGCATGTTCTGCGTGCACCGCCGGATGGAAGGCCGCCTGCCCGCCTGCGTCGAAGGCTGCCCGATGGGGGCCCTCTACTTCGGCGACGCGGCCGAGGACGGCATCACCAACGGCCAGGGGCAGTCGCTCCCGCTGCGCAAGACCCTCTCCGACAACGCCGCCTATAGGCTGCGCGAGGACCTGGGCACCGGCCCCAGCGTGTACTACCTCCCCCGGAGGCGTGCCCCGTGACCGAAGCGACCCTCGACCCGCGCACCAAGCGCCTCCTCACGCCGATCGTCCGCTCCGGCTGGATGTTCTATGTGGTCGTCGGGCTGCTCGGCGGGGTGTTCATCTTCGCCAACCTCGCGTGGATGCGCCAACTTGACCAAGGGCTCGAAGTCACCGGCCTCAACGACCGGATCTCCTGGGGCCTCTACATCTCCTCGTTCATCTACTTCATCGGCATCAGCTACGGCGGCACGATGGTCTCGGCCATCCTGCGCCTTACCAACACCGAGTGGCGCCGGCCGATCACCCGGGTGGCCGAGGCGTCGACCGCCGCCGCCCTCATCGTCGCCGTCATTATGCCGATCTTCGACCTCGGCCGGCCCGAGCGGCTCCCCAGCCTCCTCCAGTACGCGCGCATCGAATCGCCCCTCATCTGGGACTTCATCTCGATCGGCACCTACCTCGTGGCGTCCCTCATCTTCCTCTACCTCGCCCTGATCCCCGACTTCGCGCTTCTCGACCGGTTCCTTCCGCAGCGGATCCGCCTTCGCCGGATCCTCTACCGCGTCTTCAAGATGCGGTGGGAAGGCACCCCCAAACAGAAGCGCACCCTCGACCGCGCGCTCCTCGCCATCTCCATCATCATCATCCCCATCGCCGTCTCGGCGCACACCGTCCTTTCATGGATGTTCGGGATGACCACGCGCACCGGGTGGCACAGCTCCATCTTCGGCCCCTACTTCGTGGGCGCTGCGCTGTTCTCCGGCATCGCAATCGTCGTCGTGGCGATGGCCGTGTTCCGCAAGATGCACCACCTCGAGGACCTGATCACCGTCGGCCACTTCCGCAAGATGGCCAACATCCTCCTCGTGTTCTCGCTCGCCTACCTCTACCTCACGCTGAACGAGTACCTCACGATCTCCTTCCAGCCCTCCTCCGACGAACAGGTGCTCCTGAAGATCCTCGTGAACGGCTCGATGGCGCCGTTCTTTTGGTTCTCCACGATGTCGCTCATCCTCGTCACCGTGCTCCTCGCCGTGCCGCGCTTCCGCACGGTCCGCTGGATCACCTTCAGCGCCCTGCTCCTCAACGTCGCGCTGTGGATCAAGCGCGTGATCATCGTCGTGCCCAGCATGGCCGTGCCCCTCGTCCCCGGCGACTCGATTGCGACCTACACCCCCACGTGGGTCGAGTGGGCGATCACCGCCGGCTCGTTTGCCGCGTTCGGCCTCATCTTCGCCGCGTTCTCGATGCTCTTCCCCATGGTCTCCGTGTGGGAAGTCAAGGAGGGCGAGGAGCGCGCGGCGGAAGCCGCGGCTGCGCGCAAGGAAGGGCCCGCGGCGCCGCGCACGCCGGCCGCTATCGAGGCCAAGGGGGGTGCGTAAGGTGGCGG
>JBGPJF010000143.1:0-4108 GCA_041485285.1 Thermoplasmata archaeon | reverse complement strand
GGCTCGACGGCGTCCTGAAGATCGCCGCGTGGGCGCGCCGAGATGGACTGAGCGTCCGCGTGCTGCCGCAGCTGCACAAGCTGCTGTGGGGCGACGCCCCCGGGCACTAGCAAGCGGCCCCGCAAACCCGCCGGCCGCACTCAGGATGGCGCGCCAACCACGAATGTAATGTACGTGGAGGGCGCCGCAACCGGATTTCAGATTACCCGACGCGACAGCGCAGGCATTACCTGGAGATCGGGAAATGAAGAACGGACGTGGATCGGGTTGGATGATGGGAACTGCGCTTGGAACGATCGGACTTGTCGCGCTGGCCGTATTGCCGCTGCCGGCCTCGGCCGCAAGCACTTCCGACTACTCGCTGTCGTGCAAAGGGGACGGCAGCGGGTCGATAAGCTGGTCGTGGACGTCCGATGGCTCCGTGATCGCCACGGGGTCGCTCGTTTGCTACGGTGATGCAACGCAGTCGGGCACGGGAATCGAGCGTCCGGCGGGGGCAAATGGGCTCACCGTCACAGCAACGGCCACCGGATATGCCGAAGAAACTCAGAAAACCGTCTCGAAGTCCTTCGCCGTCGATGGCTCGTTCAACCTCAATGTAAAAGTCAGCGTCTCGGAGAACTACCGCGACCACCTGGTGGGACGATTCCACGTGCAGGAGAGCACGGTTTTCTCGATGTCGGGGTGATTGACCGGCTGGCCGGCCCTCTTCTCGGCAGTGATGGGGGCCGACCAGGAACCTCATGTACGAGGAGGGGCCGGCGACCGAACGGATGATAACTGCTCTCGGTAGGGGAAACGCGGTCGGGGGGAAAGGCGGTGCGCCATTGGTACCAGCGAGGGATGGCTGTTGTCGTGGGCCTTCTGTGCCTGCCTTCCGCGACGGCTGCTGACCCCTCGGTGGCGGCCGCCGGCCCATGGAGCGCGCCGGCCCCCGTAGCTGCCCGCCCCTGGGGCGAACCCGGCTGCACCCAGGCCGGGGTCGACGCCGCCGGGAACGTGATGGTGGCGTGGGAGGTCTTTGACGGAGATCATGCCTCAGCGCTTTGGTCGAATCGCTTCAGGCAGGGTTCAGGGTGGGGCAATGCCACCCGCGTGGCGAGCTTCGACCTCGGCTTGCACGAGTTGGGGCTGGGAATGTGGATGATGGGCTCTTCCGGTCCGCTACTGGCCGTCGAAAGCGCCGGCAATGCAACGATGGCGTGGGTCGAGAAGAGCGGGCCGCCTGCCAACATGGTGGATCCTTGGAACCTCATGTACAGCCGGTATTCCCCCGCGGCCGGGTGGAGCCCGCCGACGATCCTGCGCGCCGCCGCCACCGACTACGCTTTGGCTGCGCTGGCCGCCGATCCCGCGGGCGACACGTGGGTCGCATTCGTCAACGCGCACAGTCCAGGGTTCGACCCCGACAACGCACCGGTCTGGTTCGGGCGATACCAACCAGGGATGGGTTGGGTCGAGTTTGGCCCGATACCCGGAGCATCAGCCATCTCACTGACGTATGCGACCGACCTCGAATTCACGTTTGAGCCAAACGGGACGATGCTCCTTGCTTGGGCAAACAGATCGGGTGGATGGTCGAATCGCCATGATGTCGTTACAGGGTGGGATGGGCCGCAGCCACGGACCACAAACGAAACGATGCCGCGATTCCAAGAAACCTATTCGGATTCGGCACCCCGGCTAGTCCGGGCGGCCGCTTCAAACGGGCGGGGCAGTCAGGTCGACTTATGGGTGGAGGGGAATGCGTCGGCTGGCAATTGGACGCTGATGGCGAGGGCGGAAGCAGCAGGAGGCGGATCGAACGTCTCCTCGACCCTGGTGCCCGGCGGTCCATCTAGGATTCTTTGCCCTTCCGTTGTGTTGGATGCGCCGGGAAACGCGCTGGCGGTCTGGTCTCAAGCCGGGTTGGTCAACGGGGGTGTCTGGTCGGCTCGCCTTGAGAAGGGCCTCGGGTGGGGTACCCCCGTCCGGCTGGCGGTTTCCGGAGGCGGTGCATCGTGGGTCGAAGGCGCGATTCTCGGAACTAGCGGGGTGGCCCAGGCATTGTCCGTTTCGAGCTCCTCGGCCTTTGTGAGGGATAATTACGGATGGAGTTGGATGGACCCGCTCTTTGGTTTCGGTGGAAACCTTTCGTTTGCCTCGTCGAGCTTCCAGCCGGCCACGAGGACTGCGGAGTCAACAGATCTTCTCGGCGGGTCACATGCACTTGCAGCCGGGCTGGATGGCGGGCCCGGGTACACAGCGGGCCCAAAAGGAAGGGGCATCCTCGCCTGGGGGGAATTAGACCCCAATGGCACGGCGATTTACGCGAGAAGGCTTGGCCCGGACAATGTGTGGGCGGCCCCGGAGTCGATTGGAGTTAACGCGAATTTCCTAGGAATGGACGTCCGCGGCGCCATCGATTCTCGGGGGAACGCGCTGCTCTTGTATTCAGCGGCGGGCGGACTATCTGCGAGTTACGCCCCCTCGTCCGGCTCCTGGAGCGAATGGACGAGCATCCCGGGGACCGAGAATGCGAGCCGCTTCATCGCGTCGTTTGACTCCCGGGGGGACGCGCTCGCGGTCTGGCATGACTTTCGGCAAACCGGCCCCGATTACCTCGTTTCGAATCGCTTCGTTGCCGGCATTGGTTGGGGTGGGCCGACCCCGATCTCGTCAAATGTTTCCCACGCCTGGCCCGATGGGTTGTCGTTTGGCTTCGATGACGAGGGAAATGGGATCCTCGTGTGGTTCGGGCGGGGCGGCGGGTTGAGGGCGAGTCGCTATGCCCCGGCGACGGGCTGGGGGGCCGAGCTCCTTTTGGCGAACCTTTCGTTAAGCCAATCCGAACCTGCGCTCGTTGTCGACGCCGGCGGAAACGCGACCGTCGTCTGGCCGGAGGGCAGCGAGGGGGCCGCGCCTCGCCTCTTATTCACGCGGTACGCCCCGGCGCGGGGCTGGAGCCCCGTTTCGCCGGTCGGGACTTTCGCGGGCGGAGTTCGGCTCGGCGGCGCGGGCCTTGCGGTGGACCCTCGCGGAAACGTAGTCGCCGCGTGGACCATGGTGAACGACACGGGCCCGAGCACCTGGGCGGCGAGGTTTTCGTCCGTGGGAGGTTGGGGATCCCCCCGCCTCCTAGGAGAGGGCGGGACCTCCGGCGTGCCAGCCCTCGGGACTGACGAGTTCGGGAACACGGTCATTGTTTGGCGGAGCGACCCCCGCGACGGGGTCGTTACCATCTGGGCCTCCTTTTTCTCGGTCCCAACAGGATCCACCGTCCCCCCGGCCGCACCGCCCGAGTTTCAGGCGCTCGCAATGGTCATCGCCATCGGAACAATCGCGCTCGGGGCGGTCGTCCTGGGGACCCCGCGCGGCGGCGAAGCCGCAGCGGTTCTCCTCCTTGTGCCGCTCTTCACGCGGCTGCGACGCGACGAAATCCGAAACCAAAGGACGCGCGGTCGAATCATCCAGTTCATCGAAGACAACCCGGGGGCGAATTTCACCGAGATCAGGTGGCGGCTCAACTTATCGCAGGGCGGTTCCGCGTACCATCTCCAGGTGCTCGAACGAAGCGGCGAGATTCGCCGGGTCGCCCATGGCCCATCGGTGCGCTTCTACCCCGCGAGCTTCAAGTTCGACGCTGAGCAGCTGCCGCCCCTCACTTACCTGCAGAGGCGCGTCCTCGAAGCCGTCCTGGAACTACGCAGCGCCCCGTTTGGCCGCATTGCCACGGCCCTGGGGGAGCACGGGGTCACCGTTACTGACAAGAACCTAGCTTACCACCTGCGCGTGCTGGTCCGGAAGAAGGAGTTGATCCACGCGCGGCGCGAGGACGGACGCGCGGTGTACTTCATTGAGGATCCCGAGCGCGAGCACCTTGTCAAGCGGATCAAGATGGAGTCACGCGTCGACGAATTGATGGGAAAAGTTGCGGCGGACGAGCGCCGCGAGGCACCTCGAGGGGAGAACGCGGCGGGCGAGACGCGAGGGGACCTTGTCGTGAAGGTCCCAAGTGAGGGGGTGGATGGCCCCGACCCCAGCCTCCGAGGAAAGGTTGACCTGTAGGCCCGACAGGCGCCGCATTCCTTTTCGATTCGGGGGATCCGCGGCGTGGGTCGGGGCGTCG
>JBGPJF010000142.1:0-4180 GCA_041485285.1 Thermoplasmata archaeon | reverse complement strand
CGACCGCGGCCCGTGCGGCGCCGGAAAATGGGCCGACCAGGGGCCGGTCAATTGCAAGGCCCTGAGCGTGCCATTCCCGTTCCCCTTTCTTCGCGGACCAGCGACTGGTGCTGAGGGTGAGATTTGAACTCACGAGACCTTACGGACACCGGTTTTCAAGACCGGCGCCTTACCGGGCTAGGCTACCTCAGCGCGGTCGCGCGATGGCGGGGGGCTCCACTTAAAGGTTGTCGGGTGGCAAGCGGCGGCGGAGGTAGGCCACGAGCGAGAGGACGGCAATGCCGACGATGAGCAGGATGTAAATGGCGGCGCTTTGGATCACCTCGATGGGGTCAACCACAGTGTTGTTCTGCGGAGGTTGAATCGAGCCCGGCGGCACGACGTGGACGACGATCGTCCGATTCACGACCCCGTCGACGGTGTCGCGCACGGTTAGGCAGACCTGGATGTCCCCGGTCTTGTTCGTGTTGGGAAATGGCCCGGGCGCTGGTAGGAGCCACAGGCTGTCATTGGTCGAGAAAACGCGCTGTTGCCCGGGCCGCGGTGATGGCGCGCAGGGCGCCCATGTGTACGTGAGGAGGTCGCCGTCGGGGTCGGTGGCGTTTGCAAGGATGCGGATGGCGGTGCCTTGCTCCACGGGGCGGTCGGAGGGTTCGAAATCGACGTTGACGATGGGCAGCTGGTTGATACGGACGGTCGCCTCGGCGCGTGTTGTCTTGCCGTCCACCTCGGAGACTGCCACTTCGACAGTGGACTGGCCCCGCTCAAGCGTGAGGTTGGCCGTGAAGTTTGCGTGGTAGCGGTCGGGGGTTGAAGACTCGATCAGCAGCGGAAATGATGGTCCGTAATCGGTGTGGCCGGGCGGCCGCACGCGGTAGGTGGCGGCCCCGGCCGAGAGGTTGAGGCCGCGTTGAACAACATTGTCAGCGTTCCCTTCGCTCGCGGAGACGCGGAGCTCGACGGGGGCAAGCGGGAGGGGCGTCGTCCCGTTCGGAGCGATCTGGACGATGGTGGGCGCCAGCGAATCAAAGCGTATCTGGTAAGGGTCGGAAATCCGCAGGACGCCGGAAGCGTTGCTTGCGGCCCTCCATTGAACCCAATTCGTGTCACCTTCAACGTACTGGAATCCGGAGACCTGGAACCCCCTCCCCCAGCTCTCATCCACGCCTCCTTGAGCGTTCATTTTGAACGTGGCGACGCAAGTGTGTTGGGGGATCGATTCCGGCGGGCAGGGCGATATCCACTCCCCGAAACCAAACGGGCCGGTGGTGGAGAGCCGGTACGCCACGGACGAAAAGTTCACGCCGCTAGCTCCAGCGATTATCCCGATCCCCGGGTTGTCGCATTGGCAGTCATTCCAAACGGATGGATCGGGGGAGGGGTCGTGGAACGTGACATCGTGCGTGTCCACCTTCACGCCCCAAATCGGGGATTCGACCGGCCCGTTTCCCGCCCTGTCCCAGGCCCTCCAGACGATGTTTGACAGGTTCCCCTCCGGGAAGAAGATCGACGCGTGCGCGACGACTTCGGCGGCCGTTTGCCCCGGCATCCAGTCAGCGGGGCTCCAGCGCAGGAAGGGGTCGATGTCGTTTTGCCACGTGTACTCGATGCGCGCGGGGTCGACGCCGGACTCGTTGTCGAAGATCTGCGCAGCGAAGTACACGGGGTGCGAGGTGGCCCAGTCGGTTTCGAGGGGGAGGTGGTCACCGAATTGGGGAACGTCGGCATCGACGGACAGTTGAAACGTGTAGGATGGGCGGCCGGCCTGCGGAGGCAACCCGGTGAAGTCCGCTGAGGCCACCCACCCCCGGGTGGTGGCGCCGGGGGCCATGAAGGCTGCGTTGAGGTCGCCCGAAAGGACGGTCGCATTCGCGGCGCTTGCGAGGCGCCACGTCACGGGCTCCGCCGGATGAATCCCGCTGGAGCCGGCGAATACCGCCGCGAGCGAACTCGTGAGGTTCACCGTTGCCCCGCCTCGCACCCACCCTCCCGGGGCGAGGGTCCGCCCTTCGGACTCGGCTTGGAGGTCGCCGGCGATCGCGGTGGCCGAGTGGAACTCGGCGATCACTGGCACGCGTGCGAGGAATGTGGTGGAGGGCGGCTCGATTTGGCGGAGGGAGAGGCCGAAACGGTCGCCGTTGGGGATCGACCAGTTGAACAAGAGGGGGACGCGCAACGTGCTGGGGCAGGGGGCTTGAATGCAAACCACTGTCTCGACTGATGCGGGGCCTGCTGGGATAATGAACTCCTCGTCCGACGTGGTAACCACCAAAGTAGTCGTGTTGATCCTCAGCGTGGGGCCGCCCGAAAGCGCGGGGAAGCCAAGCTCCAAGTCCCCGGGTGTGCCGATGCCGTCGGCCTCGGCGGTAACCGTGTAGCTGCGGTACATCGGGTAGACGATCCCGCCGGCGTCCGCGTCAATCCCGATGCCATAGGCCCGGAAGACGATGTCGCGGCCGTACATCACGGCGACGAAACTCGAGTTGTTCGTCGGCGCGCGCTGCGAGTTGCCGCCGTAGAACCCAACCGTGAGGTCGCGCATCCCGTCGCCGTCGTAGTCGGCTTGGAGGTTTACGCGTAGGCCCGCTTCATTGGCGTAGATGTCGGTGCCCGTAAACTGAACCTCGGAGGATAGGCTCGGCGTTATGATGGGCGTGGAGCGATCGCAATCGGGGCAGATCGGGATTCCGAGGAACACATCGACGAGCATGTGGCCCGCCTGAGCGCTCGTCGTGTCGTACTTCATCGCCACGAGGTCCGCGCGGCCGTCGCCATCGATATCGCCGGCCTGCAGTCGAACCGGCGGCGCCGAGAGGAAAATGGAAGGACCCTCGAGCTGGAACTGATCCCAATTGAACGAGTGGATCCCGTCGTCTTGCGTGTACCCGAGGATGAGGTCAACGTAGGGGGTCCTCGGCCCCCCGTTGTCGGCATTCAAGACGCGATAATAGGCAACATCGGGCCGACCATTCCCGTCGAAGTCTGCGATGAGAACGCCGAGGCCGTTGATCTCGATCGTCAAGGGGGCCGAAGTCTTTAGTCCCTCCGCGGAGCCGTTGTAGATTGTGAGGATACCAGGAAGCGGCCCGGACTGGGCCTGCCCCGGCGGCGCCCAGGTCACAATGTCGGCGTAACCATCCCCGTCGAAGTCGGGGGCCGCGATGAACCGGGGTGGGCGCGGGGCCGAGGCCAGCGGGCTCGGTTCGTTCACTTGCCAAGCGAACCCGTTGCCGATGTCATCATCGACGAGGGTGTTGTACAGCGTGAAATTGGTGCTGGCGGCTGTCCGCCCATCGGCTGAGCGCGGAGAAACTTGCTCGCCGAGGACACTCGCTCGCGTCTCGGGCTCGGCCACTCCAACGAGGTGCAAAGCAACGGGGGAAGGTTGGGTGGTGGGCGGCTTGTGCGGAGCCCCGTGGACCTCTTCGCTCGACCGCAGGGGCTTGGAGGCGTTCCCCCACGCGATGACCGGCTGCGAAACGATGGCGGGGATGCAAAAGCCCCCATAGCTGGGGCCGCCGAGAGGCGTCTCGGTACATCCCGCCCCCGCGTAAACGTAGCCCGCCATGTCCGCGATTCCATCGCCAGTCCCGTCCACCCCGGTCGGGCGCGCATCGTATGAAGGCACGCTCCCTGTGTCAAGGAGGGAGCCTGGGAGACCACCGTTGGCGCCTCGCCAATTCTGGAGGTCGAGGCCCGCTGCCGACCCGTTGAAGAGGACAAACCCGCCCCCCCCTCTCCAAACGACCAGGTCGTCGAACCCATCTCCGTTCAGGTCGCCAGCTGTTTGGAACAGGCTGGGCCCGACCGAGAGGTTGTACGGCAACTCGATGAGTTGCCAGTCCGGCGCAGAGACGTTGAGCGACCCGAACACGGCGGCCGCCGCTGGCATCGGGGCCATGCCCGCAAGAAGCAACACAACGCACCCTATGGCGCCCGCCTTCCCGCGCATCGCCCATCCGGTTGCCCCCGCCGAATAAACCCTTTTTGGGATGTTGCAGCCGGGGGCCGGCCAAGGTAGCCCTTATGACAAATGCCGCCGATCCCCCGCCGCATGCCTCCCACCGTGATTACCCTCACGACGGATTTTGGCTGGACGGAGCTACCTTCCGCGATGCGGGGGGTCATCCGGCACATTGCCCCGCCGGGCACCGAGATCGTGGACATCAACCACGGCGTG
>JBGPJF010000141.1:0-4265 GCA_041485285.1 Thermoplasmata archaeon | reverse complement strand
TTCAGGCCGAGCAGGCCGCCGTCGTCGGCGAACCACGGGATGAGGTCGAGGAGCGTGTAGTTCGCCGCCCCCTCGGGCGCGGTGAGCGGCGGCGGATTGATGCCGGGCAGGAACGGCGCGCTCGAATAGTACACGTTGAGCGCGGAAAGCCGCACCGACCCCTGCGGCGCCTGCAGCGATAGGCTCACGTTTGCAAACGCCCCCGCAGGAGCGACCGCAAGCGCCGCGTTGACCGCGGCTTCGAACCCCACGATGGTCACCGTCGCGCCATAGGCGATGTCGAAGGCGGCGAGCGTGACGTTCGCGGGGCCGTCCGCGTGGACGCGCAGGGGGAAGAACCAGTAGCTCGTCGCGCCGCCCCCCACCTCGATGTACTCGTTGCCCGCAAGCGCCGCCTGCAGTTCCGTGGTGAAGTCGACGACGGTGCGGTGGTCGAGGTCTGCCGCCGTGAAGAAAGCGGACCGGTTGCCCACGCCGAGCTCTATGGCGCGTGGGTTGATGTCGAAGGCGATCGAGGCGTCCCATTGGTATTCGACGGAGAAGTTCAGGCCGTCGACGACGGGGACCTGCCAAATGCCGCCGCCCGAGAAGTCGGGCACAAAGTCGATGGCGCCGCCGGGCACCGACCAGGTCCAGCCGGTGAGCGAGCCGGAGTAGTTTCCGACACGCAGCGGGGCGCCCGAGGCGCCTGCGGGCGTCACGAAGGGCGCGAGGCTCTCATTGAACGCCGCCCCCATCAGCACGCGGAAGTCGAGGTCGACATTCGACTGGTTCGCCCACGGGCCGGTGCCGTTTAGCGTCACGGAAATCGAGGCTTGGCCGCCGGCGTAGGGGTCCGTCACCACGCCATTGTGGCCGAGCCAATCCCAGGTTTGGGAGGACGTGGCGCCCGGCGAGCAAAGCACCGCTGCAAGCAGCTGGCCCTGTGAGACCTGGATGGGGGGCGTAAAGGTGAAGTTGACCCACCCGCCGCCCCGCGCAGCGGTCGCATTCACCGCCGCCGTCGCGATGACCGTGCCGTCCGCTAGGCCGTTTGTGACACGCTGGATCTGGAGGACGAGCGGGCCCACTGGGTGGCCCGTGGCGTCGCCGAGGTTCAATTGGATCGTTTCGATCGCGCCGTCTCGAGTTGGCGTGAACGTTTGGGCCATGGAGCGATTGAAGGTCGCGAAGTTGCCAATACCGAAGTTCGTCGACGAAACGACCTGCTCCGCGTCGACCACGCCGTGCGCCGTCAGCCCGTAGAGCGTCACGGTGCCCTGCGTGGGCACCGCGTAAATGGGGAACCCTTCGACGGAGGGCGCATAAGGCAAGCTCGTGGCCGAGAGCGCGCCGACCGTGAGGTTCGCGGTGCTCGCGTTTACCCGGGTGTGCGAGAAGGGGTCAGGCAGGAGGTCCAGGTACGCGGAGCGGACTTGGGCGCGCGCGGGGACGTAGAGGGGCAGCGTGTTCCCGTCGACGGTGATGCCGTTGGAGGCGAAGACGGCTGCCGTGGCCCCCGTCGAGTCGCTGAGGCTCCTGCCGAAGACCGCGTCTATGCCCCCGGGGCCGCGGTACTGCCAGATCGGCGTGCCCGTCGAGGTCACGACGATGCCAGGCGTCTTGGGGTCGTCGGTGACGGTGAAGGTCGCGGCCACCTCGTCGACCGTGAGGTTGTAGCCGCCGTCGGGGCAGAACAGGACGAGGTCGAGCACGCGCTGGGGGCCGCGCGCGAGCACGGGGGGGTGCGTGATCGTGGCCGCAAAGGCGCCCGTCGTCAGCACCGAGGGCGCAAGCGCGACCTGCCGGAGGAACGGCTTGCCGACGGCGGGCTCCTCGAAGAGCGCGAGCGTGATGTTCGACTGGTTGGCTTGCGCGGTCGCGTCCGCCGCAACCTCGAGGGTCACGTCGATGAACGGCGCGCCCAGCGGGTCGGCCGCCGGGCCCACATCAAACTCGACGACGAGGTAGGCGCACCCGAAGAAGGTCGTGGGCTGCGTCCAGATCTGCCCGTCGGAGACGGCCAGGCGCGCGAGTTCGGACCCGTTGAGGGCCGCGCCAGTAAACGCGGAGGCGGGCTCCTTCAGCGTCGGGCAGCCAGCCACTTCCGCCCACCGGGCCGCGGTCGGCACGGGCAGCGGGACGCTGCGGATCGTAGTTTCGGTCGATACATCGACGTTTGCGCTCGTGGCCCGCGAGGGGTTGGGGAACAGCATGCTGGCGCTTGGAAAGATGCCGCCAGCCGTTACCTGCACCGACGACCCTTGCGCGAACGATAAGAGGATTCCAGCAGAGGCGACCGGCGCGAGCAATGTCGAAGAGAGCAGCAAGAACGCCAAAATCGCGGGCGCGAAGCGCCCACCCGCACGCCTGCCCCGCACGCCGCTCACGCCCCCCGCACGAGGCGCTTGAGGATATCCGTGACGCTCTCGAGCGTCTCGGTGCGCTGCCAGTCCAGGGCGCTGCCTGGGAAGTTGTGATCGATTTCTTCGACGAGGGTCTTGACTTCGCGCCGCAGGCCGTCGAAGTCTTCGCCCGTCGCCCGGCCTGCAATGAAGAAGGCCTGCCCGCGGGCGAGCACGACCTTCCACTCGCGCCACTCGAGGATCCGGGCGGCGTCTGCGTGCTTCTCGGTGCGGCGGACGGTGTCGTACGCCCACTGGAGGAACTCGTTCTCGTCCATCTGCGGGAGCAGCGCGAGCCCCACGGGTGGCGACTGGTAGAGGAGCCCGCCGTCCTTGAGCGAGAAGAGGTAGAGTTCGCCGAGGCGCGCGGGGCCGAGGGTGGGGCGCGCGGCGGCCGCGGCGCTTGCGGCCGCCACCGCCGTCCCCTCGAGGCCCTCGTGGAGGCCCAGCGTCGCCACGGGTTCGTCGCCTCCCGGGGCTTTGTCCGTCGGGGACTTGGTGAGGCCGCGCATGAACGAGTTCATGTCCTCCACGGCGTCGGCCGGGGGCTCGGGCAGGGTGACCGCCTCGTCCCCTGTGGCGCCCTCGACCGTCTCGACGTCGATCGCTTCGCCCTTCGGAGCCTTCGGGGGCCCGCGCTTCGGCGCGTGCTTCGGCGGGCTCTTATCGCCGCGCCGAACCGCGAGGGCCGTGCCAATCACGACCGCTGCAAAGAAGAGCCCCAATGCCACGACCGAAATGCTCGAGCCGGATTGCGGGTTGTTGACCGACACCGCGACGTCCATCGTGTCTTCGAGGCCGCGCGCGTCGCGCACGCGAAGCTGCAGGGAGCCAACCCCCACGGCCCCAGGCACCGGGTGAAGGACGAGCGTCAACGTCGCTTGGTCGATTTCCGCCGTAAATAGTTCGGGGTTGCGATTCTCAACGGTCCAGTTGAGGAGCGTGCCGGCCGCCTCGTCCTCGGGGTCGGTGCCCTTGGTGACGAGGTAGATGGGGACAGGGTCGGTCCCAACCGCGATGGAGGGGTCCACGGCGACGATGCGTGGCGCGGTGTTCGCGGCCGCCACGATCTGGATGCCGAGCGTGGTCTCATTCGTGTTCCCGTCGCGGTCGGTCACTGTGAGGTGGGCGCTGAGCTGCGTGCCCGCGGGCGCGCGTGGGATGATCTTGAGGAACGTCGTCGTGGCGTTGCGCTCGACCGACCAGAGGATGGAGCTTGTTGCGGAGAGCGGGATGTCGAGCGAGAAGGTGAGGTCGGCGATCGTGTCCTCCTCGTCGGAGGCGAACGGGCGCAGGTCGAGTAGGTAGGCCGCGCCCGAGGGCACTTGGATGGTTGCGATCGGGAGGAGGTTTGGGACGGTGTTCGAGAGGCGCGGGTGGACATGGAGGGGGTAGTCGGCCTCGGCAACGCCGTCGGTCACGGTCACGAGCAGGTCGACATCGGGGGCGTTTGCCGGGAAGTCGAACACGAGGCTGCGCCCCTGCACCGTGACGGGAGCACCGGTCGCGGAGGCGATTGCGAGGGTGTCGACCGACGACTCCGCGTCGATGATGAACGGGGAGAGGTCGATCGTTTGAACGGCGCCCCAGGTCACATTGATCGCGCCGACGGTGAGGCGGGGTGGGTCATTCACGGAGAAGAACGTGAAGGCGACATCACCGGACCAATTCACGAGGCCGACGGAGTCGGTCGCGGTCACATTCACGACCACCGTGCCCGAGACGTTCGCCGTGGGCGCCACCGTCAAGTTGTAGCCGCGGAGCGCGACAGATGCAACGGAGGCTCCTGACACCACATCGAAGTGGAACGCGAGGTTCGCGTTGTCGTAGTCGTCGTGGAACACCGAGTAAAGGTCGGTGACGATCGGGACATCCTCGTCG
>JBGPJF010000140.1:0-4357 GCA_041485285.1 Thermoplasmata archaeon | reverse complement strand
TTCTTCACGCAGGAGATCGCGAGCACGGCGGTACTCAAGCGGCTCATCGAAGCCGAGCTGCACCAGTATGATGTGAAGGCGTACACGGTGAGGCCAACCGCGACCCGCGAGCAGATGGAGGGCCTCTTTGACACGCTCAAGCAGGCGGTGCTCGCCCACGACATCCGACTCGTGCGCGAGCACCTGATGGAGGGCGGCGACCTCGCGGAGGCGTGGTTCTACGGGGAGACCAAGGTGAGCGGCGACAAGTTCGTGGTGCGCGCAGCGCTCGACCTCGCGGGCCGGCGCGCCGAGTTCTACGCGGCTTCCCAGTCGATCAGCAAGGTGACCGGCCTGCTCGCGGAGATGAACCGCACCTTCTTGGAGGGTGCCGCCGCAGGGGGTCGAAGGCTCGCCGAGCCGGTCCACGACCGCAAGGCGCGGGCCGCTTACGCGGACATGGCGACCGTTTGGGCGATGATTGAACGAGTCGCCAAGTAACGGCAGCTGCATCGCCGCGGGGCGGCCTCCTCACCCCGCCGCAGTCCGATGCCTTTTTGGCCCGCTGCGCGATCCCACCGCGATGGCCAAGCTCCCCGTTTTCTTCGAGATCCAGCTGAACGCCCCCGTTTCCTTCTGCTTTGCGTGGCTCACCGACTACCAGCCCACGGACAAGGACCTCAACCCCGGCCTCTCGAAACGGACCGTCGTCGAACGGACCAACGACCACGTCAAGATCATCGACGAGTCGATGGGGACGCCCTACAACAAGCGCTCGTCCACCATCACGCTCCACGCGCCCGACTCTTGGGACGCGGAGGCGGAGGGGACGATCTACGATTACGACCTCCATTACCGGCTCGTGCCCGAAGGAAGGGGCTCCCGGCTTGCAATCGCCGGCGTGACTCGCACGAAGCCCGCGTGCCCCTTCAAGACGAAGAGCGAAAACGATGCGCGGTTCACCAAGGCGTGGCCGCTGTACAAGGCGGCGCTCGAGAAGGACTACGCGGCGCACATCCGTTAGGTTTTCGTCGCTTCCGTCAATGGCAAGGCCGTCGGCGTCTAGGCGTGTTGCGCCGGGCGAACCCGGAGGGCCAAAACGGTCAAGGCTTGGTTTGATCCGGTCCCGTGGCAGGGCTCGTGGCTGCCGGCGGCTGCCCGGTTGGCGGGGGCGGCGTCCCGCCACCCTTGCGCCCCGAGCGCATTCCCAATATTCCAAGGCCTACGCCGGCAATCCCCGCAAGTAGTCCAATCGTCCCAATCATGGTCGCGGAGGCTGCCGCCGAACGGGCCGCCGCTGCGTCGGCTTGGCTCGCCGCGATGGCGGCGTCCCGGTTCGCTCCCCCGCCGCCGCTCGACGCGTTCAGGGCGGTCCAGAGGGCGCCGTTGTCGGCAGTGAGTTTGGTCCAGAGGGTCGCGTTTTGGGCGGCGAGCGACGCCAAGAACGACGAATTCAAGGAAGCAATCGTCTGGAGCAGCGAGGAATTCTGGGCGGCGAGGCCGCCAAGGAGCGACGCGTCTTCGCCAGCCAAGGCTGCCGCGATGGACGCATTTTGCGCGGCGAGGGCAGCCACCACCGACGCGTCCGTCCCGGCAAGGGCCTGCCACAGGGAGGAGTTGGCAAGGCTGAGCCGGGCCTCAAGGGCCGCATTTTGAGCCTCGAGTTGCGCCAAGCGGGCTGCGGCGGGGTCATCAAAGGTGACGTTGAGCCACCGTATCGCAGAATTGCCGGACGCGTCGATCGCGGTGATGGTGATTGGGTTCATGCCGTTTGAAAGTGCTAGGCTAAGGCCGAATGAGCCGTTGGAGGCGACCGTGACCGCATATCCGTTGACAAAGACGCTCTTCGCCCCCACGGCGGTCCCGAAGAGCGAAAGCGGCGTCCGGTTTGTGACGGCCCCGTCCGATGGAGCGCTCAGAATGATATTGGGCGCGGTCGTGTCCGGCTGGACAAAGCGGTTGGACTCGATAACCACGCGCGCGCCGTCAAAGTGCTGCCACACCGCAACCGCGTTAGCGCTCCCGTCGAAGGCGACCTGCGGC
The DNA here is from genome assembly GCA_041485285.1 of Thermoplasmata archaeon. GTDB lineage: Archaea > Thermoplasmatota > DTKX01 > DTKX01 > DATEUP01 > DATEUP01. The sequence goes on along the minus strand of JBGPJF010000140.1, from coordinate 2,335 downwards.
AAATAGGCATCACCCGCGTCGTCCGTCGCCCTCGGGGGTGCAGTCGCCCAACCCGACCCCGCGACGTAGCGGCTTGCCCAGATATGGTAATGGCCGCCGCCATACTGCGACCATGTAGCGATTGCATTCCCATTCCCGTCGACCGCCACCTGCGGCTCATCGGCGGGTCCAGAATCGTCCGTTTCGATGAGGTGGGCCGTCCCCCACCCGGACGCCGCCAAGTACTCGTTCGCCCAGATGTTGGTCCGGACCCCGTCATCTTGATACCAGACGGCGACGGCGTCCCCGCCCCCATCGACCGCCACCTGCGCAGCGAAGGCACTGCCCGCGTTGTTCGTCTCGATGAGACTTGGCGTCCCCCATGAGCCCCCTGCCCTGTACCGGTTCGAATAAATGTTGAAGCGCGAGCCGTCGGACTGTTCCCACACGGCGAAAGCGTTCCCGTTCCCATCAACGGCGACCTGCGGGCGGGCGGCGTCACCCGTGTCGTTCTTTTCGACGACGCTCGCCGTTTGCCACCCGCCCCCTGCCCTGTACCGGTTCGCCCAGATATTGACACGGCTGCCGTCAGACTGCTGCCACACCGTGACCGCGTTTCCTCCGCCGTCAACCGCTACCTGCGGGTAGTAGGCGCTGTCGGTGTTGTCGGTCTCGATGAGGACTGCAGTCCCCCAACCCGACCCCGCCAAATACCGGTTCGCCCAGATATTGACACGGCTGCCGTCAGATTGCGCCCACACCGCGAAGGCGTTCCCGATCCCGTCAACCGCGACCTGCGGGTCAAACGCGGTCCCCGTGTCGTCCGTTTCGATGAGGGCAGCGGTTCCCCAACCCCATCCCGCTACGTACCGGTTCGCCCAGATGTTGTGCACGCTCACGTCTTCCTGCGCCCACACGGCGAATGCGTTTCCCCCGAGGTCGGCCGCGACCTGAGGGTTGATGGCATCGCCTACGCCTTCCACTCCAATGAGCGCGGCAGCCCCCCAACCCGACCCCGCCACATACCGGTTCGCCCAGATGCTGTACCAGGATGCGCCTTTCTGCGTCCACACGGCGACCGCGTTCCCGTCCCCGTCGACGGCCACCTGCGCGTTATAGGCATCGCCGGCCCCCGTCTCAATCGGTGTCGAGACCACCCATCCAGTTGGCGAGCCCACCGCAGCGGCGGAGGGCACGAGCGGGAATCCAAGGGAGCCGAGGAGCGCAGCGGCGGCGAGGAGGGTCTGCCCCCTTCGGTTCGAGTTCGTCCGCTTGCTGTTGAAAGCTCCCGAAATGTCTGTTCCTCGCACGCGCGTCCCGCCGATTGATCCCCTTAGCGGGGGAAACGCTATGAGGCTTGTGGGGTGCGGGCCTCCGCGCGGACGCGACGGTCGCCACTTCGGGCGGGATCGGGCGCTCTGCAAAGGCCGTCCGGCAAACACGCGGTTGGAGCAACGAGGCCGCGTGCAGCCCGGCCCTACTTCTTGAAGAGCCCCTTCTTCTTCTGCGGGTCGCCGGCCGGGCCGGCGGTCGTGGACGTGGTGGTCCCGCCGCCCGCCCCGTATTTCTGCAGAAGCGGGTAGCAAAGGTCCGTCCCGACTTTTTGGAAAGCCGCCTCGACGTTCTCACCCGTCTTGGCCGATGTGTAGAGGAGGTTCAGGTTCAGTTGCTTGGCGAGCGAGGCGACCTCCTCGTCGGTCACTTGGTACTGGTCCTTCAGGTCGACCTTGTTGCACGCGAGCACGCCGGGGATCGAGCCGCAGAGCTCCACCACTTGCGACGCCCAATGGACGAGCCCGTCGAAGGTGGGGCGGCGCGTCCCGTCGAACACGAGGATGAAGGCCTCCGCTTCCTTGAAGTAGACGCGGTGGGCGCGCTCCATCCCCGCCTGGCCGAGGATGTCCCAGATGTTGACCATGATCTCGAAACGCAACTGCTCGGGCTCGAAGGTGAAGGTCATCGGCTTGCGCGACGTCTTCGTGCCGATGGTCATGATGTACTTGTCATCGAACTTGTCGATGACGAAGCGGCGGACGAGGGAAGTCTTCCCGACGCTCCCGTCGCCGATGAGCAGAATCTTCTTCTCGAATTCCAGGGTCTGCATCGGGGAAGAGAGTTGAAGGAGCGCAGATAAGCGTTCCGCGCGGGGAGGGCGCGGTCACTGTGCCAGGGCCACGATGGCCGTCCGCGTGGCCGCGGCCCGCCGCTTCAGGTCGGATGCTTCGAAGAGATGAAGGGCCGATGCAGACCCTGGAATTCGAGAAGAAGATTCTGCTCATCGGCGACGGGAGCGTCGGGAAGACTTCCCTCGTCCGCCGCTTCGTCATCGACAAGTTCGATGACAAGTACATCATGA
>JBGPJF010000139.1:0-4373 GCA_041485285.1 Thermoplasmata archaeon | reverse complement strand
TCAAGTACGCCGCCGCCCGCGGGGCGACGATCGCCATCCTCATCGGGGACAAAGAGGCCGCGGAGTCCCGGGTGACCTTCCGCGACCTCGCGACCGGCGACCAGGAGCTCATGTCCGTCGGCGACGCCGTTACCCGGGCGCAGACCCAGCTCGGTTGCGCTTAACCCGGGGGTCCTCGATGAACGAGGCCTGGCACCGTCGGCACCCGATGCCCCGGAACCCCACGACTGCCGAGCGGGTCCAATGGCACCAGGCCCACGCCGGGGCCTGCCCCCGCTGGCCCATCCCGCCCCCGGTCAGGGCCAAAATCTGGGCCAAATAGGCCGGAGGCCCCCGCCTCCCTTGTCCGACGCTGCGACCTCTTCCATTTCTCATGGAACGAGACTGGAAGGAGAGGGAGTCCCCGCTCCCGGATTTGAACCGGGGGCCTGCTGATTACGGCGAGGCGGCCTTGCGGCCGCGTACCCACTACAGTCAGCCGCTCTAACCAGGCTGGGCTAAGCGGGGACAGTGCTGGCTTTGCAAGCCCGGCGGCTTATTTCAGCGTTTGGAGGGCCGCCAGCGTGGCGCCCCCCCAGGGGCTGCGCCTGGTTTTCGTCGGGGGACGGCCGCTCCGAAGGTATTATTAGGAATCGGGGGATCTACTGGTTGTCGGACGCACGTCCGACAGTAGGGGTCGATTGGTTTTGCCGCAGGAAGCCTCGTCTCGCAAGCCCGAAAGCCCCGCCGACGGCCTCTCCGTCGAATTCGGCGCCGACATGGACAAAGTCACCGTCCGGCTGCCGGCCAAGTACCTCAAGCGCCTCGACTTCCTCGTCTCCGTCGACGACTTCCCCTCCCGCTCGGAGGCCATCCGCACCGCCGTGCGCGACCTCCTCTACAACCGCCTCGAGTACGTCATCGAGAAGCAGAAGCAGGCCCTCAAGGCCGACCTCCTCGACGCCGAGATGGAAAACATCCAGAAACAGTACCTCACGCGTTAGCTCACGGGGCCCCTTGTCAGGGTGTTGGGATGCACTCACTCGGGCCGGGGAAACCCGGCCCGGGGCCCTTCTTTCGTGAGACACCCATCGAAAACGCTTTTGCGAACAACGATCCTCGACCAACCGTGATTGCTTCCGTCCGAATGAGGCCCGAAGACAAGAAACGCTTCGTGGCCCTCCAGGAGTGGCTCTCGGTCCGGCGTGGTCGTCGCGTGACCCAGCCTGAACTCATGGCTTGGCTCCTCGGCACCGCGGAGGCGGCGATACGATCGGGCCGCACGGACCCCTGGGCAGGGGTTAACGCAGCCCGCTCTGCACCACCACGCCCTCGGGCGTAATGTCCATCACGTGCCTCCCCATATGGTGCTTGGTCCCGCGCATCTTGATGACCTCGAGGAACTTCCTGCGCACCCCGTCTTGCTCCGGGTAACTCAAGAGGATGATCCCGTCGGCCATATAGCCCTCAATCGACCGCGTGATGTCCGCCGCATGCAGCTCCGCCGTGATCAGCGTCGTCGCCTCGAAGGACTTCAGGTACGCGAACAGATCGTGCATGAATTCCCGCTCCTTCCCCTTGCGCTTCAGGCCCTCGATCATCGGCGTGATCGGGTCGAGCACGAGCCGCTTCGGCGAGTACGCCTCCACGAGCGAGATGATCTGGGGGAGGATCTCCTCCGGCTTCTCCCGGACCGCCGCCCCGATGTCCGCAAACACCACGCGGCCTTCCTCCACGACGCGCGCGTCAAACCACTTGAACTCCGCAAGGAAGTGCTGGACGAGCCACTGCGGCTCGCTGATCCCCGTGATATAGAGCCCGTTCTCGCCCTGCTTGGCTCCCCCGAAAAGGAACTGCACGGACAAGGTCGTCTTGCCCGCGCCGGGCTCGCCTGCCACGAGCACCGTCGAAGGGACGGGCAGCCCGCCCTGCAGGATCTCATCGAGCCCGTCAATCGTGGTCGTCCGCCGCTTCATGAGGGGTGGCCTCCACGCGAGATCGAGAACGTGCACTCGGAGGCGCCCTGCCCGGCGCACTTCTCCTCGCGAACCATCACGCCGCCGTCCCCGCCGGCGACGACCACATGGATCATCCCCCGCATGATGTGACAGCACGGCTCCGTGCCCTGCTTCGCTTCGAGGCTCCCCATCACCTGCACCTTCGCCGAGAAGAACCGGACCTCCTTGGCCCAACCGCGCTGCACGAGCGTGTGGCCGACCGCGTCGGTGAGGACTCCGCCCTGTTTGTTCGCGTCGCTGAGGATCCGCGCCCCCAAGGACTGGCCCAAGCGGTAGAGGATCCCGTGGGCGGCGATCGTCATGACCGATTCGAGCAGCTCGCGGGCCTGGTGAACCTCGCCCTGCGTGAGGGTGACTTGGCGCCCGGCGGCTGCCGCCTCCGCAACGGTCGATGCCTGACGTGCTGGAGCCTTCGGCGCGCCTCTACCCCGGCCCGGAAACGCAGGCACCCTGACTTAAGGTTCGCGCTCCCAAGGCGATCGTTCGCGAATGGAGCCAGGCATTCACGGGTCGCTGAGGCGCCGCTGGCGGGGGTGGAGGGCCGCGCCTTCGGCGCCCCCGCGCATTTGGCGGACCACAAACTCCCACCCCGCGCGCTCGGGCGAAAGGCGGCCGGCGGCCCTGCGCACTTTCGGGCCATCGAGGTTGATGAGGCCGAGGTTCCGGACGCTTGCGACCCCCGGCAGGAACCGGCGGGCCGCGAGGTACACGAAATCGCACGAGCGCCCGTAGGTTTCGAGGTAATCGCGCGCCACTTTCGGCGTGACGGGCGCGGCCCAGTCCTTGATCTCAATCCCGACGAGGCTCCGCAGCCCCTCGGCCTCGAACAGGCCGAACGCGTCCCCGATGAAGCGGTCGTCCGTCGGAGCGAACGCGCGCCGGTAGCAGATCTCGCGCCCCGACGCGATGAGGCGGCCGTGCGCGGACAAGGCCTCGAGCAGGTAGCCCTCGTTCACGGTGCCAACGCCGGGGTCTACGAATCGCATCCGTCCGAACACTGCGAACCGGCGTATAAGCGATTCCGGGGGGTCGCCGAAAGCGAGGCTTCGCTTTCACTCACCCTGATTCGAGATTCAAATACTGCGGCGCCGTCGCTGGGGCCCACTATGTGCCGGGAGCGAGTCGAAAATGATTGCGCCGGGGTGGTCGAGTCAGGCAAGACGCCTGATTGAAGATCAGGTACGGACCTCTCCGGTTTCGTACGCGGGTTCGAATCCCGCCCCCGGCAACCCCGGCGCATGGGGCCACTTCGCGCGCGTCCTATTGATGGTTGCGATTTCACGCGAGACGGCCCTGAGACGGGCGCCTCGCTTCGCCCGAAAAAAAGCGCCGGGGTGGTCGAGTCAGGGAAGACACCTGGCCGAAGACCAGGAGCAGCTCGTGCAGTGTTTGCCCGCGGGCTCAAATCCCGCCCCCGGCAACCCCGGCGCATGGCGCCACTTCGCGCGCGCCCTATTGATGGTTGCGACATCGATTGCGACGCTCGCGAGACGCTACCTCGCTATCGCTCGCGATAGCGAAAGGTTCGGCCCGGTGAGAAGAATGGAATGCGCCGGGGTGGTCGGGCCAGGCAAGACGCCTGACTTAAGATCAGGAACGAGCCGACAAGGTTTCGTACGCGGGTTCAAGTCCCGCCCCTGGCAACCCTGGCGCAATTCCCTAACCGCGGGCGCCGTATTGATGATTGCGCCTTCACCCGCAACGGTAAGGAGACGCCTAACCAAACGCAGCCGTGTCCGCCGCGTACGACGCCTCGATCGTGCCGTACACTTCGGTCGCCTTCGGCACCCGCGGAAGCACCGCATCGGGCATCGAAGTGTCGATGATCGCCCACGACTCGTCCGCGCGCACCCCGCGCGGCGCCACGACGAGGTTGAACGCATTCAGCGCGCTCGCCGTCGGCGCATCGCTCATCGACGAGAACGGCGGCAGCCCGATCTGGAAGTTCAGCAGCTCGATGAGCCTGAACAGCATCTCATTGCGGATCGTCGGGGGCGTGTCGCGCGCGAGCACGAGCGTGCGCGCCTCGAGGTCCTTCATCCGCCGCGTCGCCAGCGTCTCCACCGCGGCCCGCGTCATGTGCTGGCGCAGGCCCTGGCCCAGGCGGTGCCCCGGCGGGGCCCTGGCCACCTCAAGCGGCTGCAAGTCGCCCACCACATTCGCGTTCTTCAGGTCGAAGTCGGCGATCGCCGCGTCCATGCCCCCGAGCGAGATCCGGCCCTCGACCAGCGCCGCGCGCGGCGCAATCGCGATGTGGTTCTGGAACGTCGGGCGGCCAAGTTCGTCCGGCGGGCCTCGACCGAGCCTCGACAGCAGCACGTCCTCGCCCGACGACGCCGGGTGCACCATGCGGAAATTGACGCCGCCCACGCCCTG
>JBGPJF010000138.1:0-4378 GCA_041485285.1 Thermoplasmata archaeon | reverse complement strand
GTCTCGGGGTCTGGGTGGGGGCCCGACCTGTGGGGCTTTTGGTCGCGGCCTTGGTGCACGTGGGGTTCAGGGACGGGTTTTGGTGGGGGGGGGGGAGGGTGGGGGGGGGGATGGTTCAGGCGTCGGAATGCGGGGCGTCAGTTTAGCGTCGCGGGCCGGCGAGTTCCAAAAAGCGCGCACCCCAAGGGCGAAGTTCGAAACCCCCGGCACCCTCCACGAGATCGCCCGCGGCCAAGGGCGAGGCGCGGGGCCGAAGGAGGGGTACGTCGGGGGGCGCCCCTTGGCGGGCCCGGCGCGGCAACCGCTGGAGCGCGCCGCGTTGCTACTGCCGCTTCGTCCGCCTTTCCCGGAGTCGCCAAGCAAAGATGACAGCCACCGCCGCCGCAATCACGCCGACCGTGACCCACGGCAGCGTCTGGTCCGTCCCCGCGGCTGATGAGATGGTCACGTTGAACGACGTCACATTCTGATTCCCCGCCGCGTCGGCGACCGACACCGTTACACGCCACGCGCCTCCGACGGGAAACGCGTGCGCCACGAGCGGCCCCTCGGCAGTGGCGCCATCCGGAAACGCCCAGGTCACCTTCGCCACGGGGGAGTGGTCCGAGATTTCGGCCTGGAAGTCGACGGTTTCGCCCGCCCGGAACGATGAGTTGTTTGTGGGAAGCACTATTCGAACTGCGGGGGGGGTCGTGTCCCGGACGCGGACGGCCAAGAGCGAGCTATTCGAGTTTCCGGCCGCGTCGGTGACGGTGAGCGTCACTTCGATGTTTCCGCGCCCGAAGAACGAATGAACGGCCGTTGGGCCTTCCGACAGCGGCGCGCCGTCTCCGAAATCCCATTGGATGAAGAGCGGGAGCGAGACATCGAGCGAGGCCGAGGCATCAAAGTGCATGGGTTCGCCGAGCTCGGCGTCCCGCGGGTAGGTCACCGCAATGGCGGGTGCTTCTCGGTCCAACGCCCGAATGGAGAGTACAATGGATCTGCGGTTGCCACTCGCATCGGTCACGTTCAACCAACCGGGGTAGGCACCCGGGGGAGCAATCGTTACCGCCACCGAGCCTCCGGCCAGCTCTAACGTGCCGGTGGGAAGGTAGAGGGTCCAGGAAAAAGTGGCCCGCCCGGGGAACTCGGGGTCGTTGTCGTGCACAAAGTCGGCAATGAGCATGCTGCGCTCGCCGGCAACCACCTCCAAGGTGGCGTTTGGCGGGCCGTCGGGCGGGGTCAGATCGCCGATTACAACCGGGAATTGGCCGACAACGCAGTTGGCGCTCGCATCGCAAACGCTCGCGTTCCCGTCGTAACGCCCGGGGTCGGCAATCGTCAACCGTAGAACGAATCCGTCGCCAAAGAATAGGGGGAAGCCGGACCGGGAGATCGTCCAATGGACCGTCCCCGTCGCGTTGAAGAACGGGTCGTCATCCATAATGGCGAGGGGGCCCAGCGAGATCGGACTGTCCTCGGGACCGGTCACCGGCGACGGCACGCCGATCACGGGCGTCATCACATCGAGCGCGCGCAGCGTGACAGAATTCATGCCCGTGTTGCCCGCGGAATCCAAGACCGAGCACACGACCGAATAGTTGCCCGGGAACGGTGGCGAGAAGGCGAATCCCCCAAAGGGCGTGGCTGTCACGGTCGAGGCGCCGAGGGGATCGGTGATGTTCCAGCGGGCGGTCGCGTTGGATGGGAACGCGGGGTCGTTGTCGGTCGAGCTTGCCGACGTGAACGTGGCGATTCCCCCGGCAGGAACCGCCGATGGCCCTACGCACGCCGCCGACGGCGGGGTCGTGTCCCGGATGGTGATGTTCACGACCGCAGAAGCCGAGATCCCCGCCAGATTCCTTACCGTAACCCGGACACTGAGGCCCCCCGGCGTCGGCGCGACCACGGATGCGCTCGAGAGGGATTCGTTGAAAAACGTGGCGCCGCCGCTCGCGTTCCAAGTGGCCGACGGGCGCCCAAGGGGGTCGTTGATCAGGAGCTGGACCGCGAACGGAATGTCTTCGTCCGCTTCGGGGGGGGCAATCACGCGAATGTCGGGGGCCAGCACCCATGAGGCGTTCATGAGTGGGAAGAGATCCCGCTCGCCAGAAGGCCCGGAGATGTTGTAGGGCTGATCCCCAATTCCGTCCGAGTCAGCGTCCGCGTACGAGTGCGGGTACCAAAAATTTCCCCGGCCGCCGAGGTCCCAAGCGTTGCCCGAGCCGCGCACCGAGTAGGGGGTGCCGCTGGCACCCACGAAATTGTTCGACCATGACAGGAAGCCCCAAACGTCGGAGAGGTAGACCGGATAGGCCTGCGAATCGACGATGCTCGAGGCCGAGAGCCGCACCGTCACGCAGAACAGCGCGAAGAGGCCATCAGAGGCGTGGCTCGCGAAAAAACGGGTTACGGTTATGGATGAACACGACTCGGCGTAGATTCCGTAGCTCACATTTCGCACGCTCACGTTATCGATCGTGATGTCCTGGGATTGCTTGAGGTACATGGCGGTGCCGATGGTCGACGAGATCGACCCGTTCCGAAGGAGGGCGTTGGTTGCCCCGACGAGGTGAATGCCTTCTGACGCTACGTCGATGAAGCTGAAGTCGGCGATGGTGAGGTTCGTAGTGGTTCCCAGCGCCACCAAGCCGTAGGCCGCTGTGGCCGCCACAAAACGGAGCGACGTATTTTCGGAGGAATCGATCGCGAACGCCGTTTGGGCGAGAACATCTGCAAAGCGAACCTGGAACCCGCGCGGGGCAAAGAGTTGGAGGCCGGTCCCGACCGTATTGTTGATCGTGATGTTCGTGGCCGTCCCATTTGACGCACCAGTCAACGCGATTCCGCCGCCGCAGCCTGCGATAACGATATGGTCGAATAACGCATTGGTCAGATTCAGACCCACAATCGGGGAGGAGACATTGACGATTTGCACGGAAGCGACTACAAGGGCATCAAGCCCACTCACATTGAGCGCCTCTCCCGTGGAATTCGTAAACCGGGAAGCGCTGACGTTCAATGCCGCGCAGCCGCGGCATGCGATGGCGAGCGCGGCGCGGTCAAAGGCGACGCCGCTGAGGTCGGCGCTCGCGTTGCCGTTTAGCTCAATGCCCGCCCACTCGCTGGAGGAGGCGTTCATCGCCCGCGCGAAGGCGATCGAGCCGCCTTGCGATACTGCCTGAATGCCGCCGTTGGACGATATTTTCCAAGGCCCCGTGAAGAGGACGGTGGTATTGTTGCCAAGGAACAGCGTGACCCCCGGCGGAATAAAGACATCCCCAGTAACCACGTACGGCGACCCTGCAGCGTCCCAGGTAGTGTCCGAGGCCAACGACATTGGGGGTACGATCGTGGCCGCTTGGGCGGCGAGGGCCGCGCACCCAATTGCCGCGCCAAGCGGTACAAGCGTAAGCAACCCCCATAATCTTGGACGACTCCACATTGCGGGTGAAGTGTGCGACACCAAGGAACGCGGAATCGTTGTGTTCACCAGGCTATTCGAGGAGGCGCTGGCATTCATATGCCTGTCGGTAATTATTCCGCGACTGACGGGCACTGGCCCCGCAAGTCGCGCCCCAAGCTGTTCAACGGTCGCGTCGATATCGCCGCGGAAGTCGCCCCAGCGGTGTCCCATGACGACGCCATGGGCACTGATCATGGTCTCGACGGTTGGGAATTCGGCGGCGCCGCCGATGGCATGGATTCCGCGCACGTGGTTTCCCTCGGAGTCGAAGCTCCCCCGGCGAGCCCAAGCGAGGACGACCGCGGGTCGAAGTAGGTGCCTCCAAGGACGCCGCGGCGAAGGCCCCGCAGGCGCCGGACGATGGGATTGGCGTACAGCCCAGTGCTGCGGCAGAGTTCCTCGAGCGGGACCCGCAAGGCGCCGCGCGGCCCCTGACCGTTCGACCGGAAAGGGGTCCTCATAATTGCCCAGTCGGCTGAATCGAGGTGCACCGCTGCCAGTGCGGCTTCATTTGCCTTAAGCCTGGCGCGGGTGCGGACGGTTCGAACCGGTTTTCCAGTGGGCCCGGCTGAACCCCGTCCGCCTCTCTCGTGTGCGGCAAGGTGCCGGGCTCTCTCGAACTCCGAGTTATCCTCAGCGAACCGCCCCGTCGCAAATGAGCCCAGCGACTCAGATGGAGCCCCTTCGGGCTCAGGATTCGCAACCCGCCATGTTGAGCCCCCAATTTGGCCCCATGAGTGGGGTTTGACCGAAAATTGGGCCATTTTTGAACCCATTACGGTCCACATACCGGCAGATGCGGACGTTTGTCGACCGCGGTGACTCCCCCGATGTCCCGCATCTCAAGATGTTCAACCTCAATGCCAACATGTCGAACAACCTCCGCAGAGAGCGCGGTGCGGTTAGCGCCGGTGTCAAGCACCATGATGG
>JBGPJF010000137.1:0-4443 GCA_041485285.1 Thermoplasmata archaeon | reverse complement strand
GGTCAATCTGAAATAACGAACTCGTTGCCGTCGGCGTCTGCGACCGTCGCGTTCCAGTCGCCCCATGGCTTCTTCTCAGGCTTGTCGGTGACCTTGCCGCCGTTCTGCTTGATGAACGCCGCCGCCTTCCGCACGTCGGCGACCTTGAAGTAGACGCCCGACACGGTCCCAGCTTTCCGCCCGAGCTCGCCCTTGCCCTGCCTGTGAATCCCGAGCCATCCGGCCCCTGGGATCTGGTAGGTGGCGTACTGCTGCTCCTCGTTGTAGTCGAGCTCCTTCAGGCCGAGCGCGTCCTTGTAGAACGGGCGGGCCTTCTTCACGTCGCGGATGTGCACCCAGATTGCGTCGAGTCCTTTCACGGTTGATGCCATGGAATTCCCCTGAGGCCTCGGTCAGTGCCCGAGGGCGACATGAACGTAGCGGCCCGAACGAAGCACGGGGCGTTTCAGGCCCGTCTCACGACGGGGGGACCAACCGGGCCGTTCTCGGGGCTTCCAACCGCTCGAGCGTGTGCCGGATTCGTTCCTTGCGCTTGTTGCGCTCTTCCGCGTGGAGGGCAAAGATCGTCCCCTGGTAGCCCGGCGCGGCGTCGCGCAGGCCATCCATGTACCAGCCCAACCTCGAAAGCGTGCGCGTGACCCCATGGCCGGCCCGGGGGCCGCGGTTGCGGATCGAATGAATGGCGCCGCTCGCGCGCTTGGAAACGTGCGCTCGCTCCGCATGCGGGAGGGCAAATACCCTGCCATGGTAGCCCGGCTTTGCGTCCTCGAGGCCAACGAGGTACCAATGGAGGCGCTGCTCCGTTCTTGCCATTCGCTTGTCGACTTCCTCGGCCGGGACGCTCATCCCCCGCCGAACAGTCCGCGCATAGATCGAACCATGCGCGGTTTCGGCTAGGGGAATCGGACATGCGGGCGTGGTTTCACAGCGCGCCATCAACCCCACGGGCGGTCTGGCTTCGTTTTGGTTGACAGCGAGATTTCGTTGCCGTCGGGGTCGGCCACGGTCGCGTTCCCTCAAGGGTACTGTGGCGGTTGCGGGGGCTGTGGAGGGTAAGGCGGTGGCGGTGCGTAACCCGCTTGGGGGTACTGGCCGGCTGGCGCCTGGCCGTAGGGCGGGGCGTAGCCCGGGGCGTACGCCGGTTGCATCGGCTGCGCCGCGTTGCGAGCGGCACGGCGCCGCATACGCATTACACGCAGGCCGACACTGAGTGCGATGAGGCCAACGAGCACAACGGCCCCGATGATTGAGTTGGTGGCCGCAGCTCCTGGCCCCGAGGTCACGGAGATGTCCCAGCCCGGGTACGTCCCCGTCAGCGGGGGGTCGAACCCCCCGGAGGCACTCGCATTTGCTGACGCCGCCGTCAGAGCGGCGGAAATCCGATAATGCCCATTGGCTGCCGAGGCGGGCACGACGATGCTGAAGTGGAGGTCGACATACACCCCCACCGCGATGGTTTTCGGCAACGGCGTCGAGGGGTGAGCCGGGGCCGCCTCCGTGGGCGCACCTCCCCAATTTGCCCAAAGCGTGAGACCGTCAATGCGCAAGCTCGTGGAGGCCGTGTTGAGGACCCTGATGTTGAACGACCAGGTGGTCCCCGGGTCGGGCGACGACCAGTCGGGCTCCGCTGTAGTGCGCGCGGCAAGGGCGGGCGAAGCGATGAGGGCCCCGGCAATCATGCAGACGGTGACAGTGAGTGCTACGAGTCGTGGGCGTGCAAACATGGGATCCCGCGGGGTCTCCATCGCCGCCCAGGAGATAAAAGATTGGCGGTGGGCAGTGGCCCTCTCCCTAGCGCCACGGCCGGAAGGGCTTCGTCTTGGTCGATAGCGAGATCTCGTTGCCGTCAGGGTCGGCCACCGTTGCGTGGGTGTCCCCCCAGGGGAGCTTGAACGGGCGGTCCGTGATCTTCCCGCCCCGGCGCTCGATCGCGCGGACGGCCTTCTCGACATCCTTGACGCGGAGGTAGAGGCCCGTGACCGTGCCGGCCTTGCGCCCGGGCTCGCCCGGGAACTGGCGGTGGATACCCAGGAACGGTCCGCCGGGGAGCTTGTACATCGCCCACTGGCCTTTGTCGGAGGCCGAGACCTCCTTGAGTCCGAGGACGTCGCGGTAGAAGGTGCGAGCACGCTTGATGTTGCGGATGTGGACCCACACGGCGTCGAGCGCTTCGATGTCGCGGGTCGTCACGGTAACCCCTTCAACGAGAAGAGAGGAACACGCGCCATTCAAGCTTCGGGCGGGCCGCCTTCCGCAACCCCCGCGGGCGCGCTCGTCGCAAGCGGGTGGAGGTACGCATGCAGCGCGGCAGCGGTCTTCAGGGGGAGGTGCGCGCGCCTCGAGATGTCCTCGACGCTAGCGGCCGACAGTTGGTCGAGCCCCGAAAACGCCTTCCATATCTGCCGTGCCCGCCCGGGGCCGACCCCCTCCACACTCTCGAGCCCCGACCGCTGCATGGCCTCGCCCCGCCGCTGCCGGTGGAACGTGATCGCGAATCGGTGGGCCTCGTCCCGCACATTCATGAGCAGCCGCAGCGCCCGGTCCTGCTCGTCGAGGTCAAGTACGCGCCCGGAGGGCAGGTAGATTTCCTCCTCCTTCTTGGCAAGGCCGACCATCGAAAGCTCGAGCCCCACATCGCGCGCGGCCTTGAGCGCCCAGCTGAGTTGCCCGCGGCCCCCGTCGATGAGGACCAAGTCCGGGAGCGGGAGCTCCTTGCGCTGGCTCCCCCCGTATCGGCGTCCCACGACCTCCGCCATCGCGGCGAAGTCGTCGTTCTTGTCCGCCTTCAGCTTGAATTTCCGGTAGTGCGCCTTTTTCGCCGTCCCATTCTCGAAGACGACCATGGAAGCCACGACATCGTCCCCCGCCGTGTGCGAGATGTCGAACCCCTCGATGCGGAACACCGGGCGCTTCGCCTCGCACACCTCCTGCACTTGCTTCGAGAGGTCGGCCTCGCGGATCCGCTCCTTCTTGAACAGCTCGCGCTTGGCCGTTTGGCCCGCGTTCTCCTGCGCGAGTTCCACGAGGCGGCGCGCGTGGCCGCGCTCGGGGTGGTGGAGCCGCACGGGCTTGCCGCGCATCTGCTCGAGGTAGGCCTCAATGGCCTCGCGGCCGTCGAGGTCGAGGGGCACGAACACCTCGCGGGGGACTTCCGCGGTTTCGTAGTAGGACGCGATGACCTCCGCAAGCAGCTCTGCGGCTTCCCCGCCCTCCGCGTTGTCGAGGAGGAAATGCCGGCGGTCCACGACGCCCCGCCCGCGCTCGCGCATGACGAACACGCAAGGCAGCCCCTCCAGGGAAATCCCGAAGTAATCCGCGTCCGAGGGGCGGATGCCCCGCGCGTCCACATCCTGCGCGACCGTTCGCTCAATGGCCCGGATCGTGTCGCGGGCGCGCGCGGCGCGCTCGAACTGGAGGGCTTGGGAGGCCTCCTTCATGTCGCTTTCAAGCTCCCGCAACAAGCCGCGCCGTTCGCCGCCGAGGAACCCCAGAGCCTGCTTCACCTGCTTCCCATACTCCTCCTTTCCGACGGCCTCAATGCAGGGCGCGGTGCAGAGCTTGATGTGGTACGACAGGCAGCCGCCTTTGATGAACTCGGGGCAGTCGCGGATTTGGAAGTGCTTCCGGACGAACCCGATCGTCTGCCGCGCGTAGGCCGCCGACGCAAAGGGGCCGAAGGTGTGGCCGTCGGGCCGCTTGTCCCTTGAGATGTGGATCCGCGGGAACTCGTCCTTCGTGACGACAATGTACGGGTAGTCCTTGTCGTCCTTGTAGCTCACGTTGAATTTGGGCTGGAAGCGGCGGATCAGGTTGCGCTCCAGGAGGAGCGCCGAGGACTCGTTCGGCGTGACCGTGAAGTCGATGTCCACGGCTTGCTCGAGCATGCGGTCCTTGCGCTCGGGCCGGTTCGAGAGGTGCTGGAGGACGCGCTTCTTGAGGTCCTTGGCCTTGCCGACGTACACGGGCCGTGCTCCCTCATCGAGGAACCGGTAGACGCCCGGGCGCTCGGGGAGCGACCGCGCAAGCTCGTCGAGGGGGAGCGCCGCCTTGAGCGGGCTTGAGAACTGCGCGTCGTCGCCGCCCGACACTGCGGCGCCCCCTACCCCTTGCCGGGGCCTGCGCGCGCCGCCATCATCTTGGCCGCCGCGCTGTGCTCGGGCGCCTCGACCTTCGAGCGCGCGAGCACTTTCTTGAGGTATTGCCCGGTGTAGGTCGAGCCCTTCGCCACTTGCTCGGGCGTGCCCGTCGCCACCACGCGCCCGCCGCGCTCGCCGCCCTCGGGCCCCAGGTCGATGATCCAGTCGGCCGTCTTGACCACGTCGAGGTTGTGCTCGATCACCACCACGGTGTTGCCCGCTTCCACCAGCCGGTCGAGCACGCCCAGCAGCCGCCGGATGTCCTCGAAGTGCAGCCCGGTCGTGGGCTCGTCGAGGATGTAGAGGG
>JBGPJF010000136.1:0-4603 GCA_041485285.1 Thermoplasmata archaeon | reverse complement strand
TCGAAGGCCATGATCTGGACCTCGCCCAGCTTCGACCCGCCGTGGCCGTCGTGGTGCGCCCCGACCGACCGCGCGCTGAACCCGTTGTAGCGGTACGGCTCGCCGCCTGCAAACACGGCGGTCGAGGGCGTCGCGACCTGGCGCACGCAGTTGTGGTCGAAGTGGTCGTGGCTTTTCAGCACGATGTTCGCGCGCGCGCGCGGCGGGGGCAGCCCGATCGACTTGCCGTCGTGGGGGTCGGTGACAATCGACAGGCCGCGCTCGGCGACCTCGAAGCACGACTGCCCGAACCACCGGATTGCGACCATCCATTCCCCCTCAAGCGCGGCCCGCGGGGCCGCGACGGAAAGGGAGGAGGGCGAGGCGCCGATATAGGCCTTTCGCGGCCGCTTGCATTAATATCCAGTTACATGAATGAAAGTCGGCGTAGACGGACGGGCCCTGTTGGGCGTGGACGGCGGGCCCCAGCCGGTCTAGTCCACGTCGATCTGGGCGCGCTGCAGGCGCCCGGAGTAGTCTACGAAGACCGTCTTGATTTCGGTGAACTCGTCGATCGCGCTCGTTCCCGCCTCGCGCCCGCCGTTGCCGGTGTTCTTCGTGCCGCCGAAGGGTAGGTGGACCTCCGCGCCGATCGTGGGCGCGTTGATGTAGGTGATTCCAACGTCCAGCTGCTCGATGGCACGGAACGCGCGGTTGACATCCTTGGTGTAGATGGACGATGACAGGCCGTACTCGACATCGTTGGCTACCCGCACGGCCTCGTCGAAGTCCTTCACTTTGATGAGCGCGAGCACCGGCCCGAAGATTTCCTCCTTCGAGATCCGCGAGCCGTGCTTCGTCTCGAAGATCGTCGGCTCGATGAACTGTCCCTTGTCGAGGCCCGGCCCTTCGGCGCGCTTGCCGCCGCAGAGGAGCTTTGCTTCCCTTTTGCCGACCTCGATGTAGCCCATGACGGTCTTCATCTGCTCGTCGCTGGCCACCGGGCCCACATCGATCTTCGGGTCGGTGGGGTCGCCGAGCTTCAGCTTCTTTGCGCGCTCGACAAGCTTCTTGCTGAATTCGTCGAAGACCTTCTCGTGGACGATGAGCCGCGAGGTCGCGGTGCAGCGCTGCCCCGCCGTCCCGAACGCGCCCCACAGCGCGCCCTCGAGGGCGAGCTCCAGGTCGGCGTCCTCCATGACGATCTGCGGGTTCTTGCCGCCGAGCTCAAGCTCGACATTTTTGAGGAGCGCGGCGGCTTTCATGTACACATCGCGCCCCGCCGTGGTACCGCCCGTGAACGACACCGCGCGGACCTTGGGGTTCACAGCGATCTCCCCGCCCACGGTCGACCCGGGGCCGGTGACCATGTTGAGGACGCCGGGCGGGACGCCGGCTTCGGCGAGCACCTCGACGAGGCGGGCGGCGCAGAGCGGCGTGATGGACGCGGGCTTGAACACGATCGTGCAGCCCGAGATCAGCGCCGCGCCGATCTTCCACGACGGGATCGCGATCGGGAAGTTCCAAGGCGTGATGCACCCGACGACGCCCACGGGGCGGCGGAAGGTCATCGCGATCTTGTTGGGCAACTCGCAGGGCGTGGTCTCGCCGAACATCCGTCGGCCTTCGCCCGCGATGTACTCGAAGAAGTCGATGGCTTCTTGGACATCGCCGTTGCCCTCGCGCAGCGCCTTGCCCATCTCCTCGGACACGAGGTGGCCAAGCTCGGCCTTGCGGGCGCGCAGGATCTGGGCCGCGCGAAGCAGGATCTCGCCGCGCAGCGGCGGGGGCATCGCGCTCCACTTTGGGAACGCGGCTTCGGCGGCCGCAATCGCCTTCACCACATCTTCGCGGTTGCCGCTTGCAAACCGCGCCAGCAGCTTGCCGGTCGCCGGCGCGCGCGTCTCGATCCAGTCCTTCGAAGACGACGGCGTCCACTTGCCGTTGATGAAAACGCCAAACTCGGGCACCTTTTCGGCGCCTCTTGCCGACCTCGGTCCCTTGCCCGATGAACCGACTGCCATGGCGTTTCCTCGCATCTTCCACCGGGGCCCTGGAGGGGCTTTTCGGGGGTAGCAAGGTTGTAGTCGGAGGGGGCGAGATAAAGGGTTGCCTCAAAGGTGGACGAGGCCCTTTCGTCTCAGAAAACGGCCTGCATCACGAGCTGCGTGACCACCGACGCGCCCGCCGCGATCCACAGCACGAGCACGAAGTGCGTGATCGCCCCGTACTTGTTGCCTCCGTCGGCCGCCTTGGCGACAAACCCGGTGACGGCCGCGTGCACCACGACGATTGCAAGGATGATGTAACTCATCGCCGTGACGTCCACGGGGCCGCCCTGGAGGATCGAGAGGAACGCGAAGCCTTGGATCGTCGGCACGCCGGCGAAGAGCTCCTGGAACCCCTTCACGAGGAAGAGCGACATGTAGAGGACGGCAACCAGGACCGCGCCGAGCCCGTACATCATCCCCACCAGGCGCCCGGCCTCCTGGTAGCGCAGGCGGCGCAGCGAAACCAGCGCGAGGAAGTTGTCCGAGATGACCTTCGCGATCTTGCGGGGGTTGCCGCCCGTGCGCGTGCCGTCCTCGAACATCTCCGAGAACTTCGCGATGATGTCCGAGCCCGTCTCGGCCCCGAAGTACTCCCAAGCGGTCTTGCGGTCGATGCGCGTCGCGGTGCGCTTGTAGAGGTCTTCGATGTTGTGGGTGAGGCGGCCGAACTTGTGCTGGGACAGCCGCCTCAGCGCATCGATGCCCGTGCGGCCTGTCGCCTCCGCGGAGGCGCCAAGCGAGCGCATGAAGGCGGGGTACATCGACTCGCGGTTGCGGATGGCCCGGTCTTCGCGGTAGATCTCGAGGCCCGGCAGCAGGAACCCCGACAGGGACACGGCGAGGTAAAACTCGAGCGTGGGGAAGAAGGGGGCGAGCACAAAAGTCGAGAGGCCCCACAGCGCAGCCGAGATGCCGGCCCCGATGACCATCCACCGCTTGATCTTGCGCGACGACTGCGTCTTCAGCTTCCCGTCGTACCAAAGTTGCTCGTCGGGCAGCATGAAGCGGACCATGAAGTAGAAGAAAAGCTCGAGCGCCACGAAGATGGCAAACCCGCCCACGAGCATCGGCAGGATGCCCCGGCCGGAGAACAGCGGGGCCATGAAGAGGAAAGTGAGCAGGAACGCGACCGAGATGATGAGCGCCTGGTAGAGGTCCGAAAGCGTGAGCAGGCCGCGCAGCGCCGCGTTGTACTTGTTGGAGTAGAGCTCAAGCGACACCTTCTGTTCGACGGCGAAAAACTCCTCGGCCGTTTCACCGGCCTCCACCGCGTGGCCGAGCCGGTAGAGGAAGTCGCTCATCAGGTCCGAAGGGGTGCGCTCCGCCACGAGCCGGCACGCCTGCGGCAGCGCCACGTTCCACTCGACCGTGAGCTTGTGGATCTTCTCGACTTCCTTCGTGAGTTCCCGGTAGTCCTTCATCTGGCCCAGGATGTCGCGCAGGCTCTGGCGCGACACGTCGTCGGTCGACATCGCGCCGATGCGCGTGACGAAGAGGTGCATGTCCTTGTCGATCGTCTTGCCGCGCCGCTCGTAGGCGTAGACGGGGAACAGCATGATCGCGACCGCGACCCACAGGAGCAGGCCGAGCAGCAGCGCGAGCGACCAGCCGAAGAACACGGCCGGGAGGAACGCGGGCAGCGCAATGGCCGCAAGCACCATCGCGATGGCAAGCGGGGCGAACTGCTGCGTGAGGTACTGCCGGAAGGGCACGGGGTAGTCCGAGTACGCGTTGTAGAACTTCGCCCGCCGCGTGAGTCGGACCGTGTCCGTGTTTACCGTTTCGGCCGTCGGGGTGCGCCTCCCTTAGCCTCAAGCCGTCTGCAGGCGCCGCTGCCACCAGAGCTGGCGCTCGTCGGAGGGCATCGACGAGACCTTCAGCTTGTAGTAGTCGAAGAACACGGCGTTCACGCGGTCGTACTCCACGATGTTGCGGTCGACCATCTCCTTGATGATGCGCGCGCGGAAGCGCAGCTCGTCGTAGATGAGGCGCTTGTCCTTGAGCTTCAGGCGCGGCGCGATCTTCTCTTCGAGGATGAACGAGTTGTTCATGCCCCTGAAGAAGTGCGTGTCCGTGTAGGGGTCCCAGCGGAACACGCTGCGCGTGAGCACGCCGCCGAGGTCCTTCGAGTAGCGCAGGATCTCGTCGACCGAGGTGCAGCGCCGGATGAGGCGGCCGCCCTCGTAGAGGATGGCCTGGAAGAACGCGATGTTCAGGTTGTCCATGAAACGGATGGGGACATTGATCGGGTCGCCCGTGAAGCGCTGGATCATCTGCTTCGTCGAGGGCGCGTGGAACGTGGAAAGCACGGAGTGGCCCGTCTGCATGGCCTGGAACATGACGGCGCCTTCGACACCACGGACTTCCCCGACAATGATGTAGTTGGGGCGGGAGCGCAGCGCGGCGCGCAGCAGGTCGAACAGCTGCACGCGTGATTCGAGGGGGCCCACATCGCGCGACACGAGGCGCTGCCACACCGGCTGGGGGGCCACGACTTCGGGCGTGTCTTCGGCGGTATACACCTTGCTCTCGTGGCTGATGAGCGTCAGCATCGAGTTCAGCGTCGTCGTCTT
>JBGPJF010000135.1:0-4622 GCA_041485285.1 Thermoplasmata archaeon | reverse complement strand
CTACGCCCGGGCCTACGACTCGGACGGCGCAGTCGCGCCAGCTTCCCAAGGGACCTTTACCGAGGTACTCCTCGCCGATGTTGTAGCCGCCGCAATACCCAATTCGCCCATCGATGACCGCGATCTTGCGGTGGTTCCGGAAGTTGATGCGGGAGAGCCTCGGCAAGAAGTAAGCGAACTGCACGCCGCTGCCCGCGATTGAACGTGCCAGCCGCTTCAACGCGCGTCCGCCGATGGCGTCCACGAGGAAACGCACCTCGACGCCGGCCTTCGCCCGGTCGGAAAGGACGCCCATCATCTCCCGCGAAATCGCGTCGTCCCGCACGATGTAGTACTCGAGGTGGATGTGTTCCTTGGCGGAGCGGAGGTCCTCGAGGAGGGCCTTGAATTTCTCGTTGCCGTCGACATAGAGTTGGACTCGGTTGCGTCCCGACAGGACCGCTTGCGGGTCTGCCCGGTTCGCTAGTCGGGACAACTCGCCGAATTCGAGGCGCTCCTCGGCCCGCGAGGCCGGCGCGCTCGCCGTGGTTTCGGGAGGTGGGTTCGTCGTTTCGCGCAGAGGGATTCGCAAGAACGTCAATGCGTGTTCTTGGAGTCTCCCCTGCTTGAGGCGCATGTCCCTGTGGAAGTACAGGTAGAGGGCGACGCCGACGATCGGCCAAAAGATGAGGATCATCAGCCAGTGGAGGACGCGCGTCGGGTCGTCCCTCTCGACGAAGAGGACAACGAAGCAGAATACGACTTGAAGGACGACGACCAGGGGGATAAGCAGGAGGGAGGCCGTGACGAACCACCCTTCAAAGTCCACCAAGCAGCGCCGCCTCTCCGTTTCCCGTTGCGGCGCGAGCATTTACTCTTTGGCGGGACGCAAGTTCGGTTCTGTACGCGCGCGTAGGCTACGTGTCCGCCCCGCCGATGGGTGCTGGGGGAGGGGTTTAGTAGTCCTCCAGCGGAGGGGCCCCGAGCGGCTTTCTACCCCAGGCCGGCGCTGGATTGCCTAGGGCCCGCCACGCCGCTTCGGCCGCGCCTGCATCCACCGCGCTACCACGTCGTCGTGAAACCGCGCCCAGCTCGTCCGCCTGATTTTGGCGGAATCTTGCCAAGACAATTCCGCGAACCAGGGCGGGCGCTCCACCTCGCGGTCCGCCGCGAGCTTCGCCTCCACGAGGAACCACATGTCGTAGTGTCGCAGCTTCCGCCGCGCCGGCGGCCCCGAGGCCTGGTTGCCGAGTTTCCAGAACTCCACCTCGACCCGAGGCTCGCCGTAGCGCATCCCTTTGAGCCCGAGCATCTCCTCGCCGATCTGGCGCGCCGCGTCCCGGGGGTCCTCCCCGAGTTTGAGTTGGCGGGCCGGTACCTTCCATCCGCGTGCGTCCGCGCGCATTCGTGACGCGTCCTCGCCTGCAAGCTCGGCCCATGCCGGGTGGTCGCGGACCCTCCCGAGGAGCAGCCGGTTTCCTCGGCGGACGAAGAGGAACACGCCGATGCACATCCCGCCAGGGGGGACACGGTGGAACCCCGCGGGCGGCGCGTACTCGTTGATCCATAGGTAGGGGCCGCGGCCTTTCATCGGGCGCCCCATCGCGTTCACAGCAAAAAGGGTGCGCGAACGCCATGCCTCTTCACACGAAAGGCTGCCCGCAGTACTCGCACTCTCTTGCGCCTGGCTCGACGGGCCCGCCGCACTCGGGGCACTTCGACGCGATGGGGCCGGCCGGTTCCGCGCCCGCGCGCCGCAACACGAGGTCGCCTTCGGCAAAGCGCGCCTGGCTCTGCGAAGCCCTCGCAGGCATCTGCTCGAGTCGGACTTTTTGCGCGGCCCGGTGGGCGCGGTTCGCGGGGATGAAGATGACGAGCCCCAGCCCGAACCCCGCCCCGCCGAGCAGGAGGCCCCAAGTCCCGAAGGTGCCGATCATCGTCCCCGAACAGAGAATGCCGCCGGCGATGAGGCAAAGGCCGGAGAGGACGCCACCGATCATCATCCCCATGCCGCCCATCATCACAAGGAAAAGGCCCATCGCGCGCATCGCGACGTGGTCGCGGGCCGGGTGGGCGTCGGCAGGCGCGACAGACACGAGCGCGGGACGTGGCCGCCTCCATGATAAGGGTTCGCCGCCCCCTCGCGCGGTAAAGGGAGCCCTCATAAGCCGGTCGGCGGCTCACGGCGCGATCATCATGCAGAACACCTCCCCCGAAGGCGCCGACCCGGCGTTGCCCGGCTCCCCGCTTCCATCCGGCGTCAGCGAGCACTTCGTGGACGCCGGCGGCGTGAAGATTCGCTACCTCGAAGGGGGCTCCCCGGGCGGTGCCCCGGTCCTCTTCATCCATGGATGGCCAACGTGGGCGGAGGTTTGGATTCCCCTCACCACGATGCTCCCTCCCGACCGCCGGTGGATCGCGGTCGACCTCCCCAACCACGGGAAGTCGGGCGTGATGAAGGGGAAGGCGTCGCTGACCTCGCTGAAGACAGCGATGCTCGCGTTTTTCGACGCGCTGGCCCTCGACCGCGCCGCAGTCGTCGGTTGCTCGATCGGCGGAACGCTTGCCGTGATGATCGCGCTCGCGCGGCCGCAGAAGGTCGAGCGCATCTGCGCGATCGACGCCGCGGGGTTCGCCGCGAAGCTCCCCGGCAAGACCGTGCGCATGTACCTGCCGTTCTTCCTCCGCGCGTCCTTCGGCGCGCCGGGCGCCAAGAGTGTCCGTAAGCTCCTCAAGAAAACCGTGTTTGCCGACCCTGCGCACGTGACCGATGCCTGGGTGGCGGCCGTCACCGCCGCATGGGCCGCCAAGGACCGCCGCAAGGCGCTGCTCGGGGTCGGCGGGGCGCTGCGAAAGAAGGACGCCTCGGTCGGCATGCAAGTCGGGCAGGTCGCCTGCCCCGCGCTCGTGCTGTGGGGCGAAAAGGACGCGCAGTTCGACTGGCACATCGGCGAGGCTGCAGCAAAGGGCATGCGCGCGGGGAAATTTTCGGCCATCAAGGGGGCCGGACACTTCCCCATGGTCGAGGAGACGGGGCGCACGGCTGAGCCGCTGCTGCCCTTCCTCGCCGGCCACTAGCGGCGGCGTCCAGGCCCCGGGCGACTACTTCGCCTTCATCCGGTTGTTCTTCGGGTTGTGCTCGACTTCCGCGAGCCCCAAAGTCTCGAGCACCGGCGGGATGTAGTTTCCAAACCGCCCGCGCAGGCCCTTCTTGATCCCGTACCAACCGCCCACGGGGTTCTTCGCCGAACGCCCCCAGGCTTCGACCGTGCCGTCCGCCGCCGGCTTCTGCTCGTCGGCGTTTCCAAGCGCCATCCAATCACCGTGCTTCTTCAGCATCGCGTGAAGGTCCTCAATGCACCGCAGTTGGTAGCGCAGCTCGGTCGAACCGACCTGCACAACGAGTGAGGGCGGGTCGAGTTTCTCGTCCTTGAACGCAACGAATTCAGATCCGCCGCTCGGCGTCTTCAGCTTCCAGGGGCTGTCTCGGGTTCCTTTTCCGGCCATGCCCCGAGATTCGGGGGACGTTATTTAGGCCATGGGGCGCCGGGGGCCGTTCTTTGTCGAACGGCGAACGTGCGTCTTCCGAAGGGGCAAGCCCCTACCGGTGCCGGTTCCGAAGGCCCCACTCGGTCCGAATCTGGTCGTTCGTGTTGAACTTGCCCGACTTCACCTCCTTGACGATCGCGGCGTACCGGCGGAGCGCTTCTGGGCTGCTGTCTTCGTAGTCCTCAAGGAGCCTCACGATCACATCGTTGTAGGATTCGCGGGGATGGCGCTTCAGAGCGCGCAGCCTAGCCGCCGTTTCGAGGCTGATCGTGATTCTTACCATTCTCGGCACACAATCGGCGCCCTTGGCGCGGTCGGGGAATATGATCCCTCTGGTGGGCGGCTCATGAGCCGCTCATCTTTCTGATGCACCGACTCCGCTCCAACGAGAGCCGCGGCTCACTGCAGGCTCAGGTACAGGAACACGCTGAACGCGACCAGCTTGAACAGGTCGGCAAACAGCAGGAACGGCCCGAGGGCCCCCAGCGTGTTCCCGAACGCCCCGACGATGATCGGGGAGGTGAGCACGGCCTGGAGCACGAGCGCCGCGAGCACGACGACGAGCCCGAGGGCGAACTTCGCCTTGGTCTCGCGGAACGCGCGTACTTGGACAACGAGCAGCGCCATGAGCAGCGAGATGCCCGTCGTCGAGAGCACCATGTCGATCCCCTCGTAACTGAAGAAGTGACGTTCACCCGGGTGGCGCGGGCCGCCGGGCGGCGGGAAGAAGGGGTCGGAGGTTGGCCCGGGGCCGAGGAAGGCAAGGGCGACCCCGATCCCTGCGCCAATGGCGATGACGAGCGCCGTTTGCGTCGCCGGTCCCCACAAGCGTTTTGCATTCTCAACGGGCTTGCTCGCTTCACTAGGTTCCATGGGTTGCACCTCCGCTTTGACTGGGCTTCATTTTCGCAGTGATCCGCTCAAAGGCCTCCCACTTGGCCTCGAAAGACGGGGAGAGGAAGTAGACCTGGCCGTAGCGTTGGCCCGTTGTCGTGAGCAGCCCGTTGCTGCCGAGCACCTTGAGGTGGTGCCGGATCGTGGAATAGTCGAGCGTGAGTGCCTCGGCAAGTTGCTGCGCGTTCCGAGGGTCTTCG
>JBGPJF010000134.1:0-4654 GCA_041485285.1 Thermoplasmata archaeon | reverse complement strand
GGCCGCCGGCCACACCTACGAGATCGAGCGGTGGTGCCCGCACTCGCGCGGCGACCTGGCGCGTGGGACGCTCGCGGGGACGACCCTGCAGTGCCCCGTGCACCACATGCAGTACGACTTGGAGACGGGCGCGTGCAACAGCAAGGGGGTAAGGGCGCTGCGGACGAGGCGGGTGTCCTAGCGGATCCCCTTGGGCCCCAAGCGACCGGTCGATAGGGCGTGGGGCCCTAGCCCAGCAGAATCGCCCGGTCGGCTACGGCGATCCGAGCCCCCCTGCGGGAGGCGCAAGGGAGCCGTTCGTCGGCGAGCTCGCGCTGGAGCGCTGGGATTCGCTTGGCAAGTGCCTGCGCGTACCTCAGCTGCGCGGCCGCGGCGCAGCAGGAGCACCACCACTCCACGCGGCCGCCCTCGGGGGCCCACGCATCGTTGGTCACGCGCCACGGGATCGTGGCTGCGTGGCGTTTGCACTTTTCGCATTTTAGGCGGGTCGGCCCTTGGATTTCTATTCGCGGTGGGCTCAGGATCATCCGGTAACACCTGACGAACCATTGGCGCGGGCCCAATTGATCGTTTTGCGGAGGGTTCCAGGAAATCACTAGGAAGCGCGGTCCGGCGAGACCAGCCGTCGCGGCGTTAGGCCCACGCGGTCGCGCCAATCGTGGAAGCGAAGCTCGAGCCCTTCGAAGAAGGGAGATCGGCCGAGGACGACGACGCTTGGCCACCGAGCGCGCAGCGGGACGAGGAACGGGGCGGCCTGGAAGGGGAGCGGGCCGTGGATCGTGTTGAGGCGCACGCCCGCGTGGACGAGACCGACGCGTATGCCCCGGGAGGCGATCAGCGCGTTGCCGGCTTGGGGCGCGGGCTTCAACCCGAGCCGGCCCGCAAGGCCCCGAGGCATGTACGAGCTGTCGGAGCCCGAGTCGAGGAGTCCACGCACCGTGACTCGTCGTTCGGCAGCTTCGAGCACGATAGGGATGAAGGGCCGGAGGGCGGGGCGCGCCCCGACGACGAGGACATCTTGGTACTCGAACCAATGGGGGCGGGAGGGGATCATATGGGAGGCACGCCTGGGCGCGGCACCAGCATGAACTCA
This sequence comes from Thermoplasmata archaeon, assembly GCA_041485285.1. GTDB lineage: Archaea > Thermoplasmatota > DTKX01 > DTKX01 > DATEUP01 > DATEUP01. Next base: position 3,561 of record JBGPJF010000134.1, on the reverse strand, counting down.
GCCTTTTCTTCGAGCCCCTTTTCTTCGAGGCGCTTCCACAGCCGTTCGAGGTCCCTATCGTGGTCGACGATGCGGCGACGAAGGATGGCAATCCACTGACCCCCGTAGCGGTCGAGGTCGATGGCTCCGCGCACGGCAGAAGGGGTGTCGATGGCGTTCAAGGAGGGCTTGCTCCGGCCCGAAGCGCGTTTTACGACCATATGAACTCGGAGGGGAGGTGAGTGAAAGCGTCGGGACATAAAGGTGGCGCGGGGCGTCTCAGGCCGAGGGCGCCGGGTCGACGACCCTCATCGGTTCGCTCTCGCGGTCCGGCCTGAGGGACAGGTTTTGAGCGCGCGCTTCAGCTCGACCTCCAGCCCGGCCACGCGGCGCGCCTGCTTTCGGGAAAAGGTAAGTTGCGCGCGTAGCGCGCAGCACGAGCACCACCAAGAGTAGTGCCCGTGCGTCCAATCAAGGACGCTGCCTTCCCCCAGCCACTGGAGAGACGCAGGGTGCTTCGTGCAATTCGCGCAGAGGCGGCCATCTGCGGAGTCGTCCAATAGTGTGCGGCGATTCTGGCCCTCGAGTTTATGCATGGCCGACATAGGTCGTGCACGAATTTCCAATTTTCGGTTTGGTACAAGGCCTGGGGACGCGCGGTAGGATGCCGCCCCTAGTCTAATCTAGGAAACGGATGAGGAAGGCCACGGTCGTGGCCGGCCTTCACGGGCGGCTCCGGCGCCGCTTGGCCGCCTCCACAAGGTCCCGCCGGGTTGGCACGAGGGCCTGGGGGCCCCGGTGGCGCAGCACGTCGAGCGCGGTGGCAAGAGCCCCCGGGATTTCTTCAACCGGGTACTGCCACGGTCGGTACTTGCTCGTGGTCGATCGGGAAGCGGGCGCCTCGAAGCGGTAGAACCCGTCCGCGTCGACCTTGAGGCCGAGGGCGGCGAGCTCGTCGGTGCGGAAGAGGTAGCCGGTGGGTGAAAGGCGCAGGCGGGGCACGTCATACATGAGGACGGCCACGAGGTTGAAGCGCGACTCATGGAACGTGCGTTTCTGGATGTGTGCGGTGAGGATACCACGCGCGTTCGGCCCAAGGGCCCCTTTTACTTGGACCCGGAGGGTCGCGGCGTGGGCATCGTCGGCGACCGTGAGGTCCTCACCGGTATCCGAGAACGGCCGGTAGATGTGGAGCGCGCCGTCGGACCCCACGGTGGCGAGGTTGGTGAGTTCGTTCTCGAGGATGCGCCCGTCGGCGGGCGGCGTGAGGCGTCTCAGGGCTGCGGGCGATGGGGGGAAGGGGTACGAGGGGCCCCCGTCGAGCGCCTTGGAAAAGACGGCAGCAAGTTCAGTGAGTGGGTGGCGGAAGCGGTCGTACTTGGAGCCGCGGCGCGGCGCGATCGGGAGCGAGAGGCGCCACCAGCCGCTTGCAGGCGGCCCCAAGAAGGTCGCGGGAATCAGGTAGAATGAGTCCGAAAGCCACGGCGAGTGTTCGAGGTAGTGCGCGGCGAAGATGTAGAAGCCGTCGAGGGCCCCCTTGGCAGAGGGCGCGCGGACGCGCAGCGACATGTACTGCCCGTGGATGAGGTACTCGGGCGCCTTAATTTGGATCGCGTTGCCCCCGGCCTTCCCCGGGCGGAAGAGGACGCGGTCGATGCGCGCGTCGTCGGGCAGCGGCTGGGCGAGGTGGAGGTCGCCGCAGGAGAGCAGCAGCGTGAGGGAGTCGAGGGCGCACTCGCCGACCGCGCCCTTTTGGATGTTGAGGATGGGGAGTCGAGGCGTCGGGCAGTCACCCGCGAAGGGGAGGGGCGTCGCTCGCCGAAAAGGATTGCGCGCCGGGGGTTCGCGAGCGGGGCCGTCCAAAGGCTTACGGCGAACGCCGTGCGCGCCTGCGCGTGACGCGCTTGATGAAAAGGGCGCCGCGGATGTACTGGGCCGTGAAGCGCTCCCCTGGCCGGAGTCGAAGGCGGACAGCGGTCGTTTTGGCCACCGGCACGCGCAACGGGGTGTCAATGCCGGCGGTGGTGTCGTCCAGGATCTCAAGCTCGCGCCCCTCGGGGTCGTAGAACCACTCGCCTTCGGGGGCGGAGAAGAAGTCCTCGACCGTGACTGCTCGACGGCGCTTCATCGCCTCACCTTTGCACGGCGCCGAAATAAGCGTTTCTCCGCCCGCGTAGCCCGCCTGGCAGTCACGACCTCGACGAAGCCTGGATGGGAACGCGACCGAACGAGAACCACAAAAAGCAGCGAGTGGTTCCCTTGGCCGATGAGGATGAGTCTCCCGTGGGCCTGGCGGTAGTACACGAGGCCCTGGGTGGCGGCGTCCACCTCCGCGCGGTGGAGCCCGTGGGGCACGATGTGTTCCACGGCTTCGTCGGTCCAATGGATTCGAAGCCTCACGACATCGAGGCACCACCAATGCGGATGAACCGGTCGAGAGGACAATCACCAAATCGCTGATGCATCATGGGTGGCGCGGATGGAAGCGCCGGCCGCGCCCCTGGGGCCCGAGTGGTCGTTCCAGCGGCACCTGGTGATGGCGAGGTGCCCGCGGGAGTATTGGTTCGAATACGTCTCGGCTCACGACGCGGAGGGGGACGGCGAGCTGCGTGGAAGGGTCAAGGCCCTGAAACGGCTGAATGCGCTTGCCTACCTGACCGGACTTGCGGTGCACCTCGAGGTGCGGCATTTGGCGGCGGTCTTGAAGGCAGGGGGCGCGGCGGATGCCGCGGAGTCTGCCGCCAGGATGGCGGCTTGGGTGGACGAGTGGATGGCGAAGGGGCCGGAGGCGATTGTGGAGGCGCGGAATGGGGCGACGATCCCCGATGAGGCCTTCGACGCGGTGAAGACGCGCGCGGAAGGGGAGGTGCGCGCGTTCCTTGGAAGGTGGTGGCCGCAGGTGGCGCAGCTCGAGGGGCTGGCGCTCGAGGTGGCCGGCTCGTTTGCGGTGGGGGACGTGACGGTGCGGACGCGGGTGGACGCGCTGGGGAGGGAGGAGGACGGGGCCTTCGTCATCTATGACTGGAAGACGGGGGTGGATGACCCGGCCTACGAGAGCGACCTGCAGGTGGCCGTATATGCGCTCTGGGCGCGTGAGAAAGCGATGGCGGTCGAACCGCTCGCGGAGGTGCGGCTGGTGTTCTTGAAGGAGGGGGTGGAACGGCGGCGAACCTACACGGGGGAAGAGCTTGATGCGCTCGCGGGCCAGATTCAGCGGGAGTCGGCAAAGATGTCGCCGGCCCCCACCCGCGGCCAATCCATGCCGCGGCCCGACCCGCGGAGGTGCCTCGCGTGCAACTTCGCGACGGTGTGCGACGCGGCGGACCTGAGCGGCACGAAGCGGTGGCCGTGGTTGCGCGGAAACGACTGACGGGCCGCCGATCCTGCGTTGAACTCCAAACCTGTGTAGCCACCCCTGGAACCGCACCTCCACTTCCCCGAAGAGGGGATCTTGGCCCAAAATTACGGGCCCGTCCCCCTCGGGGGCGACTGGGACTGCGAATTCCACGCCACGGAACGTGAGCGGGCCGCGGGCGATGCGAAGGTGCAGGTCGCAGAAGGCGCTGCCGACCGTGGCCACTC
>JBGPJF010000133.1:0-4686 GCA_041485285.1 Thermoplasmata archaeon | reverse complement strand
CAACCGATGGGAGGGGTACATCAAACGGTGGAACCTGCCGAGGCTGACGGCGCGCGACTTCCGCAAGTTCGTGCGGTCGAAGTGCGTGTCGTCGGGAATGGACGAGGTGGCCCGCTGCTACCTCCAAGGCCATGCTCCGCAGGGCATGGACGGCGTTTACGACAACCCGGAGATGCGCGACCTGGCGGACCGGCAGATGAGCCGCCTGCCGTTGGGCGCGCTCGGGGCCATCGCCGACGTGACCGTGAAGGTCACGGACACGGTGACCAAGGCCGAGGTCGACGCGATCGCGGACTGGAAGGCGAAGAAGATCGGCGACCTCGAACTGCTCGAACGCCTTCAAGGGCTTCGGCAGCGACCGTGAGTCTAGCGCCCTGGCTATTCTTTACGTAGGCCGGGTGAGGCTCGTAAGCCCCCTTCTGTTTCTTGGCGGCATTCGACTTTCGCGTCCGACCTTCGGGTCCCGAGCAGGGTCATCCCCGACGTTTGGACTTGCTCCAGCGCCTCCGGCTCGTTTCACCAAATCCTCGGGAATCTCCACGCCTGACGCTTCACTGTGCCCCGAGGCTGTGCCGTTTCTGCTCCGGATATCGGGGCTCTCGCCCCGGCAGCTCATTGTGATAGCCTTGCGGCCCCACCTTCACTGCGCGCTCCGCTCTGGGGAGGGGGGACTTTCCTCAGCGCCCTTGCGGGCACCGTCAGCCGTCCGACCTCTCCCGGCAGGGGCGCGCTTCCCGGGGCGGACTATAAGGGTTTGGCCGTCGCGCGCGGTGCCGGCAGGGCGGCCGCGGCCTTGATTAGGGGCCGCGCATTTGGTCGCGTGTGGCCGGATCGGTGGTTGCAATTCACATCGCCCCCTCGGGCGGCGCGCCCATGCAGACGGTGAAGGAGGCGCTCGCGGTCGCAGGCAAGGGCCTTGAAGGCGACCGCTACTTTTCGAGGAAGGGGACCTACAGCAAACCCGGAGACGACGCCAAGCCGCAGCGCCAACTGACGCTCATCGAGGCGGAAGCGGTCGACGCGGCCGGGCGAGATTACGAAGTGCCCGCGGCCACCTCCGACATCCGAAGGAACGTCGTCACGCGGGGCATTGCGCTCAACCACCTCGTCGGCAAGGAGTTCACGGTGGGCGCCGCGCGCCTGCGGGGCGTCAAACTCTGCGAGCCGTGCGAGCACATGGAATCGCTCGCCGCCAAGCCCGGCATCCGGGAGGCGCTCGTGCACCGCGGCGGCCTGAACGCCGAAATCCTAGAAGGCGGGCCCATCCGCGTGGGCGATGCGGTGCGTGTTGAGTAACCCGGCGCGTTCCCCCTCCGCTTCCCAAAGCCTTTATCGCCCGCGCGAAATGCCTGGACGGGGGTTGGATCGTGCAGGCACCCAACATTCGCCAGTCGGTCGCCGAGGCCCTGCGCGAGCGCGCGGCGAACACCCCTACGATCCCCTGGCTCAAGTGGAAGAATTCGAGCGGCTCGATGAGCACCCTCACCTACGCACAAGGCCGCGAGCAAGTCGAGCTCGCCGCCCGCGGGCTTGGCACGCTTGACCTCAAGGTGCAGGACCGTGTGGGCATCTTCTCCAAGAACCGCGCCGAGTGGATCCTCGCCGACCTCGCGGCCGTCCACGCCGGCGCGATCACCGTCCCGGTGTACGACACGCTTGCGCCCGCCCAACTCAAGCACATCATGAACCACAGCGAGATGCGGTTCCTCTTCGTTTCCGACCCTGAGATGCTAGCCAAGGTCATTGCCCTCAAACCGGAACTGCCCAAACTCGAGCGCGCGATCCTTTTCGATGGCGAGGCACCGGCGGGCGGGCCGATCGCGGTCTCCACCTGGAAAGCGCTGCTCGAGGCGGGCGCCGCCCACAAGACCAAGGACCCCGAGTCCTTCGAAAAACGCTGGAAGGAGATCCGCCGCGACGACGTGCTCACCATCGTCTACACCTCTGGCACCATGGGCGAGCCGAAGGGCGTCATCCTCACGCAGGGCAACATCCTCTCGCAGATCGAGACCTTGCCTCGGGTCGTGGAGATCCGGGTCGGCGACGTGGCCATTTCGTACCTGCCGCTCGCGCACATCTTCGAGCGCACGGTCGGCGAGTACCTCCCTATCATGAATGGGTCGACGGTGGCTTTTGCCGAATCCATCGAGAAACTGCCCCAGAACATCCTCGACTTCAAGCCCGACTACCTCCTTGCCGTCCCCCGTGTCCTTGAGAAGGTCTACGACCGCGTGCTTGCCAATGTGCACCAAAAGGGCGGGATGTCCCAGCGCATCTTCTGGTGGGCGGTGCGCGTGGGCGGCCATTGGCAGAAGGTGCGCTTTGAGAAGCGGGTCCCGGCGATGGCGCGGTTCAAGTTGCGGCTGGCAGAACGCCTCGTCGGGCGCAAGGTCCGGGACGGCCTCGGCGGAAAGCTGCGGTTCGTCGTCTCGGGCGCCGCCCCCCTTAACCCAAAGATCGTCGAGTTCTTCGTGGCCCTTGGACTCCCGATCCTCGAGGGCTACGGCCTCACCGAGAGTTCGCCGGTCATCTCGGTGAACCTCCTCCACAAGGTCGTGCCCGGGAGCGTCGGCAAGATGATCCCCGGGATCCAGGTCGAGATCTGGGAAAAGCAGCTCCAAGGCGCGCCCCCCGAAGTGGAGGGCGAAATCGTGACCAAGGGCCCCCATGTCATGAAGGGGTACTACAAGGACGATGTCGCCACGAAGGCAGCCGTCGACCGCGAGGGGTGGCTGCACACGGGCGACATCGGCAAGCGGGACGCGCTCGGGTACATCACGATCACCGACCGCAAGAAGAACATCATCGTGAACTCCTACGGCAAGAACGTCGCGCCAGGCCCCCTCGAAGCGCGCATTAGCGAATCGAAGTACATCTCGTCGGTCATGATCTTCGGGGACAAGCACAAGTACCTCACCGCGCTCATCGCGCCGAATTTCGAGGAACTTGTGCCGTGGGCGAAGGCGAAGACCATCTCGGTCGCCGAATCGAAGTCCGACCTCGTCAAACACGCGCAGGTGCAGAAGCTTTTCCGCGACTGGCTCGACGAGGTCGCGGAGGGCTTCTCGCACCCCGAGCAGGTGCGCAAGTTCACCCTGCTCGACCACGAACTCACGGTCGCCAACGGGCTGCTCACGCCCTCGCTCAAGGTGAAGCGGGCCGTGGTCGAGAAGCAGTACGCGGAGCTCGTCCACGCCATGTACGCCGACGAGCACGACTACGCGGCCGACCACGACCCGACCTTGGCGGCCCCGTCTGCGAAAACGGCCTAGTTTGCTGAGCCGGCGCCTCGCGAATCTGGCTCGCGTTTTTCGCGCCCAGAACCTTTAAATGCGACCTGCCGGTTAGCCGCGAATACCCCCACAAGGGGTTCCCATGAGTGATGAAGGGCAAACGCCCGGAAGGAGGAAACTGGATGGCGAAATTGTTCGTGAAGTTTGAGATGCCGAAGGACATTGGAAACGCCCTCTACGAGGCCGTTGAGCTGTCGCGCGAGTCCGAAAAGGGCAAGATCGCGAAGGGCTCGAACGAGGTCACGAAGTGGGTCGAGCGCGGCCAGGCGAAGTTCGTCGTCATGGCCGAGGACACCGACCCCGAAGAGATCCTCGCGCACCTTCCGATCCTCTGCGACGAGAAGGGCATCCCCTACGGGTATGTCCCCTCGAAGGCCGAACTTGGCCACGCCGCGGGGCTCAAGGTCCCGACCGCGTCGGTCGCGATCGTCGAACCCGCGAAGGCGAAGGCGAAGGTCGACGAGATCTCCGCGAAGCTGCAGAAGCTGCGCGCGGGCAAGCAGTGATCCCAAGGTCAAACTTAAGGAGGAACTCACAATGCCCGAAGACGATGGAATCCCTGCCGAGGTTGTCGAGATCGTTGGCCGAACCGGCATGACGGGCGAGGCCGTCCAAGTCAAGGTCCGGGTCATGGCGGGCCGCGACCAGGGCCGCATCATCACGCGCAACGTGATGGGCCCGACCCAGATGGGCGACATCCTGATCCTCAAAGAGACCGCGCGCGAAGCGAAGAAGCTCTCCGTGAGGTAGGCCCGTGCCGTCGCGACGTGTGTGCTCCTTCTGCGGGGACGAGATCGAGCCCGGGACGGGCAAGATGTTCGTCAAGAAGGACGGGTCGATCTTCTACTTCTGCAGCGCCAAGTGCGAGCGCAACCAGCTGAAGCTGGGGCGCGTGCCGCGGCGCATCAAGTGGACGAAGCGGTACGTGAAGCCGACGCGGGCGGGCGACAGGGGTCCGGCCAAGGCGGCGGCCGAGGCAAAGGCCGCGAAGGCAGTGTCGGACGCCAAGGCCGCGAAGGCTGCAAAGGCCGACGCCAAGCCGGCGAAGCCCGAAGGCGAAAAGAAGTAAAGCGGGGGCAAAGCCCGTGGACCTCGAGCGCACCCTGATCCTCCTGAAGCCTGACGCGGTCGCGCGCGGCCTCATCGGCGAGATTGTTTCGCGCTACGAGCGCAAGGGGCTCGTGATCGAGTCCGCGAAGCTGGTCCAGGTTTCCGAGGCACTTGCCAAGAAGCACTACGCGGAGCATGAAGGGAAGCCGTTCTTCCCGGGGCTCGTGAAGTACATCATGGCCGGTCCGACCTTCGCAATGGTCGTTGCGGGGAGGGACGCAGTCGCGCAGTGCCGGGCGCTCAACGGCGCGACGGACCCGAAGAAGGCCGCGCCCGGCACGAT
>JBGPJF010000132.1:0-4753 GCA_041485285.1 Thermoplasmata archaeon | reverse complement strand
ATACCGCCTTCGTGTCGGGGACTGGCGCGCCGTGTTTGCCGTGGGGCCCCGAGAAGTGATCGTCGCCCGCATCTTTCATCGGCGGGACGGCTACGGGTGGATGGAGCGGCTCGACGAGCCGGGGGTTACCAGGCCCGAGAAGGATTGAGGCAGGTTCCGCGGCGACGTTCTGGGACGATTGAGGCATCGTCGGAAAGGCAGCCAAACAATCGTCGCCGCCATTTGACCACTTCGGGCTTTGTTTCACGTTGCTTCTTTTCGCCGCCAATTCCGATGAGGGGCGGGGTATCCCTTATATTGCACCCGAAGCACTCAACCGCACCCATCTCGGGGGGCAGAGCGCACATGATGACGAAGCGATGGCGGGTCATCGGTGCGGTCGCGCTCACCGTGATGCTGGCGCCTCCGGTGCTCGGGAGTTTGGCCCCCACCCCCGCGATCCCTACGCCGCTTGCCCTCGGCGTGCAAAAGCCGGCGATCGACGCTTACTTCGAATCTCGCGTGGAGTGGCAGTGGGTACCCGACCCGGGGGGGCAGGGCGACCCGTTTGTCGCGTTTACCGCCGAGGGCTACTTGGCGCACGAGTACGAAACCCCGAGGGGCAACACGCTGCTGGTACTCCGGAACGCTTCAGACGGGACCCTCATCGGCGGGGGGTCGTACGGGTTTTTCCCCCCGTCCACCGAGTTCGAGGACGAAGACGCGCCCGGGCCGGACTTTGTGCCCCTTGGCGCGAACCGCCTTGCGTTCATCGGGTACTACGACGGCCCCGGCCCTCGGCAGGTGCGCTACACGGTCGTAGACTACAGTAACGGCGTCAACGTGAGCGAGCGGGCGCTGGACACGGGGGACATCATCGGCGCAAGCCACGCGAGCGTCGCGACCGACCCCGGGGGGGCCCTCTCCGTCGTCGCGCGGGAGCAGCTCAAGGTCCAGTTCCAATACGTCGACTCCTTGGTCTATTCACGGGTTGCGGCGAACGCCTCGGTGGAGGTCGACCACCTGCGCCTCCTGACAAACTACGCCCACTACGCGTATCCCCAGATTCTCTTCGACCCGGCTTCCGGGGGCTTCGTGGTCGCGTTCGAAGCGTTCAACGACACCGGGGTTCCCGACAATGGGATCATGGGGATTGCCCCGAATGGTTCGGTCCGGTGGGGGCCGGTCGTCCTTGCCAACATCTCCGGCTCCGTGAACGTAACGGTGGACGGGCACGGCACGACCTTCGCTGCCTGGGCCGAGGGCGATTCGCTCCTTGCAACCGCCCTCGACACGAACGGGAGCACCCTTGCCTGGAGGAAGACGTTGCTCACCGACGTGCCAAGCGCGCGCTTCGTTCGGCCTTTCAACATCTCCGAGGGCGACTTCGGCGTGGTGTGGGCGGACGCCACCTTCAACGCCTCGGACGATGTCGCGCTTGGAATCGTCCGGGACTTCTTCTCGACCCCACGAGTGTCGAGGATCTACTTTTCGCAAGACGATCAAGATGACGCCTACCCCCGCGCCGTCCAAGGGCCGGCCGGCGACACGTGGATCACTTGGGTCAAGCGGGTGAATTCGGCGTCGCGATGGGGAATGCAGTTCTTCAATTACCGATTCCACACGATCCCCTTCGAGGTCGAGGCCCCGGCTGCCAACCTCACCGTGGCGCGGGGGGACAGCCTGCAAGTGCCGCTCACGGTCCGCAACACGGCGGGCGTCCTCCAGAATTTTACCTATTCCACGGCGTTCCAGGCGACGCAAGGTCCCTCCAACTGGACGATCACGCTCACAGACGCATCGAACGCGACCCCGGCCGGCGCTGCCATTCTATCGGGAGACAGGCAAGACCTCACGCTCACCTTCCGGCCGCCGCTCGTCGACCCACCCGGCTACGCTGCTCGATTCACGCTGTTCGTCCAAGTCAATGAGCACCCGGAGGTCAATCTCACCGTCACCGTGAATGTCAGCGTCTACGCGGGCCATCGCCTCGAGCTCTCGCCTGGGACTCGCAACGTCACCGCGCTTCCCGGTTCGCAATCCGTCTTCGACTTTTCCGTCCTCAACAACGGGAGTCTCCCCGCGTCGAACGCCTCGCTGATGTTCCAGACCGCGCCTCCGAGCGGCTGGACCGTTCAGGTCGTTCCCTCCGAGGTCTCCCTTATCCCTGGCGCGTCAGCAAATGTTACCGTGACGGTGTCGGTTCCGGCCGATGCGTCCAGCGTCGATTTCTATTGCTCCGTGCTACGCGTCCAAAACGCGGATCCCCTCTACCGCCCCGCGGCCCCGTTTTGCGTGCAGGCGGCCCTCGTCTCCACGCCGACGGTGGGTCCGCCGCTCCAGGGGCTGCTGATTGATCCCGGCGGCTCAGCGAGCGCCACGCTAACCGTTGCGAACCTCGGGAATTCCGCGGCGGGGCTGCCTTGCTCGCTCGTAAACGAGGGGGCCCTCGCCGCCAATTGGGCGGCGGTGGGCACGGATTGGACCGCGGGCCTTCCGGGAGGGGCGGGCGAAAACGTCACAATCACCTACTTCGCTCCATCCGACGCGCTCGGCGGGTCCACCATCTCGGCCAACCTCTCGCTGGCGTGCGGCGCTTTCACGAGCGCCTCGGCTGCTCAAGTCACCGTTGAGGTGCGGGGGGTGCACCAGGTTTCGTGGCGCTTCCCGGGCTCAAGCACGACGGCTGGCCCGGATGGAATCGCCAACTTCACGGTAACGCTCGAAAATGGCGGGAATGTCCCCGAGACGGTCACGGCCGAAGCGCTGAGCCTGCCGCCGGGGTGGTCGGTCGATGTGACGCGCGAAGCGCCGTCCACCGACGATTTCACGGTGGCGCCGTTCAGCGCCGCGGACTTCAACCTCAGCTTCCGCGTGGGCCCGGTCACCTTGGCGGGCTCGTATACCGCAAGCGCCCGGCTCACGACGGCGTCGGGGGCCTCGCGGGAATTCGCCGTGGCGGTTTCAGTCTCTCCCGTTTACGGCCTGGCCGGGGAGGCACTGCCGGCGCCGAGTGAAGTTTACCCGGGGGAAACGGTGCCTTTGCCAATCGCCCTCAACCACCCTGCAAACGCACAGGAGTTCTTCACGTTCGTCGTGACGCAAGCGGCCTCCACTCCGTGGGCGTCGCAATCCTCCTATGAAGCGACGAACGGATCAGAAGCAGGCGCCTTGGCTTCCTCCAGCCTCACCCTTGCGCCGTTCTCTTCAGGGACGCTCTTCGTCACTGTCACCGTCCCTCGGTTCCCTCGTTCCTTGGACATCCGGGTGCAAGTTGCGTTGGAGAGCACCCATGGATCCTACGGTTCCTGGAACTTCACGTTTCGAGTCTTGCTGCCGGATTTTGCCGTTTCGGTCAATCTCGCAAACCTCTCGGCAAATGAAAGCTCGGCTTCGGCGCGTTTCATCATAAGGGTCAGCAACATGGGGGTGAACTCCTCCTCGGGCGTCCCCGTGCGCCTCGAGCTCGACGGCACGACCATATGGACAGCCTCGACGGGGGTCCTATCGCCGGGGGAAGTGCGGGTGTTCGAGGCGAGCACCACCCTCGGCTTTGGGAACCATACCCTTCGGGCGACCGTCGACCCCGCGGACCTCCCAGGCGCCGACACGACCTACGGCGCGGCCCTGGAGAGCAACGAGTCGAACAATGTCGCCTCGTTGCCCGTGGAGGCGGTGAAACCCGCAGGGCCGGCGCAACACGAGCCGGAAGTACCTTCCACCCAACCGCCTCCTGCGGGGGGGACGTCCCTGGTCCTCAACGGGGTGGCAATGGGCGGGGCCGTGGTGGGCGGCGTGCTGGGATTGGTGTTGATGCGCCGCCGACGGGTGCGCCAACCGTAGACCCCTGGTCGCTCGTCGGCTACTTTTTTGAGGCCGGCTCCCCTTCTTCGCGCTTGGCGGCCCTTCGACGCCAAAGGAAAAACCCGACCCCGGCACCGACCGCGGCCACCGCGATCAGCACGGAGAAACTCGCTTGGAAAGGGCCGCCTGGCGGCGCAACTGCGGCGACGCGGTGGGCGACGACTTCCCAGGTGTAGCTTCGGTTTTGCTCGCCGTTCGAGACGTTGGCCGACACGGTGTGCGTCCCTTCCGGCAGGGACAGGTTGACCTTGGGCCCACTGCCGACTTGTTCGTGATCGACGAACCATGTGATCGTGAGCCCCGAGGTGTTCGACAGGTTTACGGAAAGCTCGACCGGCACATCGGCAGCGACCTCAGGGTGATCGCCTCCGTTGACCGTCAGTTGCGCTGCCGGCGGCAGCGGCGCGGGCGCAGGCGTGGACGATGGCGGGGGAATTACGTCAATCGCGTCGGAGTAGGTCAGGGATTCCCATCCGTTGGCGTCGCGCACCTGGAAGTAGACCGTCACGCGGCCAGAAGCGGTGTGCGCATCGAAGCGCGCCCTATCCATGAAGGGCAGCCAGGTCGAAGCGGTGAAATCCGGGGTGAGGGCGAGGCGCATCTGCAGGTCGCCCGCGAAATTGTCGGTCGCTTCGAGCGACAAAGAGAGCAGCGGGTCCGTTGTGTTGGCGTCGCCGTCGTTGATGATGATCGAGCCGAGGGGAGGGGTGGTGTCCAGGTCGATCTGGTCAAAGAACGCCTGCGAAACGAGCCCGTTGATATCGCGGAAGCGGACATAAGCGGTCTTGTCCGTGCCGTCGTTGTCCGAGAGCACGAAGTAATGCGCCCCGGGCTCGAAGGGCTGCCAAACGGCCCCTGGGAAGTACAGCGACGAGCTGACTTCGAACTCGGCGACCCCCACATTGTCGGT
>JBGPJF010000131.1:0-4919 GCA_041485285.1 Thermoplasmata archaeon | reverse complement strand
GACGAGTCGGGCCCCGCGGCATCCCCCGCGATGCGCGCGTACTTCCGCGGCCTCGAGGAACAGACCGACGGCGCGATGGCCCTCGCGCAGAAGGCGCGCGTGCAGGGCATCGACCCGCGGACCAGCGTGGAGATCCCCGTCGCCCACGACCTCGCTGAGCGCGTGGAGAACCTGGTGGGACCACCGGGGATTGCCGCTCGCATCCGCGAGATCGCCAAGACGGCCAACCGCGAGGAGCTCTCGCTGGCGATCGGCCGCGAGGTGATCCACAAGGGCGGATGGAAGTCGCGCGAGGAGGCGCTCGAGCAGGCGGTGCGCACGGGCCTTGCGATCCTCACGGAAGGCGTGCTCGTGGCCCCGCTCGAAGGGATGACCGGCGTGAAGATCAAGCAGAACGCGGACGGCAGCGAGTACGTTGACGTCTACTTTGCCGGCCCGATCCGCGCTGCGGGAGGGACCGCGCAGGCGCTCTCGGTGCTCATCGCCGACATGGGGCGGCGCGAACTGAAGCTCGGCGCATTCCAACCGACGATGCAGGAGATCGAACGATTCAAGGAGGAAATCCCCGCGTACAAGCAGGCCCAGCACCTGCAGTACACGCCAAGCGCCGAGGAGATTGCGCTCATCGTCTCGCAGATGCCGGTGTCGGTGAACGGCGAGGGGACGGAGAAGGTTGAGGTCTCGGGCGGCCGCGACCTGCCGCGCGTGGAGACGAACCGCCTGCGCGGCGGCCCGTGCCTGGTCATCGCCGAGGGCCTCTGCCTCAAGGCGCCGAAGGTGCTGAAGCACGTCCGCAGGCTGGGGCTCGAAGGGTGGGACTTCCTCGAGCAGGTCGAGGAGCTCCACAAGCCGGCGGTGGCCGCGGCACCCTCGGCAACCGTGCCCTCGGTGGCCCCGAGCGGCGGCGTGGTCGATGAGCTCACGGAGGACGAACAGGAGGAAGAGGCAGCCGAGGCGTCCGCCGAGCCGGAGCCCGACAAGGAGCTGAAGGCAGAGTACGACAGCAAGCCCAGCGAGGCGGCCCGATCGTCGCGGGGCCCGGCGCGATACATCAAGGACCTGATCGCAGGGCGGCCGGTGTTCTCTCACCCCTCGCGCGTCGGCGGGTTCCGCCTGCGGTACGGGCGCGCGCGCACGACCGGCCTTGCCGCGGTTGCCGTGCACCCGGTGACGATGCATGTCGTGGGGGGGTTCCTGGCGGTGGGCACCCAGATGAAGATCGAGCGGCCGGGCAAGGCGGGAGCCGTGACGCCCTGCGACACGATCGAGGGGCCCGTCGTGAGCCTGCGCAACGGCGACGTGGTCGAGATCCACACGCTCGACGAATTCAAGCGCTTCGACAAGGACATCGAGGAGATCCTCGACCTCGGCGAGATCCTGATTCCCTTCGGCGAGTTTGTCGAGAACAACAAGGAACTCGCGCCCGGCGCGTGGTGCTTCGAGTGGTGGGCGGAGGAGATCAGGTCAAAGGCCAAGGGAGCCGTTGATGGCGAGGCCCTGCGGCACCCGTCGTTTGCGCAGGCGCTCGCACTCTCGCGCGAACACGGCGTTGGCCTCCACCCTGACTTCACTTTTTTCTGGCACGACCTCACCACGGCCGATGTGGGGGAGCTTGCGGGAACGGCGGCGGCGGCAGGCGGGATCGAGGACGGCAAGGTGTCGCTCGAGGATACGCCGCGGACGCGCGAGCTGCTGTTCAAGATGACGATGCCCCACCGCCGCGAAGCGGGCAGGCTCCTGCTCACCTGCGACGGGGCGGCCTTTGCGGCGTCCCTCGGGCTTGCCCCCGATGACGCTGGCCGCCTTGCTCAGGTGCGCAAGCTCGAGGACGAGGTCGACGACTTTGCCCCTGGCCACGAAGCGGTGAGTGTGCTCCTCGGTGTCACCGTGCGCGCGAAGGCGCCCACGCGCATCGGTGCGCGCATGGGGCGGCCCGAAAAGGCCCGCGAGCGCCTCATGAAGCCCCCCGTGCACGCGCTCTTCCCGATCGGGGGCCACGGCGGGATGCAGCGCCTCGTGAAGGAAGCCGCCTCGGGGGCCGAGATTACCGTCGAGGTCGCCAACCGCCGCTGCACTTCGTGCGACCGCAAGTGGCCGCTCCCGCGGTGCGAGTGCGGCGGGCCGACCGTCTCGATCGGCACGGGGCCCGTCGAAATGCGCCTGAACCTGCAGGCCATGATGGCCCGGGCAAGCAAGGACCTGAAGCTGCGCACGATCCCCGATGTCAAGGCCGTCCGCGGGCTCATCTCCGTGTCGCACATTCCCGAGACCCTGCACAAGGGCCTGCTGCGCGCAAAGCACGGCGTCACCATGTTCCGCGACGGCACCGTGCGCTTCGACCTGACCGATGTGCCCGTGACGCACATCCGCCTGCGCGAGGTGGGGCTCACCCCCAAGCGGGCCGTGGAGCTCGGTTACGCGAAGGACGCCGCCGGCCACCCGGTCAATTCGGCCGACCAGCTGGTCGAGCTAAAGCCGCAAGACTTGGTGCTCGCCCGCGCGTGCGGCGACTACCTGCTGCGCGTGGCGAAGTTCATCGACGAGGAGCTCACGGGCCTCTACGGGCTCCCGCCCTACTACCGCGCGACCACGCCGCAAGACCTCGTCGGCCAGCTCGTGATCGGGCTTGCCCCGCACACCTCGGGCGGCGTGCTGGGGCGCATCATCGGATTCACGTCGTCGCTTGTCGCCTACGCTCACCCTTTCTTCCACGCCGCAAAACGGCGCAACTGCGACGGGGACGAGGACTGCGTGATGTTGCTGCTCGATGCGTTCCTCAATTTCTCGCGGCTCTACCTGCCGTCGTCGAGGGGCGGGCAGATGGACGCCCCGCTCGTCCTCTCGCTGCGTATCGACCCCAATGAAATCGACAAGGAGGCGCACAACATCGATGTTGGAAGCCGCTACCCGCTCGCCCTCTACGAGGCGGCCGCGGCGGGCAAGCACCCGAACGAGGTGGCGAAGCTCATCGACACGGTGGCCTCGCGCATCGGCACGCCGGCGCAGTACGAAGGGTTCTCGTTCACCCACGACACCGCCGACATCAGCGCGGGCCCGGGGCACACGGCGTACTCGATGATGGGCTCGATGGTCGAGAAGATGGAGGCGCAGCTCGAGCTTGCCTCGCGCATCCGGGCGGTCGACGCGGCCGATGTCGCCGCACGCGTGATCGAGACGCACTTCCTCCCCGATCTCATCGGCAACCTGAAGGCGTTCTCGCGCCAGGGCGCGCGCTGCTCGAACGCGTCGTGCGGGCGCAAGTTCCGCCGGATGCCTCTGAAGGGGGTGTGCCTCGACTGCGGGGGCGGCCTCACGCTGCTCGTGCACGAGTCGAGCGTGAAGAAGTACCTCGAAGTCACGAAGGGGATGGCCGCGAAGTACGAGGTTCCGGAGTACATCCGGCAGCGCGTGGTGCTCGCGGAGGAGTCGATCCACGCGCTGTTTGAGAACGACAAGGTGAAGCGGTCGAAGTTGGATGATTTCGCTTAGTTCGCGATGAGAGTGTAGTGATTAACATCACGCGTGGTTGAAGTCCGAACCGCTGTAACCCGTCCCCGATGGAGCCGCCCCGAAGCAATTCAACCCCGGAGTCGGACGAGGCCCTCCTCCAAGAGCTAATCCGAGAGGCTGAGCGGGCCCTGGACTTTCAGGTTCGCGCGTTCGAACGCGCCGACGGCCGCGCGGAGCAGATGATTGGGCTCGCCACCGGTGCGCTCGTAGCCGGTTGGGGAGTTGGCTCGGCGCCGATGGGGGGGCGAGGGGGTTCGCCGCCGGCGATGTACCTCGCCTTGCTCGCCGCCGGGTCACTTTCGACGTTGATTTCGATCGGGCGGTTTGTGGGCGCTTACCTTGGCGTGCGGGAGCACTCGGCCATCAGAATCGGACCCACGCCTGAGTGGCTGTTCGCTGAGGCCGGCAGAAGCGCGACGGGGCTCGAAGACCATCAGCGGCGGGCGCTCCAAATCCACGCGGACAATTTCGTGGAAAATCTGCAAGGGCTATCCGCGGCGGTCCGGGAGCGAGACCGAGGAGTCCGGTGGCTCCTTGCAGGTGCCTTGCTTTTCGGCAGCGCATTCCTTTATATCGGTGGCGGTTGAAATGATGAACGGAGCTCGCAAGCGAATGGCCGGCAGGAAACCCGCGTACCCGTTCTATTTCCCGGAGCGCACGCCTTATTACCAGCCGAAGCCGGGGGAGCCTCAACCCTGGGCCTACCTTTACGGGGACCCCCATTTTGTTCCGCCAGCGCCCGATTCCTTTTGGGGACGGGTTGGACATTGGCTGATGTATGGCCGCGTCCGTGGATGACGGGTGAAGGACGCCGGACGAAAGGCGTGTTCGCCCGCCCGGCCACACGCGCGTCGATGGCAGGGCGCCGAGGGCCCACCGACTGGCCGCGAAGTAGGGGGTGCCCGAATACATCCGGCAGCGCGTGGGGCTCCCCGAGGAGTCGATCCACGCGCTGTTGGAGCACGACAAGGTGAAGCGGGCGAAGTTGGACGATTTTCTGGCGTAGCCCGGCGCGCAAGCCGGGATTAAGCATCGTGCCAATGATGGTCATCAGGCCGCCCTTATCGGGCATTGCTTCCAGGGCGCGCCCATGGGAGCCTTTGGCCCGGTCCTGAGGCCGGACACCCTTGCAGAAATGCTCCGCCAGGCGGAGGCATGGGAATACCGCGTTTTGAGGGAAGCGGAACTCCAGAACGAAAGGAGGCAGTCACATGCCACAGTCGCGACCCAGACGACGTGCCCTAGCCTTTCTTGATAAATACGAGCCAAAAGGCAGGGAGGAAACGGAAGACCGGCCAAAGGCAGGTGAGGAGCCCAAAGCCCTCGTCCAGCCTCCAAAGCAGGAGATCCTTCCACCCCAGCCGCAACCCATCGCCCTGCCAATGCCGAACATCCCGGCGATGGAAACG
>JBGPJF010000130.1:0-4940 GCA_041485285.1 Thermoplasmata archaeon | reverse complement strand
GGCGGGGTTCGAGTCCGTGCTGCCGGAAGCGTCGAACAGGACGGTGTCCCCCTCGTTGTAGGGGCCTCCCGCCCCGACGATGACCAGGGGCGGCGAGCGGTCCTCCACGGTCACATTGTGCGAGCGATTGGCCCACAGGCCAGAGGCGTCGGCGACTTCGAGCGTTACGCGGTAGATTCCAGGCAAGAGCGGCAGCAGCACGAGGTCGCGGCCCGCAAAGGTACCGGGGGTGGGGAACGCCGGCCCCTCGACGCTCCACCGGAACGTCCCATTGGCCCCCGCTCCCCAGGTTGCGTCGTCGTCCCACACCTCGGAGGAGTTGATCTTGAGTTGGAGGTTGTCGGCCCATGTTAGGGGGAGCCCAAACTCCACCTGCGGCGGGAAGAGGTCGGGCAGATGGGCGGTCACGGCGCTGCAAAAGTCCGACCACAACCCCGCAGCATCCCGCCCGCGCACGATGTACGAGTAGGTCGCGTCCTCGACCAGGCCGGTGTCATCGTAGCGCGCTGCGGGGAACGCGAGCTCCCGCACGTAGGCATAAGGTCCAGCCGTACCCACCCGCCTCCACACCTCGAAGGCGACCGTGTCGCTCCCGGTGGCGTTCCATGTGAGCCGCACGGCGTGCGCCGTCGCGTCGACCGCCACGACCACCCCGGCGGGCACCGCGGGGGGCACAATGTCCGTCGGCACGCCCGTGACGACCTGCGAAGGCGTGCTGTTTGTGCCGACGGAAGGCTCGTCGTCGGTCACGAAGTAGGCGTACGCCACCCCGTTGGTAACGTTGGTGTCCGCAAAGCTCGTTGTCGAAAACGGCACTTGGCCGATCACCGTGAAGTTGCCGCCGCTCTTGTTCGACCAGATCGAAAAGACCGTACCGTCGGTGACCTGCGGCTGCCAGGCTAGCGTTAGGCTTCCCCCCGCTGGGGCCGGCGTGACCGACACGCCCTGCGGCGGGCGCAAGACCGAGTACACCACGCTCAGGTTGCTCGCGTTTAGAATGCCACCCCGCTCGAAGCGGACGGCGAGCGGGACCGACAGGGGGCCGCTCCCCCCGCCCTGGAGCACACCCTCCACATACCGCTGCAGCGCGCTTGCAAGCGGCGCCGCCTGGGCGTGGTCCACAAGCTGTCCGGGCTGCGACCAGGCGGGTGCTGCCCCCACAAGGACGGTTACATTCTCGGGGAGTGGGTGCGCCTGGCCGTAATAAATCCTCACGGCGCCCGAGCGGTGCGTGCCGTTGTGGGCAAGCGGCAGCCCCACCGCGAGGTCGGCACGGCCGTCGCCGTCCACGTCGCCCACCCGTTCGAGCGCAACACCCATGTTGCTGTTGTCGCCCGGGTAGATCGACTCGAGCGCGGGCTGGCCGACGCCATTATGCTTTCCCATGAGCCACAGGTAAACGCGGCCGTCGGCCCCGGCGTACGCGTTTGCCCCGACGGCAAGTTCGCTTGACCCGTCCCCGTCCATGTCGTCGAAGAGCTCGACATTGCCCCCGAAATTCTCTCCGGCGGCCTGGTCGCCCTTGAGCGTGAGGTAGGGCGCGTCCGCGTAGGTCGCGTTGCCAAGCCCTGCGAACACCGAAACCGCGCCGCGCCCCGATTGGTTGTTCGAACCGCCAACGGCAAGGTCGGCGACCCCGTCCCCCGAGAGGTCTTTGCCTCCTGCAACACTTACCCCGAAAGCCGCGCGGTAGGGGCTCGAGTAAAACCACCGCCGTTCCACCGTGCGGGTGCCAAGCACGCTCTCGTAGACGTAGGCGGAGCCCGACTGGCTTGCGTTCTGCGCCAGGCCCACCGCAAACTCGCCCGCACCGTCGCCATCGGTATCCCCGAGCCCCGAAATGGCCCATCCGAAGTCCACGGTCGCGTTTTCCTCGAGGCTGGTTGCGTTCATCAGGTTGAGCCCGCCGGGCGCCCCCCAGAGGATGACCACGCGCCCAAGCGCGCCCGTTGGCGACTGATACAGGCGCTCGGCCGTAAGCAGGTCGTCCCACCCGTCCCCGTTGAGGTCAACGCCGCCGACGAGGGGGCCCGGCCACCCCTGATCGACCGTGTTGTTCCACCGCAGCGTGAGCGTCGGGGCCGCAGGCAGGCCCAGCGGCGAGCCCGCGAACAAGAGCAGCGTTTCGTTGCCCGCCGCGACGAGCAGGTCGGCGACCCCGTCGCCGGTATACTCCCCCTCCGCCAGTGTGCGGCCAAACGCGCCCGTCCCGAACTGATTGACCGACAGCAGGCTGTACGTCCAATTGGCGCCCTGCGGCCACGCCCGTGCGCCGTTCCCGTAAAACACATCCAGGCGGCCGCTTTGCGAGGCGTTTCCCCCACCAAAGACGATCGGGGCGGTCACCGCGAAATCTGCAGTCCCGTCGCCGTTGAGGTCGCCGCCGCCTGCAATCCGCCATCCGAAGTTCTCCCATTCGCGCAGGTCCTCCCCGTACCCGTAGATGGTGGTGCACGCCGGGGTCGACATCCTCCCCACGAGGTCCAAGGACGCGGAAGCCAGGCGGGCACTCGCGTCCAAGGGAAGCGTCCAGGGTACGGTGCGCGACGTGCTGCCGCCAAGGCCCAATTCAAACGAGCCTGCCGAGGAGTTGTTGTAAAGGCCCTCCGTGACCGTTTGGGAGGCGCCCGCGCCGCCGACCGGCACAATCCCGTGGGGCCATCCAGCAGTGGGGAGGATGAACAGGATGGCGACCGCCGCAAGCGCGCCACGAGAAAGCCCAGTTACGGTGATTGTGGTTCCCCCAAAAACGGCGTTCCCTACGTGGGGGGCCTCGCCTTCCCTCTCCCTCTGCGAACGATGACCGCCGCACCAACCGCAGCACCGCCGATCCCCGCCGACAGCAGATAGAGCGTGAGGTCCGACCCAGCGGGCTCGGTCGCAAACGACAGGGACACCTCGGCCATGGCATTGCCCGCAGCGTCGGCGCCCCGCAGCGTGGCCGTGTACTGCGTGCCGGGCGTCAAAGGCACGGCAGGGGTTACGGTGACCATCCGCGTAGCGGAATCGTAGGCGGCTGCGACGCGAATCTCGTTGCCGTCCGCGTCGCGAAGGGTTGCCGCCACGGTCGCGCCGTCGAGGGGCTCGCTCAAGGAAAAGGTTAGGACCAGCGACGGCGGCAGGCCCCGCGCCCCGTTTTCGGGGGACACCGCGGTCACCTGCGGTGCAGCCTGGTCGAGCACCACCTCGACCTCCGGCGAATAGGCGCTGAACTTCGCGGTCGCCTCGGCCGACCCGCTTGCATCGAACACCCTGGCTCGGACGCGGTTCGGCCCCTCGGCAAGAGCGATGGTGATCGCAAAGGCGCCGTTTCCGTCCGCCTTCTGGGACGCCGCCGGGTGCCCGCCGACCTCGACATCGACCTGCGCGCCTGCCTGCGCGTGCCCGGTGACGAGCAACCCTGCGGTGTTGGTCCGCGCGGGCAACGGCTCCAGTTGCGGGGGGTCGGGCGGCTGCAAATCGCGAGGGACCCCCTGGGCGGGCGCCGACCAGGCCCCCTCATTGGCCGCGCCGTCGATGGCCGCGACCTCGTAGGTGTAGGACACGAGGTTCTCGAGCCCCCGGTGCGTAAAGGTGGTGGCGCCGGCGCTGACGGCTCCGGCAAGCAGAAACTTTGCCGAGCCGGCGGTCGCCCGGTAGTACACTTTGTATCCCGCCACCGAAGCATCCGGACTCCCCGTCCACGTCACGGCGAGCGCCCCGCCGGAAGCCACCGGCTCCACCTGAACCCCCGTCGGTTGGGAAGGCGGAACCGAGTCGTGCGGCGTGACCGACACCGCCTCGGAGGCCGCGCCCACCAACCCGCCCTTGTCCTCGGCCGAAATCCGCACATCCAAACGCACATCGTTCGTGAGATCGCTTAGCGTGAAGTTGCGTTCACCGCCATCGACGCCCGGCGCCGCGCGGTCGACGCCCCCCGATCGCCACGCGATGTGGAACACCGCGATATCGTCGTCGGAGGCCGTCCAATTGAGCCGCACCGCGCCCCCCTCGGGGAGGGCCTCGGCAGAGGTGATGACCGGCGCCAACGGCGCCTCCACATCCACCGTCGACACCCACGTCGAGGCGGGGGCGGAGCGCTGGCCCACCCCATCGACGGCCTCCACGCGCAGGTAATACGTGGCTCCCCGCTGGAGGCCCGTGACCGTGAAGGCGGTGCCGGCCGTTTGGCCCGCCTCGCTATACGAACTCGGGCTGCCCGGCGCAGAGGCCCATACCGCGTAACCCACCGTGTCCTCCGCGTTCGCCGTCCACGAGAGGGCGATCGCTGTGCCGGAAGGGGCCGCATCGGCCCGAAGAGCGCGGGGCGAGGGAGGCGCCACCGAATCGGAGATGCGGGCAGCACCGGGCTCCGTGAAGGGCGAGGCAAGGCCAACGTCGTCGACTGCACGCACCTTGTACGTGTAGTTGAGCTCCTCGGCAAGGCCCGAATCAAAGTACGCGACGCCAGGCTGGTCGACCGTGCCTATCCGTGCGAACCCTGCGGCATCGCCCTCCTCGCGCCAAACCTCGTAGCCGACGGTGTCGTCGAGGTTGCGCGCCCAACGCAGCGTGGCGCTATGGCCGGCGGCATCGACCGCCACCGAAAAAGCGGCAGGCGCAGCAGGAGCCACCACATCGCGCGGGACCCCGACGACCTCCGCCGAGGGGCCGCTGTAGAGGTCGACGAGCGGGTCCCACTCCTTGACCCAGTAGTGAATGGGCACACCTTCGAGCACATCCAAGTCGGCAAAAGAAGTGCGGGGCACGCCAACCACGGCCAATTGCGCCCATACCCCCGACTTGTTCGAAAAGACCGCGACGCGATCGCCGTCGGAGGCCGGCGTCCGCGCAGCCCACGAAACGATGAGGGCGTCGCCGCTTGGCGCCGAGACCACTTGCACCCCTTGGGGCGAAAGCACCACGCTGTACCGGACAAAAAATTGCGAGACGAGGAGCTT
>JBGPJF010000129.1:0-4944 GCA_041485285.1 Thermoplasmata archaeon | reverse complement strand
GGTGGGAGCGCGCGGGGGGCGCGATCTTCGCGGCGGCGAGTCCTTTCTCCGTGACTGCGAGGTAGCGGTCGATGTGCGCGTCGGTAATGACCGCGCGCTTGGTGGAGGCGCCCTTCGGCGACGCGCGCCTGCCGGCCACCGGTTTCAGCCCCGCACGACTTGGACGCTTGCGCCGCCGTGCTTGGTCTCGCGGACGCGTGTCATCACCACGATGGGGGCCGCGACCGCGCCGCCGGTAATGAGCGCCTCGCCGATGGCAAGCTCGCGGATTTCTTCGACCAAGCCATCCGTGAGCCCTTCGATGGACTGCGAGATTGCCTTGAGGTCGTTCGGATTCGTAACCTTGAGGATGATCTGCGTGTGACACTGCGACAGGATGTTCTTGTCGACCTTCGCCGGCCGCTGGGACACGACGCAGAGCCCGAGGCCGAACTTGCGCCCCTCGGCGGCGATCGTCTTCAGGATTCCCGTCGACTTCGCGACCCCGATCTGCGGGCAGAAATTGTGGGCCTCTTCGAGGACGAGCATGAGCGCCGGGATCTTGTCGATCTTGCGCGCCTCGAAGAGCTTCGTGCACAGGCGCGACACGATCATCTCGCCCACTTCGGGCGGCACGCCCTTCAGGTTCACGATCGAGACCTGGCTGGCCTTGACCAGGTCCGAGATCTTCGTGGGGTTCTTCGAGAAGAGGCCCATCGACTCGAGCTGTTCGAGGGGCGCCACCAGGCTCCACCGGGCCGGCGATGAGGACACCTTGATCGCATCGATGAGGTTGCGGAGCGTGTAGAAGGGCGTGTCCTTCTTGAGTTCCTTGATGATCATGTCGAGCGCGGTGATCTGCGGGCCGGAAAAAGATATCCCCGCGAATTCCGCGATGTCCTCGACGGCGAGGTTCACCGAATCGAAGGCGAACTGCAGCGCGTGCGGGTTCAGCTTGCGGTCGGGGGAGAACTCGACGACATGGTCGGCGTAGCCGCGCGGCTTGATGTCGAAGTGGTCCATGAGCGCCTGGTCGCGCTCCGAGTTGTTGGGGTGCATGAGCGAGGAGTACTCGCCGTGGGGGTCGACGATGACCGCCGGGACGCCGCGCTTGATCATTTCCTCGAGGAACACGCCGACGGTGTACGACTTGCCGCCGCCGGTTTTGGCAAGGATCGACACGTGCGAGGAGACGATCGTGTTGAGGTCGAGGAAGACTTTGATCTCGGGGTGGCCCTTGAGCAGGCCGATGTAAGCGCCGCCCTTGACCTTGCGGTCGAGGCCGAGGACATTCTTGATGATGTCCGCGTCGGCGCGGTAGATGAGCGAGCCGGCCGAGAGCGGCGTGTCGGCCTGTTGGAGGATGCCGCGCTCGTCGCGGTAGCCGGCCATCTGCACCGAGGCGATGATCTTCTCCTGGACGGTGACCTGCTCGCCCGAAAGCATCTTGGAGGCCTTTTCGTAGGAGACGTCGGACTCGCGCTGGAGGTCCACGACCTGCCCCAAGACCCACCCGCAGGCGGGGTGCTCGACCTTGATGTAGTCGTTTCGGCGCAGACCTACGTCAGAGACCGCGATCCGGAACGAGGAAGAGCCAACGGTGCCGAAAACGGCACCGATCGGTTTGAGTGCCATCCCGGGCGGCCATTGCAGGCTGACCCGTAATAAGTGTTTCCGAAACGGGGAGCCTGGCTTCCGCGCGTGACGCGCAGGCGGGGGCGCTAGTTCCAAAACCGGCGCGTCCGGGCGTAGAGAACTTCGGCAGCCAGGATGTCCTTCAAAAGCTCCTCTTCGGAGGCCTGCTGCTTGGCCAGGATTCGCCCGGCCATGTCGGGGCCGACCCCGCGGGCGGCAAGGGCAAGGAGCGCAGGGCGCCCATGGGAGGCGACCAGGCTTGCCGCGGTGTTGAGCTGGCGCTTGCGCTTTTCCTCCGCGGGCGAGCGCGCCTTGCGCGTAAGGAGCGCGGCCGCTTCGCGCTCGCGCGGGTGGAGAGCGGCAAGCATGCGGCCGCCGCAGAAGGGGCAGCCGGCCTCCGGCCGCGCCTCACGCACTTGGACCGTGCGCAGCTTGTGGCACGCCATGCAAAGGAGCGCGACGCGCGTGTCGTCGAGGCGGCGCAGGAGCGCGGCGAGGATAGCGGCGTCGGGCCGCTGCGGGGCGACCAGTTCACGCATGCGCTCCCCGCCGGCCATCCCGATGGGGGAGAGCGCCTGGCGGCGCACGGCGATGGTCTGGTCGCGGATGGCCGCGAGCACCTGCGCGGTCCGTTCGATGTCGAGCCGGTCGTGCAGGGTGCGGTCAATGGCGTCGTCGACCAGCGGCGTGCCCTGGAAGCGCTCAAGCATCGCTTTGGCCGAGACGAACCGGTGGTCGGCACCCCGCCGCAGGGCGGCGAATTTCTTGGCCGAGTGGAGCAGGTTCCACTTGAGGAGGGCCGAACTTGCAAGCACGATCCGCATGAATTCCTCGAGGCCATCGGGGGAGAGGCTGCGCAGCGCCGCCTCGATGTCGCCTTCGGAGACGATGCGCGGGAGCGTAAGCACAACCCGGTACGGGTCGACAAAGAGCCCGACCGACGCGCCGAGCCGCTGCGTGAGCAGGCCGGTAAGCGCGCGGCCGATCGTCTCGTTGACCTTGCTGCCGAAGCACGCATTGATGATGACCGTGCGGTCGGTGCGTTCGATCACGACCGTGGCGTCGTCGGGCACGGCAAACCCGGCGGCCTTTTGGCCCTCGACCGCCTGAGCAAAGACCGCCTTGGCTCCGTCGTCGGCCGGCGACCCTTCGAGCGACCCCACGCGCCGGAAGGCGCCCACGGCCTGCGCAACTTCGAAGGGCACCGGGATGTCCTCGCCGATCCACGACGGGACGGCACCCAGGTCGTCGGAGGGCTCGACGAGCACCGAGTCTTCGCCGACCTCCGCGACGCGCCACGACCGCCCTCGGACGATGATCTTTGAATTCTCCTCGTCGAGGGAGGCGACAAAACCTTCGTCGAGGGTCCCGATGAACCGGCGCGAGACGATGTCGATGATCGCATAGCTGCGCTGGTCAGGGATCATCGAAATGTTCTCGAAGAAGTAGACGCGCGTGCCGCCTCGGGTGGAGAAGGAGTTCTCGCCAGCGCGGACCCCGCCGAGGGCGGCGACGAGCGCGAGCGTCGCGTCGAACGTCGCGCGGGGGAGTTCGCGGAACGGATACGCGCGGCGCATGGCCGCGTAGGCCGCGTCCGTGTCGACCCGCCCTTCGCTGTTGGCCATCGCGATCAGTTGGTTGGCGAGCACCCCGAGCGGGTCGCGGCGGACGAGCTTGCGCTCGATCGCGCCGCGGCCGGCCAGCGTAGCGATCGCGGCGCTTTCGGCGACATCGTCGACGTTCGACGCCAGGACAAGCCCCCTTGAGGTCGCCGCGATCCGGTGCGAGCCGCGCCCGACGCGCTGGAGGAGCCGGGCGACTTCGCGCGGCGAGTTGTACTGGAGCACGAAGTCGACGGTGCCCACGTCAATGCCAAGTTCGAGCGAAGAAGTGCAGATCAGGGCGCGCAGCTTGCCGGCCTTGAACTCGTTCTCCATCTCGATACGGACGTCGCGCGACAGCGAGCCGTGGTGGATACCGAGCGGAAGGTCGGGGTCGATGATCGCAAGGCGCGTGGCGAGCAGCTCCGCGGTGTCGCGCGTGTTCACGAACACGAGCGTCTGCGCGTGGGCGCGGATGGTCGTGAGGCACTCGAACAGTGCTGCCACGACCAGGGGGGGGACCTTCAGCTTGTCGCAGAGCCCCTCGACGCGCTCCTCGTCGGCGGGGTCGACACGCGGAGCGCGGATCGACACCTCGATCGACTTGGGCAGGTCGACGCGCAGCGTCTCGACCTGCCGCCCCTCGCCGCCGAGGAACCGTGCCACCTCCTCGGGCGCGCCCACGGTCGCCGAGAGCCCCACGCGCTGGAACGGGTGGCCGGTTAGCACCTCGAGCCGCTCCAGGGCGACGGCGAGCTGCGCCCCGCGCTCGTCCTCCGCGAGTTCGTGGATCTCGTCGACCACGACCGCCTCGACGGCCCCGAGCGAGGCGCGCAAGTTTCGCCCGGTGAAGAGCAGCTGGAGGGTTTCGGGCGTCGTGATCAGGACTTCGGGCGGGTCGCGGGACTGCTTGGCCCGTTCGGTGGCCCCTGTGTCCCCGTGGCGGACCCCAACGCGCAGCCCCGCATGCTCTCCAAGGGAGGTCATGCGCCGCAGCATGTCGCGGTTGAGCGCACGAAGCGGCGTGATGTAGAGCAAGCGGAACCCCGGGCGCCTCGCTTCGTGGGAGATGAGGCGCTCAACGAGGGGGAGCAAGGCGGCCTCGGTCTTTCCCATCCCCGTCGGGGCGATGAGCAAGGCGTGCTTGCCCGCCGAAATGGCGGGGTAGGCAAGCGTCTGGGGGGGAGAGGGGTCGGTGAAGCCGTTGCCCGCGAGCCACGCGCGGAGGGGCGCCGGCAGGCCGGCGAAGAACCCGCGCGGGCCCAGCGAGGCGCTCATGGCGCGAGCCGATGGGGTCGTCCCATAACTAGCCGCGCGTGGGTTGGCCCCGCAGCCACCGCCGCAAACGCTTAAGTGAAAGGCGCCGCGTGGCCGGCTTTGAAGCCTTGACGAAGAGCCGCCACCCCATCCGCGAACGCGACGCCCGCGAGGTCGCCGAGGCGCTCTCCAAGGTGTTCGGCGCGCAGGTCTCGTGGGAGGGAAAGCTGGTCGAAGAGGGCGAGGACGGGGGTTTCCGCCTCTTCTTCGTGGACGCAGTCCCCATGGCGTTCTCCTTCGAGGGCCGCGTGATGCCGACCGTCAAGGGGCTGCTCGAGTACCCCGCGACCGAGCACTTCGTCACCGTGGACGAAGGGGCCGTGAAGTTCGTGTTGAACGGGGCCGACATCATGGCGCCCGGCGTGGTGGCGGCCGACCCGAAGGTCGCCCCGGGCGACGCCGTCTGGGTACG
>JBGPJF010000128.1:0-4959 GCA_041485285.1 Thermoplasmata archaeon | reverse complement strand
ATGATGGAGGGCGAGACCGTGAAGGAGGTGCTCGCCGGCGACCTTGCCAAGGAGACGGGCCTCTCGTTCTCGTTCCTCTCGCTTGCCATGAAGATCACCCCCGAAGGGAAATTCGACGTCGACCGCGCGAAGGCCCTGGGGTCTACGCCCGCGGGCGTCGTGGAGGCCATCGAGGGCATCCCGGCGGTGCGAGCGTTCGTGGGTCGCGAGGGGGAACTCTCGCAGGTCCTGTCGGTCATCGCGGCGAACCAAGTGGCGGTCGTGTGGGGGGTCGCGGGCGTCGGGAAGACGACGCTCGCCGTGAAGTCGATCGAGCCGCTGCGCGGCAAGCGATCGCTCTGGTATGTGCGCCTCCGCACCTACTCGAGCATGATCGGCGTGCTCATGCCCTTCGCGCGCTTCCTCGGGAAGCTGCGCCGCACAAAACTCCTCCACTACCTCACGGAGGCCGCGCAGCCCGTTGTCGGCGACCTTGGCCCCATTCTGAAGGAGGACTTCGAGGGCATCGACGCCACCCTGTACTTCGACGACCTCCAGGACGCGCCGCAGGACCTCCAGAATTTCATCAAGCTCCTTGTGGAGATCAAGCCCGAGTTCCCGAACCTTGCCGTGGTGCTGATCTCGCGGCCGCTCCCGCACATCATTGACCGGCGCGAGGTGGCCGTCACCAAGCGCGTCGTCGAGGTCAAGCTGGAGGGGCTCGACAAGGCGGCTGCCCGGCTGATCGTCCGCCCCGAGATCATAGCCAAGCCCGAGGAGTTCGAGGAAGTTTACCGGCGCACGGGCGGCGTGCCGCTGCTCCTCGAACTTGCGCAGCCCACGACGCGCCCCGCGTACACGTCCGACGCGGCCGCGTTCGTGCAGAACGAGATCCTGAAGCGGCTTACGCCGGGCGCGCTCGACCTGGTCTCGCTTGCGTCCGTTTTCCGCTCGACGGTCAAGCGCGACGCGCTCATGCTCCACCCGGCTTCGAAGCCTGAATCACTCGAAGAGCTCGTGAGGTACGACCTGCTGCAGGAGCGGCCCGACGGGCGCTACGACATCCACGACCTTGTGCGCGAGTTCGTGTACACGCGCCTCACGCCCCAGCAGCTCATTGAATTCCACACCACGGCGGCGACGTTCCTTGGAAAGTCGGAAGACCCCAGGGACGTGCTCGAGCGAATCTACCACCTCGACCGAGCCGGCCAAACCGCTGCGGCGGCCACGGAGGCCATCGCCGAAGGCTGGCGGCTCATCACGGCGGGCCTCTACCGCGAACTGCTCGCGGCTGTCGAGAATCTGTCCGGCAAGGGCCTGGAGGCCCATGGCGTGATGGCGCTCGACGAACTCAAGTCCGACCTCTACGCCAAGATGGAGAGCTGGGAGCCGGCGTTCGACCATGCGAAGGCGGCGCTCGACCGCTCGCTCGAGATCGGCCGCAAGGAAGACGGCGGCCGCTTGTACGGGAAGGTCGCGTGGCTGGAGGCCCAGCGGGGCCTGAACGACGCCGCCATCGCGCACTTCAACGAGTCGATCAAGTTGCTCACGGAAGCCGGGATCGCGGGTTCCTCCGACCTCGTCCACGCGGAACTGAACCTCGGCGTGGCGCTGCTGCGTCGCGAAGAGGTCGACGCGGCGATGGCGCACCTCGAGCGGGCGGGCGAACTTGGCCGCGCCGCGGGCAAGCTGATGATGGCCGCAGAGGCGTCGCTGCTCATCGGCAAGACGCTCGCCGAGCGCGGCTCGCTCAGCGCGGCCCGGGCGCGCGTGAACGAGGCCATTGGCTTGCTGGAAGGGGGCTAGGGGACGGAGCGGTCGCGGGCGGAGGCGATGCTCCTGCTGGGCGAACTTGCCCTTAAGGAGAAGAACTTCGAAGAGGGGATCCAGCACCTCGAGGATTCGCTCGAAATGTGCGAGGAGCTCGAAATCATGGACCTTGCCGTGAAGCTCGCGCAGCAGCTTGCCGAAGCGTACACGGCGATCGGCGACACCGACCAGGCGGAAGTGTACGCCAAGAAAGTGCAGCAGTGGGCCCCGACGGTGTGACCGGCCGCGCCCGCGGGAAGTCAACAGAGGGGATTTATCGCAGTCCTCCCTCGAAGCGTTGCGGCCCCGGCAGGAGAGGCAATTGGACCCATTCGAGCTCTTCGCGCTGCTGTTCCAGTCAGGGCCGGTGACGCCCGATGCGGCGTTTGCCCAAGCGTTCGCGTTCTGGCTCCTCGTGGCGCTCCTGCTGAGCCGGCTGATCGCCGGGCCCACGGTGTACTTGGCCGCCCGCAAGCGGCCCTCGGGCAGGGAAGTCTGGTGGGGGGCGCTTGCGGCGCTGCTCCCGACGGTTGGCGTAATCGCGTTTTTTGTGGCGTGCCCCCAGGTGAAGGGCCCCGTCGTCGCGTCGTGGAACCCGTGGATGATGTGCCCATTTTGCGGGGCGCCGCGGGGGTATTCGCCCGAGCCCTGCCCGCGCTGCGGGCGCATGCTTGCGCCGACGAACCCAATGCCCGGCCCACAAGCCTATGCGCCTCCATCGTTGCCGGCCGCCCCGACAGCCACCGCGGTCGCCTCGCAACCCGCTGCGCTCGCGCTGGCAGGGCCACCCCCACCGCCCCCACCGCTCGCGCCGCCGTACGCGCAGTGGCCCGGGTACTTCCCCCCGCCCCCGCCGCCGCCTCCCGTTGGCATGGCGCCGTATTTTTTCGCACCGCGCTCGGAGAAGCCGCCGGCCAAGGCAATCGACATCACCAGCGGGCAGGTGGTTGGCGCCGCCCTGTTCACGTTCATCCTGGCGGGCGTGGCCGTTTACCTGCTCCTCATGCCCGCTCTGATCAGCCCCGCCGTGTCCCAGCAAGACCTCATCAACCTCGAGGGCGAGCCGTGGTTCGTCCTGTTCGAACTCATCGTCCAGGATTCCATCCTCGTGGCCATCGCCTATGATCAGGGCGTCTTCCGCAAGCGGCTGACGAAGGAGGAAATCGGCCTTCGAGTAGACCCCGCGACAGGGCGGGTGCCCAAGCAGGTCGGCATCGGCGTACTTGCCGGCGCCGGGACATTCATGCTGTCGGTCGTCACGATCCAGATTCTGATTGATGCCCTCACGATGTCAGGCGTGAACCTGGGCGGGGCGGGGCCGGCCCTCCAGCCTCGCATCGCCTCGCTCAACGACTACGGGTTCTGGCTGGTCTCGGGCGTGGTCATCGCGCCGATCGCCGAGGAATTCTTCTTCCGCGGCTATGCGCTCGGCGGTTTCGTCAAGCGGGGCCTTACAAACCGCGGCCTGCTGGTGACAAGCGCGCTGTTTGCGGCCGTGCACATGGACCCGTTCTCGTTCGGCCCCTTGTTTGTTGCCGGGATGGTGCTGGGGATCCTTCGCGTGAAAACAAACTCGCTTGCCGCGCCCATCGCGGCGCACGCGACGAACAACTTCATCGTGATGACGCTCACGCTCTTTGGGCTGTGAACTGAAGGGGAAAAACCGCTACTGTCCGCCGCGGGCGTCCTTGGCCTTGGGGCGAAGTTGTTTGCCGCCGCACTTGCGGCACTTCGTGGCGCGCCATGCGTTGCGCGAGTAGCAGCCCATGCAGATTTTCTTGTGGAGGATTCTAGCCTCCGCCTCGGGGAATCGCGCCATCAAACCGGGCACATGGGCGGGCGATATAAGGTTTTCCCGGCGCCGTTGGGGCATGCTGGCTAGCGATTGAGGCCGTCGAGGATTTCGCGCTGGAAGGGCACGAAGGGGACTTTGGCGCGGTCGGCCGGCGAGAACCACCGTGCGTGTTCAAGGGGGGCGGAACTGCCCTCGACGGCGCACCGGTAGACGCGCGCGTCCCACACGCGCGAGGAGAAGACCTTGCGCCGCTGGTCGAGTTCGCTGAGCTCCGAGATTGAAAGGCCGAAGCCTGCAAGGTGGCGCCCGAGCGTCTCGCGCGGGGACTCGGACTCGCGGACCTCGCCGCCGGGCAGCGCCCACAGCCCCGCGAGGAGCCCCTTCTTCCCGCGGCGAACGGCAAGGACCCGGCCCTGCCGTTCGACGACCGCGAACGCCACCTCGACTTCTGGCAGCGGGGCTGAGGGCGCCCGCATCGGGTAGTCCTCCACCGCGTCCTCGCGCCGCGCGCCGCAGGCGCGCGCCACGGGGCACTCGCCGCACCGCGGGGATGCTGGGCGGCACAGGGTCGCGCCGAGTTCCATGAGTGCTTGGTTGAAGGCGCTCGGGTCGGATTTGCCCATCCACGACAGCGCGCGTTCCTGGAAGGTCCGAAGGCCCGACGGGGTCGAGGCGTCGTCTGCAATCATGAACAGGCGCGAAAGCACGCGGGCTGCGTTCCCGTCCACGGCGGGCGCGCGGGCGCCGAATGCGGTGCTTGCAACCGCGCCGGCGGTGTAGGGGCCGACCCCGGGGAGCGCGAGCAACGCGTCGTACGACGGGGGGACTTTGCCCCCATGGTGCGCGACAATCTCGATTGCAGCCGCCCGCAGCGCCCGCGCACGCCGGTAGTAACCAAGGCCCTCCCACGCAAGGAGGACATCTTCCTCTGATGCGGCGGCAAGCGCCTGAACAGTGGGGAAGCGTTCGAAGAACCGCTCGAGGAACGGGAGCCCCTGCTCGATGCGGGTCTGCTGGAGGGCGACCTCGGAAACGAGGATACGGTAAGGGTCGCGCGTGCGGCGAAAGGGCAGGTCGCGCGCGTTGCCACGGTACCACCTGAGGAGCGTAGCGCGCGCCTCCGCCTCCCTCCCCACGGCCGTCGATTCACGAGCGCCAAGATAAGCGCCCGGGGTTCGCTTTCGGCGAACCCCCCTTCGCGTTCATATGGCGGCCACGAAATCGGGTGGGCGGGCGGTCATGATAGAGAAGGGCCAGCGTCACTTTTCCCCGCCAAAGATCCGCTCGATCATCCACTGCCTCGAAAACACCTGCAAATCGTCGTAGTCCTGCCCCGTGCCCACGAAGAAGATCGGCTTGCCGATCGCGTGCGCGAT
>JBGPJF010000127.1:0-4988 GCA_041485285.1 Thermoplasmata archaeon | reverse complement strand
TCGGCGGCCCTGGCGCTTGCCGCCGCGGGGGCGGTCCTCACGGGGATCGGCGTGGTCGTGCACCTCGCATGGAGCGGGCTCTTCGCCAGCTACTACCCGGGGGCAACGTGGGTGGAGCCGTTCTACTACATCCTGATGCTCGTGGGCCCCTGCGCGCTGCTTGCGGCGCTGCCCGGCCTTGCAGGCAGCCTCGTCCAGCCGCTCGTGAGCGAAACCGTCGTCGAGCCGTAGCGTTGCTCACAGGTTGTAGGTGAACGTGCCCGTCTGGCCGCCCGAGCGCTTCACGACGACGCCCGGCGCGATCGTCCAAGTGCCCGTTGCCGAGAGGTACTGCGGGTCGCCGCGCTCGAGGTCGCCAAGCTCCGCCTCGAAGTACTCGCGGTCCGTGTCGTACTCGGGCATGAACGACCGGTCGATGAGCAGCTGGCAGAGGAGCGGCACGCCGACGGGCTTGCCGCGCCACTTCGTGGCGATGAAGGCGCGCCGCGCTTCTTCGCTTTCCACGAGGAGCTTGCGGAGCGTGAAATACGCCGGGAGCTTGCGGTAGTTCGTGGGGGGCGGATCCAGGCGCTGCCGCTGGCGCTGGAGCTCGCCAAGCACGGCCATCCACTCCTCCTTCGTGATGTTCTCCTTCGTCCACACCGCCGAGGAGGTGTCGATGAGGCCCGCGACCCCGGAGGTCGCAACGAACCCGGCGGCCGTTGCTGTGGGGACCCCCGTCGCGGCCTTCGCGAAAAAGAGGTCGTACGACATCGCGCCGGCCTTGGCCCCCTGCGCAGGGGGGCGGATCGCCGTGATGTCACAGTCCGGGTATCTTGACGGGTGGAGCACCACGAACGGCCCCCGGGGGTCGGCCTTGAACATTTCCGCCAGCGCATTGTTGACGCGCTGGGGAGTGTAGCGCGCGGCGACTTCGCTGAGCACCGGGAGCGGGAGGGGAGCGTCGCCGCTCTTGGGGTTGGCCGACAGGTCGTCGAGCACCGCCTGGGTGACCTCGGCCTTGAGCGCGGCGGGGTCTACGGCCGAGGATGGGGTCACGGCCGTGCGCGCCGCGGGGTTTTGGCCCACGCGCGGCCGCGGCTTGATCCACTTGCCCTTTGCGTCGCAGGCATCCTGGAGGGCCGCGAAACGCTTCTCGAGGGGCGCGCGCTTTCGTCCTCCGGCCGTCGTCGACTCCGCCACGAGGCCGCCCCAGGCCGCCGTCGTGAGCGCTGTCCACTCGGCTTGGCCCGCGCTCGTCCGGTACCAAACAAGCAGCCGGTTGCGCAGGATGTCATCGATCGTGTCGGGGTCGTTCACGTCCTGGTGGAGCCGCGCGCGCAGCTCCTCGCCCTTCTTCGACGCCTGGGCCGCAGAATCATGGCCTGCGACCGCCTCCGCGAGGATCGCGTTGAAATCGAGGCCGTTCAGGGAATCGAGGTCGAAGTTCTCCTCGGCATCCGCCTTCATGAACTTCTGGAAGGGGGTGGCCGGGCCGACTGCGTGGGGGACGGGCGCCCGTGACTCGGGCACGGGTTGCACCTGGACGGCGCGGTGTTCCCGTTCTGCCCGCCGCTCCTCTTTGCGCTGGCGGCCGCGCTCCTTCTCGCGCTGCCGCGCCTCGCGGATGTAGAACTGTCGCTCCTTGCGCGCGGTGCGCGCATTCGCGCGGTTAACGGAATACGCGCCGTCAATCTGGCGGCTCGAAAGGCGCACGGCACGCATCGCCTGGCTGATCCCGAACAGCACCGGCAGCCCGAGGAAGATCAGCACGAAGCAGAACGGCCAGTAGGCAAGCGTGTTGCCAAGCCAACTCGAGCGCGTGGTCGGGGTGATTGCAGTCCGCACGCCGGCCCTTGAAAGGAGCGTGCGGGCCTCGTTGTAGTGGTAGGTCGACCCTCCCAAGCTGTCGAAGTCGGCCTTGCTCTGGCCCGCGGTCACCGCCCAGACCGCCATCTGCTCGGCCTCGAAGCTGTAGCTGTTGCGGTCGGTCTCGGCGGTGACCATGGCAAGGTCGCCTTCGGCGATGGGGCCCAGGTAATAGGTCGGCCCATCCAGCGAACGGCTTGGATCGCCGGGCACCCACCCGTAGGGCGAAACCGCGGCAACGACAATCGGCTGCGCAATGTACGTCCACGCATGAACCGTGAAGCTCTGAGTGTGCGTGACCACGAAGTCCGTGTAGATCGAATCGGAGGCAATCCACGTTAGCCCGGCCGGCAGAACGACAACGAGATTGACGGGGGAGATGTTCACGACGTAGAGCGTTAGTGCCTTCCCGTAGTAGATTCCGTCCCCTTCGAGCTGCAAGTCATAAGGGTGTGATGACGACTTGACCTGGGCGCCCGCGATCGCCACGACCGCCGAGGTCTCGTTGGCCCTCGTGAGCGCCACGCGCTCTCCGGATTCGTACTCGACGGGGTAGACAAGCACCTGCACCGAATAGGGCCCACCGCGGTTTTCTCCTCGGACCTGGAGGAGGAAACTGTCCCCCCGGAACCCCGAGAAGTACACGTCGCCCCCCTCCATGGGTTTGTTGAAGGGGTCGAGCAGCTCGGCGCCGTTCCCCGAATAGGCCTCAAGCATATTGCAATCGGAGCCTTCGCAAGGCAGTGTGTCTGTGATGACGGCCTCGATCACCTCCGTGCTCGTCAGGTTGAACCGGAAGAAGTCCGAACCGTCATATCCATAGGTCGTGTCCCCTTTGAGAACGTACGAAACGTTCGTTGGGGCGTCGTTGGCGTCCGCGGGCAGGTTGTTGGGCTCCGTTTCCGCCAAGGCGGCCGCGCCAAGGGAAAGCCCCGCGAGCGCCGCGAGGCTCAGAAACACGACGGCGGCGAGGCGGAACGCGAGCCGCGCGGGGGCCGATGGCTCACCCATAGAGGCCCTTTCGCCCACGACGAATCAGTCTCCGCTTTGAAACGCCAGATTAGATACATGAAGGGCGCGCCGCCGGGAAACCTGTGGACTAAAACGTGGCGCCGGGGACCTGGGCCGCCGTAAGGGCGGTCGCCGTCGTTGTCTCTTTTGTACGGTCGCTCTCGGCGGCCCCACCGAATCCCGCCCCTCCGAACTCGGTGGGGTCTGGTACGCGCGACGCGGTCGGGATGAACGAAGAGGTCGCCCCAAAGGAATCCACATGCCGCCACGAGCCGTCCTGCCCGACATTGTCGCCAATCCCGCCTTCATCCGTGTCCCGGTTGATCGTTGAGGTATCGCCTGCATTCTCTTCCTTGTCCCCGCCAAGCGGAGCCACCGCCTCCCCTAATCGATTTGGAGCCGCAATTCCACCTTTTGCCGGCGGTGATCGAATGCCACATGGAACTTTGCGAGGAGATCCCACCCAAGCACCGGTATTGCCAACACATCCTCTCGCAGGGGGACCCAAACCCGAAATCCGTGCAATTCCCATACAGGCACCTCGGGGAAGTGGGCGTCCACGATTGCAAGATCGGCGTCCGCAGGGACGGCCTGGAATGGAACCCCAGGGGCTTCGATCTCTTCGGGGGCGCCCGCCGCCACGACCCCGCAAGCGGCCGCAAGGCCTTTCGGAAGCAAAGTGCGCGTCGACCCTGTGTCGAGCGCCGCATCAAACGGAGTGGACCACCGGCCTCCGGCCGGGCGGATTCGAATGGGGATCAGGGGGAGGGGAACGGGTTCCTTCCCTGCAGCGCTCAGCCCGGAGAAAGGAAAGACATGCGGCCCAAACGAAATGCGATCCGGCGGAGTGGTCAAAGCAAAACGGCCCCTGTCCGCGGCACACGGGTGAGGATTACGTCATTCTCGATCCCGCGGCGGCGAACCTCGGCGTCCACGTCGGCGAAGGAATCCCCCACCGCAACCACCTCGCCGCGGCGAGTGGCAACCCACTTCCCTCCGTGTTTTGAGGTGTCGAACGTGCGCAGGGGCCGCGCGCCTTCCGCAAGGCCTTGCCGATGGCCACGAGTCTTCGCGGGGCTCCGCGCGCGGCTCACCATGTAATCAAATCGAGGCGGTGGCCGCTATTTAACGAGATGGTTGGCCCCGGCCCCACGATGCGGGGGAAGGAGCTGCGCGGGGAGAGGAGCTACGGTTCACGCCCTCCCCGCGTCCGTCTGTTCCCGCGCCGCGGCCCGCAGGACCAATCACCCACGAAGCCCCCCACGCCGTCAGCGCGCCACCCCCAAGTGCCTCACCGCGGCGGCGGTGGAGGCGGGGGCGGCCACCCCGGCGGCGGCCCGTACTGCACAAACCCGGGCGGCGGCTGTGGCCACTGCGGGGGCAGCGGGGGTGGGGGCTGCGGGCCCAGGATCACGCTGCCGCAGTAGGGACAGAGCACCGTCTCGCCGAGCGGGTACATCTTCTTCAGCGTCCCGCCGCAGCGCGAACACGATTCCACCCACTGCTGCCTTCCGATTTCCTGGGCCAGCACGAACTCGTTGGTCGTGCGGTCGATGAAGCCGCTGACGAGCCCGCGGTCCACCACATCCACGAGGATCTTGTCCGTCTCGAACTCGCTCTTGGCGAGCTTTCGTGCGACCTCGGAAAGGGCGATGCGCCGGTAGGATTTCACCCATGAAGCAAACTCCTTCATTTCTTGTTCGACGCGCTTCGCCTTGAGCCCCATGGCGAGGAGAACAATCCCCGGCAGCAGCGCGGTAACCGTGCACAGCCCCCCCATCACCGGCAGGATTCCGGCGTCGTAATACGGGAAGCCGAACGTGTAAGCGAGGCCGATGGCGATCCCAAAACCGAATAGCAGGAGGAATAAGACTCCAAGGGTGAGGAAAGTGCCTGCCTTTTTCTTCGTGGAATCACCGCGCGCGACCCCGAAAAGCGCCTGGGCCTTATTTCAAATGAAGGGTAGGCACATCCCGAGAGTGCATGCTGCTAGCCGGACCGGCTCCGGCGCGCGGCGAGTTCGAGGTGGCCGCCGTGAAGGCCCACTTGTCGGGGCAGGAGCCGCCACCGATGAAGCAATCCGTCGTGTCGGTCGAGGGGGCCGCGGTAACGCCCGTCTCGTAGCCGTC
>JBGPJF010000126.1:0-5171 GCA_041485285.1 Thermoplasmata archaeon | reverse complement strand
CTCCTCGTTGAGGGACGCAAGCTCGTGCTCAAGCACGAGGTACATCGCCGCTGCCACGAACCCCTCGCGCTGGTGGGGGGCGAGGAACGCCTCGATGCGCCTGCGGTGGACCGCGTAGCGGAAGAGCGCGCCGGAGGCCGCAGACGCGTCCTCGACTTGCTGCACGCGCGCGGTGGCCGCGTCAAGGCGGTCGCGCACGTCCTCGGCGGTCTCAAGCAAGGAATCGCGCCGGCGCAGGAGGCGCGCCAGTTCATCGGCTTCCACCGACGAGGCCGCAAGCCGCGCATTGATGTCCGCAAGGCGGGTCTCGAGGGCGCCCATCGCGCGCGTGAACCCAAGCCCGACGTCTAATCCTTTGCGGAAGGCGACTTGGGGCCTTGGGCCCCCCCTGAGGGGCCGCCCCTCACTCTTCTTCGCCCGGCGGGGGAAGCTCGCGCGCGCCCTGCGCCGAGATCGCGTCCAGCATCCCCAGGCGCATCTCCTTGTGGCGCCGCTCGAGGAACCCGTACACGCTGGAGTGCTCCGACCCGGAGAGGATCATGTCCACGCCGCGCTTGGCGGCCTCCAAGCTGTCCATCTCGCCGATGATGGCCACCGTGTTGCCTTGGATCGCCACCTTGCACCCGGTGAGTTCCTCGATCATCCGCCGGGTGCGGCCCTTCTCGCCGATGACCCGGCCGCGCACCTGGCGCTGGCGGCTCTCGTGGTGGCCCGTGTAGTCGCGGATGTCGATGACCGCGAGGTAAACCTCGTCGCGGAAGAGCGCGGCGGCGTTCTCCGGGGAGAACCCGCGGCCGACGGCGCGAACGACTTCCTCCACCTGCAGCGCGCGCAGGGGGTCGGTCTTCGCGCCCTCGCCGATCAGCACCTCGCCGGTGTCGGAGTCGATGTCGAGGCGCACGCGCGCGCGCCTTTCGATGTTCGCCTTGAACTCGCCGGAGGGCCCGATGAGGACGCCGATCCGGTCGGCCGGGATGCGCACGCGCCGCGTCATTCCTCCTCCCTCCCGCGCGACTTGCCACGCGAGCCCTTCGCGCCGAACTTGACGCCCCTGGACCAGTACGCGAACAGCTCGTCGGCGGTCTCCTCGACCCCTCGGCGTTTGAAGAAGTGCACGATGTTCTTCGCGTCGCGCTCGAGGAATTCGCGCGAGGCCGGGTGCTCCACCACGACCCCCTGGCTCACATCGATGATGTAGGGGCGCTCGTCGACGAGCACGATGTTGTACTCCGAGAGGTCCCCGTGCACGAGCCCGCCGTCCTTCACCATCCGGCGGACGTCGCGCCGCAGCGCCTTGTAGACCGCCGGGCCGTCGAAATCCCGCAGGCTCTTCAAGGGGGGCGCCGGGTCGTGGTTGTCGCCGACGCAGAGGTACTCCATGACCAGGACATTTTCGAGCACCGCGACGGGGAACGGCACCGCCACGCCGGCCGCGTGCATCCCCATGAGGTTCTTGTATTCCTTCTGGGCCCACGTGTAGATCACGCTGCGCCGGTCGTGGCTCACCCCCCTGAACCGCGGGTCGTCGGCGATGTACCTGCGGATCGAGTTGAACGTCGCGTTGCCGATGCGGTAAATCTTCACGGCCACTTCCGTGGAGCCCTTCGTGATCCCCACGAACACGGAGGCTTCCTTGCCCGTCGCCACCGGGAAGTCCAGCGTCTGCAGGTGCCCGATGTTCATCAGCTTGTGGAGGGCCTTCAGCGTGCGCTCATCGAACACTTCGTCGAGGATTTTGCGCTGGTCGCCGGTGCCCACGCGCTTCCAGAGGGTGTCGTCCTCTTCGCGCTCCAACGACTCGACGAGCCGTTCGCGTCGTCTTGCCAAAACGTTCACCGGCGGGGATCGGCGCGGGAGGCGCGCCACGCTAGAAGATGTCGACCGTCTTTGGCAGCAGCTTGCGGCGCGAAAGCGCAACGGCTTGCGTCTTCGTGTAGCGCCACCGGATGTCCGACTTGTCGTTTTGGAACTCCCAGGGCGCGATAATCAGCAGGTCGCCTTCGCGGATCCACATGCGCTTGCGCAGCTTGCCGGGGATGCGGCCCATGCGCACGACCCCGTCCTCGCAGACCACTTCGATGCGCGACGCGCCGAGCAGCTTGTTGGCGATCGCGTACACCTCGCCGACGCGGCGGTCGGGCTGGCGCACGCGGACATTCGCCAGGTTCTCGGGGGTGAGCTGGCTCTCGTCCAGTTCTTCCTCCTTATGGAACCGGGCCACAGCGACTTCCTCGGGCCGCCTCGATGCGGGGCGGGGCTATAAATCCCTCCACGGGGCGCCGTCTCCTCCCCACCGGTGGAGCGCATCCTAAAATAGCCGCGGCAACTAGATAATCGCAGGTTCACATGCTGCGCGTGGCGGGGGGAGACTCACATCTCGAAGTCCGTTGACCTCGACGGGGTGCTGCGCGTCCTTGCCTCCCCGACGCGCCGCGAGATCATCGCGCGCCTGGCCGCCGAGACCCACTACCCCCTCCAGCTTTCGCGCGAGCTCGGCGTCTCGCAGCAGGCGATCATGAAGCACATGAAGGTCCTCGAGGACGCGGGCCTCGTGCGCGGCGTCGAAGAGGCCTCCGACCAGGGCGGCCCCCCGCGGATGGCGTACAAGCTCACCTCTTCGTTCTCCGTTTCCATCGACCTCGGGCCCGCGCTCTTTTCGTCGCACATCGAGGTGTTCGACCGCCTCGTGCGCCCGGAGGCGAAGAAGGCGCCCCCGGAGCCCGTCGGCCCCCGCGAGGCGGCGGCGATGCGCCTCTCCGAACTCTCGCGCGAGGTCGGCGACATCGGGCGGGAGATGGCGCACCTCGATCGGCGCCGCCAGGACCTCGTTGCGCGCAAGATGCGCATCCTTAGCGAGGCCCACCAGCTCATCGCGCGGCTGGCCGACGAGTACTTGTCGCGCCGCATCCTCTATTGGATCACCGAGTCGGACGAGTTCTCCGTCCCCCTGCTCTCCGAGCAGTTCGACCTGCGCGAACGCGTGGCGCAGGACATTTACCGCGAGCTCCTGCGCGCGCACCTCGTGCCCGAGCACAAGATCCGGCGGCTGCGGTAGCGGCGCCGGCCATGGAAAGTTCACATAGGCCTGTCCGATTGCTTCATATACGAGCGCTTGCATAGTTCGAACTACATTCGGGCCGGGCGCAAGCCCGCCCTTGTAGGATGAAACAATGCTGCCATCAGGAACTCAGATTTTGGTTTTGCGAGAAGGTACCGAGCGCTCGACCGGCAAGGGCGCACAGGCCAACAACATTGCCGCGGCCATCGCGATCGCCGACACCGTGCGCTCCACCATGGGGCCCCGCGGCATGGACAAGATGCTCGTCGACTCGATGGGCGATGTCACGATCACCAACGACGGCGTCACGATCCTCAAGGAAATCGACGTCGCCCACCCGGCGGCCAAGATGATTGTCGAAGTCGCCAAGGTGCAGGACGACGAGTGCGGCGACGGCACGACCACCTCCGTGGTCCTTGCCGGCGAGCTGCTCAAGAAGGCGCAGGAACTCCTCGACGCCAACGTCCACCCCGCGGTCATCACCGAAGGCTACCGCATGGCGGCGGCCAAGGCCCAGGAAGTCCTCGACAAGATCTCGATTTCCATCAAGCCCGGCGACGCCAAGGCGCTCAAGAACCTCGCGATGACCTCGCTGGCCTCCAAGCTCGCCTCGTCCCACAGCGACTTCCTCTCGGAAATCTGCATGAAGGCCATCAAGGCCGTGTCCGAGGAGAAGGGCGGCAAGTGGGAGGCCGATGTCGACAATGTCCTCGTCGTCAAGAAGACGGGCGGCGGCGTCACCGACACCGAGCTCGTCGAGGGCATCATCCTGGACAAGGAGCCCGTCCACGCGAACATGCCGAAGCTCATCGAAGAAGCAAGGATCGCGATGGTCGACTCGGCCCTCGAGATCAAGAAGACCGAAGTCGACGCCAAGATCGAGATCCACGACCCCGGCTCGCTCTCCGCCTTCCTCCAGGAGGAAGAGGGGACGCTGAGGAAGATGGTCGAGAAGGTCAAGGCCTCGGGCGCGAACGTGCTCGTGTGCCAGAAGGGCATCGACGACCTCGCCCAGCACTACCTCGCCAAGGCGGGCATCTACGCGGTGCGCCGAGCAAAGAAGTCGGACCTCGAGAAGCTGGCGAAGGCCGCGGGCGGCCGGGTCGTCACGAAGC
This sequence comes from Thermoplasmata archaeon, assembly GCA_041485285.1. Taxonomy (GTDB): domain Archaea; phylum Thermoplasmatota; class DTKX01; order DTKX01; family DATEUP01; genus DATEUP01. Next base: position 998 of record JBGPJF010000126.1, on the reverse strand, counting down.
TCGACGACCTCACCAAGGACGCGCTCGGCAAGGCCGCGCGCGTGGAGTCCCGCAAGATCGCCGGCGACGAGCTCACCTTCATCACCGGCTGCAAGGGCCCTAAGTCGGTGTCGATCCTCGTGCGCGGTGGGACCGAGCACGTGGTCGATGAGATCGAGCGCTCGCTCCACGACGCGCTGTCGGTGGTCGCCGACGCGGTCGAAGACGGCCGCATCGTGACCGGCGGCGGCTCGACGGCGATGGAACTCAACCGGCGCCTGCAGGAATACGCCACCACGGTGGGCGGCCGCGAGCAGCTCGCGATCGCCGCGTTTGCGGAGGCCTTCGAGGTCATCCCGCGGGCGCTTGCCGAGAATGCGGGCTTGGACTCGATCGATGTGCTCATCAACATCCGCAAGGCGCACGCCGACGGCCATGTCAACCACGGCCTCAACGTGTTCAGCGGCAAGATCGTCGACATGCACAAGGAGAACGTGATCGAGCCGATCCGCGTGGGCCGGCAAGCGATTACCTCGGCCGTGGAGGCCGCGATCCTGATCCTGCGCATCGACGACGTGATCGCCTCGAAGAGCTCGGGCGGCGAAGGCGGCCCCGGCGGCGGGGGACACGGCGGCATGCCCCCGGGAATGGGCGGCATGGGTGGAATGGGCGGCATGGGCGGCATGATGTAAGGCCGCGAAAACTCAAACGTACAACACACAAAACAAGGAGGAAACAACAATGCTCGGAGGACAAACCCCAATTCTGATTTTGAAGGAAGGCACCACGCGCGACAAGGGCAAGGGCGCGCAGCACAACAACATCGCGGCGGCCAAGGCCATCGCGGACGCGGTCCGGTCGACGCTGGGCCCACGCGGCATGGACAAGATGCTCGTGGACTCGCTTGGCGATGTCGTGATCACCAACGACGGCGTGACGATCCTGAAGGAGATCGACGTCGAGCACCCGGCGGCCAAGATGATCGTCGAGGTAGCCAAGACGCAGGACGAGGAAGCCGG
>JBGPJF010000125.1:0-5217 GCA_041485285.1 Thermoplasmata archaeon | reverse complement strand
ATGGGCCGCCGGCCGCATGGGGCGCGAGCGTGTCGCCCGCATCGTTTGCGCTGAACGCGGGCGACGTGCCGGTGCCCATCGCCTTCCAGGTGACGGTCCCGCCGGGGACGCCTGCCGGGACGACGCAGGAGTTCACCGTGAGGGTCGCATCCGAGCAGCCGGGGGTATTTGCCACGCTTGTCCTCACGGTAACCGTGCTCCCCCAGGTCTCCTTCTCGGCGGCGGCGGTGGGCCCCGGCGGACCGCTTGAATCGAACGGCACGGCCTCGTTTGCAGTCACCCTGTCGAACAACGGGAATGTCGTGGAGACCTACATCGTCGAGGCCACGGGCCTGCCGAGCGGATGGCAGGCGAGCTTGCCGGTGTCGGTCCAGCTCGCCATCGGCGCAACGCAAGTCGTGCATGTAACGGTCACGCCGTCGGCTGGGGCGCTGGCCGGCTCGTATTCGCTCTCGCTGCAGGTCTCCGTCCAGGGGGCCCCCGGACGCACCGCGGCCCTGCCCCAAACGGTCGAGGTCGCGGCGCGCCACGCCCTCGAGATGGACATCGGGCCGCTGGCGGGGAACTTCTCGCAAGGGACGGAGGTATTCGTCAACGTAACCCTGCGCAACCGCGGGAATGTCGAGGAGCAGGTCGTGATCGCTGGGACGGGCGATGTGTCGGCGGTCTTCGTGGACGGCTCGCCGGCGACCCTGCGCGCGGGGGCAGCAGTGGTCATCCAGGTGCGCGTGCGCCTTCGCGCGGACCAGCCAGCGGGGGACACCCCGGTCGCCATCACGGCGGCGGCAGGAAATGTGACCGCCCGGGGGACGGTTACGATCGCGGTGGCCGCGCCGCTCGACAACGGCCTGCCGGGAGGGGCGCCGCCCGCCCCGGCGGAGGGCTTCCTGAGCTCGCCGCTCTTCGTGCTTTTGCTCCTCGCGGCGGCAGGCGGGGTCGCCGCGTTCGCCGCGTTGCGAAGGCGCAAGCGCGGCGGCGGGCCCCCCGCGGGGGACGCGGACGCCCAGTAGCGCCGCGTCGTCCCCGGCTCACGGCTTCGAGCCGGGGCGTTCGCCCGCGCCCATCTGCTTCATGGCTTCTGCGCGCTTCTTCTCCAGATCGGCGGCCGACATCTTCGCCTTCCAGGAGAAGCCCCACGAGTGCCCGTACGGGTCCTGCAGCTTGCCGTAGCGGTCGCCCCAGAACTGGTCCTCGAGGGGCATCGTAACCTTCGCGCCGTTCAGGACGGCCTGGCCGAAGATCTTGTCGATGTCCTTCGAGTAGATGTGCAGGTTCACGGACGGGCCCGCCGAGCGCGGGTCGCGCATCTCGCTGCCGGGGAAGATGTCCGAGAGCATGACGAACGACTGCCCGATCTTCAGGGACGCGTGCATGATCTTGCCCGTGGGCTCGAGCTGCCGGTTGACTTCCTTCGCGTCGAAGGCCTTCTTGTACCACTCGATTGCGCCGGCCGCGTCGCCGACGGCGAGGTAGGGCGTGACGCTCGACGGCGGGGGGCCCGGGGGCCGAGCGGGGGCCCTCTTTGCGGTAGACTTGCGTGCGTTGGACTTGCGGGAACTCTTCGCTTTCTTCTTCGCCATCGTATTCCCTCACGGGGAGTTCTCGATTGGCCGCGACCCGTAATGAGGCCTTCGGCCAAACGTCCGTTTCATGAGAGCGCGTCCCCTCGTGAAACGCTCGTGAGACGGAGGGCGGGGGGGTCAGGCCGCCGGGAACAGCACCCCATACACCGTCGCGCCGGTCGTCGGGTCATCCTGGACGGTGAGCAGGCCGCCGCCGCGCTCGACGAGCTCGTGGCAGAGCGCGAGGCCCACCTCGAAGGCGTCCCCGCTGCCGCGCAGGCCGCCGGCCCCCGCGGGTGTCGCAATCCGTACGCAGAAGGCCTGCTTTCCGTCCAGTATGGCTCCCCGCAACGACACCGTCGGCGCCTCGGTGACGCCCTCTGCGCCCCGGGCCGCGTTGCAGAGCAGGTTGAGAAGCACCTCGCGCACCATGCATGGGTCGCGGACCGGTGCCACGCCAAGGGGGGAATCGTCCCCCGCGGGCCCTATGTTGACCGGACTTAGCACCCGAACCGTGTCGGCTACCTCACCCACGATGGCCACGAGGTTGCCCACCATTTCGTCTTCGGCCTTCGCCGCCGGGCGGGCGTCCGCCGCGTGGAATTCGCGCATGAAGCGCGTGAACTCGATGGCACAGTCAATCTGGAACGTCGAGGTGAGGAGCTCGGTGCGCAGCTCTTGCGTGAGTTCTCCGGAGGTCGCCATGATCCCGAGGCGGTTGCGCGACGAGGAGAGCGCGTTCTCAACGTACCGCGACAGCAGCGCGAGCATCAGGGCGCTGCTCGTCGACTTCCGCCAGCGGGAGGAGTCGTCGACCGGCCCGTCATTCTGCGGCCGGAGCACCACGACGATGTGGGTCACGAGCCCGAGCGGGCTTGCCACCGGGACAAGTTCCACGTCGAGTTCGATGGGGGGCGGCTCAGTCCGTGTGAACATGATCACGCCGCGCCAAAGCCAGCCGGCGTTGGTCATGTTGACCGCTCGCTCCCACTCCTCTTTCCAGCCGCCCTCCGCCAGGAACGCGAGGTCCTGGCCGTGGAGTTCGTCGACCGACCGGCCGAAAACCGCCTCGGAGGCGTCGTTGGCGAAGACGACCCGCTTGGCGTTGTCGAGGATCACGACCGCCTCGTCGGTGGCCTCGACCGCGCGGCGCATCGAGCGCAGCGTCTCCTCGGCGCTCTCCGTGTCGCTGAGGTCGCGGAGCACCGCGAGCTTGCGGGGGTGACCCTCGATCCAAACGTTCACGGCGGCAATCTGCACGGGGAACCGTTCGCCCCGCGCCCGCTTGAAGAAGGTACGCGGGACATGGCGCGCGTTAGGGTCGCCCTCTCCGCTTTTGAAGTAAGACTCGATGCGGTCGCGCTCGTCGTGGTCGACGTGCTCGACAAGCAGGGTGTCCACGAGCTCCTCTTCGGTGGCGCCGAGCAGGCGGCAGCCGCGGTCGTTGGCGTCGACCACGCGAAGCGTTGCAGGGTCCACGAGCAGCATGGGCACGGGGGCCGCGTCGAAGATGAGGCGGTAGCGCTGGCGGCCCTCGTCGGCCGCAGCGCGGCTCCGGACGAGCTCGGTCGCGTCGAGCGCAACGCCGAGGAGTCCGCGGACGCGCCCCTCCTTGTCGTACTGCGGCACCACCCGCGCCTCGAGCCAGACCTCCTGACCGCCCGCGCTGAGGAACGGGATCTCGATCCGTGCTGACGTGGGCTTTTCCACCTGGAGCCTTGCCCAAAACTGGGTGAGCTGCCGCCGGAACGCCGGCTGGACGACGCGTTCAGCGAGGGTCGGGTCGGCGAGCAACTCGTTGTGCGCGTAGCCGAGGAGCCCGCGGGCCGATTCGCTGAGGTAGGTGAGGCCGCGCGCGAGGTCCCACTCAAAAAAGACGACGCCCGTTTTCCGGACGACGCCGAGCATGGCCTCCGGCGTCAACTCGACGCGGGTGGCAAGAGGCCCCGGCGCCGGGACGGCCGCAGTTGTCTTCGTTTTTCGCACAACAAGGAAATTATTCTGCTCCATGTGTTCCCACGCCCCGCTTCGTGGGCGCCCAGGCGATATTGACACCCGGTGTTATTACGTGTCGGGGTTCGCACAGGTGGGGGCCGGCCCGCCGCAGTGCGCCCAAGTGACCACAAGTGAACACGGAGGGCGTTCCCTCGTGCAGCCCTCTTGACACGCCGGCGAGCCCCAGGCGCACGAAAAGAGCCCACGAGGGATCCACGAGGGCGGGCCGATTCGTTCCGACCCATCCCGCCGCGCGGCCAACTTCGCCGTATAAGAGAAGTTTAGGGCCCGAACCAACGCGGCTATATGGGGTGAGCCAAAGCCCCGGCCGGAGGTGAATGCATGGCTTCGACAACGGACACAGGACGCCCCCTCGGCGTCTCCGTGATCGCGGTCGTCGTGATGGCCTTCGGGGTCGTCACGGCGGTCCTCGGTCTGCTGGGGATGCTCGTGGGCTTCGTGTCGGGCATCATGGATTCGCCACGAGGCGGGGGACGCGAGTTCCTCGCCGGCGTGGTCGGCCTAGTGCTCGGCGCTGCCTACGTAATTGCGGGGATTGGCCTGTGGAACCTCAGGCCTTGGGCCTGGTGGCTTGCCACGCTTGCGGGTGCTGTGGGCTTTGTGATTGCCCTCGGCTCGCCGGTGTGGATGCTGCTGTGGGGCGCGCTGGTCGTGTACCTGGTCTTGGTACGCGGCAACTTCGGCGTGCACCCGGGCAAGCGCCTCGTCGCGAAGGTGTAGCGACGCGCCCTCCCCGCGAGAGGTCTCTCTTCCCGCCGCGCCATGCGGCGGTCCTTTTCCTCCATCGCCCTGTTATGCGGCGCTCGTCCCGCTTGCGAGGGCGCATTTCCATATACGGGAGCCAAGGCTGGGCGCCCAAGGAGTTGACACTCGCCCCCGGGCGCGTCGCAACCCCTCCCAACCTCCGGTGACCCAGAATGGCCTTTGCAACCGCCGACACCGCCTTCATGCTGATCAGCGCCGCCCTTGTCATGCTCATGACGCCCGGCCTCGCGTTCTTTTACGGCGGGCTCGTGGGGCGCAAGAACGTCCTTGCGATCATGATGCAGAGTTTCGTGTCGATGGCGATTGTCGATGTCATCTGGTTCGCGGTTGGTTTCTCCCTGTGCTTCAGCGGTGGGCAGGGAGGCGTCTATGGCAACCTCGACAACGCGTTCCTCATGAACATGAGCCCCACCACCCCATGGGCTGGCAACCCGCTGGTCCCGGTCTACGCGTTCCTCGTGTACCAGCTCATGTTCGCGATCATCACGCCCGCGCTCATCACCGGCGCGTTTGCAAACCGCGTGTCGTTCAAGGCTTACCTCATTTTCCTCATCGCTTGGCTCATGCTCGTCTACATTCCCTTTGTCCACATGATTTGGGGCGGCGGCGTGCTCCAGCAGTGGGGCGTGCTTGACTTCGCAGGCGGCATCGTCGTCCACGCGCTCGCGGGGATGGCAGCGCTCGCCTCCGTCTTCTTCCTCGGCGCCCGCAAAGTCAAGGAGAGGGGCCCCCACAGCATCCCGCTCGTGGCGCTCGGCACCGGCCTGCTGTGGTTCGGATGGTACGGGTTCAACGCGGGAAGTGCGGGCAATGTAAGCGAGGTGGCGGTGCTCGCGTTTGTCAACACCGACCTCGCGGCCTCGATGGCCGGAGT
>JBGPJF010000124.1:0-5325 GCA_041485285.1 Thermoplasmata archaeon | reverse complement strand
GCGCGATGGCGGTCTTGCGCTTGCCGGAGACGACGAGGGGCGGCTGCTCTTTGGCCATGCGCGTTCCTCCGTCTAACCAGCGATCGCTTCGGACAGCTGCTGCAGGGTAACGAACTTGGCGGTGCGCAGGTTGTGCGCGCCCTCGATCTTCGTGCCCTTGCCGGCGTAGCGGCCCGGCGCTCCGTGGAAGCACTTGACGCGCTTCAGGGCTTCGCGGCCCCGCTCCTGTTGGTAGGGGAGCATCCCGCGCACGGCTCGCTTGAAGATTCGGTCGGGCCGGCGCGGGTAGTAGGGGCCCTTGCGGGACTGGCCACGGGCGCGGCGCTGCTTGAACTTCTGAATCGTGAACACGGGCGCGCCGGTGATGACCGCCTTCTCGGCGTTGATGACGACGACCTCGAGCTTGGGGTTCAGCAGCAATTGCTTGGCGATGACGGTCACCGCGCGGCCGAGCACCGCGTGGTCGGCGTCGACGATGAGCAAGTTCGGGTTTGCGGCCTTCGCGGGCGCCGGGGCCGATTTCGCGGGCGCCACGGCCGTCTTGGCGGGCGTCGCGGCCTCCTTCGGAGCCGCTTTCGGTGCCGCTGCCTTCGAGGCCGGCGCCTTGGCAGCCGCCTCCTTGGGGGCCGCCTCCTTGGGGGCGGACGCCTTGGCCGGGGCCTTGGACTTGGGCTTTGACGTTTCGGCCATCGCAGTCCTCCTTCAAATCAGCCGACGATCTTCACATTCGAGCCGGCAGGCGCTTTCTTCATGAGTTGGGGGATCGACAGGGCTTCTCCACCGGCCGCCTTGATCTTCGTGCGCGCGGAGCCCGAAAACGAGAACGCCGCCACCGTGACCGCGTAGGGGAGCGCGCCCGACCCCAGGACCTTCCCGGGGACGACCACCGTTGCGCCCTTGGCGGCGACACGGCCGATGCGCGAGAGGTTGACTTCGGCCCAACTGCGCGACGGGCGCTCGAGCCGGGTTGCGAGGTCGTTCCAAAGCGCGGCCTCCTCCTTCTTCGCGGCCTTGCGCAGGCTCGTGAGGACGCCAATGAGTTCGTCATTGGACTTTGCGTATCCGCGAGGCATGAAGATCGTACCGCCGCATCCAGGAGGAGCGGAATGAGGGCAACATGGCACTTCTTTATAAGCGTTTGCGGCGGGCGATTCGGACGCTGGACAGAACCGATTCGGGTCTCAGGACGGTGGCTCGCTTACGGGCCGAGCGCGGCCAAAAACGCAATGCGCCCGTCATGCTCGCCCTGCAGGCCGTCGGCCGCGCCGTCGACGGTGCCATGGTCGGTCTCGCCGGTCAGTTCGCCGCCCCAGAGCGCGATGGCGATGTCGAGCGCGGTGTCGCTGCCCGTGGGGTCGAGGTCGACCGTGTCGTCGGCATTGGTGCCGATGGTCTCCGCAAGGTCAAGTTCGAACAGCGACAGCGAAAGCTGCGCCTGCGGGGCGCCGTCGAACGGGTCGAAGGTGAACTCGATCGAAAGGCCGCCGGCCTGGCCGCCGCCGGGGCCGCTGGCGTTCAGCGTAAAGTTGACGCGAGGCAGGAGGACGCCGTTCACGGTGAGCTGGAACGAAAACTCAAACGGCGGATCGAAGCCCGACTCGAACGGCTGGGCGGCGAAGGTCACATTCACGAACACAATCCGCAGGGTGACCGTCACGTTGCGCGACGGGTCGGCGTCGGCGCCGTCGGTCACTCCGTCGGCGTCGGTGTCGGGGTTGAACGGATTACCGCCGCGCGCGTCCTCCTGCGAGTTGTTGAGCCCGTCGTGGTCGCTGTCGAGGCCCGCGTCGGTGGCGTTCCGGGGGTCGAACCCCCAGCGCACTTCGAAGCCGTCGCTCATGGAATCGCCGTCCGTGTCCGGGCGGTTTGCAAGCGTAGACGCCCGCGACTCGTTGAGGTTCGATAGCCCGTCCCCGTCCGGGTCGCCCTGCGCATCGTTGGCGTCGGCCGGGTCCAGCCCGCACGACCACTCGTAGCCGTCCGGCATCGAGTCGCCGTCGGAGTCCGCGCGCTGGGGGTCGGTGCCGGCCTGGTACTCGCGCACATTGCCGAAGGTCTCGGCGGTTGTGATTTTGCCATCGAGATCGGCGTCGAACCAGTCGCCGTCGGGGTCGGCGTTTGCGTCGATGGCGGCTGCAGGGTTGAGGCCGTGGGCGGCTTCCCACCCGTCGGGCATCGTGTCGTGGTCCGAGTCGGGCGCGTGCGGGTCGGTTCCGTAGGAAGCCTCGCCTGCATTGTCGAGGCCATCGCTGTCGGCGTCCGCCGCGCCGTCCGCGCGGTTGGTTGGGTCGAGTCCGTTGGACACCTCCCAGCCGTCGGACATCGTGTCGCCGTCGCTGTCGGTGAGGCCGGGGTCGGTGCCAAGCGACGCTTCACGCGCGTTGGCGAGACCGTCGCCGTCGAGGTCAAGGGGCCCGTCGGAGGGGTCGCGGGGCTTGAGGCCGTGGGACACCTCGAGGCCGTCGCTCACCCCGTCGTGGTCGGTGTCGGCCACGCGCGGGTCGGTGGAATTTTCGTATTCCGCCAGGTTGGAAAGGCCGTCGCCGTCGCCGTCGAGGGCCGCGTCGGCCGCGTTGAGCGGGTCAAGCCCGAAGGCCTGCTCGAAAACGTCGGGCATCCCGTCGTTGTCGTCGTCGTTGTCGTCGAGGTCGAGCGTCCCGTCGTGGTCGCTGTCGCGCGCGTCGACGCAGCCGGCAACGGCCGCGGCCAAAAGCGAGCTGCAAAGCACCAGGGCGAGGCGGCGGCGGTGGCCAACGACCGACACGGGCACCCCTCCGGCCCCCGCCGAAGGGCGGCCGCGCTATGAAGCTTCGCGCGGGGGGGTCACGCGCGCTTCCGCGCGCGCGAAACCGCCGCGGCGATGCGCGGGGACTTCAGCGCGCCCACCTGGGCTTGCTCCACTTCTTCGGCGGACGGTTCGAGGATGATGTGGGCCGAGACTTCGCGGACGAACCTGATCGGGACCACCACCGGTCCGTCCTCGCCGCCGCCTCCGACGATCAGCGCCTCCGCGGCCCCGCCGCCCTCGTGCACGACGGCCGCGACGGCCCCGAGGTCGATCCCGTCGATCGTGGTGACCTGTTTGCCGACAAACAGCGCGTCGCCGTTCCCCTTGAGGCGGAACGGGGCGCTTGCGCCGCCGCGGTCGAAGTGCTCGCGCCCGACGCGGACGGGTGTGGCGCCCCCCACGAGCACCTCCAGGTGGTCGGCCGCGGGGAAGTCGAGTTCGCCGAAAGCGTTCCCTTCGGCGTCGCTGACCACCTCGCGGGCGGGGCTGGTCCGTCGCACGAGGCGCGATCAGCCCGCCTGGATAAAAACGCGTAGGCGGCCCCCGTCTGCGCGCGGTCGCGCCGCGACCGAAGCGCGAAGCGTTATCTGCCCCCTCCAGCGTCGAGCCGGACGTGTACCCTCGGGCGGCGGCCCTCGTGCTTGCCATGCTCCTTGCAGCCGCGCTTTTCCCCCCCGCAACGGCCGCCGACCCCCCCCTTGCCACCCAGTATGCGGCCCCCGTCCCCACCGTCGCGGCCGACCTGAACATCACCGTAATCCTCGCGGGGTTCGAACTCAACGCGACCGAAAAGGCCGCGCTTGCCCACGCCGTCGCCCCCTACTGGTGGCCGTTCATCACGGCCGTCAAGGTCCCCCTCGGGGTCAACTTCACCGTCCACATCGACATCGTCGACGCGCCGCAGGCGTTCATGAACGACTACGTGCAGTTCCTCAACGACTCGTTTGCAAACGACACGCTGAGCCGCGCGCTTGGCCAGTATGTCGGCGTGTTCGAAAACGTGTCCGCCGCCTTCCCCGCGTGGAGCGAGTCGACGCCCGTGCGCCACGCCGACGCGGGGGCCGCGGCCAATTGGCTTGCAGGCGCCGGCGCGGACTTTGCCGTGCTTGCTCCGTCGCGGGGTGCCGCGCGCATGGTGTTCCTCAACCCCGCACAGGTCACCGAGCCCTACTATTACACGGTGAACTCGCTCGAGCGCGACCGAGGCACCGCGCTCTCGTACGAGACGGCAAATGCCTGGGGCGACGGCGACGGGCTCTACTTCCAGGACTTGCGGGCCTTGCCGGGCCACCTCGGCGAATTTGCAACCGAGGGGCGCCCCGACAATTTCGGCGGGTTCCCGCCTTACTGGACCTACGGGACAAGCGCCGGGCAGCGCGACCAGCTCACGACCGACCTTGGCCACTACATCGACACGACCGTCGAGCAGCTGATCGCCCCGAGCTTCGGGGTCGCGCCATTCCAGGCGACTTCGTTCAAGGCGAACATCACCCTTTTCGACGCGACGACCGCCGGCACCGTGCTCCAGCCGGGCGGCGTGGGAGCGGCCTTCGGCATCGAGAAGCCGGAGGACGTCCTGAACACCAGCCTCGTCGAGGCCGCGCTGCGTGACCTCGTCCCCTACACGACGATCGCCACCACCGTGGCGGTTTTCAACCGCACTTCCGACGGCGAGTTGTCGAACGCCCTTGCGGCTTCGTCGCAGGTCGTCGAAGGCGCCAGGGTCGTCGACCCCTTCGCATTGAACACGCACCTGAAGACGCGCTGGGGGGTGCCGAACCTCCCCGTCGAGCCCGGCGAGAATTTCACCGTCCCGGTGCTGCTAATCATGACAGAGGAGACCGCGTGGGTCGATACCGAGAACATCCGCGGGGTCACGCTGCAGCGCGGCGACGGCCGTGCCGCGGGGATCGTGATTGCCGCGGGGCTCGAACAGCTCAAGGACCGCGCGTTCTCCGAGACCGTGGTGCACGAGAGCGGCCACGCGCTCGGCTTCGGCCACCCCCACGAGATCTCGGTCATTGGGGGCAACGGCAGCGTGGTCACGGTCGTAGACTGGCTGCACTCGCTCTCGTCCACGCCGATGACCTACCTGCCGTCGTACGTCGACTACAGCTTCGACTCGTTCGACCGCCACGCGCTGTGGGAGGGCGTGGCCGCCGTCACGCTCGGCGAGGCGTACCAGCTGCGGCAGGCCGCGTACGCGCACCTCGACGCGCTCGGCTACAACACCTCCACAGTCCCCTCCGCCATCGCCTCCCACGAGGCGCTCTTCGCCGGGTACGCCAACACCACACGCGACCTGCTCAAAGACGGCATCCTGTATGTCGAGGCCAACCCCCCCTACTCGTCGGGCGGAGCGATCGTCATGGCCAAGCACGCCTATGATGAGGCCAGGGAGATCACGACGCGGGCGGCGCTCACCCCGCGCTGCTGCGGGACGCGCCCGCACGGGATCCTCCCGGGCTTCGACGCCGCGGCGGTGGCGCTTGCCCTTGGCGCGGCCGTGGCCGTTGCGGCCCTTGCGCGCCGCAAAG
>JBGPJF010000123.1:0-5495 GCA_041485285.1 Thermoplasmata archaeon | reverse complement strand
GGCCCCGTGGGGGGAACGGTGACGATCGCGACGACACGGCCGGAGCTGTTGTGCGCCGCACAAGCGGTGCTCGTGCACCCCGACGACGAGCGGTACAAGTCGATCCACGGCCACAAGCTCAAGGTCCCGATCTACGGCCGCGAGGTGCCCGTCATCGCGCACACCTCGGTCGACCCCGAGTACGGCTCGGGCGCGCTGATGGTCTGCTCGTACGGCGACCAAGCCGATGTCCAGCGCTTCCGCGAGCTGAAACTCGAGCCGATTGCGGCGATCGACGAGCGCGGGCGGATGCGCGAAGCCGCGGGCCCCCTGATCGGGCTCACGGTCAAGCAGGCGCGCGAGGCGGTCATCAAGCTGCTCGAGGAGAAGGAGCTGCTCGCGGGCCGCAAACAGGTCGACCAGCAGATGCCGATCTGCGAGCGGTCGAAGTCGCCCGTCGAGATCATCGCGCTGAACGAATGGTACGTGAAGCAGGTCGACCAGCTCGACGCCCTGCGGGCGGCGGCGGGCAAGATGCGCTTCCACCCCGAGCGCCACCGGCAGTTGCTGCTCGACTGGATCAACTCGGTGACGATCGACTGGCCCGTCTCACGGCGCCGCTATTACCACACCGAGATCCCGATCTGGTTCTGCGCGGCGTGCCGCGACCCCCATGTCCCGCCGCCGGGCCCGTACTACCGCCCGTGGAAGGAGAAGGCCCCCTTCGCGAAGTGCAAGGCGTGCGGCGGCACGGAGTTTGTGGGGGAGGACCGCGTGTTCGACACCTGGATGGACTCGTCAAACTCGTCGATGTACATCCTGAAGGCGCACGGCGAGGAGTTCTTCCAGGCCAACTGGCCGGTCTCGATGCGCCCGCAGGGCCGCGACATCGTGCGCACCTGGCTCTACTACACAACGCTGCGCGGCCTGCAGGTCACGGGCAAGGCACCGTTCCACCATGTGCTGATCCACGGGATGGGGATGGACGAGAAGGGCAAGAAGATGAGCAAGTCGGTGGGCAATGTGATCCGCCCGGCTGAGGTGCTGGGCAAATTCGGGTCGGACGCGTTTAGGCTGTGGGCGGCCTCCGAGTGCAACATCGGGGACGACTTCCGCGTGAGCGACGAGCGTATCGGCGGCGCGCAGAAGTTCCTGACGAAACTGTACAATGTGGCGCGATTCATCTCGGCGTTCCCGCACGCCCACAAGCCCGCGGAGCTGCACCCGACGGACGCGTGGGTGCTCGGCGAGCTCGACGCGACGCTTGCCAAGGTGAAGGCGGCCTACGAGGACTTCGTGTTTTTCGACGCGGCGACCGGGGTTCGGTCGTTCGTGTGGGAAATCTTCGCGCCGCACTACCTCGAGATGGCGAAGGCGCGCGCCCACGCGGGGGACGGGAGCGCGGCCTACACGCTGCACCATGCGCTCCGCGAGGTGCTGAAGGCGCTCGCGCCGGTGTCCCCTATCATGACATGGGCGCTGTGGCGCGAGCTGTATGGGGGGAACATCCACCACGAGCGCGTGCCCGAGCCGGGGGGGCACGTGCGCAGCGCCGAGGTGGGCGAACGGATCATGGCGTTCAACGCACAGGTTTGGGCAGTGCGCTCGGAGAAGAACAGGACGGAGAAGCTCGCGTTTTCGGCGCCGCTGGTGGGCGTCGCCGTCCCCGCCGACCTTAAGGAGTTCGCGGCGGACCTGAGGGCGATGCACAAGCTGGCGTAACGGCCCGGCGCGCCGGCGGCGGTCGCATCGCGCATACCTTCATCATTGCCCCAAGCGGCTCCTCAGGCGGCGCCCTTTAGGCGCCGGTGGGGAGAACGCATGGAGCCAAACGCCGTCCGTAGCCGGTCCGCCTCGGTGTCGAACGCCCGTGTCGCGTGGGCCATCACGGCGCTCTTCGCGTTGCAAGCCCTGGCGATCGTGGGAGCCCCGGCGCAAGCGGCCGCTCCCGTCGTGGGCTGGGGCACGCCGGTGCTCGTCGAGCACGACAACGCCGGGCAGGCGGAGGCACCCTTGGTCGCGGTCGACGCGCAGGGCGGCGCCCTGGCGGTGTGGCCCATGTACAACCGCATTTGGGCGAGCCACTTCGACCCGACAGGGGGGTGGAGCGCCCCCGAAGTGATCTCGACAAACGCGACCGGCGTGGCCAAGTACCCGTATGTGGCGGTGAACGCGCAGGGCCATGGGTTCGCCACCTGGACGCAGCGGCGCAACCTTGCTGCGTACGAGGAGGCGTGGGCCAACGAATACCGACCGGGCATCGGTTGGTCGAAGGCGACCAACCTCTCGGACGACAGTGTTGGGTGGACGTGGCAATCGCGCGTGTCGGTGGCGCCCGGGGGCGACGCCATGGCCGTGTTTGACCGGGGCTATTCGTATGGCAGCATCTATGCGGCGCGCTTCACAGCGGCAAGGGGCTGGGAGGAGCCCGTCCTGATCGAGCAGGAGTCGGGCCATGCGCTCGACGCCGAGGTGGTGATGGACGAGAGCGGGAATGCCGTCGCGGTATGGGACCAGCAGATTCCAGGCGGCGGGATAACGAGCATCAAGTTCGCGGCCTACACGGCGGGCGTCGGTTGGTCGCCGGAGGACTTTGTGGAGCTCGACGACACGACGGACAATTTCGGGCCGCACCTGGCGCCGCTCGCCAAGGGCGGGGCAGTCGCCGTGTGGGTGCAGAGCCCGTGGCCGGTTCAGCACATGTGGGCAGCGGTGTACGACGGGCAAGGCGCGTGGGGGAGTGCCGAAGTGCTCGACCGTATCGACAACCACGCGGTGTACCCGCGGGTCGCCTCGGATGGGTCGCGGGGCGCGGTGGCGGTGTGGCAGGAGGAAAATCTCACGGACGCGACGGCGATTGTCGTCGCAGACCGGCTCGTGGACGGCAGCTGGCAGGGTCCGGAAACCGTGGGTGCAGGCACCACGGAGAGCGGCTGTTACAACTGCTTGTCGCCGCGCGTGGCGATGGACGCCGGAGGCGAGGCGTTCGCGGTGTGGGCGAGGCTGACGGGGGCCTTCCGGGAGATCAAGGCGGCAAGGTACACGCCGGGGGGCGGGTGGCAGCAAGACGAGCCCGTCGAAACGACGAACGTGGGGGACGCGTTTTACGCCGAAGTCGGGATGGACGCGGCGGGCAACGCGGTGGCCGTGTGGCGGGAGTCGGACGGCAACAATTGGAACATCCGGGCGAATACCTACACGATTCTGGACGTCACGCCACCGGTGCTCGGGCTCTACGAGCCTGCGGACGGCTCGAATACGACCCTGCCGGCCGTACACGTGTTGGGGTGGTCGGAGCCCGGGGCCACCGTCACGGTAAACGATGTGGTGGCGGGGGTGGATCGAAACGGCCTTTTCGCCGTGACGATTGCGCTCGTGCCCGGCAACAATTCGATCTTGTTGGTGGCAAGGGACGCGACCGGGAACACGGTACTCGCCCTGGTCCGCGTCGAATTCATCGACCCGACGGTCGCGCTCGAGGAGCAGCTAGCGCAGGCGCAGGCGGCGGCCGAGGCTGCGCAGGCGGGGGCCGACGCGGCGATGGCGGCGGCCGAAACGGCCGGAGCCAATGCAACGGCGGCGCAGGAGAACGCAACGATCGCCGCGGAACACGTCGCCGAGGCGGAGGCCGCGCTTGCGCGGGCGGAGTCGGAGATCCAGCACGGCGCGACCGTGAGCGCCGAGCAGAACGCGACCATCGCCCAGCTGCGACTGCAATTGGTCACGACTAACGCGACCCTCAATGAGACGCGGGCGGCGGTGGCGGCGGGGGGCGGCGGCAGTGCGAGCGCGCAGAGCCCGCTCGCGCTGATTCTCGGGCTCGTCGGGGCAGGGCTCGGGGCGGCCGGCCTGGTCGTTGCGCTGATGGCGCGCGGCGGTAAAGGCGGGGGCGGCGGCGGGGGCGGCGGGGGCGACGGGCGCATCGCGATGAAACCCGAAGGGGACCTCAAACGCCTCGAACCAGGAGTCGGGACAGGCCCGGCGGTTGGCGATGTGCCCGACTACACCGTGAAGAAATGACGCGCGCGGGCCTCGATCGTGCCGCGGGCCTCGCCGGCCTTGCGAAATTCGCGGGCGATTTGAAGGCGATGCACAGGGTGGCCTGATCGGCGAGAGGCGTGCACGCGCCGACGAGCGCGTGGGGGAAAACCCCCCAGATTTCATACGGTCGACGCGCCAATCCCGTTCGGGTCTGCAAATGAGTGCACTGAACTGGCCAGAGGCGAAGCGGTGGCGCGAGCATGGCAGTGGCTTGGAGGCCTCTAAAAGGCGATGTGTGGGGCTCGTCGCCATCATGCTTGGAGCACTCGTGGCCGTCGCTGCTTCCCCCGCCTCGGCCGCCGACGGCCCGTGGTCGGCGACCGTCCGCCTCGATCCGCCGTCCTCACGCCAAGTTGGAGCTCCTGCTTTGGCTGTGGCCACCGACGGGACGGCGGTAGCCGCGTGGATGCAGCAGGACGCCGTAGTGCTCACGCGCATTTGGGCGTCGGTTTACACGCCCGGGAACGGGTGGGGGGCGGCAGTGCCCGTACAACAGGCGCTTTCCACTTCGCCTTATGGGAGGCCGATTGCGGCCATGGACGACACCGGCCGCGCCATCGTCGCGTGGTCGCAGGACAACGGGGGGCCCGATTACCTGCTGCGCGCGGCCATCTACACGCCGGGGCTGGGGTGGGGCGCCGACCAGCTCGTCCACCAAGCGTCCGACACGATGTCGGACATGCAGATCGCGATGAACGGCGAGGGCGCCGCGGTGATCGTGTTCGGGGAGGCCGGTCCTCTTTCCGTCGACGAGAGGGCGGTGCGCTATGGCCCAGCGTCCGGTTGGTCGGCCGGCGAGCTCATTTCAAGCGGGACCCACAACTGCAGCTGGCCCAGCGTGGCGATGAACGCCTCGGGCACGATCGTCGCCGTGTGGGGGCAGGACGGCTCGGCGCAGGTGAGCGCTGCCGCCAACCGGTATACCCCCGGGGGCGGCTGGGGGAACTCGGCCCTGATCGAGAATAACGACGCAGGGGGCGTGTACTTTCCACGGGTGTCCATGGCGCCTGACGGCACTGCGTATGCCGTATGGCGCCAGTTTGACGGGAGCTGGGAAAGCGCTTGGGGCAACCGGTACATCCCCGGGACGGGGTGGGGCACCGCCGGCGCGATCGAAACGCGGGATGGTGCGTCGGCCGACTACATGCGGGTCGCAGCCCTTCCGCAGGGCGGTGCGGTCGCGAGCTGGTGGTGGGACACCGGGGCGACGATCGACATCCAGGCATCCGTGTACACGGTGGGGTCGGGCTGGGGAGCGCCGTTGACGGTGGACCAGGCCGATGGGACGGCGCTGTATGAGGAGTTGGCCGTTGATGGCGCCGGGAATGCCTACCTCGCGTGGGAACAGGCGGGGGCCGCCGGCTACGACATCTTCGCCTCGATGCGGTTGGCCGGCCAGAGTTGGACGCCCGCAATCACCATCGACACGGATTTCGAGGCCGGAACGCAGTTCCCGGTGGTGGCCGCTCCCGGCG
>JBGPJF010000122.1:0-5523 GCA_041485285.1 Thermoplasmata archaeon | reverse complement strand
CGCCCGACCGAATTGAAGACGCGTTGAATGGCCCGGACAAAGACCCCGTCGCCGTGTGGCGGCGGGCCTTCTTTGGCTTTACGACCTTTGTGCTCGGGCGCAGCCCCCAGTCCCTTTCCGAAGAAAGGGCGGCAACCGCCGCCGCGAGACCCCCGTCGACGCCGTGACCGCCGCTAGAACGGCCGGCTCTTTTTCTTCGGCTCGATCTTCTCAATGATCCTGAACCGCCCCTCCCACTCGTGGAAGTCAATCGCCGGCTCCCGGGGCCCATTCCACCGGTCGGCCTCGACCTTCGCACGGAAAATGAGCGCGCCTTCGGGCGTGCGCATCAGCCACCGCTTCTGCAACTCCACCGGGTTGATCTTCGTGTTGAGGAACGGCTCGACCCCATACTTCTTCACGAACGGCACGCCGAGCGCGTTCAGGAAGTAGAAGTCGGGCAGCACAAGTTTCTCGAGGTGGCGCGGCTGGACCTCCCGCGCCCCCGAGGGCTCGAAGTCCGCCCGCCCGTAGAGCGCCTCGCGCGAAATGAAGAAGGGCAGGAACACCTGCGACACGAGCCAGTGCAGCCCCTGCTCCGCGTCCTCCTCGCGCTCGACATCGATGAGGCCAGACACCTTCGTCGAGAGGCTGACCTCGAAGAATGGCGAGCCCGCGTAGCGGGCCGGCGTGTCGGCCGCGGGCAGTTCCCGCACGGCCACCGTGACGGGCACCTGGGCCGAGCTGCGCAGCGCGCCCCTCGCCTCCTCCCGCGGGACGTCGAGCGCCATGAAAATGTGCGGCCAATGCGCGCTGGACACGG
Source organism: Thermoplasmata archaeon (assembly GCA_041485285.1). Classification (GTDB taxonomy): domain Archaea; phylum Thermoplasmatota; class DTKX01; order DTKX01; family DATEUP01; genus DATEUP01. Next base: position 4,721 of record JBGPJF010000122.1, on the reverse strand, counting down.
TGTCCACGACGGCGGCGAAGTCCGCGGCGCCCGGCGGACCCTTCGCTTCGACCACGGTGGTCGCCGCCCGCGGCTCCTTCTGGTAGAGGTACCGCCCCGGGATGGCCTCCGTGTGGTACTGGAGCCCGAGCTCCCGCAGCGAGTGGAAGCAGTCGGCGACAAACGAGGCGCGCTTGACGGGGAAACGCCCGTACACAAAAAAGGAAAGGTCCACGCCGTGCCCTCCTCAGCGAGTCGAGGAGCGCCCGCTTAAGCCTGCGCCCCGGATTTCCGCGGCCCGACACAGCAGCTACAGCGTGCGCTCCATCTTGACGCCGTCTTCGCCGTCGTTGTAGTAACGCTGGAGCAGGCCGATCGCGCGGAAGCCATGCTGGTGGTAGAAATTCTGCGCCGGGACGTTCGATGCCCGCACTTCGAGGCTGATCGACCGGAAATTCCGTTCGAGGCACCGCTGTGCGAACAGCTGCATGAGCCGCGCGCCAACGCCCTTTCCCCGGAGCGCGGGCTCGACCACCATGATCAGGATGCGCCCCGTGAGCGGGCCGTCGTGGATCCCGATGAGCGCGCCGCCGACGGCTTGGCCCGTGTCCACGACGAGGAACGCCTCGCGCCACGCGTTCGAGATCGAGTCATAGAGGTCGGGTCGGAACACCTCCCCGAACTGGTTCTGGATGAGCGCCATCACGCCGTTCAGGTCCCGCGCCTGGTAGGGCCGGATGTAGACGCCGAGCACGGGGTTTCCCAGCGACGATCCGGTAATAAAAGGAGGCGCTGCAAGCCTCGTTGCACGAGGCCGCCAAAGCCCCGCCTCCCCTCGCCTCCGCCAGGGGGCCGCCGGGGGCGTGGCTGGTACCGAAGTCACCGCTTCACAATCAGCCGCTTGCCTCGCAGCGTCGCCCGAAAGCGCGTGCCGTGCTCCGCCCTCAATTGCTTGGCGATGGCCGGCGGCAACTGGATCTCAAGGCCATTGCCGCTGACCGTGAAATCGTCGTCGATCCAATCTGCCTTGATTCCGGCTGGAACGCGGACCCATTCGCCTTCCGGCAGGGCCTCGATATCTTCGACAGATTCGATCCTAACCTTTTTCACGTGTGTTTCCTCCCTCTACGCGCTAATAAGCGTTTCTCGATCCGGGTGGCCCGGCGTGCGGTTACCACGCGGTACCTCCACGGAATTGGCCCCCACCGCTCCAGAACGACAAGGAGGACGAGGTCCCTAGCGCGCCCGATGACAACGAGGCGCCTTCCTCGCTTCCGGGCATCATTCTCACCCTCAACGACCTGCATGATGTCGTCGTACCCGATGCCGCGGTGCACGAAGTGGGCTTCGTCCCTCTTCGACTTATGGATCTCGATGCGCACGCCGCGCGCTTCGACCGCGCGGTAATCGAAAGACCGCGATAACCATCACTGCGTTGACGATGCATCAATGCCGGCGTCACGCCCCGCGCCTTGGCTTTCGAACATCTGCCCTGGCGCCTGAAAACAGGGGTGAAAAAGGGGCCCCCGGAGGCAATCCGGGGGGAAGGGGAAGCGCCCGCGTCAGCAGCGCCGTTCACGGTTGCCTGTTCTGGATGCTATCCCACGCAAACGAGCTCGACGCGGCGGGGTCCTGGCCAACGTACTCGACGCTCAACACGCCGTACACGAAGGTGATCGACTCTTCCGGTCCCTCATCGCCCGGCCCGCTCCAGTCGATCTTTGTGGTGAAGACCGTCCCGAACGTGAACCGCTGGTACACCACCGAGTCCGACGAGTTCTTGTCGTTGACCTTCCGCATTTCAAGGGTGACCTCCTTGTAATGGGCACCAACCGCACAGTTCTTGAAAAACAGGGGCGAGGAGCTGTCCGAGGTCTTCTTGATCGTGAATTCGTTGAACTTGATCTTCCCGGCGCCGGCACCCCCGGTCGCGCTTCCGATCGTCGTGGGGTTCTCGACGCCAAACGAGAAGTCCTTGATCTCGAAGGCGGCCGACTTGTTCCCGTACTGGTCCTTGAACGAAATCCCGTAGTGCGTGCTCGTGTGCTGGGGCGCAACCGAGGACGACGAATCGCTGTTGCCCTCCCCGGGGCTCTTGTCCTTGGCGAGCGCCGACCCTGCGGTTACAGCGCCCCCCATGACAATCAGCGATACGATCACAACTTTGAGCCATCGGCTCTTGTTCGCGTTTCCGGCTTTTGCTGCGCTCTTCTTCTTGTCCATTGTTTTCACCATCGGTTTGTCAAAATGTCCGCTTTGCGCGTCGCCCATCAGGGCGGCGCAAGTGGGCCGGCTGGAAACGGGCCGTCGACTGATAAGGGTTCAGGGAGCCGGCCCTTGGAAGGGGTGCGCCCTCAGGCGGCGTGCAGGGCGCGCGCGCCTTCACGGCGGGACGGGGAGATCCACCACTTTCTTTCGCCGGATGAGGATTTACGAAAAGGCTCTCGGCAGCGAGATCACGTCTTCCCGCTTGAGCTTGTAGACCCGGCCGTCCTCGCGCTCGAACGGGGGACCTCCTCGAGGTTCCGAGAAGGGCGGTGGCCTCGCCCCGGTGGTCGACGTTGCCGGAGCGCATGCTGTTGGCGTCGCCGGCAATCGTTGCGGATAGACCCGGGCAGCATAGGCCGCGGGTTACGCCGATGACACAGCCGCTCACCATGGGCTCTCGCGAGTCAGCACTGAGCCATTTCGGATGGCCACCGGATCGACCGCTGCGTTCGCGCTATGCGCTCGGGGGCGGGCGCCAACGGCGCAGCACGAACAAGGCCCCCACAAATGCCGCCCCAAGCGCCGCGACGAGGGCCATCAAGTTGAGGTTTACCACGGCGACCTGGGGGGGCGCCGGACATTCGTAACGAGCGGCGCTGGTGAGCGGAGACGCGGGCCCCTCGCCCGCTGCATTTACCGCCGCAACTGCGTACGAATAATTGGCGCCGCACCGCACGGAAGAATCTTCATACTCGGGGCTGACGATCGCGCTTTTCAAACGGCTGAGATTCCCTCCCTCCTCCGAGCGATAAAGGTTGAAACCCGAGACATTCACGCCAAGGGTTTGAGAACCATTGTACCAAGTCAGTGAAAACGCATCGGCCCGCAGAATGGGGGTGCCAATGGTGGGCGCGTCCGGTCGCCGGAGCGGGGTCCACTTCACGTCCGTCGAATCGAATGCCCACGTGGCGTCGGAGTCGACCCTCCGGAAGTATTCCCAGCTATACTTGTGGCCAGCGGTTGCGTCGGCGCCCCCAAACACGACGTACTTGTCCGACCGAGAGTCGTAGGCCAACGCGGGCATCGCCGCCGCGGGGGCTTCTCCAACGGGCGCCAGCTGGGCCCAACTGCCGGAATTGTAATCGAACGCCCACAGGTCATCCCGCGAAAGGTTCACAGCTGAGCCGTCAAGGGCGACCTCGCAGCCGCCGAACAGAATCGCACGATCCTGGCGCCCGTCGTAAATCATCTGGGCGATCTCCCGCCGCGCCGGACCGACGTTCGACACGATGTTTTCCCACGAGTTGGAGTTGTAGTCATAAGCCCATGTGTCATTTAGATCACCTACCCCGAAACCAAATCCGCCAAAGAGGATCATCACATCCGACTCTGAATCGTAAACCATGCTCCCCGAGGCCCGTCCATGGGGGCTCGTCGAGGGAAACATTTCAGTCCAAGTATCATTGCCATAATCATACGCCCAAGTCCCGCAAGCCACGGGCTCATCGTGCGGTCGTTGCTGAGGAACCCCGCTGAACAAGATGGTTCTGTCAGACTCGCTGTCGTAGGCCATCGCCTGGAACAGCCTGCACGGCGGGGAGGTCTTGTGAACCGACAGGCGGATCCAGGTGTCATTGTCGTAGTCAAAAGCCCAGGTCTCGTTCAGACCCCAGTTCGTGTTTTCGGGGTCCAGGGGCTGGTCCAGGGCCCCGCCGTAAAGGATCGTACGGTTGACGGAGCGGTCGAACACCATGGTGTGGCCCTGGCGCGCGGAGGGGCCCGTGTGGTTGCGGTCCAGTTGCTCCCAAGAATTACTTCGGAAGGCGAAGGCCCACGTGTCATTTTTGCCGTGGTCGCCTCCAAAAATAATCGTGCGATCTGCGTGCGAATCGTAAGCCGCTCGGCTGAACCAGCGGGCATCCGGCCACGTGGGGTTCTCGGGGCCGACACCTTCGTCACCCGCGGCAAGACCGGTGAAGAGTGATCCGAGGATCAGGCAGGCCACGCCCCCTGCATGGTAATTGCGCCGCCTCAACACGCCCGCCAAAGAAGGCCATTAGCCGGGCCACGCGGCGATAAGCTTTTGGGCCGAACAGGGCCCGAGAAGGCGAAGCCGATTTCAACAGACGCCAGCCCTTGAAAATTTTTGCCGGCTGTCCGACGGTCAGCGTGGGTCCTAATCACCGAAGCCCAACAGGAACATGAGGATCACAAGGGGAGCCACCTTCGCGCCGTGCACCGCAACGCCTTCGCCAGGAAAGGTCTGCCCGGCGACCACTGGCCTCTTGACAACAACCGCCCAACGAGGCCCCGAAGATCCACCGATCGTTGGCTAAGGCGGCACCGGCAGTTCCACGGCCTTCTTGCGCCGGATCAGGATCTGCGAAAAAGCCCTCGGCAGCGAGATGACATCTTCCCGCTTGAGCTTGTAGACCCGGCCGTCCTCGCCTTCGAAGGGCGGCAAATCTTCGAGGATCCGCAGGAGCGCGAGCGCCTCTTGCGCCGGCGGCGGCGCCGGCGCGGCCTTGGGCGGG
>JBGPJF010000121.1:0-5617 GCA_041485285.1 Thermoplasmata archaeon | reverse complement strand
GTGAGGCGCTCCGTTGCGTCTTCCTTCCATGCCGTGCCATAGATGATCGTGGGCTGCGCCTGGGCCCCGCCGCTCGACATCGGCGTTCCCCCAGATTCACTTCTGGCCCGCCTTCAGGGCCTGCACGGACTTGGCGATCCGCCGAGCGCGGGTCTCAGGCGCCTTTGCGGCCTCGATGGCAAGGGTGTGCTGGCGCTTGTGGCTGTAGGAGAGGGCCTCGAACGCCTTTAGGGCCTTGGGCTCCCGCTTCATGGCCGCCTTGAAGTCCGTGGGGACCTCCACCTCGCGCGGCGCGCCGTCGAGCTCGAGGGTCGCGTCCAGCATGTCCCCGGCGCTCACCTTCGCGCCCTCCCGGTTCTCGGCGCTCACGCCGATGAGGAACTTGCCGCCGTAGACCGCGACCGTGTTGCGGTAGGTGAAGCCATTGATCGTGACCTTGACCGGCGGGCGCTTTCCCGCGCCCATCGCATCAACCACGGCGGCCGGCACCTCGAACCCGGTAGCGGTTTTCCCCGCCGAAAGCAGCTTCGTGCGGAACTTGATCCCCGTCCCTTTGGCGCTTGCCGGCACGACGATCCCGGCCCGCGGATGCGCCCAGCGGCCAAGAAACTTTCTGGCGCCGGGGCGTCGCTTCACCCACCCCTCCTTCACGTTTATCTCCGCCTCGATCCACGCGGGCCCTATGTCCGAAAAGGCCGCTGACCTTGCCACCTCGATCGAGAAGACGCTCGCGAACGCAGCTGAGTGGGAGAAGAAGAAGACCTCCATCCCCGGCATCTTCCTCGTCCGCCTGCCCGGCGACAAGCTGCGCGTGATGCTCGAGTTCAACCCGCCCGACGAAAGCGGCGGGCCGTCGAAACGCAAAGGCCTGTACTTCGGCGACCGCGCCACCGTTGAAGCGGCGCGCACGGCGTTCCCCGACAAGCGGCTGGACGACCTTGTTGCCGCGGTCGAGAAAATCTCGGCGCGTGGGGCGCCGGAGCGGGCCGCGAAGGGCGCCAGGAGCGAGGACGTCTTCGAGGTGTAGGCAGGGCCCTGGCGCTCACGCCAGGAAGAACACGAGCCCCGCGGCCGCCACACCGAGGAGCGCGCCGGCCATCGCCGATCCGATGAGGCCGTGGAGGCGCCGCGTCGGGCGGCCGCGCAACGCGAGGTACCCGGCCACGGCCTGGGCGGAGAACCCTGCAAGGAGGATGAGCCCGAGGATGCCATGGGGCTCGAAGGCGTGGCCACCAGCCAGTGCGGACGCCGCGCCGAGCGCCGCGCCTGCCCCGAGGACAATCAGGGCCGCCGCTCCTACGATCGCGTGTCTGTTCTTCGTGGGGCGCAGGCGTGCCGGGACGGCTTTGGCGGGGAGGCCCCCTCGCAGGACGAGCGCGGAGCCAAGGGCCGCGGCAAAGAGGGTCGCGCCGAGCGCGACGATGTCCGCGTGCGCGTCGAAGGCGTCGTCGTGCGCGAGGGAGGGCCCTGATTGGCCCGGCGCGCGCCCCGCGGCCGCTGAGGCTGCCGTGTAGTTCACGCGCAGCTCGACGGTCCACGCGTTGCCGGTGTCGGCCCGGTCGCGCAGCCCAAGGCCCCGCGGCACGCCGTACTGCGCGCCGGCTTGCGAACACGCGACACTCACGTTGACGTCGGTGATTCCCCCTGGCGGCGCGCTCCCGAGGTCAAGGACGGCGGTCGCTTCGCCCGCGCCGCCCTGCGGGTTCGTCCCGTCGGCCGTGGCAACCTTGTCGCCGAACGTCACGGTCACCTCGAGGGTGTCTGGCTGGTTCTGGTGCCGCGACTGGTCGGCCTCGTCCGTCCACGTGAGCACCGCCTCAATCTGCGCCGGCCCTGCAAAGTCGAGGGTGACATTCTCGGCGGAGGAGGCCCCGGCTGCCGAGAACCCGCTAAGCTCGAACTGCTGGGGCTCGGGCGCCGGGGAGCCTGCGCCCGGGGCGCCGCCCCCCATCCCGCCATCGCCGGCCGGCAGCGTGAGGGCCGCCGCGACGATGAGTGCCACCGCAAAGGCCGCCAGGTGCGGGAACGCGCGGCGCAGCGGGGGGCGGGCGGGAGCGGCCGGAACGGCGATGGCCGGGCGCCACCACGCAAGGCCCGCAAGCACGGCGAGGGCCACGACCGGCACGAGGGCGAGCACGAAAACCGCGGGCAGGCCGCCGCCGGCAGCCGCCTCCGTGGCGCCCGACGCCGACAGGGCCGAATGGAAGGTCTGCGTGTTCCACGCATCCCCGTTCTCTGTCCCATCTCTGTTCACGGAGTTCACCGCGAGCCAAAAGGTTGCATCGCCCGACGCGGGGGCCGTCCATTTGACCTGCCACTCGGTCGCCGCCGATGAGCTATGCCCCGCCTCGGTCGCGGAGAATGTCTGCACATTGGGGCCCCCGACCGAGAGCGTCCCCGCGCTTACCAACAGGTCGAAGCCGCCGCCCGCGTGGGGCCCGCCCGCCACGCGCACGGTGAGCGCGTACATTTTCCCCGGCTCGTAGGTGGCCGGTAGTCCCTCAACGGCGCCGCTCACGCCGGCCGTCGGCGCTGCCCCGTGGCAGGTACACCCTGACTTCGCTTGGCCCGAGATCCCATTCGAGTGGGCGAGGCCCGCCGGCGCCAGTGCGGCAATGAGCACGGCGATGAGGAGCACGACCGCAGCCGCTCGTGCCGGCGCTCGCTGCATCGAGGCCGCAAACGGCGGGCGCGCCGATAAAGCGTACTCCTTTTGATCCGCGGGAAGATGGCCGGGGGCCTTGCGGCCCCCGGGGAAGGAAAACGGGAACGCCTCTACGCCTCGCGCCGCCGCCGCCCGACGACGAGCAGGGCGGCGATCGCGCCGACAGCGCCCACGGTCGCGGGCGCCTCAAATCCCGGCAGGAACCCCTTGCCCGTGTTGTTCGTGTTGCCGCCGGTGCTCCCCTGCGGCGTCATGTGGATCGTGGTCGTGTTGCCCTCCATCGTTTGGTCGGAGGTGGTTGAGGTCGCCCCCATGTTCGAGATGAACGCGATAACCGTGTAGTTCCCGTCGCCGAGCCACAGGGGCACATTGATGGAGCCCGTGAAGGTCGAGCCGGAACGCGTCATGGGCGCCGATAGGCTGCCTGCGGCAAAGCCGAGCCCCGCAAGGCTCGTCTGGTTGCCGGGCACGATCGCGCAGGTGGCCACCACGTTGGTGAGCGCATTGGTCCCCGAGTACGTGGCGGTGACCTGCACGGCCGCGCCGAGCGCGCCCGAGGCCGAGACGGTGAGCTTCCCCGTCCCGAAGGGGTTCGCCGACCCGCCCTGCACCTCGTCGCTCCCGGTGTACCCGCTCGGGCACACCGCCTTCACCGTGAGTTGGTCGTTGCCGGTCCAGTTGGCCGGGATCGCGTAGCTCATCATGAAGTCGCCCGACGCGTCGGTCGACCCATTTCCTGCGACCGCAGTGGCCGAAGCGCCATCTCGGAACGCGTAGCGGAAGACCGAAGCGGAGGCAACGGCCGTCCCGTTGTTGGTCACCCGGAAGCGCATGTTGACCGTTTGGCCCGGCTGGAACGAGGAGGGGTCGGTCTGGAGGCGGACTTCACACAGGAAGCCAAACGCGGGGGTGGGCGTCCAAGAAGTGGCGCCGGTCGTCGGCCCGAAGAGCACCAGCGTGGAGGTGGTCTTGCCCCCAGACGTCACATTGAGGAACCACGTCGAGATCGTTGATGAGGCGCTCCAGGTGGGGTTCAGGGTAGCCTTTCCGTTCGCGTCCGTCGTGGCGGTGAAGGGGCCGACCGTCGTAATGCTGGGTGGTAAGCCCATCGTGATGGCAAGGCCGCTTAGCGAAATGTTGGCCCCCGCGATCGGCGAGGCCGAGCCGGCGAAGACCTTGAGCACCGCGGAGGTCGCGGTTGACGATTCTGCGAAGGACATCACCGTGAAAGGGTGCGCGAAGAACAGCGTGGTCTCCGAGGGCCCGGTGATGTTCGAGCCAAGCCAGGCCTTCACCTGGAAGGACTTCGAGAGCGTAATGTCGTTCGGCACCTGGATGGTCGCCTGGAAGACGCCGTCCGACAGTTTGGTGGAGGTAAGCGGGGTTTCGGCCGGGCTGGCACCGAAGTCCATCCCGTTGGTGGTCTGCAGCGTCATGTTGACGGGGCCGCCGTCGGCGAGATTCCCGTCGAGGTAGGTGCGGGCCTCGACGAGGACGTTGGCGCCGGGCGCGACGGTCACGAACTGCTGGCCGCCGGCGACGGTGCGCAGGGTCACTTCCCATCCACTCGCCGAGCCGCCGCCCACGCTGTAGGTGTCGAAAATCGATTCGGAGAGGGCACCGAGGTCCGCCGACCCCGAAATGTACAACGACCCCATGAGCACGTCGCCTGCATTGATCGTGAGGGTCGCGTGGTACTTGCCCGCAGAAACGTTCGTGAAGTTGATGTCGGTCCCGCCGATGCCCGCCTGGACGCTCAGCGTCTCCACGTCGGTCGCGACTCCGTTTACGTAAGTCTCCACGTTGACATCGACCGTCTGGCCGACGGAGCGCCCCTCCGGCGTTACGAACACGATGAGGGCAAGACCCCCGTCAGCGGCCGCAAAGGGGGCAAGGGCGGTCGAACCAACAAGCAGGGCCAAGATGCAGAGAGCGGCTCGCTTCACGAAAACACCGGGGCGGGGAACCCGGGTGGGGCCCTTAAGGGTTTGCCGGCGGCGAGGGTTTTGGTTGCTTCGCGCAACCGCCGGCCCGCAAGAAAAGCAGGCGCCGCGGTCAGCCGCGGTGGCCCGGCGGCCGCTCGTCGCGCTCCCCGCGCTCCCCGCGCGCATCGGCAATGCGCCGCTTCCGCTTCGACACAAACTGCAGGGCGCCGATCGAAATCGAGATCGCGGCAAGCACGGCCGACACCATCGAGGACTGAGCGGCCGCGTAGGGGGGCCTCGAGGGCGGCGCTGGCGGAGATGGGGGCGGAGGCGGCACCGGGTGCAGCGAGACCGCCGCCACGGCGGTCTCGGTGACTTGGTCCCCGATCTGGCTGGTGGCGGCCGTGCTCGAGAGCAGGACCACGACGATGTAGTCGCCTTCGGCCATCCACGCGGGCACGCTGACGCGGCCCGAAAAAATCGAGCCTTGCAGCGAGAGCGGGACGTAGAGGGCGTCCGGCGGCCCTCGCGCGACAAGCGTGGTGGTCGATCTCCCGGGGATCAGCAGCGCGAGGGCTGTGGCCCCCTCGAGGGGCCGCGCGCCAGTGTACGTGGCATTCAACGACAAGTCGCCGCCGAGGGCGCCCGCCACGCTGACATGGAGGTCCCGCGAAGCGAAGCCCAAGCCGAGGGGGCCGAATTGGATGAAGAGGCGCGCGGCTTCGCCCGAGGGGCACACGACCAGCACGGTCATGGAATCACCGGACGTCCAGTTGGAGGCAATCGCATACGTCAGCGAGAAGTTGCCCGCGGCATCCGTGGTCACGTTGCCCGCGGTTTCGGTGCCCGCATACCCCGCGCGCCATGCAAAGCGCGAAACGCTCCGGTTTACCAAGGGCGCCCCGTCGTGGGTGACGCGGACCGAGAGCGCGGCCGTTTCGCCGGCCGAAAAACCCGTGGGGTCGCTCTGCAGCCGCGCCTCGCAGCTGTAGTTGTACGGGGGCTCGGGTCTCCAGGCGGTGGAGTT
>JBGPJF010000120.1:0-5642 GCA_041485285.1 Thermoplasmata archaeon | reverse complement strand
GGCGCGGGCCGCAAGGGATAGGCGGGGGGATCGCGCCTCCGGGGGTGGCGGCGCGGCAAGCGGGGGCCACAGGCGCCGCAAGGTCGTTCTCGTCGCGACCGACGGTTCCCCGGCCAGCGACAAGGCCGCAGACCATGCGATCGCGCGCGCGAAAGAGGCTGGCGTCACGTTGCGTACCATGATAGCACCTGAGGGCGACCTGATGGCCTCGCACACAAGTCGGCGCGGGCCCCAGGTCGAATCGGAGATGCACGCGACACCAAGGCAAAAGTCAACGCGGGGGCGGCGCTTGTCAAGGAGTCGGGCGTTGAAGCGGCGGGCGTGGTCGTCGACATCCGGTCGGGCGAAACGCCCGCGGAAGCGATCGCAAGGTTCGCGGTCGAGCGCCGCGTGGGCCAGGTGTTCGTGGGCTCGCACGGGCGCACGGGGCGGGTGGCGCAGATGCCGGGGTCGACGGCCGACCAGGTCGTGAAGCTCGCGCACCGCCATGTGACGGTGGTGCGGTGAGGCGCGGTGGGCCTTACCCATCGAATCGGGCGCGCTGGAGAACTTGCTCCAAGAGGTCATCGAGGTCGACCCAGATCGCCACATGAGTTGCCCTCGCGGCAAGCGACTCGAGGTAGCGGGTCCTCTTGCCCTTGACTTGAAACTCCCACCGACCCCCCGCCTTCTCGAAGGCCACGCCCTTTTCGAGGAAAAGGACGATTCGGGGGTGCAGCCCGTGGTGAAAGTCGCGCCGGAGCATTCCGCCTTCGAAAACGGTTCCGATCACCTTTGCGCGCGCGGGGAGGATCACGAAGTAGCTGTCGACAGCCTCCGCCAGTTCCAACCGGCGGAAGAATTCCGCGTCGTCCTCTCCGGGAGCCTGGTCTTGGCGCTCCATCACGATGCCCGCGCGCGAGCCGCCCGATTCCTTGGCGATCGCCGCTCGAAGCGCGAGACGCAGCCGGTGGGGAGTAAGCGCTGCCGGCGGGCCGGCAATGAGGGCGGAGATCCGAGGAGTCAGAGCGGGTGTGGCCTCGCCGTCCCACTGGTCGGGGCCCAAGAGAAAGATGCGATTCGGCACAGCCGCTCACTCCTCATTTTGGTCGCGCCTCCGTGGCAGATTCAGTCTGGAAGACGGCCTTCACCTGCACGCGGACGTCCGCGTCGAGGCCGGGGGGCAATCGACCCTTCGTGGCAAGCTCGTCAAGGACCTTCGCAACCGTGATGCCCCACGGTGAAGGCGAAAGGAACGAACCGAAGGCCCGCTTTCGGGGAAGCCGCTGAAGGCGTCGGTTGATGAGGGCATGACGTGACAGGCGTTCGACGGCCCGACCGAAGGCCTGCGGCGCGGGGTTGCCGACCCGCCTCCGCAGCTCCTCGTAGCGCAGTTCGCGGCCGGCGGTCCACAGGGCGAGGACCATCCGCCGGTCAAGGTCCCGCGCGACGACTTCGCGGAATGCTTCCGTTAGGTAGGACGATGGCACAATCACACTTTGTGACTGATGCGCGATAAAGCTTGCGGGATCCGTGGGGCCTTCCGGCCGCCTCGGCGCGGACCCCGCGAGGGCTGCCCGGTCGTCGGAACCATCCACGTCCGCACCTCACCGGCTCCCGACCGGCGCGGCCACATAAAAGGGCGAAGGGGGGGTGACCGGACACAGGTTCGACCGCACGGCGCAAGACCTCGGTGTTCGTGGGCTCGCACGGGCGAGCGGAGCTGATTGCGCAGATGCTGGGGTCGACGGCCGACCAGGTCGTGAAGCTCGCGCACTTCCCAGTGACGGTGGTGCGGTAGACGGTTTGGCAGGAGGCGTCGACAGCGGGCAACGGTCACAGTTCCCGGCGTTGCGCGCGCTTCTTGTCGCGGACGGCGTTGCCGCCCCGGCTGCCCTTCACCACCGCGACGATGGATTTGGTCGCGGGGGCCTGACGCGCGGGTCGGGTGGTCCGGTCGACGACTTCGAAGTCGAGGCCGGCGCTTTTCACCCATTTGCCTTTGGGGAGGGCCTGGAGCTCGTCCCACGTGCTGATTCGCTTGGGCTTCATTGCATCCCCTTCCCACGCCGCCACAATAAACGTTTCTCGGGGGGTTCGGCTGGCCGGGCGGTGGAGAGCGCCGCAAACCCGGGTTCCGCCGGGAGCGGATCATGGACGATGAAGAGGGCCCGCGAGCGGGCGGCGGCGATCACCACGAATTGGCCTCCGACCGACCGGACATACTGGTTGCCCGGAAGGGCCACGTCAACCTCGTCCCGCGAAACGCGGTGTTTGGCGATGTGGTCGAGGGAGGCGTCCGTCCACACCACCCGGATTCGCACGCGGGGCCCGTGCCCCGGCGAGCGATTAGCCCAGCGCGATAGCCATCATTGGGTGGATGATTAGTCAAGGCCGACGGGATGGCACGCTCAGCGGTCGCGATGTTGTATGGTCGAGGGCTCTTGGCCCTTGGCCGGGCCGGCGCTCTCCGCATCCGCCCCGCCAGAAGACGGTTTGGGGTTGGAGACGCGCTCCACGCCCGCTTCAGGGCCCGGTCGGCTCTTGATGATCGAGAAGACGATGCCCGCAGCGCCGAGGAGCGCGCCGATCGCGCCGAGCAGCAGGGCGGCCGCATCGGCGGACGAGCCCGTCGAGATGGCCCCGTTGTTGTTCCCGCCCGGGGGCGCCGCGGCAGGCTCGATGTAGATCTCACCCGTTGAGAACGATGCGTGGTAGAGCGGGTCGTCGCTTGCAAAAGTCACCTCGATATGAAAGTGGTCGGACCCCGCGAGATCCAACTCGACGAGGTCGGTTGCAAACCGGCTGCCGCCGTTCATCTCGCCGGCGTTCAGCAGCCGCGAGTAGGTGCGCGTGTGATTTGGCGTGACGATCGTCCAGTTCATCCATGTGGGCGCCGGGATCCCAGAGCCCATGTTGACCGGGTGCACGCGCAGCGTGATGGCGCCGCCCGCCTTCGGCGAGGTGGGGTCGACCAGCAGGTCGCCCGCTAGCAGGCCGATGCGCGCGTTTGCGACGATGACCGTGAGGGGAACCGTGGCGTTCCCGGATTTGAGGGCGACCCGGAGCAGGTAGTGGCCGTCCTCGACGGTGGTCGTGTCCCAGACGAGGACTATGTTTGTGGACCCGGGCGTTGGAGGTTCGCTAACTACATCAACGGCGACCCAATCTCCCCCGGCGCGCTGGTATTGCAGGGTCGCGTTCCCTTGGCTGGCGGGAGCGGACGCGACCACCAACGCCGACCCGGAGATCCAAGACGCGTCGGCAGGCGAAGTGATGCGCAGGGGAACCGGGCACACGACCCACCGGATTGCGGTCCACGGAGGATTCTCCTCGACGTTGCCCGCGAAATCCGTCGCGCGGACGAACAGGATGAGGGTTGATTCGCGGTACAGGTCGCAGGAACCGCCCAGGATCGTGAGCGTGTACCGCCAGGCCTCTTCGCCGTTGACGGGCCACCACTGGCTGTGGTTTGTGGTTTCCGAGTACTCAACGAGGGCGACGCCGGACCCGTCGTCACGGGCCGTCCCCTCGAAGTGAAGCCTTCCAGGACTGTAGAGCACCGAGGTCAAGTTGGTGGGCGAGATCGCCGTGTGGGGCGGCTCGAAGTCCGCCGTGGTGTCGACGCACGACTCGTTCGACCACAGCCCCGCGACATCGCGGAACGAGACGCAGAAGTGGAGCGTTTCGCCGTGGCTGATGTTGAGGGTGATGCGGTCGCTTCCCGTGGTGACGCCTTGGCTCTCGGTGAAGCGCAGTCCGCCGCCGCGGACCGCCCTCCATGACCCATCCACAACGGGCTCGGAGTTGGCGGCGACCTCCCAGCTGAATTCGACGTGGTCCGTGATCGTCCACTTGGGCACCGAGCCGACGGTGGGCGGCAGCGGCGGATCGTTGTCCTGGGTGGAATAGGTGATCGCCCACGGCGAGGGGTGCCCGAACGCGTCGAGAGCCTGGACGCGGTAGTAGACTTTCTGGCCGTCCTGAAGGCCGGTGAAGGTCACGGAGAGGTTGGTGGTGTTGACGCGGCTAAGGAGGGGGACAAACGACAGGTCCACCGAGGCTTCGGCGATGTACCAAACGCCGCCGATGCCCGTGTCGAGGGACGGTGCCCACTCGATCGTATTGGCAACGCCGGGACTGAATGTCGGCTCCGGGACAATCGTGACATTGGACGGCGGGAGGGAGTCAACCATGAAGTAGGCCGTGTTGAACCCGGAGGCCCACGGCATGAAGTCGTGGGCCGTGACCGTGACGAAGTGCAATTGATCGTATTCAGAGGGGTCGACATGGATGAGCCAAGAGGTCGCCCCGAAGACGTTCACGCCGTACCGCGTCGGTTGGCCGACCAGGTCCCACGCCACGGAATACCCCCAAATGCCCGACCCTTCGTCCGTCGAGGCGTCCCACGAGACGGTGAACCAATCCGTTGCTTGAATGGGGACGACCGAGAGATTGCCGGGGGTGGTGGGCGGGTCGATGTCGACCGTGCAGTTCTCGACGGTCGACCAGTTCGACTCGAAGCCGGCAAAGTCACGCGCCTTGACCGCGAAATAGAGGAGCGGCCCAGGGGGCAACCATTTGAACACGATCGTGCGGGTGTTGGTGTCAAGCCAGCCCGTGGTGCCGCCGAGGGCCGCGAAGCTGGAATCGGTCGACCACGCCGCGAGGTAGCCACTGAGGCCGGCCCCGGCGTCGGTGGATTCGTTCCAGCTGAAGCCGACTTGCCCTGGGCACCAGGGGCCGATGTGGTAGACGGTGGGAACGGTGGGGGGGAGGTTGTCGTAGTGCAACGTGAGGCTGAGATTGAAGGCGGTGTAAAGGTAAACGTTCGCACATGTTGAAGTTTGCACGACGGCGAAACGAAGTGATTGGTTCCCATCGGCGAGCCCTTGACGGAAATAGTTCAGGAGCGCGTTGCTGGCGTCGAAGGTACGGACAGTGTTCTGCGAATTGGTGTAGCTGTCCCAGTTGGGGTTCGCCTCGATGTGGTTGTACAACGTGAGGGGCCTTCCCGTGATGTAGTCGTCCGGGTTCAGGTTCAGAGGCCGTATGGACCAATCTTGTGCGGGGCAATTATTGCCCGTTGGCCAGAACGTTATCGTAAGCGTGGCGCCAAGGAGGTCGGCTTTGTGGTCGAAGGTGCTAATGTCATAGGAGAACCAGTCGTCTTGGATCTGGCAGCCGCTGCGGAACAGTTGGGCGTAGCCGCCGTAATTCCCCGGCACGGGATTTGCCTGACTGCAGTCGAAGTACACCCACCCGGTCTGGTAGCCGGCGAGCTTTGGAGCGAGGACTAGATCCTGCGCGGCAGAGGCGGCCGTCGACGTCGAAAGGACGAAGAAGACGGCGGCTAGGGCACCGAGCGAAAGCCCAATTCCGATCTTTGGGACCAAGCTCTTTGCGTGCTTCGGTGCTTTCTCGTCCTTCATTTCCAGATCGCCTGCCCGAGAAGGTTGGGGGCCGGGAAAATCAATGTTTGTGCCGGGCGCCTGCAGGAATGGCCGTTGGGAAACCGCTATACCCGGCGCAATGCCTGCATTGCGTCGTGCAAGTCACCTACTTCGGCCACGCCTGCCTCCTGTTCGAGTGGGGCAAGACCCGGCTGCTCTGCGACCCGTGGACAAGCGACCGCGGGGCGTTCCACGCGGCGTGGTTCCAGT
>JBGPJF010000119.1:0-5657 GCA_041485285.1 Thermoplasmata archaeon | reverse complement strand
GCTCTTCCCCATGGTCTCCGTGTGGGAAGTCAAGGAGGGCGAGGAGCGCGCGGCGGAAGCCGCGGCTGCGCGCAAGGAAGGGCCCGCGGCGCCGCGCACGCCGGCCGCTATCGAGGCCAAGGGGGGTGCGTAAGGTGGCGGCGCCCTCCTCAAGGCGGCCGCACGTCGCGGCCTTCGCCGTCCTTGCGGTGGCCGGCCTGCTTGCCGTGGCCCTTCCGTCCTTGGGCAACCGCGAGGGGGTCGTCCCCCCGCAGGGCTGCACCTGCCACAATGACAACCCCAACACCGCGGTGGAGGTGCACCTCGACGGGTGGCCCGTGGAGTACACGCCCGGACAGCTCTACCCGCTCACCGTGACCGGCTCCGGCGACGTCCCCGGGGCGCAGGGCGGGTTCTCTGCCGAGGTCAACAAGGGCTCGCTCTCCAGCACCGACCCGCTCGTGACGGCAGCAGGGCGCTTCGCCACCCACTCGGACTCCGGGGAGCGGGCTTGGCCGGTCGTGTGGCTTGCGCCCCCCGAGGACTCCGGCGGCGTCACGCTAACCGTCTACGTGAACCTCGTCAACGGCGACGGCTCCGAAGGGGTCGAAGACCACTGGAACGTCGCTTCCTTCAGCGCCGTGGAGAAGGCCCCCGAACCGCCGAAGCCCTCGACCCTCGCCCTTGCCTTCGAGGCGGCCAACGGAACGCCCACCGCCGGGCACAACTTCTCGGCGGTGGCCACGCTGCGCAACTCCACCGACGCGCCCATCGCAAACGCCCTCGTCACCTTCTTGGCGCACCTGCGCTTCGGCATCCTCCCCATCGCCTCCAACCGCACGGACGCCAATGGAACCGCGCGCGTCAACTACAGTGTCGTCGCCGACGGCCAGTTCCTCGTCCTTGCCCACTACGACGGCTCGGCCAAGAACATCTCCTCGGATGCAAACGCCACGGTCACCGTCGGCGACCCCGATCATCTGTTCGACACCTACTACGGCCGGCCGCAAGTTCGCCAGGGCGGGATCTTCGACCCGGTGCGGTTGCCCCTCGGACTGATCGTCGGGGGCGTGTGGCTCACCTTCGCCTACGCGGCGCTCGAAGTCCTTCGCATCCGCAAGGCCGGCGAGCCGTCCAACGACGGCCCCCGCGACCTCCTCAAGCTTCTCGTCCCACAGTTTGGTCGAATCAGGAGGAAGAAACCGTGACATCCGCCGAGAACCGTAGGAACCGAAGTGCCGCATGGATTGTGATCGCGTTGGCCGTCGGAATGGCCCTTGCTGCAGTGCCGGCGGGGGCCGCCTTGACAAGCCCCCGTGTCGTCACCTTTGGAGCCTCCCCGGCGTTCATCAACCTGAACGCGCGCACGACCGTCACCCTCGAGGTCGGGACGCTCGTGGGCGGAAGCGAGGACAATTACCTCGTGACCGCGTGGGCGCCCGACGGTTCAGCCGCAGGGAGCGTGTGGTACAACTTTACCGCCGTCGGGGCAATGGCCAAGACCCTCGGGAACGCGTCGGCCGACTTCATGACAGCCGTCACGCAGGTCGGCTTTTACACCCTCAAGGCCGAGTGGTGGAACTCGACGAGCGCGGCGTTCGAGCCTGCGGCCGACACGGTGCTGCAGACGACCGACGTGCTGTTCGTCCAGACCGAGTTTGCGGCCGGGTCCGACCCCTACGCGGACCTCCACACCTGCCAGTTGGCCGAGGAGTTCCAGCGCGGCGACGGGATCATCGCGCGCGGGTACGTCCGGTACGCCTCGACGGGGCTGATCGTCAACGGCACCGACACGCCCACCGCCAAGGGCAACATCACGGGCACCACGCTCGGCTCGACGAAGACGCTGAACTACAACAACGCGTACTTTTTCTGGCGCGCGGCTTGGCAGCTGCCGTGGGACCAGCCGATCGGCGTGTTCCAGTTTACCGTCAATGCCTCCGACGGCCTCGGCAACCACGGCACCGGCATCTCGCCGGCCGCGGGCTTCTACGGGGCCCTCAAGATCCGCCCCGCAATCCTGCCGACCGACGTGTGGACGGAGAACGCGACGTCGGGCGCAAAGACGGCCGCGTTCTACCCGGGCGAGACCGTCGAGGTCGTCGCCTACCCCTACTACGACCAGCACCTCAACCACAACTACGACTTCACCAACACGAACGCCACGGCCAAGGCGCAGGACTACCGCGTGGGCCCCGACCGGGGCGGCGCGGTCACCGCGACGGTGGGGTACGGAGCATTCAACGCGACGTCGAAGACGTTCGCAACGCAGCTCGCCACGCCCGTGATGACCTTCGACAGCGCCACGAACACGTGGCGCGGCACCTGGGTGGTTCCGGCGACAGGCGCCTTTGCCGGAAACATCACGGTGAAGGTGTTCGCCACCGACGGCGCCCCGACCCCGAACGCGGGGTCCGGGTCCGCCGTGTTTGCGGCGCTCCCGACTCCCGCGCCTGTAACCGTTACGAACACGGTTTACGAGAACCGCACGGTGAACCAGACCGTTGAGGTCGCGCCGCCCGGCTCGATGCAGGGCGTCGTGGCCTACGGGCTTGCCGGTGTGGCACTTGCCGCCGGCGCGGGGCTCGGGTTTGTGCTCGCAAGCCGCAGGCGCGGCGGCGGCTCGGCACCGTCGTCCTCCGCCAAGGACCCCCCGGCGAGCGAATCGAAGGAGACCGGGAAGGACAGCGCCCCGAAGAAGAAGGACGACGAGGGCTGGAGCTAACCGGCCCCGCACCACCTCGAGGAATGAGAAAACGGTAGGTAAACACCTTGAACCAACGGAACTTGACCGGACTTGCCGCGCTCCTTGCCGCGGTGGTCGCACTCACGGGGGGGGCCCTGGCGGGCCCCACCCTGATGGCGACCCCCGCGGAGGGGCCGGTCGATGCGCCGGTCGTGCTGACTGGGACCGGCTTTGCTCCGAACGCCCAGGTCCACCTCGAGTGGCAGACGATGGTCGGCAACCGCGTGAGCGGCTCCGGCTTCGCCGAGGTGACGCGGCCCTTTGCAAACGTCACGACCGACGGGGCGGGGGGACTGCGCTACGCGTTTAACGTCCCCTCGGACCTCGGCGGGCCGCCCCACGCAATTACAGCTTTCGTCGGCGAGGCGAGCGTCGCCTCCGCGACGTTTACGATCTTGCGCACGGCCGCGATCGAGCCTTCCTCCGGGCCGGCGGGCACGATGATCATGCTCGACATGCGCGGCGGCGGGTGGACGCAATACGACAACATCGTTGCCGTCACCTACGACAACGCGTACATCGGCTACATGTGCAGCTTCAACACGCAGGGGGCCATGACGACCTGGTTCCCGGCCTCGGGTGGTGTCGGGCTTCACTCCATCGACGTTTGGCCGGCGCTGTACACCGGCCCGAGCGACGGGGCGATGCCGTGGAAGCTCCCGCACTTGTCGGTGGGCGACCAGCCATGGCAGCCGCCTTCGTTCCACTTTGAATTCACGGTGACCGACGAGAACGGCACGGTGCCTGCCGCGGTTGCACAACCGCCGGTGGGCACCGCAGGCGACGACCTCGCGCTGGGGCTGCTTGGCGCTTCGGTGGCGATGTTCGCCGCCGCGGCTGCCTTTGAGCTGCCCATCCACCGCGCGTTGCGACGTGGGCGCGCGCCCACGGCGGCCATTGCCGCCGCCGTTGTGCTGCTTTTGATGGTCGGCGCCGCGGCGGGCCCCGCGCAAGCGGCGGCCCCCAGCCCCTCCAGCGGCCCGCCGATCCAGTGGATGGCTGCCTCCGGCCCCTCCCTTGCCCTCAGCAAGGGGACGGCCACGCCCGGCGACGCCCTCACCGTCACCGGCTCGGGCCTGCCGGCAAGCACGTCCCTCGAACTCAGGTGGGGCACGGCCAAGGTGGTCACGAAGGCCAAGGGCGAGACATTCCTCGGGTGGAACGTCACGCAGGATCACTGGTCGCTCGGTGCCGTCCAGACCGACGCTTCCGGCGCTTTTAGCAAGGCGATGACCGTGCCGTTCGACTACGGGGGCATCCACCAGATCGAGGCCCTCGCGGGAACCGTTCCGCTTGCCCAATCGGGGATCATCATCGAGCCGCGCTTCGAAATCGTGGGAGCCACCCACCTCAAAGCGGGGCAAAAGGTGGCGGTCGCCGGCTACGGGCTCGGGTACGAGAAGTACAGCGCGAGCTGGAACGTCGTCTACGACAACCGCCTCACCGGGTGGGTGTCGGGGATGGAGGCGCACGGCAACGTGACCTTCAGCCTCTATGCGGTGGGCCAGCCCGGCCAGCACTTCATTGACATCGGCGAAGGCGCCGTGGGCTACCCGTACCTGAACCTCTGGGAATCGCCGTTCCAGAACCGGCCCCCCGGGCACCTCTCGTTCGTAATCGACGGAGCGGCCGCCCCGGTCGTGGTCGCGCCGCAAGGCTCGAGCGGCGCCGGCGGGACCTTGTCGACGCTTGCACCGGTCGTCGTGGCCGCCGCGGCGTGCGGCGCGCTCGGCCTGCAGATTGGGCGCTGGCAGTTGGCGCGCAAGGCCGGTGCGGCCGGCGGGAGGCCGCGGGCCTAAGCGCTTGTGGGGGGACGGGGGCCCACGCGGCCCCCCAAAGCCCTACGCGCAGAGCGGGAGGAAGCCGACTGGCCGTCTTCGCCTTCATCGCATTCGTGGCGGCCGCGGTCTTCCTCGTCCTTGCCCTCCGTTGGCTCGTCGAGCTGCGCCGCACGGCGCTTGCGGCGAAAGTTCCGCTCACGGCGCTCGACAAAGTGATCGCGGCACTGCCCGTCGCGTACACGGTCATTTGCCTGCTATCGGCCGGCGCTGTCGGCGAGTACCTCAGCGCAATCGCCAGCTCGGGGGCGCCGCTCGCGTGGCTGCCGGTGCTCGGGAACGTCGAAACACCGACGGCGATTTGGATCTGGGCCGTGGGGGCCGCGATCATGCTTGCGACGCCTCCGGCCGTCGTATTTTGGACGGAGGGGTTCTTTGCAAAGCGCCTCCCCGACCTCGTGGCGCTTGGCCGCAAGTCGGTGTGGGCGACGCTTACGGGCGTGCGCCAGGACAACTTCCCGAAGCGCGTGTCGACCCGGCAGGAAGCCGAAGAGGTCCGGTGGAAGAAGCTGCTCCGTTAGCGGCGCACTGGCCCCCCGTTCTCCAAGCCTTTATCTTGGCTCCGCCCGATCGAGCGGCCTCAAGGAGGCACGCGTTTGGGGACTCCCCGCTGGACGAATGTTGAGGACTTCCTGAACGACCTGCCCCGCTACCATTGCGCCGTCAAGCCGAAGCACACGTTCTGCACGGTGTGCGCGCGCATCAACCCGAACGTTGCCGGCGACTGCCCGTGGCGCGACATGCCCGAAGCGGCGCCGAAAGCCCGGTCATTTTCCAATTACCGTTCGTCGGCCATGCCCGACGCGCCGCTGTATGCGCCGCCCGGTTACGCAGAGACTTCCGGCGAAGACCTCGCGGCCTCTGCCGACCCCGACGCCATGCCGCAGGCCGTTGCCGCGGAAGGCCCGATCATCGAATTCGCAGGATCGACCGAGCCGGCCGTGGCGCCGCCCAAACCGAAAATACGCATGAGCGTGAAGGTCAAGCGCCCCGCCGAAGCAAGGCCCGCGCCTGCGCCGGCTGCGCCGCCGCCCGAGCCTGTCGTGGCGCTCGAACCGCCCGCGCCTGAACCCGAACCCGCCGCGATCCCCGAG
>JBGPJF010000118.1:0-5746 GCA_041485285.1 Thermoplasmata archaeon | reverse complement strand
CTACAATGAGATCGCGCAGCGAATTGATAAGACGGACAACAGCGCGGTCGCGCACCACCTGAAAGTCCTCGTCGGGGCCGCGCTCGTCGGCAATCACCTCCAGCGGGTCGAGGGGCAAATCAGGAGTTGCTACTCGATTAGCGAGTCGGGAGCCGATTGGCTTCGGCGGATCGGGCTGGAGGGCCGCGAGCCCATGCGGATCTTGGCCGGCAACTAACGGCTCGCTGCGTTCTCCACAAACCGCACCTCCGCCTCCGTAAGCGGATCGTTCGCCTCCGCGTTCAGGAACAGCATCCTGCGCCCGTGGAACACGAGCATCGCGGACACCTTCTTGAGTTTGCCAGGCGGGTGGAAACCCGCAAGCTCAGCGAACGGGGGGCCTCCCGCCGTCCCGGCTGAAGGCGCTCACGAGTGGGCCACGGACCCCCGCGCGGGCGAGTTCCAAGACGCGCCCACCCCAAAGGCGAAGTTCGAAGTCTCCGGGACCGTCGAGGGAATCGCCCGCGGCCAAGGGCGAGGCGCGGGGCCGAAGGAGGGGTACGTCGGGGGGCGCGAATTGCTCCAAGGGCGCGGGGGGAGAATCGCGCCGGCGGCGGGCCGAGATTGACGTCACGGGGGTGGCGAGGTTCGTTGCGGCGAGCGGGGAAGGTCGGTGCCGCCGGCGAGGCGGCTAAGGGGGGTTTGGTTCGCCATGGAGGGCACCGCACCGGGAGCGCGGGCGGCGGACCGGGCGGGGGTGGATTCAATCATGCGGGTTCACGACGGCGCCGCGAGGGGGGCCCTCGTATAGAAGGTGCGGGGTGGCGCGGCCCTCCGGCCCCGCTACTTCGTGCGGTTCCCCTTTTCCTTGACCTTCAACGCGTCCGCCGTCTCTGCAGGCTCCCCGGGCCGGGCTCCCGCCTCGGACGACTTCGTCCGGCTCCCCTTCTCCTTCGGGTGCATCCCGCCGCCGCCCCCGCTGCGCACGAGCGCCACCGCGCCGATCGCGGCGCCGATGAGCCCCATGACGATTCCGATGATTGCCAGCGTCTGCGCGCCCGCCGCGGCCTGGTCCGCGCGCTCGGCGCGCGCCTGCGCCGAGGCTGCCGACTGCTGCGCCGCCGTCACGTTGGCTTGCGCAAGGAGCACCTGCCCCGACGCGAGGTCGGCGGCCGCTTTCGCGGCGGTCACGTTCGCGCGGGCCGAAGCGAGTTCCGCCTCCGTCGCCGCTTGGTCGACCTCGAGCGCCGCCAGGCGCACCTCCGCGGCGGCGAGGTCCCCGACCGCCGCATTCAGAGTGGCGTTCGCGTCGTCGAGGGCCTGTTGGAGCGCCGCCGCCGGGTCGGCGAAGGTCACCGTCACGCTCGTCGCGTTGCGGTTGCCGGCCAGGTCGACGGCCTCGATGGTCACCCGGTGGGTGCCGGGGCCGGGGATGTACACGCGCAGGAACGCGCCGTCGGGCGTGACCGCCGCCGCCGTTCCGTTGACGAAGACTTGGGAGCCCGGCTCCGCCTGGCCAGAAATTGCCACGAGCTCGCTCGAGGTGACGACCACCGCCGGCGAGGTGAGGGCGAGGTAGCTGAACGTGTCCACCGTGAAGGCGGCCGCGGTCACGTTGGTGTTGCCCTCGCGGTCGTAGGCGTATACCCACACGGTGTGGGGGCCGTCGGTGAGGTTGAATGTGAACGCGAAACTGCCGTCGAGGCCGCTTGCCACGACCGTGTTCCCGCCGATGTTCACCACGCACGGATACTCGAAACAGGTTCCGCCGACCAACACCTCGGTGGAATTGACGAGCGGGGAGACCGGCGATGTCATGAGAACGAGGGGCGGCTCCGTGTCGCGCTCGAAGCGCGCGGCCCGCACGTCGTGGAACCCGCTCACACCCACCCACGCGACGATGGCCGAACCCTTCGATGCGCCCACCGACGGGAAGCTCACCGTCTCATAGGTGTCGTGGAATGCGGGGGCCTCCTCCCACCCGAAGCTCGGGCGGAAGCGGGCCGCGCCGATGGCGGTGCGCGTTGCGTTCCGCCCCAGCCACGCGCCGACCGCGCCGCCGTCGTTGTCGCTTGCAATCGACAGCAGGGTCGCATTGACATCGAGGGTCTCGATGAGACCCCACGGGTGCCAGCCAACTCCCGGGGTGAACGAGGACCCGTTGACCGAGATTACGCCCGCGATCCGCTTCGTGTAGATCGCCGTGAGGCGGCCCGACGGGTCGCCCACTATTTTGGCCTCGCGCGGCCCGATGTTGTCCGGGTCGACGACAAGCGGCGCGTCCCATCCGCCCCCCAACCACGAGCGGGAGACGAACTGCGCCACAATGCCGGCTTCGTCGTACTCGGAGAGGAGTACCGTCGGTATGCTCCCCCCGACCGCCACACCGTCGAGGAAGGCCCCCCCGCCCAACTTCGCGTCGAGGCGTTCGGTGGGCTGCCACCCCCCGGAGCCCGGGTAAAACACCGCGCCCTTCACCTCGCGCGTGCTGCCGTTCTCGTCGCTCACCGTCCACGCCACCACCGCGCTCCGCTCCTCGTCGGCCGCCACGGCCGGGAATTCCGGGAAGCGGGTCGTGCTGTTTTGGTCGAGCATCACGTCCGTGCCCCACCCGGAGCCCGGCAGAAAGTGGCGCGCGCGGATGGTGGACAACCCGTCCGTGATGTGGTCGCTCCAGGCGACGAAGAGCTCGCCCGGCCCGCCGTACGCGATCGCCGCGGGCACGATGTACCCAATCCCGATGTGGCCCACCCACTCGGGGCCCTGCCAGCCCGTGCCGGGCTCGTAGCGGTTCACATAGGCGTCGACGGGGTACGTGCCGTTGAGGTCGTCCGACCAGTACTGGAGCCACACGCACGCTGCGCGGCCCTCGCCGTCCATCACGACCGACGGGTAGTAGAGCGTCGTGTTCACCTCGACGACGTTCAGCACCTCCTCGGTGTCCCACTCGCCCGTCGAGGGGAGGTAGGCGCCGCGCAGTTCGCCGCCCCGGCCCGACTCGGTCCAGACGAGCGTTGCGTTGCCGTTTTCCCCCATCGCGACCGCGGCGGTGTCGAGGTAGGATTCGTCGGGCTTGACGGTCTCGGTCGGCAGCCACTGCGAGAACCCCGTGGCCGAGGCCGATGCGGTCGCTAGGAAGAGGAGGGCGAGGGCGGACAAGAGGAGGGCGCGCATGAAGTGGGGAGCCGGAAGAGGCGGGATAAACGTTGAGGGGGGGGGGGCGGGCCGGCAAACCCGGCGCTCTCATTTCTCGGCCCTTTCACTCACCCCCCGTCGAACCTATTATGCGCCGCCGCAGCTCCCCGGCGACCCCAGCAGCGAGCTCCTCTCCCCGCTCCCGCCTTCCGGCCGCGCCGCCTGGGAAGAAGCCTACGCGAAGGTCGAGGAGCTGCGCGCCGGGCACGGCATCACGCAGCGGCTCGGGCGTGAGCCGATCCGGACCGCCGATTTGCCGGGCGCCATGGACTCCGCCGAGGAGGCGCTCTTCCAATTAGACGTCCCACCCGGCCTCGCGCAGGACATTGCGCACGGCCAACGCCCGGGCCGGAGAGGAGGCCCCCAGCAGCGTGCGAAAGACGCGGGCGTCGGCCTGCCCCTTTTCGAGGACGCGCTCGCGTATTGCGTCCGCGTCGATGCGGAATGAGCGCTCCCTTGCCGCGTGATATCCATGCCCGTCACGTCCCGACGCAACAAGCTTGGCCTTGTCAACGGCCGCCCATGCCTTGAGGAAGGCAAGCGCCTCGAGCGGCGGGGTGAGCACGCGGCCCTCGCGCCGCGAGAGGGCGGCGACAGCCTCGAGCACCTGGCGCGAAACGAAGTAGCCATGCCCGCCGCGCCGCCCGCGCACGAACTCGATGAGAAAGGTGCCCCGGGGAGTCTTGAGGCGGAAGCTCACGCTCGTCTGGTCCTTGCGGACGAACGGCTCGCCGCCGAGCTCGCGTACGAGCTGCTCCACGGCGGCAACCTCGGCGACCTTGAGCGCGCCCCCCTGAAGGACAAGCAAGACCAGATCCTCGTCCTTGGTCGTGAGCACGCGGCGCACGCCGGATTCCAGCATCAGGCCACCCCCGATGACCATGACGCGGGAGTCGGCGCTCAGCACCGAGGCGACCTTTGCAAGGATGGCGGCATGGGCCGGCGCGCTCACCGGGTCGATGCGGGGCGCCTCAGGCACGGGGATTCCTCCTCGCCTCACTCTGGAGGGCGCGAAGGTGCGGCACCATGTACCACCGCGGCGCGAAAAGGCGATATTGACCGGGAGGCCCGACCATGGGTCGAAGCCCCCTAGGGCCCGTGGGCGCGAGCGCCGCGAAGTTTGCCAGGCGCCGGATGTCGCGGGCGCGAGCACGATCGCGGGGCGGCATTGTTGTTAGCAGCCCATCTCCAGCGGCCCGAATCCGGGGGTCCATGTTTAGCGAAAGGATCCAAGCAACGTCCGGAAGCGAGACATTTTTGGCGCTGACCTTCCCCAGGTCTTCGACCACGATTTCGAGGGGTTCAAGCGGCCACCCAAGGTCGGCCGCAAACGCCTGCAGCTGAGGCGCCGTTGCCGGGATGCGAGGCTCCCGCGGGAGGAGGGGGAGGGTCGGCGCGGGAGACGCGGCCGACAGGTTCGTGTGCCGCCAGAGGACGGGGCCGATGAAGGCCGGACGACGGGGGACGCCCAATTTCCCCGGAGGCGTTGCCGCCCACGACACCAAGCGCGCGTGGTGAACGCCGCGCGCAGCAAGGGCAAGCGCGACCACCCGCTCGGGGGGAACGTAGTAGGAGCCCCATGCGGCGGGCACAAGCAAACCGCGGCGGCTCCATGTATGGATGAACTGGTCGCCCGCGCGTGGACTTCCACACTCTTCAACGACGCCCTGGCGTGTAACGGTTGCATCGAAGCCGAGCCGCGCGAAGCGCGTGGCCGCAATCGGCGGGAGCACGCGGCCGGGGTCGGCGGACACGGCGTACTGCATGGGTCTCAATGAATTAGATACTTGCAAGTATCTAATTGCTCGCCTGACTATTGCAGACGCCCAACGGGCTTCGCCCGCCCGCCCAAAGGCGGCACCCCCGTTGAGCCATAGCTTGACGGCGCCAAACTGCGGCGGGCCGACAAAGCGCACGCGCGCGACGCCCCGGATGCCGCGGCCAACGAATCGCGAACGTCGGGCCGCGGGAAAGTCTTCTCGAGAACGAATGGCCCGGCGCCCACAAGGGAGCGCCGGGGCGGATGATCGCCCGCGGGCCAAACGACCCGCGGGGCGGATACTGGCGATGCGATCGGCCCGGACCATATCAAACGTTCCGCGCGGCTTTGCCGGTTGCCGGGCCGCCAGAATCCTAGGGGGAAGGGAATAGGGACCTGGGCGAACTCTTGCGCGCGTCATCTCGTTGCCATGAATTGCGGTCGCATATGAACGTGAATGGGAGGGGAGCGAACACGCCGAATCATTTCGCCGAGGCCAGCGCGGGCGAGTTCCAGAACGCGGCCAACCTGAAGGCGAAGTTCGAAGTCCCCGGGACCGTCGAGGGAAGCGTCCGCGGCCAAGGGCGAGGCGCGGGGCCGAAGGAGGGGTACGTCGGGGGGCGCGAATTGCTCCAAGGGCGCGGGGGAGGATCGCGCGGGCGGCGGGCCGAGATTGACGTCACGCGGGGGTGGCTAGGTTCGTTGCGGCGACTGGGAGGGGGGAAGGTCGGTGCTGGGGGTGCCGCCGGCGAGGTGTTGCGGCTAAGGGCGGAGCATTGGTTCGGAATCGAGTGCACCTCACCCGGAGCGCTG
>JBGPJF010000117.1:0-5889 GCA_041485285.1 Thermoplasmata archaeon | reverse complement strand
GACGCCTTGACGCTAATTTGCAAGGCCTTCCGCACGCGCGCGTTCAGCGCGAGCGCGCTCCTTTGCGCGCTCTTGCGCCAAGCGCGGCGCCAAGGCCGTCAAACCCCGCGCGGGTCATCTCGGGGGACGCGCCGCACCCGACGCGGAAGTGGCCGGGCCGCCCGAACAGTTCGCCGGGGCTTGTGAGGATTCCAAGATCCCTGAGCAGCGCCAGCGCGACTTGCTCGGCCGTTTTCCCCTTGGGGAGCCGCACGCGCGGGAACGCGATGGGGCCGCCGTCGGGGCGCACGAGCTCGACGCCCGGGGTGTCATGCGCCCACGTTTCGAGCGACGCGTAGTTCTCCGCGACGATGGCCTTGGCCCGCGCGATGAATCGCGCCTGCTCCTTGAGCGCCCACGCGGCGATGGCGCCGCCGAAGGTCGAGCCCGCGCCTGCAACCAAGCGCCGCGCGCGCCGAAGGCGCATCGCCGTCTGGCGGTCCGGTGCGATCATCCAACCGATGCGCGTCCAACCGAGCCCGTACAGCTTGGACATCGAGCAGACGGCGACCGCCCGCCCGGGCAGATCGACGACCGATGGGACGCCCTCGCCGAAGTCGCGGAACATCTCGTCCACGTGGACGAGCGCCCCCTTGTCGTTGGCAATCTCGACCGCGGCCTTCATCGTCGCCTTCGGGATCGCTGTGCCCGAGGGGTTGTGAAGATTCGTGAGCACCACGAGCTTCGTGCCCTTGGTCACCGCGCGCTTGACGGCCTCGACGTCGACTTCGAACCCCTTTCTGAAGTCCCGCTCGATGGGGGCGACCTTGAGGCCGAGCGATTTGGCGATCGACGGGAGCGCCCCGTAGGTCGGCGTCTCCATCACGACCTTGTCGCCGCGGTCGGCAAGTGCCGCCATCGACAGGAAGTTCGCCTCGGACCCCCCGATCGTCTCGAGGATCCGGTCGGGCTCCACCCCGTAGATCCGCGTGAGCTGCTCAACCACGCGCGCGTCGCCGTCGAGGTTCGCCACGTGAAGTTCCACTTTCTTCAGGTCGAAGGGGATCGCGTCGAGCGGGAAGTCGATGATGCCGGAAGTCGCTATCGACGCGTTCTTCGCGCGTGGCCCGTGCTCGCCGATCCAGTCGAGCAGCGGGAAGGTCGCAAATTCCATTGACCTTGGCAAGGCTTGCCAAACTATTTGAATGAAAATCGTCTCGCAAAGCCCCTATGGCTCGCGTCGTGCGCGCCGGTGCTTTCGTCTTTGGCCTGATGTTCCTGATCCCGGGGCCGGCCCTTGTAAGTTGGGCGCAGCCCGTGGCCCTCCCGACGGACGCCCCAGCGCTGCAACCCCTGACCGTTTCGCAAGCGACCACGTTGCGCATGAAGGCGGGCGCCTTCGACCCGTTGACGGATGAAGCTCCCGGGCCGGCGGCCCTCCACGCCCCGGTGCTTTCCGCGACGGCCGATTTCGGCGGTGACGGGAAAGTCCGCTTCATTTTGCAATTCGACGGGGGCGTGAACGCCGACCTCCTCGACGGTCTGCGCGCGCGCGGCGTCGACTACGAGCGCTACCTGCCGGACGGCGGGATGATCGCCGCCGCGTTGCCGCGCGCGCTCCCCTTGAGCGCCGCTGAGGTTGGCGCGCGCGCCCTCATCGCGCTGCACCCGGCGTTCAAGCTCGCTCCGGACTTGTGGGACGACGCGGTGGATGGCGGCGCGGGCCGCCTGCGCGTCGCGGTCCTCGTGTTTTCCGGGTTCGAGGCGGAGCCGACCTTGGAGAAGGCGGGAGACGTGCTCGCTTTCGACGGACGGATGGCGATCGTCGACACGACGGCCGGCGCGCTGCTTGGCCTTGCGCGCAGCTCCGACATCGAATGGGTCGAGCCGTACTCGGCGCCCTCCCCCATGCTCGACATCTTGACGCGCACCATCGGCGCGCGCCAGGCCGGAAACGGCTCGTTCGTGCCGGGCACGGGGCTGGCGGTGTGGTCGTACAATCAGCTCACCAACACCTTCGAGGGGCTGAACGGCAGCGGCGTGACGATCAACATCGCCGACACGGGGGTCGACGGCACGCACCCCACCTTCGCCGGGCGCATCGTCGCGGGGTTCGGCTACGGCGACAACGCCACGTGCGACTGCAGCGGGTTCCCGCACGGGACGCATGTTGCCGGCATCGCCGCGGGCAACGGCTCGTGGCGCGCCAACGACACCGACCGCGAGCAGGCCAAATACGCAGGCGTCGCGCCGGGCGCCTCGATCGTCGCGCAGATGATCTTCAACTCCGTGCGCACGCCCGCGCAGTACTCGCAGGACGCCTACAGCGCGGGGGCGTTCGTCGACTCGAACAGCTGGGCGGCGACCGGCGGCGGCGCTTACACCTCGCTTTCCGAGGAGTACGACGCGCTTGTGGTCGACGCAAACGGACGCGACGCGGGGACGCCGCAGATGGTCTACGTCTTCTCGGCCGGGAACTCCGGGCAGGACTACGACACCGGCGCGCCGAGCACCGGGAAGAACGTGATCTCCGCCGGGGCGACCGGCAACGGGCGAGGCACGCCCACCGACCAGGTCGCGGGTTTCTCGTCGCGTGGCCCGGCCGCCGACGGGCGCCTCAAGCCCGACCTCGTCGCGCCTGGCGAAGCCATCGACTCCGCGCGCGCGCAAAGCGCCGGGTGCGGCGGCGGCGAGGACAACTGCTCCTACTGGATGCTCTCGGGGACGTCGATGTCCGCGCCCGCGATCTCCGGGGCCGCAGCCCTGGTCACGCAGGGGTACGGGGTGATCTACCGCACGCTTCCCTCGGCCGCGATGGTGAAGGGGCTGCTCATTGCGGGCGCGACGGCGCTGCCCGGGTACCCGTGGCCCGACCCGCGTCAGGGGTGGGGGCTCATCAACGTCGCGCGCAGCATTGACAACCCCGTTGGATTCCGCCACCTCGTGTGGGACGAAGGGGTCGCGCTGGCCCAGGCGGCCGGCCGCAATACGACGGCCGTGCGCTTTTTCGCAAACGGCGGCGGCGAACTGAAGGTCGTCCTCCAGTGGTCGGACGTCCCCGGCACGGCGTCGTCGTCGAAGACGCTCATCAACGACCTCGACCTGGAGGTCGAAGCGCCCGACGGACACACGTACCGCGGGAACCTCTTCGCCGATGGGTTCTCGGTGAATGGGACCACCGCCGACCGCGGCAACAACACCGAGGTCCTGCGCATCGCCAACGCCGCGCGGGGGGCCTGGACGGTACGCGTCCGCGCGGCCGCCATCCCCTCCGGCGACCAGCAGTTTGCGCTCATCGCCACGGGCGACATCACCGACCGCTGGGTATCGCTTGCGCCAAACCCCGTGGAGTTCATCCCCGTTTCGCCGCGCGAAGACGACCCCCTCGTGGTGGTCGTCCCCGTGTTCAACGCGGGGACGGTTTTCTCGGCCGGGTTCGACGTGGTGGCCTCCTTCGAGGGCCCCGAAGGGTCGGCGACCCAAACGGCGCACGTGCTCGAAGTCCGGCCCGGCGACGACTTCCCGGCGACGTTCACGTTCGCGCCCAAGCGCGGCCCGCATACGCTCACCGTTGCCGTCGACCCGGGAGGCACAAGCCGCGACGAGGACCCCCGAGACAACGCGGCGTCGGGGAGCGTGTTCGTTGCGGGCTTCGAGCCTGAGGCCCATGTGGTACGCAACATTACCTGGCTCATCCCGCTCGCCTCCGACACGTTCCTCGTCGAAGTTGCAAACCGGGGGAACGTCCGCGACCAGCTTGCCCTTGGCGCGACCGCCGACGCGGGGTGGACGGTCGCCCTCAACGCGACGGCCGTCCAACTCGACCCCGGGGAGTCCCGCGTTGTGTCGGGCACGGTCACCGCCCCCGACCGCGCGCCCGGCGGCGCCTCCGGGCACGTCCTCTTCCAAGCCGCATCGGGGGGCAACGCGTCAAGGACCGCGGCCGCGGCCATGGAGATCGCCGTCCAAGGCGCGCCCGCCTCGCGCGTCTCTCAAGGGGCGATTTCGCACGACGCGCTGCCAGGGGAAACCGTGTCTTTCGCCTACGGCGTCGAAAACGCCGGGAACGTCCCCCTGCACCTCGCGTTTGCCGCAGGCTTTGCCGTTTTGCCCCCCGCGGGGTTCGATGTGGCCCTTGGGGCGGCCAACGCAACCGTTGACGCGTACTCCTCGTTTTCCGGGAACATGACGGTGCGTGTGCCCAGCGATGCGCTCGCCTCCGCGTACCGCACGCTCATCCTCACCGTCACTTCCAGCGAGGAAGGCACCGCGACCGACCTCGTCTACCAGCTCTCCGTGCGCCGCGTCGCCAACTTCTCCATCGTCGAAGGGCCG
Organism: Thermoplasmata archaeon; assembly: GCA_041485285.1. Taxonomy (GTDB): domain Archaea; phylum Thermoplasmatota; class DTKX01; order DTKX01; family DATEUP01; genus DATEUP01. Next base: position 1,575 of record JBGPJF010000117.1, on the reverse strand, counting down.
CCGTTCCTCGAGGGCCTGCCGGGAGCGACGCTGCGGTTCCCGGTCCATGTGGAAAACGGGGGCAACGCGCGCGAGACCTTCGTCGTCACGGCCACGGCAGGCGGCCCGGCGCCCGCCCGCGTGCAGTACGCCGTCGAAAACGCGACGCTCGTCGTCCCGCCGCACGCATCCGGGTTCGCGACGGTCGAAGCCTATGTCCGGCGCACCGCGGCCACCGGCGAATTCGCGGCCCTCGTCGAAGTCAAGCCCGCCTCGGGCGCCTCGGCCACCACCACCCTCCGGGGCCAGGTCCAGGCCGTCCACGCCGTCGACGCTTCGGCACCGGCAACGGCCGTGGTCCGCGCCGGGAGCTCCTCCGTGTTCTCCGTTGCGCTTGGAAACTCCGGGAACAGCCCCGAACAACTCGCCCTCCTCGTCGCCGAACTGCCAAGCGGCCTCAACGTTAGCGGATGGGCCGGTACCCTGCTCCTTGCCCAAGGCACCGACACCAGCCTCACCGTCCGCGTCGATGCCTCCGCCGCGGCCACGCTGGGCGCCCGCACGCTGAAGCTCGAGGTGCGCCCCGCTGCCGGCTCCCCGTTCCCGCCCCTCGCCATTGAAGTCGAGGTCGAGGTGCGCGCGCCAACCTCCTCGGCGGCCTCCTCCACGCCGGGTTTTTCGCCCGTTGGTGCGGCCGCCGCGCTCACCTGTGCCGCGGCGCTGTTCGCGATCGGCCGGCGCCGCCCCTAACCGTCAGCCATCGGCAACTGCCCCGCCCCTTGTCCGGACGCCGCGGCGGCGGCGAGCTTCTTCAGCCGCGCGGCCAAGCCCGCCTTGCAACTCTTGCAGCACACATAGTGCGTCACGCCGGCGACCTTCAGGCGCACCACTTCGCCCTTCGCCATCTTCCCGCAGTACTCGCAGCGGACGGCAAGCGTGACGCCCCGGTCGATGATCGCCGCCGGCAAATCCTTCACGGCCTTGACCCGCGGCATCGCGTCGACCGCCTGCACATGCGGGACTTTCGACACCTCCGCGAGGAATTCCGGGTGGCTTGCCGGGTCGATCAACGTCGCCAATGCAATCACGCGTCCCGTCCCGGCCACGAAGCACACGCGCACCTGCGGCATCGCCGCCAGCCGGTCGGCGACCGACGCCAGGTCCCCCGGCTTCGCGCGCACGTCAAGGATGAACACCTGTTCGCCGAGCGCCTCCGGGACGAGTTCCGCGTGGTAGCCGCGTATGACGCCCTTCGCCTCGAGCGCCTTCACCTTCGCTGAAACCGTCGGGGTCGATATTCCGGCAAGCTCGGCAAGTTCGCGGAAAGAGAGGCGGGCGTCGCGCTGGAGCGCCCCCAGGATGCGCAGGTCGGCCTCGTCAAGCTCCACACCGCGCGAAATAGCCAAAAAGTAGATGAATATTCCTTACAATCGTAAAGCGAGGCGGCCGCCCCCCGCGAGGCCCCTGCGCCCTCATTCCCGCGCTCCTACGGGCACGGCCGATTATTCCAAGGGGATTGGTCTGGCCCGCGCTTGCTTGCACCTTCCAAATCGGCGCACTAAAAAGGTTTTATAGGTTCGGCCATAACGAGGGCCT
>JBGPJF010000116.1:0-5965 GCA_041485285.1 Thermoplasmata archaeon | reverse complement strand
AGCGAGCCGAAGATTTCGGTGACGCGCAGCGCCGGGCCCGCGGGCTTGCGCTTGACTTCCTTGAGGGGCGCGAGCCTGGCGTTGGCGTCCTGCCGGATCGCCGCGTCGCTAAGTCCACTGCCGTGGCGGTGGCCGGGCTGCGGTTGGGGGCTGTCCACGAGCGTTTCACGCTCATTCTTGGATTTGAGGGTGCGCAACGTTGCAAGGGGGCGGTGGGCGCACGCACAGCCTCCCTCAGGGGCCCTTCGGAGGCGGGGCCCCATAAAGCGCCTCGTACGCTTGCCGCTGGCTGGACTTTGTCTCGGCCGCGTCCACCTCTTTCGCGGTGGGGGAAACGGGCGGCGCGGCGGGGGAGACGGGGGCCGTCCCGTGTCGCCGTCGGCGGGCCACCATGACTGCGACCGCAGCGACGACCGCCGCGAGCCCCGCTGCCGCGACCAACGGAATCATCCCGCCGATCGGATTGCCGGGAGGCGTGTTGTCGCTTGGCCTCGACTGGTTTCCACCGCCGCCCGGGCCCGTTGTGTTGTTGGAGGATCCCCCGCCTGGAATCGTGGTGTTGTTCGAGGTGCCTCCGCCCCCCGGCGGGATATAGGGAGGAGGGGCAACGACCCGGATATGGAGCGTCTGGTTCGCGCTGTTCCCAAGAGCGTCGGTTGCCTCCACGCGCACGGTGTAGTTCCCCGGCAGCGCAAAGGCGTGCTGCGCCTTTGGCCCCGCTGCAACCCCCCCATCGCCGAAATCCCATGCAAAAGTCACGCCGCCGGGGTCGCTGGCGCTTGAGGTAAAGTCGACAAGCGTGCCGTTGAGGATGGTGCCGCTAGGCACCGACGAAACCAACAGCCCGACCGGTGAGATGCCATCCACCACGAGCACCGCGATGACGACGGTGACGCGGTTCCCCGTGCGGTCGGAAACCTCGAGCGAGAGGTTGAACGACCCAATTGCCGGAAATTGCACGACCACCGACGGCCCGTTGGTCGCCGTCACAAACGCTGCCCCCGCCGCGTCGGTCGTCCAACGGTAGCCAGCAAGGGCCGGAAACAGGGGGTCGTTGTCCACAAAGGCGGCCGACGCGTCGACCCGGAGATCCGCGTTTTGTTTCACGGTGCCCGTCGCGTTCAGCGCAGGGTCGGAAAGCTGCGGCGGGGTCGTGTCGATGATCATGACAACGAGAGTGAAATTGGAGCCCTGACCGAGCGTGTCGCGCACTTCGACCTGTAGCGTGTGGGCGCCCGGCACCGGGAGCAGCACGGTGACCGAGATTCCTTCGGCGATCGGCAGGCCGCCTTCGGACCACGTGGCTCCCCCAATTCCGCTCGGGTCGGTGGCGGCGGCGGCCGAGAGGTTCACCGGCGTTCGGTCCGTGCCCTGCAATCCCGTGGGCGGCGCCCAATCTGGCCCGTAGCCGTCCCGCGCTACGAATGAATACGACCGGTTCGCGGAGTTTCCAGACGGGTCTACAACCGTGCAGCGGACGGTGTAGTTGCCCGGCCGAGGGACGAAAAACGAGAACGAGGCCCCGGACCACGAAGCGATGGGCCCCGAGGCGTTTTCCGCGGTCCACTGGAACGGCGCGGCCCCGGGGAATGAGGGGTCACGGTCGGTCGCGTTGCGGACCTCGAAGGTGAGCGTTTCGCGCTCGAAGGTCGATGCGTTGACGGTCCCCACAAACTCGAAGGATGGCGGAGTCCGGTCGCGCACTTGGACGTTGAAGGGGAGGCTAGCGCTGTTGTGGGCCGCGTCGGTCACGTTGAGCCAGCAGGTGTACCACCCCGGGTTTCCGAACGTGAAGTTCAGCTTTGACGCGTTCGTGTATCTCAGGAAGTTTTGGCTGGCCCAGCCCCCCGTGAGCACCCATGAGAAGTTGGCCCCGATCGGGAATTGCGGGTCGTTGTCCGTGACGTTGAAGGATATCCTAGCGATGACGTCCTCATCGAAGGTAAGCACCCCGGTGATCGGCAGGGTCGGGGGCGTTATGTCGAGCAAGGTCAAGTTGGTGAACGCAAAGGTCGTGCGATTCCACTCGTCGGAGAAGCGGAACCGGATCGCCACGCGCCCGATCTCCGCGAACGTGTGGTTGGCGACCACGCCGGTCTCGTTGACGGACAGGCCCGCCTGCGTAAGGTTCCAGATGCCAGTGCGAGGCGGGGAGGCCGCGGTCGAATTGGAGCCGTCAAGCATGACCGGCGCGTCTTCGTTGGCCACCGCCACTACAAAGATCCGCGCCACGGGCCCCGGCACACCGATCGGGGCGAGCCACGGGTAGACGTCCTCGCGTCCGCTCGAACCTGAGATGGGCTCCGGGAGGTCACCGACCCAATCGAAATTGGCGTCAGGCCCTGTGTAGTTGCTCTAGAAATTGCCGGTCCTTGCCACCGCTTCGTACCAGACCGCGGCCACGCCCCAGCTCGCGTCGTCAGCCAAGAGGGTGCTCGGCCAGAAATTGTTGCCGTAGATGCGGTTGGCCGCCGCGGAACCCCCAAAGAGCGAGACGGCGACGCCGGTTGAATTGGCGAATTGGTTTCTCCGGATTGTGATCGACGAGCTTTGCGTCAAGTAGGCGCCTACCCGGGAGCCGTTGAAAGTGCAATTCTCCAGAATCCCCCGGTTGACGTTGGAAAGGGCCAGGGCGACATCGGTCGGGCAGAGCGACACATTTGAGAGCAGCATGTCGGTCGTGTCCGAGATGATGACGTCCCCCGTTCCCCCCGGCGCCGCGCACACCGCGACATTGCGCATGGCTCCCGTCGCTATCTGCGTGAGAATGACTGCATAGCGCCCGTTTTGAACCGATGCATTTACTTGCGAATCTTCGAGGACGAAGTTGGCCACGAGGAATGCGTCAATTGCCGGCGCCCCCGTCGCGTTGATCCGCAAGGCGCGCCCCGTCAGGCCGGTCACATTGAAAAGGAAAACGCCGCGCGCCGCGGCCGAGGCGGTAATGTTGTCGAGGGTCACGGCCCTGGCACCCCACACCTCGATCGCCGTGCCAGAAGTCTGGTTGGCTGCCAGCTTCGACTTCGATACGCGCAAATCCGTCCCCCCGTAGATCCAAACACGCCCATACGGCAAGCGCAGGTCCAGGTTGTCCGCGGCGAACGAGGACACGTTGTGGACGCACACAAGACAATTGGCCCCCCCGGTGAAATTCAAGCCATCAATCGAAAAGCCGGAGCTCCGGAACGCGTAGAGGAACGCATAGGACCCCGCCGACAGTGACGGGGGATTGACTTGGTTGAAGTAGGCAAGTACCGGGACTCCATCGACCGTGTTGTTTTCCCGCAGGTCGACGCCCCCGCCGAAGTCGTTGTCTGCCCCGTTCGGCACCTCGAAGTAGAACGCCGCACCCTGCGAAAGGTGCGTGTTTTTCACCACCCCGCGCGACTTGCCGTTGTCGACAAAGAGCCACCCGCCTTGCATCGTGAAATTGTCAAACACGAAGTTTGAACTCCACCCCGTGAGGACATTGGCAGCGAAAAGGCTGACGTTGTCCAGGATTCCCTGAGTGAGGTCGACGAGGACGGGGCCTGTGGTCGAGGCCAGCCGGCTCCCTCGGACGCCCGTACATTCGTAGAACCAAAAGCTCACCTGCATGCCGCCGCTCTTGTTCCACGACGCGTTGGCGTCGGCCAGGGAGATGTTGGAGCTGGTGATCGCGTAGAACGCGCGGCTGTACCCGAACGTCGTGAAATTCGCGATGCGCGCCGAGGTTACGTGGTCGAGCTGCATCGCCTGATTCGCACTAACATCCGTCCAGAATCGCATGTCGTCAAATGTGACGCGGTTCGATGCTGCCATCTCGATTTGTGAGGTGGCGACTCCGGGCGATGAAAAATTGAACTGCGAGAACGCGCTGTCGTCCACGCGGTAGGCGTACATCCCGCTCGACGAGTATTGGCCGTTGTTCGTGAGGTTGAGAAAGCGCAAGGAAGCGAACGTCAGATTGTACGAGGTGGATAGCGAGATGGCGTTGTCGGTCTGCGAGATAGTCGCGTTGATCACGGAGACCCCGTGGGCACCAGCGATGTACAGCGCGCCGTCGGTGGAGTTGAAGACCGCCAAGTCAGAAACCGCGACCGGTTGGGTAGGCGCCGTGATGATGAGGGCGACGTAGTAGGTTTTTTGGATGCTCACGTTCGCAAGGCGAGTCCCGTTGGTTTGGCGATCGATCGTGATGCCGAGCCACCGGCCGCTGGTCGCGTTCGGTTGGAACACGATGGGCTGGCCCCAGGAGCCGTTTGCGTCCATGCCGCCGTTGATCCATAGGCCGGTGTCGTTTGCGAACCGGACTTCGACGCCCGACCCGATGGTGAGCGTCACGTTCGGGAGAACGGTCACGTTTCCTTCGACCCAATAGGGCGAGCCGGTCGCGTCCCAGAGCGTGTCGGCGGTTACGTTACCGCCGGCGACGGTGGTTGCGCCCGCTGCATTCCATGCGAACAGGGCGAAGCCAACGGTAACGAATAGACCGCACCACAGTAGCGCGAAGACACGTTTGCGCCGGGCCATGGGAGGTCACCACCTGCCTATCGAACGGTTGTTCTTAATCATTGCCGCCGCCGGAGGATATCGGCTAACTGTGGGGGGGCGGCCCCGGGCTCAACGACGGCGTTTGGGTGCCGAGCTTGCCCGGTAGGGGATCGGGTCGGTTTTGCGCGCCTCGTCGAACCCCTTGAGGCGAAGGATGCACGAGTCGCAGGACCCGCAGGCCACGGCGCCGCCGAGGTAGCAGCTCCACGTGAGCTCCACGGGGACCTTCAAGCGCAGCGCAAGGCGCACGATGTCGGCCTTGGACTTGCGGATCAGGGGCGCGCGGATGTGGATGGGGCGGCCCTCGACCCCCGCTTTCGTGCCGCGCGCAAGCGCGCGCTCGAACGCTCGCAGGTATTCGGGGCGGCAGTCCGGGTAGCCCGAGTAATCGATCGCGTTGGCGCCGATGTAGATCGCCCTCGCGCCGCGCGATTCGGCCAGCGACGCGGCAAGCGCGAGCAGCACGGTGTTGCGGGCAGGAACATACGTGACCGGGATGCCCTTCGCCATCCGCGAAACCTTCCGCCCGCGCGGGACCTTGATGCGCTTATCGGTGAGCGCGCTCCCGCCGAAGGCATCGAGCGGGACTTTGATGACCAGGTGCTCGGCCACGCCGATCGCGTCGGCCACATCCAGCGCGCTGTCGAGTTCGCGCTCGTGGAGCTGCCCGTAGACAACCGTGAGCGCGACCACATCGAACCCGTCGCGTTTGGCACACACCGCCGCGGTGCTGGAGTCGAGGCCTCCGGAGAGGAGCACGACGGCAAGCGGCTTTCGAGTTGTCCCCACGCTCGCGCACCAGCGAAAGGATATCGCCCGCGGCGGATTTGACCCTTCGTGAAGTTCGCGAAGGGCGCAAGCTGGGGCGCCGTGTCGTTTACCGCCGTGGCGGCGATCCTCGTCGGCGCGTGGGGCGGACGCTACTACCTCAATCCGACCTATCCGTACGAGTCGGGCATTGGGATCTTGCTGTTCCTCATCTCGCTTGGCGGATTCATCTTTGCGGCGGTCCTTGCGCTCTTCTTCCGTGACCCGGAACGGACTCCCGGAGACGGGGTCGTGTCGCCCGCCGACGGACGCGTTGCCAGAGTGTCCTCCGAGGGAGGGCATGTGAAGGTGTCGATTCACCTCGGGCCGCTGAATGTCCATGTGGTCCGCACGCCTATTGCCGGCCTCGTCCGCGACGCGCGCCACGTGCCCGGAGCGCACAAATTCGCCTTCTCCAAGGATGCCGAGGGAAACGAGCGCCTCTACCTGACAATCGCGTCGGACACCGAGCGCGCCGAGCTCGTCCTCATCGCGGGGGCGTTCGCCAACCGGATCGTCGCCTACGAGGGCCCGCAGGCTGAAGTCCCGCTCGAGAAGGCCCAGCGCGTCGGCCTCATCAAGTACGGCTCGCGGGTCGACCTGACCTACACCGGCGCCCCCGGGT
>JBGPJF010000115.1:0-6273 GCA_041485285.1 Thermoplasmata archaeon | reverse complement strand
GGCCCTCCGGCCGGACTATTGGTTCTGGAGGCCTTTTGCACGGAAGCCGTATGCCTCGAAGCTGCCCGCGCTCAATCCAGAAGCGATGTTGGGCTCGGCGCGATAACGACGAGCACCACGAACGGCTCCTTCTTCCCGGCCCGCACCGAGTGCGCTTCTCGGGGCCCTGCGACGACAAACGAGCCCGGCGACACGGGGTGCTCCCGCTTTCCGACCGTGAAGAACCCCTCGCCCGAATAGGCGAACAGCAGCACCGCCGGGTCGACCTTGACGTTCTCCATCTCTTGCCCCGGCTTGAACGAGAACGCAAGGACGCGCATCTCTTCAGAATCGAACAGCTTCTTCGCGTAGAACTCTTCGTCACGGAACTCGATGACCTTCGGGAGCGCGATCGGCTCCATCGCGACCTTTCGCGCCACAGCGGATCCCCCGATGCTAATTCACGAACCCTTGCTTCTTGAGTTCCTCGATGTCCTTGGCCACTTCGGCCCCGCTCTTTCGCAGGGCGTCGAGTTCCGCCGGTTTGAGATTGAGTTCAACGACCTTCTCGACGCCGTCCTTGCCGAGGACGACGGGCACGCCGAGGTAAACATGTCCTATGCCGTATTCGCCATCGAGGAACGCGCTACACGGCAGGATGCGCTTGCGGTCCTTCACGATCGCATCGATCATTTCGGCAACGGCCGCGGAGGGCGCGTAGTACGCGGACCCCTTCTGAAGGAGTTTGACAATCTCGGCACCCCCGTCGCGCGTGCGCTTGACGATCGCTTCGATTTTGTCGGCCGGCAGGATCTCGCTGAGGGGGCGCCCCGCAACCTGCGTGTAGGAGGGCAGCGGCACCATCGAGTCGCCGTGGCCGCCGAGTACGAAGGCCGTGATGTCCTTCATGGACGCCCCGGTGGCTTCGTGGACAAACGCTCGGTAGCGCGCGGTGTCAAGGACGCCGGCCATCCCCATCAGACGGTTCTTCGGGAATCCCGTGGTCTTGAGCGCGAGGTAGGCCATCACATCGAGCGGGTTCGTCACCATGATGACGATGGACTTGGGGGCCAGGTCCTTGATCTTCGTGGCCACGTCCTTAATGATCTTCGCGTTGACGCCGAGTAAATCGGAACGCGATTGACCTGCCTGCCGCGGCACGCCGGAGGTCACGACGATGAGGTCGCTGTCCGCGATGAGCCCGAAGTCCGTCGAGCCGGACAGCTTCGTGTCGAACCCCTCGATCGGGCCCGACTGCCACATGTCGAGGGCCTTGCCTTCGGGCAGCCCCGGGATAATGTCCACCATCGCCACTTCCCGCGCAAGCTGCTTTTCCGCCAAGCGCTGCGCGAGTGTGGCCCCCACGTTACCGGCTCCGATGACCGCGATCTTTCCGAACATCTGCACGACCGACCCTGGCATCGCCCTTTGCGACAAAAGGGTTGGGGTGGCCCGCCGTACCCAACGAAAGGCTCATCTGCCCTCGGAAGGCTCGTGCCGAAGCGGGGTTTCCAATGGAGCAGAAACCGTCCAAAGAGCGCGAAAGCCTCCAGTGGATGACCACCGACAAGCTCCTCGAACTCGTGGCGCACGACATCAACAACATGTGCCACGCGACGCTCTCGTACATCGACCTCGCGCTCGACCCTTCGCAGAGCCCCGAAGCGCGGACGAAGTTCCTCACGACCGCGAAGGTCATGGCCCACCGCGCCTCGCGCTTCGCGCCGCACCTGCGCGCGATGAACGAACTGCGCGGCACCGAACTCAGCGGGGCGCCGTCGGCGACGATTGTCAAGGCGGCGGCGGAGGCCAAGGCCAAGGCGTCCGACCTGAACATGGGCGCGCCGCTCAACCTCACGACTTCGGGCGACGCGCTCGAGGCGCGGGTCAAAGGGGGCCCCCACCTCACGTCGGTGTTCACCCACCTGTTCGACAACGCGGTGCGGTTCCAGAAGCCCGGTGGCAAGGCCGCGGTGACGGTTGAGGCCAGGAAAGAGGGGGACGCCGTCCTGCTCACGATCCGCGACAACGGCCGCGGGTTCGCCAAGGGCGCAGAGGCGTACGCATCGAAGCGGTTCACCACGCCGGGCTCCGTGTCGGGCGCCGGGCTGGGCCTGGCCTATGTCCGCATTTTCGCCGAGCGATCGGGCGGCACACTCGCGCTGCGCACCCACGGCGAGGGCGCGGAAATCCGCCTGCGGCTCCCGGTCGCGCCTGCCGCGTGACCAAAGGTTATTGCCCCAACCGGGCCATGGCAGGGGAGAATCCCATGGACTTTCGCCTCACGCCGGAAGAAGAGCTCTTCAAGCGCACCGTGAACGAATTCGCGATGCGCGTGCTCGCCAAGCGCGCCCGCGAGATTGACGACAAGGCCGAAATCCCCGTCGAGGTCCTCAAGGAGATGGGGGCGCTGGGGCTGATCGGCATCACGATCCCCAAGGAATTCAAGGGGCCCGGCGGGACGGTCACGCAAGCTACGCTTGCGGCGATCGAGGTCGGCCGCGGCGATGTGTCGATGGCCACCGCCGTCTACTACCTGCTCTGCGCCGGCTGGTCAGCGGTGCTTGCCAAATACGGCACCGACAAGTGCCGCCACGAAGTGCTGCCGCGCGTCGCCACGGGCGAGTATTTCCTCGGCATCGCCACCACGGAGGCGGGCGGCGGGTCGGACCTCGCCAACATGAAGACGACCGCCAAGATCGAGGGCGACCATGTCGTCGTGACCGGCGAGAAGATGTTCATCTCCGGCGGGCTCGAAGCGCAGAAACGCGGCGGCGGCCACCTCGTGCTTGCGCGTGTCGACCTCGACAAAGGCACGCGCGGGATGGCGTTCATCTATGTCCCGGCCTCGGCCCCCGGCGTCACCGTCCACAAGATCCAGAACATGGGTAGGATGGGCATCTCGACATGCACGATGGTTTACGACCACGCGAAGGTGCCCAAGCACTACATCCTCGGCGAGCCGCTGAAGGGCTTCAATTACGCGATGGACGGGTTCTCCGTCGCGCGGATCCTCGTGTCGGCCGCCTGCATCGGGGCAGGCGAACGGGGCATCGACATCGCTGTTGAGTACCTGCGCCAGCGCAAGGCGTTCGGCCAGCCGCTTGGCAAGTGGGAAGGCGTGCAGTTCGAGCTTGCCGACCTCTACGCGCGCCTCGACCAGGCCAAGCTCGAGGTGCTGAAGGCCGCGTGGATGCAGGACGAGCGGGCCGCGGGCCGGCACGTGGACGAATCCGAACTTGCCAAGACCGTCGCGATCGGCAAGCTCGTTGCGCCGCCGGTGGCGCTCGACATCTACCGCGCGGTCATGCAGTGGTACGGGGCCGCCGGCTACACACGCGACTACGAGATCGAGATGGGGCTGCGCGGCGTCGTGTCGTACAATGTCGGCGCGGAGGGCGCGCTCCACATCATGCGCATCATCCTCGGCAGGGAACTGCTCGGCAAGGACTTCGTGCCCTACAAGTGATCGCCGCTGCGGAACGTCGCCTTGGCGTCCTCGAATGCTTCGGCCTCATCGCGGAACTGGCCGAGCAGGTCGCCGTGCGTCTTCTGCAGGCGCGCGAGTCTCGCGGTCCACCTCGAAAGCTCGCCCGCCGGGAGCGTCGCGGCCTTGGGGACGAGCCCCGACTTGGCCTCCGCGAGGAAGTGTTCGAGCATCTGAGCATGGGCGCGCAGGCGCTTGTGGAGGGCCTCGTCAAACGGGAACCCGATGGCCTTCCAGGTTACTGCGAAAAATTTCCATTGCTGCGCTTCGATCGACATCTCGCGTGACACTTGGAGGACCCAGGTAACGCCTTCGGCCGCATTCATTGGGGACGCCGCCGCAACAAGGGCGCTTCCCCGAATTAACCCCGCGCCTGCTGGCGCCCCGGGTCGCGCCGCCCCCTACCTTGGCTTGACCCGGTAGAAGTCTTGCCCGTCGATAGCCTTCGCTTCGATGAGGCCGTAGTCGGCGAGCTCGGCAAGTTCGTCCTTCAGGGCCGCGGGCTTCGCGCGGATCGCTTTCGCGACGGCCTCGAGCGTATGCGGGGCGCGGTTCCCTTCGAGGTAGGCCAGGGCGCTCTTCTGCATCGGGGTGAAGACCTTCCCGGCGTCGAATTCTTCATTGGTGATCTCGCCCGCAGCCGCCATCGCCTTGCAAACAGCGGGGCGATAGAAAGAAGCGTCGCCGTTCCCGCGCGGCGATAACCGCTTTATACCCTCATCCTGTTGGCCGAGAAAGTCGAGGGAGGCGCTTCCGTGGTCAAGATTCTCGTCCTCATCAAGCAGGTCGTCGATGTCTCGCAGGTTCGCTTCGAGGCGGGCAAAGCCCCGAACCTGGCGCAGATCGCCGCGAAGGTCTCCGACGCGGACAAGAATGCCCTCGAGGCCGCGGTCAAACTGAAAGAGAAGGCGCCCGGCAGCGAGGTCATCGTGCTCTCGCTCGGGGGCGCCAAGGTCGGCGACGCGGTCAACGAGGCGCTCGCGATCGGCGGCGACAAGGCGTTCATCATCACCCAGCCTCACGACGGGCTGGACGCCCTTGCCACCTCCGAGCTGCTGGCAGCCGCCGCCAAGAAGATCGGCGCCGTCGACCTCGTGCTGTGCGGCGAGGCATCGACGGACGCCTACCAGGCGCAGATCGGTCCCCGGGTGGCAGAGCTCCTCCAGATCCCCCAAATCACTTTTGCAAAGACGCTCGAACTCTCCGGAAACGCCGTCGTGGCCACGCGCGAACTCGGCGAGAAGGTCGTCAAGGTGAAGGCGGCCTTCCCCGCGCTCGTCGCGATCGTGAAGGACGCGAACCAGCCGCGCCTGCCGAACATCATGGCGATCATGGGCGCGAAGAAGAAGCCGCAGACGACCTGGAAGGCGAGCGACCTGGGCGTTCCCGACTCCGTCTGGCCCGCCGACAAGGTCGCCGTGGCCCAGGCCGAAGTGCGCCCGCAGTCGATGCAGCGCCAGCTCCACGTGCTCAAGGACAAGAGCATCGACGAGGCCGCCGAAATTGTCGCGCAGGAACTCGTCAAGAAGGGCGTCCTTCCGGGGGGCCACTGACATGACGTGCGTCCTCACCTATTCGGAGTCGGAGCGGACCGCGCTCGAGCTCATCACGGCAGCGCAGGGAATCGCCTCCAAGCTCAACCTCAAGGTCGTCGCGTCGTGGGTCGGGCCGAACCTGCCCCCCGACCTCGTGGCGCACGGCGCGTCCGAAGTCGTGCACCTCGAAGGGGCCGGCCTCGAGTCGTTCACCGCCGAGCGCTACGCCGAGGCGCTTGCCTCCGCCTGCGCGGAGCTCAAGCCGCACGTAATCATGATAGGAGCGACCCGCAACGGGAAGGACCTCGCGGGGCGCCTTGGGGCCAAGCTCAGGGCCGGCGGCATCTCGGAAGCCCAGAAGATCGAGGTCGGCGCCGACGGCGCGGTCACCGTGGAACGGACGTTCCTCTCGGGCAACGCGGTCCAAGTGGTGGCCGTCCGCGCTTTCCCCGTGGTCGTGAGCGTTCCGCCGCGCGCGCACGAGCCGCCCGCGAAGGCGGCGGCCGCCTCGCCTATCCGCAAGAAGGCGGCCACCTCGGCCGCGCGCGTGCCCGAGATCATCGAGGTCACCGAGAAGTCGCACGGCGGCATCCGCATCGAGGACGCGCCGTTCATCGTGTCCGCGGGCCGCGGCTTCAAGAAAAAGGAGGACCTCGCGCTCATCGAGGACCTCGCAAGAGCGCTCGGCGCGCAGGTCGGTTGCTCACGGCCGCTTGCCACCGACCTCGCCTGGATGACCGAAGACCACTGGGTCGGGCTGTCGGGCCACAAGGTGCGCCCCAAGGTCTACATGACGCTTGGGATCTCCGGGCAGATCCAGCACATCGCGGGCATCCGCGACGCCGAGACGATCATCTCGGTGAACACGGACGGGAATGCGCCGATCTTCAAGGCGTGCGACATCGGGGTCGTGGCCGACTTGTACAAGTTCATCCCGGCGCTCAAGGCCGCCGCCGCACGCCACCGCGCGTGAGGGTTGCGCGCGCTTCAGGCGTGGCCCTGCTTGAGCCACAGGCGTGCTTCCACGATCAGGGCGAGCGCCGCTTCCCAGGCGCCCCCGATGACTTCCTCGCGCGCGGCTTCCCACAGGCGCGCGGCCTCAACCGCGCCGCGCTGCTCGCCGACGCGCCCGACTTCGCGGCGAAGGTCGCCAAGCGCCTGCTCGGCGTCGCCCGCGGTGACCCTGCCCGTTGGGCCGCCGTGCCCCATCGCATTTATTTGGACCTCAAGCCCGCCAACGGCGTGGACCGCTGCAAGGTAGTCGCCGGCGTC
>JBGPJF010000114.1:0-6403 GCA_041485285.1 Thermoplasmata archaeon | reverse complement strand
GGCGCCCGACCCCGCGGAAAGCGACGAGCGGCAGCAGTTCGCGCTTGACGCCGTTCACGACCCGGCGCGACAGCTCGATGACTTCGGGCATCGGCCCAAGGTCGACCGCCTTGGCTACTTCGCGCAGGGCGTAGAGCAGCCACCGCCCCGTGTCGATGCGCGTACGCAGGTCGCCCGGCCCGATGTCAAACTTCGTGCAGATGGCGTCAAGCGACATCTCGTCGATCCAGAACTCGAGCACCTCGGCCGTCTTCACCTCGGAGAGGAAACCTTCGTCCACCTTCGACGCCTCGATGTCCTCGACGAGGAACGAGTCGGCCTCGCGCTCCGCGAGGTCCTGCACCCAACCCCACTCCGATTCGCGCATGTAGAGGGGCGACGAGTCAGGCGTCGACGAGATGAGGTGGAGGTAGGAGCGCTCGTTGATGCGCTTCTTGCCCATTAGGTCGAACGCATCGATGAAGCGCACCGCGGTGAGCGGGTCGATGTAAAGTTCCGACACGCGGCGCCCGAGCGGCGTCGCTTTGAGGTCGGCGCCGGAGCGCTTGATGAGCGCGTGTTGGTCGAGGAAGTCGAGCACTGAATCGACCGGGCCCTTGAGGTCCCACGCATTCGTCTGCTGCGCGAGGAATGTGGAGGCAAGGAACACGTCCAGGTCGGCTTCGCCGTTTACGAACCCCGTTGCGATCGCCGCGAGCAGGTGGACACGCATGGCGGGCTCGGTGCCGAGCTTCGAGTAGATGCGCTCCGGCTCGGCGTAGATGTACTGCTCCATCAGCTGGTCGACTTCGTCGTCGCTCTTTGCGAGGAGAATCGCTTCGCCTTCCTTGTCGTAGCGAGGCCTGCCGGCGCGGCCGGACATCTGTTTCACTTCGAGGACAGGGAGCGGTACCTGGCCCATGTTGGACTCGAACCGCTTCAGGTCGCGGACGATCACGCGCTTCGCGGGGAGGTTCACGCCTGCTGCGAGGGTCGGCGTGGCGACCAGCGCCTTGATGAGGCGCTGCTTGAACGCGTTTTCGACCGCGCGCCGCTGGGTCGAGCCGAGGCCCGCGTGGTGGAACGCGGTGCCCGATGCGATGCACCGCGCGAGACGGTCGTGCAAGTCGGTGCGCTCGCCGCCGCGCACGGAGTTCGCCACCGCGGCGAGCTTCTCTTTCTCTTCGGCCTTCAGGATGGGGGCCACCGCATCACGGAGTCGGTCCGCCTCGGCGACAGCTGACCGCCGCGTGTTCACGAACACGAGGACTTGCCCTTCGCCTTTCAGTGAGTCCATCACCAGCGCCTCCACGGGCTCCCCGCGCGTGAGCAGCATCCGTTTCTTGCGGTCGGCGAACATGATGTAGCTGCCCTCGGAGACGCCCTCCCTCAACACCACGGGCCGGAAGTCCGACAGGACGAGGGCCGCGCCGAGCCAATCGGCGATCTCCTTGGCGTTCTTGATCGTCGCGGAGAGCGCGATGACCTGCGCCTTGGGGTTGGCCATCCGCAGCTTCGCGATGAGCACCTCGATGGTGGGCCCCCGGTCGGGGTCGTGCATCAGGTGGACCTCGTCGGCCACGACCACGCCGAGCGTGTCCATCCACTTCGAGCGGTGGCGCATCAGCGAGTCGGCCTTCTCACTCGTGGCCACCACGATGTCCGCATCGCGGATCTCCGCGTCCGACTCGTCGAAGTCGCCCGTGGCGACCTTGACCTTGATGCCGAGGTCTGAAAACGCGCTGAGCTCCTCCACCTTCTCGGAGGCGAGCGCCCGCAGCGGCACGATGTAGATCCCGCGCTTGCCCTCGAGCGCGGCTTTGATGAGCGCGATGTACGCCACCAGCGACTTGCCCGAAGCGGTGGGGATCGCGAGCACGAGGTTCCTCCCCGAAAGCACGTGCGGGACCGCCTCCGCCTGTGGCGGGTGGAGCCGCTCGATCCCGCTCTCCTTGATTTTGCTCACGATTCGCCGGTCGAGATCAAGCGAATCGACGAGCACGGCATCTGGCTTCAAGGCGTCCCTCTGTCCGATCCCAGGCGGCGCTAAAACACGTTTGCAGGGGTAAGCGAAGCGCGAGGGCGTGCGTCCCGATGCAGTTGAACCCCAATGATTTCCCCCCGCGTGCGGTAGCACAAACAACGGCAGGGATTCACGCGCGTATCGAACCGAGCCAGCACTCTTCCGCAAAAAGGGAAGCCTTCATAAACCCCAACCCAAATCGCCCGGCCCCGCGGCCCGCGGCCATTTCGATTGCCCATCCAGTATCTTGCGTCTAGGAGGTGTATTTGCGTGAATTCGAAGGCCCGACGCAACTCGTTGTTCGCGGTCTTCGTGTTGGTGTTCACCGTCTTCGCCCCCCTCGTTGCAAGCCCCGCGGCAGCCGCCGTCGGCGTGCGCGCGAATGCGGGCTCCTCGCAGGTCGTCAATGTCGGCGACACCGCGATCCTCGACGGGTCGAAGTCCTACACGCTCTCGGGCAACAACCTGAGCTACAAGTGGGACTTCAACCAGTCCGACGGCATCCAGGAGGACGCCGTCGGCGTGCTGGCCTCGCACCAGTACAACGTGACCGGCATCTACACGGTGACGCTGACGGCCACCGACGGCGCGCAGTCGGACACGGACACGACCTCGGTGGTCGTGACCTCAACGAATGGCAGCGTCCCGGGCGTCCCGAACCTGCCCCCGGTCGCGGTTCCTCCGCGCAACCAGCTCGGCCGGCAGAACGTCTCGATGGTGTTCGACGGCACGCGGTCGTTTGACCCGAACGGCGACAACATCACCTACGAATGGGACTTCAACGAGCTCGACGGCCTCACGCCGGGCGGCGACGCCAATGGGTCCGTAGTCAGCTGGATCTACTACCAGTCCGGGGTGTACAACGTGACCCTCATCGTCTCCGACGGCACCGGGTCGGACTCGGGCCGGACCAGCGCGATCATCCTCCCCGACAACGGCACGATCATCCCGGGCGTCAACATCCCGCCCGTGGCGGTCGCCGAGGGCGACAACGTCGGCCAGGTCAACACGACCATGGAGTTCAACGGGAACCGCTCGTTTGACGCCGACGGCGACACGATGCACTTCACCTGGGACTTCAACTCCGCGGACGGGTCGACCACGAGCGTCGACGCGGAAGGCACGGTCGTTTGGCACATGTACCGGCAGACCGGCCTCTACAATGTCACGCTCACCGTGACCGATGCCCAAGGGCAGGACACCGACACGATGCGCGTGATTGTCACCAACGAGCTTGGAGGCGTGCCCGGCGTCTCTAACCTGCCGCCCATTGCGATCATCACCTCGCCGATCCCCGGCACGCGCTACGACATCGGGGAGCTCGTGCACTTCGATGGGTCGCGGTCCTTCGACGTCGATGGCAACATCGTCGCCTGCCAGTGGTCGGACACCTCGAGGGGGCCGGCTGACACGCCCTTCTCGCAGCGGTGCGAGACGAATCAGTCGTTTGCCGAGGGCGGGCTCAAGGTTGTGACGCTGCTCGTCCAGGACGATGCCGGAAGCGTCACGGGCAACACGGTTACGTTCTATGTCAACGACAGTTCGTCCGGGCCGCTCAACCGCCAGCCCGACGGGCAGATTGAAGGGAACGCGACCGGCGAAGAGGACCAGGCGATGGCATTCACCGCGAACATGACCGACCCCGACGGCGACCAGATGAACTACACCTGGGACTTCGACCTATCCAATGGCCTCGGCGCCTCGGAGGCGACGGGCCGCAACGTCACGCACGTCTTCGCTGACCCCGGGCGCTTCACGATCGCCGTGAGCGTGCTCGACGGGAACCACCGCAATGTCCCGGTCATCAAGACCTTCAACGTCCAGGTCTCGCAGCGCGCCACGCACCCGCCCCAGGCGTTTGCCGGCAACGACACGACGGCGGTGGCCGGAAGCGGCATCGTGTTCGACTGCCACGGCAACGACACGGACGGGAACATCACGCTCTTCGAGTGGGACTTCGAGGGCGACGGGATCTTTGACTTCGGCAGCCCCGACTCGGGTTTCACGATCTTCGCGTACGCGCGCGAGGGCAACTACACCGCCGTGTGCCGCGTGACGGACAACGACAACCTGCAGGCGACCGACGGCCGCCACGTCGTGGTCTCGCCGGCCCCGAACGACCTGCCGGTCGCCGACGCGGGCCCCGACAAGTTCAACGAGACCCAGGGGCTGCAGACCTTCTTCCACGGCACGGGCCGCGACACGGACGGCAACATCTCGCTCTACGAGTGGGACTTCGAGGGCGACGGCGTGTTCGACTTCGTGAGCGGCACCTCCGGCGACGCGTTCCACACCTATGCCGACCCGGGCACCTACCTCGCGGTGCTGCGCGTGACGGACAACGCCAATGGGAAGGGGACGGACACGGCGACGGTGATGGTCAAGAAGAACCAGCCGCCGGTCGCCGACGCGGGCCCCGGCCAGAGCGTGCGCGCCGGCGAGCAGGTCTCCTTCAGCGGGAGCGGCTCGCGGGACCCCGAAGGCGCGATCACGAAGTACAGCTGGGACTTCGACGCCTCGGACGGCATCCAGGAGGACTTCACCGGCGTCGCGCCCGTGCACACCTACACGCGGGGCGGCTCCTACCTCGTGACGCTCACCGTCTACGACTCGCTCAGCCAGTCGGCCACGGACACGATGTTCGTCGACGTCACGCAGACCGGCGGTGTCTCGATTGCCGTCGACTCGGAGGGCAGCAAGGAGGTCGCACCCGACCAGTCGTCGTCGTACCTGCTCACCGTCACGAACACGGGGGACGGGACGGACTCGATTTCGCTCACCGTCGATGGCGAGCCCGAGGTCGTCGCGTGGTACACGCTTGAGTTCCGCCAGGTTCCGAACCTCGAGGCCGGCGGCGTGCGCATCGTGCGCCTCACCGTCGCCGTCCCCAAGGACGCGACCGTCGACCAGAGCACGGAGGTCACCGTGAAGGCCGCGAGCGTGGCCGACGCGACCAAGACCGGCAATGTCGTGGTGCTCACGACGGTCAAGGAGATCGTCAAGGTGGAAGTGACCTTCTCGTCGATCCCGACCACGATGAAGCCCGGCGAGTCCGTCGAGGTGACCGTGCATGTCGTGAACAGCGGGAACCGGGACGTTAGGGTCACCTTCGCCGACCGCACGGACCAGTCGGCGTGGCTTGTGCTCAAGCTGCCGCTCGTCCCCTTCCTTATCAAGGCAAAGCGCAGCGCCGACTTCACCTTCGACCTTGCGGTGCCCGCGGGCACGCCGGCGGGGCAGAAGTCGCTCACGCTCACCGTGAAGGTCGTGCAGTCGACCGTCACGGACACGGCGACCGCGCCGCTCGAGGTCACAGGGGGCTCCTTCCTGCCGTCGTTTGCGGCACCGGGCGTCATGGTGGGCATCATCGCGGTGGCCGCCGTGATGCTGCTCGCGCGGCCCCCGAGACGACGCGACAGCCAGTAGGGCCAAGCGGGGGTTCCCCCGTCGCGCTCTTCGCAGGCCAGAACCCGCATTGCCGAACTGCGCTAGCGGCAGGCTTTTAGCCTCACAGACATGGAGAGAGTAAGTCTCCCTATGGCGCGAATCAAGGTCGTTAACGAAGCCACCGACCTGGTGGGGCTCCTCACGGCTGTGGACAGCCCTGTGAAGCGGGACGTCTACCTGGCGCTCACCTCCGGATGGGAGAGCGAGCGGACGATCGAGAGCCGGTTTGGCCTGGCCGCGCTGGACGCCCTCACGCAGTTCGACAAGCAGGACCTGCTCGAGAGCCGGTGGGAGACTTCGGCCGAGGGGCCGAAGAAGATGTACCACGCGCGCTACAGCTCGTTCAAGATCGACACGACGGCCCCGATGGTGGAGCTCACCGAGGTGCTGTCGGCGGCGATGATGCCCGGCGAAGAGTTCCGCTCGCGCGAGGACGCGCTGCTGCTTGCGGCTAAGCCCGCGGGGATCAACCTGATCGACGCAAGCGCGCGGCTGTCGGTTTCGCAGACGATGCTGCGGGCGCTCGTGAAGCGCTCAGGGAAGCTCGAGATGCGCGGCCTGCGCATCCTCCCGACGGGCAACGGCAAGTAGTTTGAAGGGGCGGCGGGCGTTTGCCCGCGCGGGGCCCCCCAAGTGCTGGTTGTGTTGCGCATCGGCCACCGGCGCACGCGCGATGCGCGCCTCACGACGCATGTGTGCTTGACGGCACGCGCGCTTGGCGCGGACGCCGTGTGGGTGTCGGAGAAGGACAGCGTGCTTGAGGCGACAGTCGCGTCGGTGGTGGACCGATTCGGCGGCCCCTTTGAGATCAAAACGGGCGTGCCGTGGCGCCAGGCGCTGCGCGACTTCAAGGGCGTGCGCGTGCACCTCACGATGTACGGGGAGCCGCTTGCATCGGCCGCGGCGAAGGTGCGCCGCAGGGCCAAGGGCCGCGACCTGATGATCGTCGTGGGC
>JBGPJF010000113.1:0-6519 GCA_041485285.1 Thermoplasmata archaeon | reverse complement strand
GCCCGACACCGGGGTCGCGCGAAGCTGGATCTCGCGGTGCGCGAGGACCGTCACATTGAGGGGGATCACGAGCGGCCGGGAGAGGTTGCCTTCGCTCGACACGAAGATCTGGAAGTCGTAGGTGTCTGCGGCGGCCGCGGACGCGGGCCGGACGATGAGGGTGGACTGCGCCGACCCCTTGGGGAGCACGGTCGCGATGCCGCTCTGGTCGAATCCGGTCGTCCACCCTTCGGGCAGGCCGTCGACGGTGACCGAGTACGAGTCGCGGACGTTCCCGCGGTTGTGGAAGGTGAGCACATAGGAGGCGCTCTCGGAGCCGGAGATGTCCGATTGGGCCGCGTCGGCCGTCGCATCGAAGGCGTAAACCGGCAGGACAAGGACTGCGACCTCTGCCGTCGCCGTGATGCCCGATTCGTTCGAGCGGATCGTCACGACGAAGGTCTGTTGCAGGTTTCCAACCGCATCCATGGGCACGGTCGCCGTGAATTGGAACGAGACCTGGCCGCCCGAGATCGTGGTGTCCAGGGCAATGGAGGTCAAGGAGAGCGCCGCCTGCCACTCCAAGAACAAGGGCCTGAACGAGACGGTGACGCGGTCGGGGCCGTTGCCGTTGTTGACCGCGACCAGGTTGAAGCTCGCGTGGGCCCCGGGCTGCCCGGAGAACGACGCCGCGCCCGTGAGCGCAAGGGCGAACCGGTGCGTGACCTGGTAGGACATGTTGGCCGCGGCCGTCACGAGCGTGAAATTCTGGTACTTGACGGTGAACCATACGAGCCCGGTCGACCCGGCGGGCGCGTCGAGCGCCGCTTCGACCGTCGCGCCCATCGTCCCGTTGGCGAACGCGGGGACGCTCAGCATCCCGAACAGGAATGACGCGGTAACGCCCTCGGGCGACGAGGTCTCAAGGACGAAGGGCGCGTCCCAGTTGCCCAGGTTGTGGATCGTGATGTTGTAGGTGCGCGGCTGGCCGGGGTTGAGGAGCTGGGCGCCCCCCGCTTGGACCTCGATTCCCACGATCGAGAGGTGGTCGGCGTGAACGGTGGCGGAGAACTGGATGTGCTGGAGGGCTCCAAGCGGGCCGAAGCGGACGTCGAAGGAGACTGGAATGTCGGTACCGTACGGTACGGTGTGGGCCACCACGAATTCGAGGGGCACGGAGGTGGAGCCCCCGCGCACCACGAAGGCAGGCTGCGTGACGACCGAGGCGGACAAGAGGGCCGGGTCGGCGGTGACCGAGACCGAAATGTTGTCGGCACCGTTGCCCAAGTTGTGCACCGTGAAGTCCTTCAGGTAAGTGACGTCGGGCACGGCCCAGAAGCCGAGGGCCCCGGCGCCCAGCGCTTCGACGGAGAAGGTCTGTGCCGCCCGGGTGATCGTCGGAACGAGGAAGGTGATCCTGCTGTCGGTGGTCGAGGTTGCGCGCACCTGCACCCAAGCCGGGTCGCCCGCCGACCAGTCTGGAGGGATCGTCACGGTGAGGTTCACAAACACGGAGCCCAGGGGGCCGAGGGCCCTTTGGTTCACGTCGATGGAGCCGAGGGTCTGGTTGGCGCCGTCGAGGCTGAGCCCGACGTTGTCCCCGACGGAGGAGGACGTCGTGAATTGAAGCTGGTAGACGGCGGCCGAACCCGGGAGCACCGACTGCTCCGCCGAGCCGATGACCTGCCCGGTGAGCCCGTAGTTCACGCGGCCCGTGTCGATCGAGAAGGTTTGGTGGGAACCGCCGCTGGAGATGACCCCGGAAATGTTCCAAGCGCGGATTCCCGTCGCGTAGCTGCCGCTGTTCACGTAAAGGTTCGAGTTCGGGGTTGAGGTGGGGGTGAACCCCACGGAATTGGTCACCCACACGTCGTTCGAGTAGCCGGTGCCTCCGTACACGTCGAGGTCCTGGGTGCCCACCTCCTCAACGTCGACGCCCTTGTGGGCGGTGTTGACCTCCACGATGTTCCCGCCGTTCAGCGCGCGGTCGGCAATGTTGCTGTCAACGTGGTAGATGACAAGGCCGTTGACCGGGACGCCACCGTCATAACGCCCGCCGGTGTCCGCGCGCATTTCGATGAGGAAGTATTCGTTCGTGTAGTTCGTGGTGATCTTGACGGGGTTGTACCGCGCGTCGGTTGCCGGGTAGATGGTGTAGGGGTCCACGTTGAACGTGGGCACGAAGGGGTCGACCCAATTGAGGAATTCCTTGCTCCACGCGGAGAAGTGGTTCAGGTACCACGACCCGCCCGACATCATGTCCCAGATCCCCACTCCGTCGTTCGTTGGGTTTTGGGACGTGTCATACAGGTCGGGCAGCCCGAAGGCGAGGTGGCCGAATTCATGGGTGAATGCGCCAAGGGGGTCCCCCGAGGGGGCGCCGAAGTCGGCGACCGTCGCGTACGGCGAAACGGACATGCCGTCAACGACGCGCTGGTACCCGTAACTCATGTGCGACCACACGCAGTTGGGGGTGCAGCCGGCGGCCTCGTCGCCGCCGGAGTGGATGACCACGAGGTTGTCGACCCACCCGTCTCCGTCCTCGTCGAACTGGGTGAAGTCGACCTGGCTGTTGGCGGCGGCGGCCGCGTCGCCCGCGAGGTGGGCCATGTGGTCGTCGCTGCCGTCATAGTAGGCCTGCGTGCTCGGGAGCGTGACCCAATCGGTGACCGTTGCGTAGAGCGTGAAGTTCCCGAGCGAGTTCTCGAGGTAAAACGTCCGAGCGGAGGTGCGGGACGTCCCGTTGTAGTTGAGTTTGTCATCGTAGTAGCTCTGCCCGTAGCTGCTGTGGGCGACGTCGCTGAACGCGGCGAGGATGACGATGGCCTTGTGGTCGCCCCGCGTGTAGTCGAAGGCCGCAAGGGGCGCGCGCCCCTGCGTCTGGCGCGGCCCGGCCGCATAGGCGGCGCTATGGTCCGCGAGCGCTGCGGGGTCGATCGTCACGCCGGGTTTCGGCGGGAGGTATTCGATGGCCGGCCCCGAGTCGAGGCCTCGGGCCCGTTCGTACTGGTGCGTGGCCGCCTGTTGGGCGGACAGGCCGGGATCGGGCGCTTGCGCCGCGACTTCGGGCATGGGGCTGCTCGAAAACGCGGCGAAGAGGAGCGGGGGAGCGCAGAGGACCACGGCGGCGACAGCAAAGAGGCGCACGCCGGCAAATCGGGCCGCAACCGAAGAGATAGAACCGTACACGGGCGGCCCCCTTGCTGATGGGCGGATGTGGCAAGCCTTGGGGCCTTTAATTAAGCGTTGGCTTTGTGTCAAGATACTCTACACCGCCCCTCGTCGGCAGCCCGCCATCAAGGTCCAACCGCGTCCGTGTACGTGAGACGTACCATTTCGGCGTCGCGCAAGCCCCCGAGCTTCGCGCCAAGCTCGCGGATCCGCTGGGCGTCGCCGCTCGCGATGTACACGGTAATGCAGCGCTCCTCCCCGACGTGCGCGTGCATCATGGAGCGGATGACGTCGCTGAAGTCGTGGGCCACCTCGCCCACCCGCCGTTCGATCTGCGCGGGGTAGAGGGCGGTGATCGCGTCGACCGGCATTGCCGTGTTCGCAGCGTTCTCAGATATCGTGATTTCGTACTATTTCAGCACGGCAACGGGCGGCACGATCGTCCTCGTGTCGCTTGCGACCTTTGTGACCTTTGCGGCCGTCGGGGCCGCGCGCGGCGGGGGCAAAGCGCACCCCCCGAGCGGTCGCCCCGCCTGACAAAGCGGCGGCTCACATCCCCCAGAACCTTGTCGTTTTCCGCTTGATCTTCGTGATCTCGTCCAGGCAGGCGACTTCGTCGAGCGACAGCTCGTGGGCCTTGAGCGCTCGGGCCTCGCTTTCGATGAGGTCGGTGTAGAGGGTGTCCCCCTCGTCGAACTGGCGGCCGACCGTGACGTCCTCGACGGCGATGGCAACCTCGTCGCCCGGGTACGCCTCGGGGATCGTCTCTTCCCCGGTGCGGATCGACTTGACGGGGCCAAGGGCCCTGCCGTCGTTCTTCATCAGCCGCGAACCCGACCGCAGCCGCCCGGCAAGGACGCGCACGCCCACGATCGCCGGTTTGGACGCGCGGAACGTGTGGTCTTGGAGCACGAGCACTTTCGCCGGGAAGGTGATCTCACCGCGCGCGTCCTCGTTGGTCTGCTTCTTGCGTCCCTCGCGCCACGCGAGGTACTCCTCGACGAGTTTGTAGATTACGTTCCCTTCGATAACATGCGCGTCCTGGTCGGGGAGCGCCTCGCGGGCGTCGGGGAGCACCTGCGTAGTGAACGCGAGCAGCGCGCGCATCGTCGGGTCGGGGATCGTCGCGACCTCCGTCACATCCTTGCGCGTGACGGCCCCCACGCGGGCGCTCTTGATGGGCACCCCTGCGGCCTTCAACTCGTAGGCGAGCCCCTCGAGGGAGCCGATTGCGTCGGCGCGGATGTAGATCCCGAGGTCCGCAAGCTCGATCTTGATCTGCGACTCCTGCGCGACTTCGACCTTCGCCTCTTCGAGCGTTGCAGGGGTGGTCGTGCGGAACGGCGCACCAGGGATTACGCCTTCGACATCGGGCACGAAAATGCGCACGCCGGAGGCGGCCGTGACCTCGTCGACATTGCTGAAGCGCCGCTTGGGGTCGCGGATTTCCTGGAGGGCCGCCGGCTTTTGGAGGCCTTTGACGCGCGCTTCGATGGCGCCTTCGAGCGCGCCGATGACGACCATGTCGCCGCGGCGCAGGACCCCTTCGACGAGGATCGAGTCGAGCGCGGTGCCAATCCCCTTCTCGTGCTTGACTTCGAGGACGGTTCCGCGGGCCGGGCCCGCCTCTACGGTCAGCGACTCCTCGAGGTAGCGCTGTGCCAGGCCCGAAAGCATGAGCAGCAAGTCGGGGACGCCCTCGCCGGTCTTGGCGGAAAGGGGGACGAGCGCGACCGTTTTGGAGAAGTCCCCGACGCGGTCGTAGCGGTCGGTGGGCAGGTCCATCTCGTGGAAGCGCTCGATCAGCTTGTAGATGCGGTTGTCCACCGCCTCCTGCACCTGGTCGAGCTGGTCCTTGAAGTGGACGACAAACGGCTCGTCGGGGTGGCTGCGCCAACCGGGCACCGCGTCGATTTTGTTCAGCGCGACGACGAAGGGCGTCTTTGCTTGGCGCAGAATCTTGAGCGACTCGAGCGTCTGCGGCTTGAACCCCTCGTTGATATCGATGACAAGCACCGCGATGTCGGCAAGCGCCCCGCCGCGCGAGCGGAGGTTGACGAACGCCTGGTGGCCGGGCGTGTCAATGAAGAGCAGGCCCGGGATCGTGAGCTTCCGCCCGCCTAGCAGGGGCCCGCAGATCTTCTCAATGGTGGAGAGCGGGACCTCCGTCGCCCCGATGTGCTGCGTCACGCCGCCGGGCTCGCGCTTGGCAAGCGCGGTGCCGCGGATCTTGTCGAGGAGCGTGGTCTTGCCGTGGTCGACGTGGCCGAGGACGGAGACGATGGGTTGGCGCAACACCATATGGCGACCCTCTCCCCGCGACTCGGGCCTCCGCCACCATCTGCGAACGGAGGCTGGTGTGACGAGAGCCAGGGCCGCGGGGAAAAAGGTTACGGGCAGAAGGGGACATTACGCGTGAGGGGACAAGCGCAACGGCTCCTCTCCGCGCGCCAGGTTCTGAAGCACCCGCGCACCTTTCTTCGGCGCCTCCCGTATGACGATGGGGCGCACCTTGTCCTCGGGGTCATAAAAGCACACTGGGCCAAAGGGCCGCTCCCCACCGCCGCGGCGACCGATAAAGGACACCAAGGTTCGCCGGCCATCGCGACAAATCACGACCTTTTCGCATCGCTCAAACCGGAATTCGACAGGCCCCGTTCCACGAATGATGGCCCCCCACGTCGAATCCCATATGGCCACCGCTGTCAGCGCGGGGGGAGGGGGCCTGACGGAGCGTTCGCGAGCACCCACGAGCACGACGACGAACAGCAAAAGCGAGCCCACCGCGCACGTCGCAATGAAACCCGTCCACCAAACCACATCCGCCTTCGGGTTGCCGATCCAAAGCGGAGCCGACGCCAAGGCGACCCCCGTGGCGAGCGTGATCGCGAGGAAACTCCGCCCGAAGGGGCGCTTTCGCGGGTCGACTCGCTGGAACAGGACCTCCGATGGCGCTGCGCTTGCGGCCGCGGCCCGGACGCCCTCGTTGTCGCCCAAGGAAGGGCCCTTGGCGGGAACCTTGATAAAAGTAAAGGCCTCAAGTCGGGAAAGAAGAGGGCGGCCTCCCGGGGCGGGGTCGGTTGCGCTCACTCGTAGATCCAGTTGCGCTCGCGGGTGTGCGCATTCTCCTCGGTCTTGAACCACAGCTCAATTTCGCGCTTGGCCGACTCAACCGAGTCCGATGCGTGGACGAGGTTGCGCCCGATGTCCATCGCCAAATCCGCGCGAATCGTGCCGGGCGCGGCCTTCTTCGGGTCCGTCGCGCCGTTGAGCGCCCGGCACTGCGCGACTGCGTCCCTCCCCGCAACGACCATTGCGAAGGTCGGACCGGCCATGATGTACTTCACGAGCCCCGGGAAGAACGGCTTC
>JBGPJF010000112.1:0-6578 GCA_041485285.1 Thermoplasmata archaeon | reverse complement strand
GGCTCGAAGGAAGGGCTGTCGAACCTCTCGCGCGCCTACGTCAACCCCGGCGACAAAGTCGCGGCCACGAACCCCGGGTACCCCGTGTATCGGCAGTCCGCGTCGCTGCTAAACGACGCCGAGAACGTGATGCTGCCGCTGACGAAGGCCGGCGCGTTCCTGCCCGACCTGAACCTGGTAAAGGGCTCCAAGATGTTCTTCTTCGGGTACCCGAACAACCCGACGGGCGCGATTGCCCCGGACATGTTCTGGAAGGCCGTGGGGATGCTCGCGGACATGCAGCCGGGAACCGTGGTCGTGTCCGACCACGCCTACTGCGAGATGACCTACGACGACTACCAGTCGCCCTCGCTTTTGCAGTACACGCGAAACGGGGTGGAGTTCCACTCGATGTCGAAGGTGTTCAACATGACAGGCTACCGTGTGGGCTTCGCGGTGGGCCGCAAGGACATCATCGCGGGCCTCGAGAAAGTGAAGTCGAACCTCGACTCGGGCACGCCGATGTGGATCCAGGAGGCGATGAAGGCAGGGCTCGAGGCCTACAAAGGCGCGCAACCGCCGAAGGAAGTCAACGAGAATCTGGCCATCTACAAGAAGCGCCGCGACTTGATGGTCGCCGGCCTCAACAAGATGGGGCTGAAGGTGGACGCGCCGAAGGGGACCTTCTATCTCTGGGTCGACGTGGGCGGGGACGAGGCGCCCTTCTGCGAGCGCGCCCTCGACCACGGCGTCGTCGTCACGCCCGGGCGCGGTTTCGGGGAGTACGGGAAGGGGTTCGTGCGGATTGCGCTGACGCAGCCGGAGGAGAAGTTGAACGTCTGTCTGGAGCGGCTCGCGAAGGCCGTGGGCTAAACAATCGGTGGCGGAGGGACGAGGCGCGGCGGCGTTGCGCCGGCGTCGGCCACCGTGAGTTCGATGCGGTACACATTCATCTGAGCGAGCACTGAAGACACCGCGACGGCCGAACCGTCCGCGGCGAGGAATATGCGGATGGGCCTCACCGCACCAAATCCAAGGTCGCGGGACCGATTGGCAAGGTCGAGCACCCGGACGTAGTCGTGGGGCTCGCGGTCGCAATCATCGCCCCGGCAGGTGGAAACAGAGAACCGGGCATGGACCGCGGCGAACCTCCCGCCCGCGCTGATGAACAGGCGGTCGGCCTGGTCGGCCGGGAATTGGGGGTCCTGCCATGCGCCAGGGACGGTCAGATTCTCGAACGTCCCCGGGACGACTGTGAGGTGGACGAGGGAGAGGATGCCGGCCCCATCGTGGTCGTGCCGCCAGACGAACCCTGCCCGGCCGTCGCCTGCGACCTCCACATCGCCTTCGCGATCAAATTCGGCCACAAGCGCGCCCGCTGGGTTGAAGAAGCCAACCGTGGCGCCTGCGGTCCCCACGATGTCCGCTGTGTCCGACGAGCTGATGTCCGCGCCGTGCTTGTGCCCGCCGTCGTCGATCGGGAACTCTTCCGCCGTCAGCACGTTGCGTACCCGCGCCGTGCGGTCGTTAAACGACAGCACGAGGAGGGTGCCGTTCTCGGCGGGCTCCATCCATCTAATTCCTTGGTGGGAGGCAGGCGCCGACCAGTTCCATAGTAGGTGGCCGTCGAGGGAGTGGACGGTTACGTTGCTGTCGACGAAGCTGAGGAGCGTGCTATTGGGTAGGAACCAGATCCCGCACCCGCGTTCCGCGATGCAGTGCCACGGTGCGGCCTCCATCTGCCAGGCACGCAGCATGGTCCCGTTCACGCCCCACAACTGGAGGACGCCGTCTTCGAACATTAGCGCGAGCGTCCGTGCGTCCGGGCTCAGGGCGGCCTCCACGACTTCGAAGGTCGCGCGTGGATGAATCACGATTGTGCGGTACCCGGCGCCTTCCTCGGCCGTAGAGTCGTGGCCCCAATCGGGCGGCGGGTCGATGCACCCGGCGATCAGCGCCGGGAGCACGGCGAGGGCGGCCAGCGCAAACGCGTGCGCACGGACTTCGAAGATGCGTGATGCCAATCGATCACTGCTTGCCCTTCGGGCGTAGCGTGATAAAAAAGTTTTGGCCTGTTCATGGCGTTTCAGTGGTTGTAGTGCATCTGCCCCTTTCGCGCGACCGCGTGGACGCGGTTGCGGCTGAGATCGGTGACGAACTCGTCGACCGACTTCGCGTCAATGAACGCGAGGTCGGCGAATTTTCCCTCCTCGATCGTTCCGACCGTGTGCCCCTTGCCCAGCGAGCAGGCGGCGTTCAGGGTGGCCGCCGTAAGCGCCACCTTCGGCGGCGTGCGCATCGAGTAGACCGCGAGCGCCATCGCGCGCTGCATCGACGAGACCTGGCAGTTCGGGTTGAAGTCCGTGGCGAGGGCGAAGGGGACGTTGTCGCCAACGAGGCCGCGTGCGTCCGGCCACTTGTGGGAGAACATCACAAGGGGGGCCGCGGGCGCCAGGATGGGGACGACGCCGGCGTCGCGCAGCGCTCGGAAGTCTTCGGGCGTGGCGTGGAGCAGGTGGTCGGCAGACGAGGCGCGCACATCGGCGGCAAGCCGAGCGGCCCCGACGCGCCCCAACTCGTCGGCGTGCACGCGCAGGCCCATCCCTGCGCGCTGCGCCGTGAGCAGGATCGGGCGGCACTCATCGACCGTGAACGCGCCTTCGTCGCACCACACGTCAACGAAAGTTGCAAGCCCCTCGTGGGCGACCTGGGGCACCATCTCGCCGATGACCATCTGCACGAACACATCGCGGACCCTTGCAAGTTCCTTGGGCACGGCGTGCGCGGCAAGCAGCGTTGGCACGACATCTTGGACCGCGTTTGCGCGCATGAGCTCGATGGCCCGGAGCATTTTGATTTCGTGGTGCGTGTCGAGGCCATACCCAGACTTCACCTCGACCGTGGTCGTGCCTTGACGGAGCATCTCTTCGAGCCGCCGCTTGCCGGAGGCCGCGAGTTCCTCGACGGAGGCCTTGCGGGTCGCCTCGACGGTGTGGTAGATGCCGCCGCCGAGCTGCTGGATTTCGAGGTAGGTCTTGCCCGCGACCTTGTGCTCGACCTCGAAAGAGCGGTCGCCCGCGAACACCGCGTGGGTGTGGGGGTCGACCAGGCCCGGCACGACGAGCAGGCCTTCGGCGTCGACGATGTCGGCGCCGTCGGGGATCTCCACCTTGCCCCGCGGGCCCACTTCGAGGATGACGCCGTCCTCGTCGGCAACGATGACGCCGTCGGCAACTTCGTGGAGCGCGCCCATGTCACGGCCCGCGAGCGGCCGGCTGCCGCGGGGCGTGGCGATAGCCCCGCAGTTCACGAAGGCGCGGACCAACCTTTCCCCGGTCACGGGGAGGGCGGCTTTGAAGAAGAGCCTTCGCCCGAGGGCTTGTCCGCCGGAGTGGCCGGCGTGTCGGCCGGGGTGGACGCCTTGTCCGTCGGCGGCGGGGTGGGTGCTTCCTCGGTCTCGCGCCTTCGGCGCAAGATCATCAGCACGAGGAGCGCGAGCACGATGAGGATCACAATCCAGAGCCACCAACTTGACCCGCCCCCGGAGGGCTTCGGGTCAATCCGGATCTGCATCGTCTCTTCGCGCGTGCCCCCGCTTGAGTCGGTCACGCTGACCTTCGCCATGTATGTCCCGGGCGTGTCGTAGGTGTGGTTTACGACGGGGCCGGAACCCGTGGTGCCGTCGCCGAAGTCCCAAGTGATGTTGAGGGGTTCGCCGTCGGGGTCCGAGGAGCCGGACGCGTTGAACTCGATGGCCTTGCCCGCCTCGGTCTCCCAGTAGGGGAACGATGTGACGATGGTGGGCGCGCGGTTCGCAACATGGACCACGATCGTGCTCTCGTTGGTGGCTCCGAGGTTGTCGGTGACGCCGACGGTTACCGTGAAGTTGCCGCCGCGGTGGTACTCGTAGATCGCGCCAGCAAGCGGGTCCGTTGAGCTGTTGCCGTCGCCGAAGTCAAGCAAAGTGGTGGCGACGGTCCCGTCGGTGTCGTCGGCCGTCACCGTGAGGGCAAGCGGCCAGCCGCTCGGGATCGAGTCGTCGGCAAGAGCAAGCGAGAGCGACGGCGCGGCGTTGGGGATGACGATTACGCGGCTTGCCTGGCCGGTGAGGAGCGCGTTGCCGCCGCCACGAACCGCCAGCTGGACCGTGAGGTTACCAGCGGGGGGCGTGTAGGTCACCGTTGGGCCGTAGAATGCGACGCCGCCCACGCTCCAGGTGTAGTTGAGCGGTGAGCAACCGTGGGAGCTTGAGGCATCGAGCGTCAGGGTGATGTTCCCGACCTCGCCGTTCTGCACGGCGGTGAAGTTCGCGAACGGTGTCACAACGAGCGCGAGCGTCGCGTTATTGTTCGTCTCGTTGCTCTCCGGGACTGCGTCGGCGGGGTCGACCGTCGCATTTAGCGTGTAGATGCCGCAGGTCAGCGTCAGATTCTCGAATGCCGAACCGTTCTCGCCGTTGGCGAGGTTCCCGAAGTCGTGGGGCACGCCCGTCGCATTGCCGTTGACGTAAAATTCGACCACCGAGGTCGAGCCTGCCCCTGACCCGGCATTGTGAGCGGTGAGATTGTAGGAGATCGTTGCATTGTCGGTCGAGGTCGTTGGCCCCTCGACCGTTACCGTGAGGTCGCGCGACGCGAGCGCGGGCGCGGCGAGCAGGAGCGCTGCGGCGCCGGCGATGAGGAGCGCGGGGGCGAGCGGGAAGCGGCGGGCGGGGCGCGGGGTCTTGTCGTTCATGGGGGCCACGTACCGACGATCGGCCCGGGCCGCCTAATAAGGGTAAGGGGGAAGACCCTCACCGTTGGAAGCCAGCGCAGGGGGCGGGGGTATACGACGGATGAGCGCCCAGGCCCCGCACGTGCTGAGGTACGCGAGGCCAACGTTCACAAAGGGGCCCCCTTTTGACCCGGACGTGGAAGCGCCCACGCGCCTTGCACTCCGGGAGGCCATTGCCGGCGATGCGGGCACCCTCACGGCGATCGATGCGCTCTGCTTCCCGCCCGAGGACCGCTATGCGCGGGGGCTCATGGAAGACATCCTGCAGGGCAAGTTCCTCGTTGACACGGTCGACCGCGTGTCGACAGTGGTCGCGTTTGAGCGGACGGCGGCGGCCGCCGAGCGCGCGCTGGGGTTCATCACCGTCGCGCGCGACCGCGGCTTCGGCCTGATCGTCACGGTCGATGTGCACCCCGAGCACCGCCGCCGGGGCGTGGGGCGCATGCTCCTGAAAGCAGGCGAGACGAAAATGCGCGAGTGGGGAGTGACTGGCGCGGTTCTCACAGTCGGCACCAAGAACGTCCCGGCGCAGCGGTTGTACGAACGCGAGGGCTACATCCTGTACCGCCGCATCCCCGGGTACTACGAAAGCGGCGACGACGCGCTCGAGATGCACAAGAAGCTCTTCTGAGCGTGGCCCGCGGCGCGCCGCGTCGAACCGTCTCAAAGCGATCTCACGTGCGATGCTTCGTGTGGCCAGCACGCGAAAATCGCGGCCCGCGTGCCCCACGCGTCCAAACCAAGTCTTCAAAAGCAAATCGGGGGTTCGAGGGCCGGGGGCCGATGCGTGCCGGCGATCGAGATCCACAACCTCGTCAAGCGCTACGGCGACCTCGTCGCCGTGAACGGCATCTCGCTCACGGTCGAGGACAAGCAGATCTTCGGCATCCTCGGGCCCAACGGCGCGGGGAAGACGACGACGCTCGAGGTCGTCGAAGGGATCCGCGACCCCGACAGCGGCGAGATCAGGATCCTCGGGCTCGACCGCTCGAAAATGAAGAAGGAGATCAAGGAGCTCATCGGCGTCCAGCTCCAGTCGACGGCGACGCCCGACCGCCTCACGGTGCGCGAGACGATCGAACTATTCGGGACGTTCTTCAAGCACCAGCTGCCCGCCGACGAGGTGATCGCGCATGTGCAGCTTGAACAGAAGGCCGACGCGCGCGTCGAGGAACTCTCCGGCGGACAAGCCCAGCGGCTGGCGATCGGACTCGCGCTCGTCAACGACCCGAAGCTCATCTTTCTCGATGAGCCGACGACCGGCCTTGACCCGGCCGCGCGGCGAAACCTCTGGGAGGTCATCGAGGGCCTGCGCAAGGAGGGCAAGACGATCGTCATCACCACGCACTACATGGAGGAAGCCGAACGCCTCTGCGACATCGTTGCAATCATGGACCAGGGGAAGATCGTCGCGCAGGACACGCCGAAGAACCTGATCAAGGCGCTCGGAGAGAGCCAAGCGATCGAGTTCACGGTGACCGGAAGGGTCGAAGAGGGCGAGCTTTCGAAGCTAGCGGCCGTGACGCGCGTTGTCGAGGCGGAGGGCACCTATTCGCTGTTCACGACCGACGCGACCACTACGCTCCGAGCCGTCATTGAGCACGGCGCCGGCGGGGCTTGGCGCGCAGAAGACATCAAGATCCGCAGCGCGACGCTCGAGGACGTATTCGTAAAGCTCACGGGAAGGAGGCTGCGCGAATGAACAAGTGGCTCAACAACGCGGGAAAATTCGCCTTCGCCGACCTGAAGGCGTTCAAGCGCGACGGGCAGGCGCTCTTCTGGACCTTCTTCTTCCCGATCATGTTCATGGGGCTGCTCGGCGTCGT
>JBGPJF010000111.1:0-6669 GCA_041485285.1 Thermoplasmata archaeon | reverse complement strand
TCGGCGATCGCCGCGGTCGTGGCGCGCTTCCCGCAGCAGGGCGAGGACATCGGCGAGCAGATGATCAGCGAGCAGAACGCGGCCGCGATGGACCTCCTCTACCGGCAGATCGACCAGATGGCCGGCCCCCCCGTTGCGGCCCGGGAGGCGGCCCCGCCCGCTGCGGCTGCAGCGGCCCCCGCCGCGGCGCCAGCACCCCTGGCCGAGCGCGTGCCGTGCCCCACATGCACCGCGCCGATCGGCGTCGGGTGGAAGTTCTGCCCGAAGTGCAAGACGGCGCTCGTGTGGCAATAGCCGCGCCCTTCGACCCTTGATCGAAATTGCACGAAGGCCGAACCGAACCTTTATGCGCCTTTGCGCGCGCTCTCTGCACTTGGTGGAG
Organism: Thermoplasmata archaeon; assembly: GCA_041485285.1. Lineage (GTDB taxonomy): Archaea > Thermoplasmatota > DTKX01 > DTKX01 > DATEUP01 > DATEUP01. Next base: position 6,287 of record JBGPJF010000111.1, on the reverse strand, counting down.
GGGGCCTTTCCCGTTGCCTGAGCCTGAGGCCTCGTCGGCGCCCTCCGCGGCACCCGCCGCCGCGCAGCGCACCGGCTCCGCGCGCATCGGGATGCGCAGCGGGTTCGGCTTCCAGCGCGACAAGGCCGCGAACGAAAAACGCGCGGAGGCCCAGCGGCGCGTGTCGCGCGCGACCTGGCGCTCCGTGGCCATCGGCGTGGGGGCCGGCGTGGCGCTGTATGTGGTGGCGCGATTGCTCATCTATGCGCGGTGACCTGCCGCGGAAACCGTCCCCCGCACCGGACGGCCCGTCAATGAAATTCAAGCCGTGTATGAGAAACCTTATGACGCCTCCGGGGTAGCCAAATGGCCGAGGCCGCCTTGCGTCGAACTCCCTTGGACGATTCCCCCAATGACATTCGACCGCGAATCTCTTCACGCACAGCCGCGCCCTTCCTCGCGCTCGCCTTTGCCGCCGTGGCGATCTGGATGCTCGCCCCCCCGGCCATCGGCGTCGATTACATCCCCGCGCCCACCACGTTCACCGACATCGCGCCCGGCTCCTTCCATATCGACGCCCACCTCAATGCCACCGAAGTCCACTGGTACCGGCTCCTCGCGAACTCGTCGTTCCTCTGGAACGGCACCGTCGTCGGAGAAGGCGCCTTAGGGGGCGCCCAGCCGTGGGTCGCCGACGTTCGCGACCCCACACGAGTGGCCTGGGCCTTCGAGGGAGGCGCCATGAACCTGGGCGGCCCCGGTTGGGGGGGGACGCTCGGGTTCCCCCTGCTCTCCGACTCCACCTGGTACATTCGTGTCCACCTCTACACCACGGCGCCCAACGCTTCGGACGGCATGAACTATACCCTCAACGGGACCCTCGCGCTCCAGCGCGAACTCCAACCTGGGATTCCCTCCAACGGTTCGGCGTACCTCAGTGTGGCCCCGGTCAGCAATGGCTCGGTGCTCCCGATCTGGTCGATCACGTATTGGCGCCTCTTCGCCCCCGTGCACAGCCGCGTCACCGTCACCGGTACCCTGCTCGTCGCCCCTTCCGTCCCGGCTGGGGGCGTCCCCGGCTTTGGGCTCTTCGCGTACATGTTCGGTCATCCGCACGGGTCCTACGACGAGTTTCCTCCCACCTGGAACCGGTTCCCGGCCGCTAACGGCGCGGTGGTTCTCGGTGCCCGCCTCAACGGGACGGCCTGCGCCGGCAACCCCTGCACCACTTCGATCGATTTCACCGCGCCCTATTCGGGGTGGTACAGCATCGACCTCAGTGCCCTCCAAGGGCCGGAGGACCTGCTTGTGAGCGTCGAGGCCTCCATTGCCCCCAACGCCTCGCTCGACGGCAACGACGATGTGCAAGACGCGGTCCAAGTCCTCCACGCCCCGACCTTTTCCGGGAACCTCTCCTTCGGGCTCGACGTGGAGGATTGGTTCGCGGTCAACCTGAGCGCCGGCTCGCCTCTCGACATTACCGTGCGCATTTCTGACCCCGACCGGAGCGCCGGCGCGCTCGTGAACACCTATGAGCTCGCCGTGCTCACGCCGGACGGCCGTCGGCTCATCGCCTCGGCAACCACTCCACAAGCGGGAGTCCCCGCGGGCACCCTCGCGATGTCCGTTCCCGGCCCGCTCATTGACGCCGACGGCCTCTACCTGGTCAAGCTCTCCGTCCTATTCGGCGGCGGCGCGCTGAACTCGGGCACATGCACCGAAGTCGTGTGTTCCGCGCCCTACAACAACACGCTCGTCTCCGTGGCGACGTACACCATTGACTTTGGTTTGCCGAACTTCCCGCCGGAAGTCATCTCCCCGTTCTCGACCCCAAGGGGGATTGAGGATGTCGCGCTCACGGTCGACCTGTCGGGGCTCTTCCACGACCCTGAATCCGACCCCCTCGCCTTCAGCGTGACGGCCGTGCCCGCGGGCGCGAACGCGTCGTTCTCGGGCCAGGTTCTCACCTTCCTACCGCCCCCCGACGCCAACGGGAACTTCTCGCTCTGGGTGCGTGCGACCGACTGGTTCGGCGCGTGGGCCGACGCGCAACTCAACCTCTCGTTTTCCCCCGCCCCCGATGCGCCGCGCGCAAACCTCTCGATGGCCCCGCTCGCGCTCATGTGGGCCCAAGCATCCCCCTCGGATCGCCTTAGCCTCCGGCCGTACCTCTACGACCCCGATGGCGACCCGCTCGTGCTCGACGTCAACGCCTCGGGGGTGCTGGTCGCATTCGGCTGCGGCGAGATGTGCGTGGTCGTGGCCGGCGACGATTCCCTTTGGGGGAATATTAGTTTCAGCTTCACTGCCTCCGACCCCGGCGGGCTTTCCGTCGAGTTCCCCGCGCTCGCGTCCATCTACCCCGTGAACCGCCGGCCCATTCCACTGCCCCCGCCATACCCGTGGGTGAACGTCACGGCGACCGCCGACCAGCAGCTACTCGGGGGCGGGTTCCCCTACTGCACCGACCCCGACTTCGACCCCATTTCGGTGACGGTGGTTGCCCGCGAGCCTGGCGCCGAGGTGCTGACGATCGTGCCGCTCGAAGCACCCCCCGCCCCGCTCGTCCTGGTCATTTCCTCGGAGACCGAAGCCGGTATCGGAGATTGGGTCATCACCGTCGCCTGTGGCGACGCGGGCGGCTACGGCCTGCCCTTCAACGTTACCGTCCAGGTCATCGCCCCGAACCACCGCCCGTTCATCGCGGCGTCCAACCCCCCGAACGCGTCCCTCATTGAGGCGATGGAGAACACGAGCCTCAACTTCGAGTTCTGGGCCGTCGACCCCGAGGACGATCTCCTCCGCTATGTGTGGACGCTCGACGGGTTCGTTGTCCCCGGAGCGAACAATCATACGACCGTGGCGTTCGCCTTCGACGCCGCGGGGCGCCACACCCTAGTCGCGAACATCACCGATGGGCACGGCCACTTCCTCAACTTGAGCTGGAACATCGCGGTGGTCGATGTCGACCGCCCGCCGGTCTGTGGAATCGAAATCGACCAGAACGCGCGCGCGCCGGCCGGCGAGCTGGTGAGCGCCCGCTCGACCTCGAATGACCCGGACGGCGACGCGCTCGCCTATCGCTGGGCGGTCAACGGTTCTTCCGTTTCCGAGACGGCGGTTGCGCTGTTCTCCCGCCAAGTCGGCCTTCGCGCCCTGACGCTGACGGTGACCGCGCGCGGCGCGACGGCGACCTGCGCGATGACCCTCGCTGGAGAGGCGCCAGCGGCGCCCGCAGGCGGCGCGGCCTCGGCCGACCTGAGCCCACTGTACCTCGTCCTCATCGCAGCCGCGGCGGCCGTCGCCATCGTGGCGTTCCGCGCGCGCCGGGCAAGGCCGCCGGGCCCCGAGCCGACGCCTTAAGACCGCTCCCCTTCTTGCGTCCGGGCGCCTACGCGGGCGGGTTCCCCAGCGGCGCTGCACATTGCGGGCAGAACCGCGCCGTCACGTCGGCCCGCGCGCCGCACCTCCCGCACGCGATGACCTGCGGGGGCGGCGGTGGAGGTGGCGGTGGAGGTGGCGGTGGAGGCGGCGGCAGGGGTGCGCCAAACGCCATCGACGCTTTTGCAAACTGCACCTGCGCCACGCTCTGCGGCGCGAAGCCGGCGGCGGCGGCGGCGGCGGCGCCCATCGATGCGACCGTCCCGGGCCCGAAGTACACGACCAGCGGCTTGCGCAGGTCCTCGCCGTTCACGGAAAGGAGCAGCCCCCGCTCGACCCGGCCCCACCCCGGGTAGTGGCCCGCGCGCAGGCCCGTCGCGACCGCCGCCCGCTGCGTCTCGCCCATCCTGAACCGCTCCACCGCCCGCTTCGGCATGACAACGGTCCAAGGGCCGAGGAGCACCCCCTGCATCCGCCGCGGCGCCTCCGGGGAGGGTTGCGCCGGGGCCGCGACGTCGACGACCTCGCCGCGCTTCAGCGCCTCACGCTGCCCCCTCGAGGCCGCCGACGCAGCCCCGGACAGAATCATCCCCCAGAAGGCAACCCCCGGGGCCATGACCACAAAGATGTCCGGGTCGTAGGGGAACCCCGCGAAGTAGGTGATCGACAGCCACAGGCCGCCGATCCCTGCAAGGATTCCCATCACGCGCGGGGCCGAAACGGCGGGCCGCTTCATCAAGCGCTTCAGCTGCTGCGCCTCCGGCTCGCTCATCGGGCGCGTCGGGACCAGCATCGCGGGCGCTGCCATCGTTTCACCCCCATGGATAATGGCCGCCCAGCGGGCAGAACCACCGAAGCGTCGGGCCGGGCCCCAGATTCGCAAGCGCCGGGATGCAGTAGCCCTGGTGCACCGGGCACGACGGGCCGCCCTGCGTCTGGTCGATCGACGTTGGCGGATTTGGATTCGCCGGCTTGTCCGGCGTGCCTTGGAAAACGCCCCCTAGGGGGCCCTCAATGTTCGTAGGCCCGCTGACCACTCCCGGACCAAGGAGCGGCGGCGCCTCGGGCACCACCGCGGGGGGCGGCGGCGCGGGCGCCGTTGAAGGCACCGGCGGCGGAGTCGCTGAGTAGCCCCACGGCGCCGGCCCGTCAAGCCGCGTGAACACCCCATTGTCGTACTTGTACGTGAATCCCTGGTGCGATCGTGCGATCCGCGGCGCTCGGCCCGCCGCAGCCCCGGCGCCCACCGCACCGAGCCCGAAGAGCGCGGCGATGCCCGCCGAGGCAAGCTGCAACGGCGCGAAGCCCGCCCCTCCAACGAGCGTGCCGCTGCCTGTGAACGAGAACTGTGCGTTCTGCTGGCAGTACGCCGCGCACCCGCCGCCTTGCCGGGGGGTCGCCAGCGACATCGACAAACTTGAGCCGGAGAGCGTCCCGGTTTCGGTGTCGCTCGCCTGGTCGGTCGCGTGGATCGAACCCCCGCTGATCGTGCCCGTAAGGTACGCCGTCCCGCCGCTGCTCAGCCGCCCCCCGCAGCCCGAGGACTGCGAGGTGAGCTTGAAGGTCAACGTCCCGGTGAGCGCCCCGCCGCCGTCGTCGAGCGAGATCGTTGCGGTGCCTTGGCCCGAGCAAGGCGGGTTCGACGGCGTCGAGGTGATCGTGTAGGTGCCGCTCCCGCTCCACGAGCCATCGGCCGACGCGGCCGGCAAAAGGAGGAGGAACGCAAACACGCCGACCAGCGCCACGGGCGCCGCCCTTGGGAACAAACGCACGGCTTGGCCGGGCGCTCAAATTGCTCCGCCCACCATAAGGGCTTTGGCCCTCTTGCCCGCCGTCGTCAGAAATGACGGCCGGCTCGCGCTGCGTGGCCGCCGGCTCCGGCCGAACGTCCCTCCCCCTAGGCGTGCTTGCGCACGAACGCGTCGACCTGGTCCATCACATACGCCCGCGCCTCGGGCCCAATGCCGTTGTGGCAACCCATGTACAGCCCGTTTCGCATGATGTGGCGCGCGTTGGGCAGATTTCCCTTCACCTTGTGCTTGATGAGTTTCATGGCCGGGTGCTCGGCGAGGTTGCCCGCGATCACCGGCCGCGTTTCGATGCCCGCTCCCTCAAGGTGGCCGACGAGCTGCTTGCGCGTGAAGGGCGCGCCCTTCTCCACGAGGATCGAGTAGCCGAGCTGCACATTCTTGTGGCCGGGGAGTTCCTTTTGGACGCGCAGCAGGCCTGCGTGCCTGGCGAGCCGCTTGTTATAGTACGCGGCAAGCGCGCGGCGTCCCTCGATGAAGGCGTCGAGCTTGGGGAGCTGCTGGATGCCGAAGGCCGCGCTGATCTCGGTCGGGCGCAGGTTGAACCCGCGGTTGACGAAGAGGAACCGCGCGTCGATGTTCGGGTACTTCTTTGCCACCGCCGCCGCGTTCTTGAGGTCGCGGCTGTAGCCGTGCGCGCGCAGCACCTTGGCAAGCTCGAGGTAGCCCTCGTCGTTAGCGACGAGCGACCCGCCCTCGACCGTGGTCATGTGGTGGGAGAAGTAGAACGAGAACGTCGACATGTCGCCGAAGGTGCCGACCTTCCGGCCGGCGATCGTCGCGCCGTGGGCCTCGCACGCGTCCTCGATCAGGTAAAGCGAGCGCCGCTTCGCGATCTTTGCAAGCGACGGCAGGTCCGCCGGGTTCCCGAGCACATGCACCGGCATCAGCGCCGCCGCGCGCTTGCCGCACGCGTCCTCGGCCTCGCCCGGGTCGACGTTGAGGGTGTCGAGGTCGCTGTCGACCAGCACCGGGACGAGCCCCGCGTCCACGATCGGGAAAACCGTCGTCGACCAGCTCACCGCCGGCACCACGACCTCGTCGCCCGCCTTGAGGTGGCCGCGCAGCGCCGGGTTCGTGAGGACGAAGAACGCGAGCAGGTTCGCCGACGACCCCGAG
>JBGPJF010000110.1:0-6679 GCA_041485285.1 Thermoplasmata archaeon | reverse complement strand
GCGCCGGCCCCCTCGACCTTGCCGCCCACGGCATCGACAAGCTCCTCGGCGGCGGCCACGTGTCGAGTCCCCTTCAGGTCAAAGTGAAGTGGGCCTCCAAGGGCGCCGTCGAAAAGATCAAGGCCGCCGGCGGCAAGGTGGAGGCCACGGAGCGGCGCGTCGCGGACATCCGCGCGCAGGCCCGCAAGGCCGCCGACGCGAAGGCCAAGGCGGCGGCCAAGGGCGCGAAGCCGGGCAAGCAGTAATCGGGCTTGTCGAAGCGTTAGGTGCAGGGTCGTTCGCGGCGGGTGGGCGGCGTGGCCAAACAAAAAAAGACCAAGCTGACCCCGGACGACGAGATCGACTTCCGCGGGAAGAGCAAGCTGTACTGGCTGCGCTGGCTCGCGCGGCGCATGCCCGTCGTGGCCAAACCCAAAGAGCACGTGCGCTTCAAGACGAAGTTCTTCTGGACCGCGCTCACGCTGCTCGTCTACTTCGCCATGACCAATGTGTTCCTGTTCGGGCTCGACCCGGCCTCGAACCAGGTCGACCTGTTCGCGACCTTCCGCGCGATCCTCGGCGGGGCGCAGGGGTCGATCATGCACCTCGGCATCGGCCCCATCGTCACCGGCTCCATCATCATGCAGCTGTTCACGGGCGCGAAGATTTTCAAGCTCGACCTCACCAACTCCGACGACAAGTCGGTCTACCAAGGCGTCCAGAAGATCGTCGTGGTCATGATGATCGTCGTCGAGGCGTGGGCCCAGGTCCAAGGGTTTCTGCACCCCTCGCCCCAGCTGGTCGCCGGCCTCAACAATACGCACGCGGGGCTCTCGGGCGTCCAGCTTGCCAAGGGCATCATCATCCTCCAGCTTTTCATCGGTTCGTACCTCGTGTTCCTCCTCGATGAACTTGTTTCGAAATGGGGCATCGGCTCCGGGATTTCGCTCTTCATCGCCGCGGGGGTCGCCCAGCAGATCGTGACGGGCGCCATCAACTGGACCGCCACCGACCCCAGCAAACCGTTCTCGTTTGGCAGCGCCACGGCGCAGGCCAACCTGCCGGCCGGCACGATCCCCAAGGTCTGGTACGCGGTGACGCACGCCTCGTCGCAGCAGATGTCGCAGGGCTACTACGAGCAGATCTTCCTCTCGCCGCCCAACTCCGTCGTCGCGCTGCTCGGCACCGCCACGGTGTTCATCATCACCTCTTACGCCGAAACCACGCGCCTGGAACTGCCCCTTGCCCACACCAAGGTGCGCGGCGCGCGGGGCAAGTACCCGATCCGGCTCGTCTACGCGTCGAACATCCCGGTCATCCTCATGGCCGCGCTGCTTGCCAACATCAACATGATCGCCGTGCTGCTCTACTCCGGGCCGCTCTCGGGAGTCCCGGGCATCGGCCATAACAACCTCATCGGCCAGTTCGACTCCACCGGCGAGATCGCCAACAGCGCGACGACCCCGGTCGGGGGCTTCGCCTGGTACGTCAGCCAGCCTTCGGGCCTGCAAGACTGGCTGTTACCGCTCATCAACTTCCAGCGGTACTCAGGCTACACGTACGGCCACGACAATTTCAAGGTGTTCGTGCACGTGGCCATCTACCTTGGATTCATGATCGGCGGCTCCATCCTGTTTGCCAAGTTTTGGATCGAGACCACGAATATGGGCCCGGAGGCCGTCGCCAAGCAGATCCAGAAGTCGGGGATGCAGATCCCGGGATTCCGCCGCGACCCCAAGGTCCTGCGCCGCGTCCTTGACCAGTACATCCCCGCGATCACGGTGATGTCGGGCGCCTTCGTCGGGGCGCTTGCGGCCATGGCCGACATGATCGGCACGACCGGCCAGTCGAGCGGCACCGGAGTGCTGCTGATGGTGGGCATTGTCATCCGCATGAGCGAAGAAATCGTCAAGGAGCGCGAGATCGACCGCCAGCCGATCTTAGCCCGGCTGTTCGGCTTCGAGACCTAGCCTAAGCCCTTATTTGCCGACGGGCCACGTGGCCCCACCCGAGGAGAGCCCAAGTGCGCGTCATCGTGACCGGGGTGCCCGGGGTTGGCAAGTCGTCGGTGATGGAAGCGGTGTCGAAATCCTTCAAGGTGCCCATCGTGAGTTACGGCACGGTGATGTTCGAAGAGGCGCAGAAGCGCAAGCTCGCGGCTTCCCGCGACGACATGCGCAAGCTGCCGGCCGAGACGCAGCGCCAGATCCAGTCGCTTGCCGCCGAGCGCATCGGCGCGATGAGCGATGCGATCATCGACACCCACTGCCTCATCAAGACGCGGGAGGGGTACCTGCCGGGCATCCCCATGACGGTGCTCTCGATGATCGCGCCCCACACGGTCGTGCTCGTCGAGGCGCCGGCCAAGGAGATCCTGGGACGGCGGCAGAAGGACCAGTCGCGCGCGCGCGACGCCGACTCGCTCGAGTCGATCGAGGAGCACCAGGCGCTGAACCGCGCCGCGGGCGCGGCCATGGGTGTGGTGTCGGGGGCGACCGTGAAGATCGTGCCGAACCGGGACGGCGCGATCGAAGAGGCGGTGGCCGTCCTCTCCGAAGTGTTCGCAAAGCCGTAGGGGAGAGGGGCCATGGCGCAGCAGAAGCCGGCGTCGCAGAAGCGGCCGCCGGCCCCGCCGGTGCCCAAGGGCCAATCGTACATGATCATCATGATGATGCTGATGCTCCTCATCATGACCAACCCCGGCTTCTCCCAGGGCCTTGGCGCCGCCATGGGCGTGGTGCTCACCCCAGTCATCGGGTTCGGCGGCCACATGCCCGTGCTGTCGATCCTCTGCGCGGGCCTCATCACGGGCCTGCTCTCCACGATCCTGCGCCACTTTTCGACCGACTACGTCGCCATTGAGCGCGGCCGCGCCCTCAACAAGTCGTTCAGCAAGGAGATGATGGACGCGCGCGCCAAGGGCGATGTCGACCGCGTGGAGCGCCTGCGCCGCGCGCAGCCATTCATGATGAGCCACACGATGTCGGCCCAGTACGCGACCATGAAGCCAGCGATCGGCACGATGGTCGTGGCAATCGCCGTGTACGGCTGGATGAACCACTTCCTCAGCAACGACGTCCCGACGCAGAACGTCTCGCTGCCGTGGACCGTCTACTGGGCGCTGCCGGCCGGCTCGCTCCAGATGATGTTCCTCTACGCGATCGTGTCGCTGCCGGTCACCCTTGTTGCGACGAACATCCTGAAACTCCACCGCTTCCGCAACTTCGACCCGAAGGCGGAGCTGCCGCCCGTCCCGACCGTGAGTGACCTCGTGCGGCGCGCGCAGGGCGAGATCGACGACGAGGAGGTCGTCTCGAAGGAGAGCGCCAAGGCGAAGCGCCGCCTGCGCGCGGCGGCAGGGGGGGAGGTCGAGGACGACGAGGACGCGCAGGTCGTCGACGAGGACGAGGAAGACGTCAAGATTGTCGAGCCCGGCGAGGGCGACGACGCGCCGGAGGGTGAGGACGAGGGCGGGGAGGAGGGCGGTAAAGAGGCCCCCGACGGCAATTCTGGGGAAGCGCGTGGCGTCCCCACCGCGCACCTGGCCGACGAGGCCGAAGGCGACAGCGCGCCGCACGAAGAGGAATGAGCGTTCGGGGGGGAAACCCCTATATTCGCACATGGGCGATCTCGCCCCGCAGCCACCGGCCTGCACATCGCTTGGAGGGAACCCCACGCCTATCGTGACGATCGGGGGCCTGCCGGGCGCCGGGAAGACCACCGTGGCCAAGAAGGCCGCGGAAGACTTAGGGATCAAGCACGTGAACATCGGCGAGATCTTCCGCGGCCTTGCCGAGGCCCGGGCCATGACGCTCGAAGAGTTCGGCGAGTTCGCGCGGCGCAACCCCGACATCGACAAGTCGATCGACGCAAAGACGCTCGACCTGGCCAAAGGGGGCAATGTGCTCCTCGAAGGGCGGCTCACGGGGCCCATGCTGAAGCGCAACGGCGTGCAGGCGTTCCAGGTATGGCTGGAGGCGCCGCTCAAGGTGCGCGCTTCGCGCATCGCGGGGCGGGACGGCCTCTCGGTGCCCTCCGCCGTCGCGGCCACCCAGGCGCGCGAGAAGGTCGAATGGGACCGGTACTTCGAGATCTACGGCATCGACCTGCGCGACACGAGCGGGTACGACCTGGTCATCGACACCTCCGAGAAGCCGGCGGAGGCCGTCACGAAGGAAGTGACCTCCGCCGTCAAGAAGAAGAAGGGATAAGCGCAGGCCATCCCCTGCCGTCACGGAGGCGCGCCCTTGGCCGAGCGGATGATCGTCGTCGAGGAGGCCTCGACCGACCCCAAGTGGGGCAAGCGGCCTGAGAACCGCACCACGGCCGAGCTGGCGGCGTGCTGCTTCGTGCTTGTCGACAAGCCCGAGGGGCCGAACTCCCACCAAGTCGCCGCGTGGGTGCGCGAGATCTTCAAGGCGCAGCGCGCCGGCCACGCCGGGACGCTCGACCCCAATGCCACCGGGCTCCTGCTTGTGGCCGTCGGTGAAGCGACGAAGGCGCTTGCCGTCGTCGAAGGCGCGGACAAGCGCTACGTCGGCCACATCGCGTTCCAGCACGACGCCGACCCCGCTGCGTTCCGCCGCCTGGCCGCCGAGTTTGCCGGGCCCGTCCTCCAGGTGCCGCCGAAGAAGTCAGCCGTGGCCCGCGTGCGCCGCGTGCGGCGCGTCTATGCGCTCAACGTGGTCGAGGCCACCGACCGCTCCGCGCTCGTGGACGTCGCCTGCGAGGCGGGAACCTACATTCGCACCCTTGCCCACGACTTCGGCCTCGTGCTCGGGGTCGGGGCCAACCTGCGCGACCTGCGGCGCACGGCCGTGGGGCCGTTCACGATCGCCGAAGCGTCCTCGCTCACCACGCTGCGCGACGCCTTCGAGAATGCGCGCGCGCTTGGCGACGACTCCCACCTGCGGGGCCTGCTGCACCCGGTCGAGGACCTGCTGGCGGGCCACCGAAAGGTGATGATCAAGGACAGCGCCGTCGACGCGGTTTGCCACGGCGCCCCGCTCCTTGCCCCCGGCCTTGCCGCCCTCGACCGCGGGATCGAGGCGGGGGACGAGGTCGCGCTCCTCACCCTCAAGGGCGAGGCCGTAGCCGTCGCGCGCGCGGCGATGAATTCGGAGAAGATGGCCGAGGCTTCGCGCGGCGCCGTCGCGGCCCCCACGCGGGTGCTCATGGGCACGGGGACCTACGCGCGTGCCTGGAAGACGAAGGGGAAGGCGCCGAATCCGGCGGGGGCGTGACGGGCGGCTCTCGCAGTCCGAAACCAATTGATTGTCAAGCGCGTTACGCTTATTTACTTCGGAACGCTCGATTCGTCCGGCGTGAAATTCCGAAGGCCCCTAGAGGTCGCCGCGGCGATCCTTCTCATGGCTTCCGTGTGCGGCCCCGCTGCCGCCATCGACTCTGAGGAAGGTTACTCGCTTTTCCTATTCCTAACCCCGAACGGCGGCTTCTACGGCGACGATCTCAACGCCACGATCGAATTGTACCGGTGGGGCGTTCCCGTTGACGCCGACACGCTCAACTTGAGCGCTGGGCCGGCCCTCGGCGAGTACCAGCCTATCGTGACCACGCATCTCGCCGTCGGGAAGTACGCAGGCACGTTCACCCTGAATGTGACGAACATTGGCTGCGACTACGCGGGCTATCAGCTCACCGTGATCGTACGGGCCAGAGCCGGCTCGACAAACCTTACGACCATCGCCCACCACGACCCCAAGAATCCAGACGGCGGGCCCGGCGGCTCGCCCTGCGGCACGCGGCTCACCAGCCGGGTCCTCAATGCTGTGGGCCCCGAAGCCGTGTTCCCCCCGGGGGCCACCGTACAAATCGAAGCGAGGGAGTACAAGGATGGCCAGCTTTCCAGCGAGCAAACCGTGGAAGGGCGCGTGCAGTCGTTAGCCATCTACGCGATCGAGGAGGGCAACCTCGTCATGACTCCCGTCGCAACGGGCATCTTCCACGGGAGCTTCGTGCTGCCCTCCGACCGCCAGGACTCCGAGGAGTACTGGCTCGAATGGAAACTCGGCGACCGAAGCTGGTCCAGGAACTACGGCTGGCTATCAGGGAAATACGCGTTCGTGATGCAGCCCTATGCCGGCTTCGGGTACGTACTGAACGCCGGAAACACGTCCCTTACCGCGGAGTTTTTCGCGGGGGCCGACCGGCCGATCCCCGGCGTCAAGTCATTCCTTGGCGGAAACGTCGAGACCTTTCATGGCGGCTCCGAGCAACTCCGCCTCCAGTACGACGCCCTCGGCAACGATGGGCACGTGACTGCCCGTGTGGCGTGGGGCGAGCCGGGGATGCCCGACATCTACGGCGGCCTCGACCTCAACGACCGGGAGGTGCTCATGGAAATCTCCCCGGTGTCGTTATTCTACCTCGTGCCGACGTGGGAAGGCCCTGACCCCCTGTACCCGGGCGCTCCGTGCCAGCCCCGCATCATTGAAGACCCCACGCACTGGAGGCCCGGCGACAACGCGACGATTCGCCTGCAGGTGCTTCAAGACGGAGAGCCGGTCAACGACACCCCCGTGACCCTCTTCGTGGTCCCCGACGGGGCCGACCGCGTCGCACTCGTTGCAAACCGCTCGACCGAGTCCAACGGTTCGCTGAGCTTCCGCTACCTAATCCCCTCCGCGTGGGTCCCTCGCGATGACGTCGTCTTTGGCGTGATTTGCCCGAATGGAAAGAT
>JBGPJF010000109.1:0-6696 GCA_041485285.1 Thermoplasmata archaeon | reverse complement strand
GACGGCTTCTCGTGGACGAACTACGAGACCGTCTCGGCCGCCGACAACACGGTGAACACGCCCATCCAGCGGTACATCATGTACCGCGCCACGTTCTCCGGCGGAGCCAACCCGAGCCTTTTCAAGTCCGCGCTCTTCAACCTCACCTCGTACTTCGAGTCCGGCCGCTACCGCTCCGACCTCATCGCGTTCCCCGCGGTCATCGACCGCGTCATGATCGACCCCAGCTCCTCCGGATCCGGCCGCCTCGACTGGTACGTCGAAGATGGCGTCCTTGGCGCCGTCGCCACCCCGCCGAACAATTGGGTCGATGTGAGCGGCGGCGGGTCGGGCCTCATTGTGCGCGCTGACTTCTGGGGCGCATCGAGTGAGACCCCCATCGTGCAGTCCTTCACGCTGCGCGTTGAGGCCGACGGCCTCCCCGCCGATGTGACCATCCAGGTGGGCATCACGGCCGCCCCGCGGCTGGTCACGCTCGGCACCCTGTCAAGCAAGGTGCGCGTGTCGATTCCAGGCGGCGACATGAACGCGGCCGTCGCCGCCGTCCTCTTCGCAGTCCCCTACGCGACCTCCGCGAACATCCTCCTCAACCTCACCTCGTCGCACTTCGGAATCATCCGCCTCTCCAACTTGAGCCTCGACTACACGCTCAAGAACCCGATCGTGGCCACCTTCCTGCCCAATACGACGACGCCCACCGCCCGGGAGAACGCCACCACCGTCTTTGCGGTGAACGCCTCCACCTGCTGCGGCGCCTTCCTCAACTACTCGTGGTACCGCGACGGCGTCGCCGTGAGTCCGCCCACGCCGACTTCCTACCCGTGGACGCCGACCTTCGACGACGCGGGCCCGCACACGGTCACCGTGCAGATCCTGAACGGCGAGCTCACGGTCACCCACGTGTGGAACGTCAATGTGCTCAACGAGGACCGGCCCCCCGCCATTGACGCCGCCCTGCCAGCCACCGACCCCTCGGTCTCCTACCAGGCGAGCGCCCCCTTCAGCATCGAGACGAGCGACCCCGACGGGGACGCGATCACCTTCCTCTGGACCGTCGACGGGGCCCCGTGGGATGCGACCTCGAACGAGACGACCATCGGCGGACTTGCCTCGGGCAGCCATGATGTGACCGTCATGGTGCTGGACGGCGTCCTCAACGCCTCGCACACCTGGACCCTCACGCTTACCGACTCTCCCCCCGACGCCACCTACACGCCCGACACCCCCCTCGAGGTCTCCCACCGCGGGAATTTCACGCTCACGGTTGCCGCCGTCGACCCTGACGGCGACCCGGTGACGTTCAAGTGGACGGTCGCGGGCACGGCGCGCCCGGAAGCGACCGCATTCCTCGTGGTGACGGCCCCGTCAACGGGGTCCTTCACCGTGCGCGTCGTCGTGACCGGCGGAAAAGCGTCCACGACCCACGACTGGACCGTAACCTCGACGGACAGCCCCCCGACCGCCGTTTTTGGCCCCGGCGACGCGATCACGGTCTCGCACGTTACGAGTGTCGAGTTCTCCGCAGAAGGCACCGACCCCGATGGCGACCCGATTGCCTACTCGTGGTCGGTCGATGGGGCGCCCGTGGCCAACGCCCTCAGTTCGAAGTTCACGCTGTCGGGGCCCGCGGTCGGCGCGCACAACGTCTCGGTCATCCTCCAGGCGGGCATCCTGGCCCTCACGCACCACTGGTCGCTCACCGCCACCAACGCGGCACCGACGCTTGCCGGGCTCACGCCGTCCAACGGCCACGGCCTTGACACCCGCGCGGGGCAGGACTTCTCGCTCACCGCGGCCGACGCCGACGGCGACCCGCTCACTTATGGGTGGACGCTGAACGGCGCGACGGAAAACGCCACCGGGCCGGCGTACAGGACGCCGGCGAACCTTCCCCCGGGCACCTACACCCTTGCGGTCACCGTCTCCGATGGAGCCGGGGGCTCCACCTCGAACTCGTGGACCTTCACCGTCCCGGCGGCGGCCCCCGACACCGCGATCTCCGGCCTGGGCTGCTCATCCTGCTCCCGCTCCTGCTTGTCGCCGCCATGGTCGCGGTATTCGTGATGCGCCGGCGCAAGGGGAAAGCGCCTGAGTCTGCACCGGAGAAGGCACCGGAAAAACCGCAGCAGAATGTGTCGGACTCATCGTCGCTCTTCCAGCCGACGGCACCGGCCCAGGATGCGCCCGTGTACGCGCCCGAACCGCCTGCCGAGGCCCCGCCCCAATCCGAGTACGATTCCCTGTACGGGCCCCCGCCGGAATCGCCGTAGGCGGCGCGTCCCCCGCATTGGCGCCGATGAACTGCGCCCTCCGCCCGCGCACCGTGCGATGGTTTATCCCACCATCGCCGGTTTTGCCGGTCGTCTATGCCCGCCGCGCCGCGCATTGCCATCGTGGGCTCCTCGTTCGTGGGCGTGACGACGGCGCTTGCCCTTGCCGCCCACCACCTCCCGTGCGTGCTCCTCGACGTTGACGCGACGAAGATCGCCTCGATCACGAAGGGCGCTGCGCCGTTCCGCGAGCCGGGCGTCGACGCCGCGCTGCGGCGCGGCCTCACGTCCAAGCTCATCCGCGCGACGGCCGCCATCAAGGAGGCCTACGCGGGTGCCACGCACATTTTCCTCTGCGTCGGCACGCCCCCCGCGCCCGATGGTTCTCAGGACCTGTCCTTTGTGAAGGCGGTTGCCAAGTCGGTCGGCGAGGAAGTCGAGCGCCGCAAGGGGCGCGACCGCCTCACGCTGATCGTGAAGTCCACGGTCGTGCCTGGCACCACGGCGGGGCCGGTGCGGCAGGCGGTCGAGCGCGAAAGCGGCAAGCGGGCGGGCGCAGGGTTCCTGCTCGCGGCGAACCCCGAATTCCTCAAAGAGGGCAGCGCGCTGCAGGACGCGCTCGAGCCCGACCGGATCGTCATCGGCGGTTGGGATGCAGATTCGGTCGCGTCGGTGAGGGCGCTCTACGGTTGGGCGAAGTGCCCCGTCCTTGAAACGGACCTCACGACCGCGGAGATGGTGAAGTATGCCGCCAACGCCTTCCTCGCGACCAAGATCTCGTTTTCCAACGAATTTGCCAACCTCGGCGCGTCCATGGGCGTCGACTGGTACACCGTGGCCGACGCCATCGGCTTCGACATGCGCATCGGGCGCAAGTTCCTGAACGCGGGGGTCGGCTTTGGCGGGTCGTGCTTCCCCAAGGACCTGAAGGCCATCGCCGCCGCCGCGCGCGCCGCGGGTCGGCCGCTCACCATCGCCGAGGCGGCCCTCGACGTGAACCAGCGCCAGCCGCAGGAAGTTACGAAGATGCTCGAAGAAGAGCTCGGCGACCTCCAGGGGCGGCGCATCGCGCTGCTCGGCCTCGCGTTCAAGCCGGACACCGACGACGTGCGCGAGAGCCGCGCGATCCTGATCGCGGAAGAGGCCATCGAGGCCGGGGCCGAGGTCGTCGGGTACGACCCCCTCGTGCGCGACCAGTTCGAGCGCGTGCTGCCGCTCGTGTACCGCCAGAACTTCAAGCGCGCCAACTCCGCGGACGGCGCGCTTAAGGGGGCCGACGCCGCCGTCATCCAGAACGAGAGCGCCGAATTCCGGAAGCTCACGCCCGCGCGCGTGAAGAAGCTCATGGGCAATCCGCTCATCATCGACGGCCGCCGCATCCTCGACCCGCGCGTGTTCCGCGCCGCGGGAGTGCGCTACCGCGGAATTGGCATCGGCAAGAAGTGAGCGGCCGCGGGGCGGCACGTTCTTTTGGAAGAGGCGGGCATCGGCCGCAGGGGGCAGGCGTGGTCGGCCGAAGACTCCCGTTCCTCATCGCGGCCGTCGTGCTCGCTGCGTGCGCTGCGCCGGCGAGCGCGGAAATCACGGTGCAGTTTGGCGAGCCGGTCCCGATCGCCCTGGGAACGGACCCCGTTGATGTCATCGAGGGTGCGGGTATCGCAAACGGGCTCCACGTCATCGGCTACTCGACGAACGCCGCCTCAGGCGAGAGCGTATTCGGGGCCGTCGTCAACGAAGCCGGGGCCATCGTCGTCGGGCCGGTGCTGCTGGCTGGGGGCTTGGCCCCCCTGCGCACCCTCGACGTGGCCTCGGACGGCGTTTCTCGCGCGGCAATCGTTTGGGTTGCGGCGGACACCGCGAACGTTGCGGTGCTCTCCAACGGCACGTTTTCGCCTGCTCACTCGCTATTGACCAAGGGCGAAACCGTCAACGGGTGCCAAGTAGCGGTCGGAGGAAAATCATGGGCCACGGTGTGCGACCTCTTCTCCCCCGGTTCTCCGAACGCCTCCGGGCCTTGGTTGTTCGACCTGGGCCCGGCCGGGGAGGCGACCTCAGCCCCCGTTCACCTCGACGCGGGGACCCTCGCGCTGCCTGTTACGACCGCGGTGGCGGCCGCAGACGATGGCGGTGTGTGGGTCCTGTGGAGTTCGTACGACGTGATCCAGGGAGCCTTTGACATTGGCCTCGGCCGCGTTTCGGCCGCAGGCGCTGTGAAGGTCCCCACGCAGTTGGTGGAACGATTGAGCACCAACGAGCTGAGGGGGGCCATGGCCGTATTGCCTCCACCGGCCGATGTTGCGGCGTTTGCGATCGCCTACGCCGCCGCCGGCACCGGCAACATCGTCGTCCACGTCCAAACGCGCGCCGCCTCCGGAAACGGCCCCATCGCGCAAGCGAACCTGTCAAGCGTAAAGGCCAGGCCGCTTGGCCTTGCAATCGACGAGCGCCGCCTCGGCAACGAAGGACTCATCGTCGCCCTATGGTCGGAAAACCGAGCAACGCCCGAGGATCCCCCGTCGGCGGCGACCATCGCGCTCGTCGAGGCAACGCTCGATTCGAACCTCTCGGTCCTAGCGCCTGTCACCCGTGCCGAGGCGCAAAGCGCAACTCCCGTGTCGATCGACGAACATGCGACCGCCGGCTTCTCCCTGGGCTCCCCATCCACCCTCCAGACCGTGGCCCTGTTGCAGGGGTTCGCGAGCGCGAGGCCCGCCACTCCACCCGTGAAGTCATCTGGCGGGTCGGCCGACCCCGCCATTATTCTGCTCCTCCTTGGGGCCACCGTCGTCGTATTCGCCGGCCTCGGCGACCGCCTGCAGTGGTTCCTTTACGCCCTTGCCGGCCCGATGTACACCATGCTCCAACGGGAGAAGGTGATGGTCGGCCACATGCGCCGCGGCGCCATCGTGCAAGTCATCCACGAATCGCCGGGCATCGGGATGCGCGAGCTGTCACGGCGCACCGGGATTGCGCCCGGCGCGTTGCACCACCACGTGTCTGTCCTGCAGCGGTTCGGCTTCGTGGACGAGACCCACGCCGGGCGGAACGTCAAGTTCTTCCTCGCCGGCAAGAACCCGATCACCGAAGAGCCGTTCCGCGAGATCCGCGAACGGATCGTGCGCGAAATCGCCAAAACGCCCGGAATCGGGCACACGGAGCTCGCCCGGCGGCTCGGAATCCGCTGGAACACCTTGGCGTACCACATGGGCCTGCTGAAGGCCGAACGTGAGGTCAAATTGCGGCGCATCAAGGGCCGCCGCCGCTATTGGGCCGGCCCCGGCAAATAGCCAAAATGCAGCTTTTCACCCCGAAACCGGCCTAATATTTCGCCGAACCGTGCACCGAGCCAGCATCGATTCTTTCTAGAGGTGAACCAGTCCTCTTTTAAGGGGCTTGCAGATTCATATTCACCCTGCCTAGGCAGAATCGGCGGGGTTGACATTTCGTACAAAACAATCGTATCGTTTAGCATGGCTTCGATGTTCGTCCTTTCAGGGCTCCTGCTCGCGTCGGTCTCGGCGTACGCCGACACCGCCGGCCGGCCCGACGACGGCACGCCCGACGAGATCTACGAAGACTTGGTCGGGCCCGCGTACGGCGACAAGGGCGCAGGCGAAGGGCCGCTGGCAGGGGGGAGCGCCTCGTTCACGATGGGCGCCTCGAGCGTCCAATGGCCGCTCCAGCTCTACAATTGGACGATCTACTCCTGGTACCCGACGAACGATGGGCTGCGCTTTTATGGCGTCTACTACAAAGACGAACTGATCCTGTACGACTACCAGGTGCCGTGGGTCCGCGTCAACAACAACCTGCGCGCGCTCACGATTCCCAACCTCGTCCAGGGCCCCGACATGTGGGTCTACTACAGCGGCTGGTTCCTCGTAAGGGCCCGGTACAACCTCGGCAACCCTAATGTCGATGTGACCGTCATTACCCGTTTCTACGGGAACGGAAACGTGGAGCCTTGGGTGCTCGTCGACACGCACAATGTGCAGATGTCCGTGAAGGTTGGCCAACGCTTCGACTTCGACCTCGGGGAGAGCGCGGACGACAACCAGCAGTACTACAACGGCTTCGCCTGGACCACGCCCGCCACAGAGACCGCGGTGCTCGATTCAACCTACCAGTCGAACGCGTCCGGCTGGGAGTGGCGCGACTTCGATACCGACCAGTCCGGCAACGGGTACATCACCGACCAGGAAATGACCGTCAAACCGTACTCGTCGGACGATTCGAAGTGGTACATGCTTCGCTATGGGGCTGGAGAGGTCGCCAACGACCCGGGAGGATACCTCAGCACACAAACCATCAACCTCTACATCGCCAACCAAGCCGACCCCTGGATCGGCTATGACGCCGTCAACTGGTACGTGTCCAACTACCCCGCCACGACGCTCGCGTACCCGGGCCCGTGGATGAAGGTCAT
>JBGPJF010000108.1:0-6718 GCA_041485285.1 Thermoplasmata archaeon | reverse complement strand
TTGGGTGGCCGGGGCTGTATTGGTCCCACATCACAAGCGCGTTGCCGCTTGCGTCCATCCCGGCCCATGCGACCGACCCGCCGCCGGTGTTTTCGATTTGGTCCGAGAAGTTCTGGGGCGCCGTCCAGTTCCCGGCGTGGAGCACGCTCGCCATCATCTTGTATTCGGAGCCGTTGAACTGGTTCCACGCGACGACGAAGTCGCTGTTGGGGCCGCCCGCCGCCCGCTCGTTGCCCGCCGCAAAGTCGGCATACGTGCTCACCTGGTCGGGCGACATCCACGAAGAGCCCCGCGGCTTCATCGCCGCGTAGATGTTCGAGTTCGACCCGTTGTTCTGCAGGTAGGTGGCGATCACATCGCCGCCGCTGCTCACCGCAAGCCGCGGGTTGTAGGCGTCGTAGATCTGACCGTCAAGGACCTGGGGTGTACTCCACCCGCCGCTTGACGACTGGCTCGAAGCGTACATCCGCACGTGGGAGCCGTCCGACTGTTGCCAGGCGGCCGTTGCCGTCCCCGCCGCGTCCATGACGACGCGCGGGTTTTGCGTGGAGGTTGCGCGGGCGTCCAGCGGCGTTTCGCCGGCCCCCCAGCCATCGCCCTTGGTGTAGCGGTTCGCGGAGATGTTGAATTCAGACGAATCCTGGGTGCGCCACACGACGACGGCGTTCCCGGCGCTGTCCATGGCCACTTGCGGGCCGGTCACGGCGGTGGCGTTCACGTCCGTGTTGGGCTGGCCCACGCTTTCCCACCGGCGTTGGGTCGCGTCGAAGTGGTAGGCGGCGATGAACGGAGAAAGGAAGGAGCCGTGGTCTTCGGCCACGAGGAAAAAGTCCCCGTTGGCCGAGGCCGCCACGTTCGGGGATTCCACGTCGTCGCCCCAATAGTCATAGAGGACACCCCCTTCGCCCCAGCCGCTTTCGGGCGTGTACCATTGGTAAAAGACCTGGAAATAGCTCGAGGCATCGTCGTAGTTGTCCCAGGCTGCCAGCGTGCGCCCACCTACGCCCACGGCCACCGAAGCCCCGAGGGGCCCCTCGTAATTGGTCGTGTGGTCGGCAAGCTGGTGCGGCACCGTCCAGCCCGTGGCCGCCGCCGAGGCCGGGCCTGCAAATGCGGCAAACGCAGTCGACAGCACGAGCAAGCTCACAAGTCCAAGGCTACGCAGTTGGCGCATGTTTGACACCCCCGCGGCCCGCCTGCAAACGCGCTGGCAAGCCACTTTGTTAGGACGGCAGGGGGGGCTCGCGGCGATAAACTTTGGCGCGGGCCAGACGTCCTCCTGTGATCGTGTCCACGTCGAACGCCGCTTCGCAACGCTCAAGTAGCATTCCATGCACTGCCACGCTTTGGCCAGAGGGTCGGTCGATCCTCGAATGGACGTGGAGAGCGGACGCTCTCCTTGCGTCCATCCGCAAGCCGGGCGCCACACGCCCGCGCCCGAGCCGACGGGGTTGCCCCGGGTGAAGGGAGCGCGCGGGCGGGGAGCCCGGGGCTTCGATCGGCGGACCCTGGAACGAGGTGGTTCAAGCTGAACCAAGGATCCGCGGAGGCGAAAAGTGGCAAGGCGCCGGGAGATCTTCAACGGCGGCGCGGAAAGACCCAAGCGCGCGAAGGCCCACCCCCCGGTCAAGCGCCCAGCACGACCCCTTCCCGCCCAGGGACCGGTTCGGGGTGGCCGAAGCGCGGCAGCTTCCTCGACGTAAAACCTGAACGTTGGGGGAAGGGCACCGAGCGTGATAGCCAACGGATTGACGAGATCGTGTACGGGGTTCCCCGGCGAAGGGCCGAGCCGCGGCCCACGTTCAAGGTGGCGCGTCCGGCAAGGCCCCGATCGAGGCGCTGACGCTCCCTCCCCTGCTTGCTGTGGAGGATGGGGAAAGGCTATATGTACGCAAGTGAGGACATGTATCATCAGGTGATGACAATGCGCTTCACGGACATCGCAGAACGGCTCCTGCGCGGCCAGACTTCTGTCCGGGTCCTCAAGGTTCTGCTAAGGTTTCCCAAACGCGAGATGACGGGGCGCGAGGTCGCCGAGCTTGCCCGCGCCCCCCCGCAAAGAGTCATCGAGCGGCTCCACGAATTCGAGTGGGAGGGGCTCGTCGAGCGGCGAGTTGTCGGCCGGTCGCACGTTTGGAAGCTCGTGGACGACCATGTCCTGGTCGGGGCGCTCGCCCCCCTCCTCCAGATTGACCTGATGTCAAAGCGCGAGTTGAGAACCGCCCTCACCCGTTGGGCCAAGCGCCAGGAAGGCCTCATCGAGGCCAGGCTCTTCGGTTCCGTGGCCCGCGGTGATGAGAAGCCCGCCAGCGACATTGACCTCCTGCTGGTAGTCAAAGACGCGCGCGCCAAACGGAGCGCCCAGGAACGCGACTTTGCCCTGGACAAGCTCGTCCGCCGCCGCTTCGGGAACCCCGTGCATGTAATCGTCCTCACGAGGAGTGAATGGAGGGCCCGCACGGGTCGTGGTTTCGTGGGCAACGCCGAAGCGGAAGGCGAGCTCCTCGCCGCCGGCCCCGTGTGACCGAGGCGATGTGCCATGGCCGAACCGACGCGCACCAGAACGGTGGATGCCGGCAAATACCGGGTCTACCTCCAGCGCGCGGACGAACTGATGGACTCCGTGGCGGACGCCCAAGGCCGGAGCCACGCCCTCGCGGCTGGCGTGGCGGCGGTCCAGGCTGCCATCGCAGTTTCCGACGCGGTTACCGTAGCAAGGCTCGGCCTGCGGTCCATCGGTCCCGACCACGAGGCTGCCGTTGGGTTGCTCGGTCGGTGCGGCGCGAGGGGGGCCGAAGAGCACGCCAACCAACTCAAACGAGTCCTTGCCGTGAAGCACCTCCTGGAGTACGAAGACCGCCTCCCCACCGAGCGCGAAGCGCGCGATGTGGTCACGCGGACGAAGCGGCTCTACGCCTGGGCTCGTTCGGAAGTGGAACCGTGACGAATGGGTGCTCCACGGGGAAGGCCCCGGCTCGACCCTTTGTTTGACGCCCTTCCGCGCCCCAAGGAATGCCCAGATTCCCCTCATCGGGATCCCTCCGACAAGGCACACCCTTTTCGGCACCCCCACCCGCCCCGCGCTCCTATGGCGCGCCCCTCGATCGGTTTTTCCGAACCTCTGGCCAAAGAGCGGATCGGCCGAAAGGGGCGCGGCGCAGCGGGTCGTGGCGCACACATTTATATGGTTGTAACACAAAGGTGATTGTGGTTCCCATGGACACGACCATCCGAAACCTGGACGAAGACGCCTTCCGTCGCCTCAAGGCCCGCGCGGCCCTCGAGGGGCGGCCCATCGGGGTGGTTCTCAGCGACCTGATGCGCGAGGCCTCCGGAACCGGGGCGGCCTGGCCCAAGAAAGGGAGCGCCCACGACATCCGGCCCGAGCCATTCGGGAAGAGGAACCGGCACCTCAGCGAAGAGATTGACGCCATCGTCTACGGCACGTGATGCGAATGATCGTCTTGGACGCGAGTTTCGTTGTTGCGTACTTCAACGACGGTGACGTCCATCATGCGGCCGCGCGCAGGGCGTGGCCGGAGGTCGTTGATGGCCGATGGGGGCCCGTCCTTCTGCCCGAGTACATCTTCCTCGAGGTGGTTACGGTACTCGCATCACGACGGGGCTTGGAGAAGGCTGCATCCAGTGGAACGCAGCTGCTCGATGCGTCCGAATTCGAGTTCGTGAACTGCTCACCCTATTTTCAGGCGGCCTTCGATGCGTTTAGGACGCAGCGGTCCACCAAGATGAGTCTGGCCGACGCTTCGATCCTGGCGATCGCCAAGGCCCGCGGCGCCGAACACGTAGCCACCTTCGACCGCGACTTCGGTAAGGTGCCCGGCATCTCCGCGGTCCCGGCTTGACCGCTCGAAGCGCCACAGCCATTTCCCCTCATCGGGATCCCTCCGACAAGGCACACCCTTTTCGGCACCCCCACCCGCCCCGCGCTCCTATGGCGCGCCCCTCGATCGGTTTTTCCGAACCTCTGGCCAAAGAGCGGATCGGCCGAAAGGGGAGCGCGCCTGGGGCGCGGGGCGGGAAGTGGCCGTCTACCACCCCGGATGCGAAGGAATCTTTATCAACCACCGAAGAGAGGAACGGGCAATGGTCGCCTCGAAGAAGGGCAGTTTCGAGATTTCCAAGGAGGCGGCCGACTTTTTCGACACCAATCCGGAATACCAGCGGCTGATCCGCGCCCGCATCGAGGAATACGCCCAAAAGCTGCGCTGGATGGATGAAGTCACGGCAAATTCAGCGATGACGGAGGAGTTGGCCATTGAGTTCGGGCGAAAGGCGCGAAGGGGCATCCACCGGCGAATCTCCGGGCAATAGCCTCGAACCTCCTCGACCGCGCATCGTGGTCGACACGAGCGTGCTATTCGCCGCGACGGTCCGGGACGCAAGTGTCCGGCGGGTCTTCATGCTCCACGGCTTCGAATGGATCGCGCCGGCGGCGGCGCGCAACGAGATACGCACCCACCTTCGAAAGATCGCGCAGGTCGCCCACTCGGACGAGGATAGCATTTCGAAGCTGGTGGAGGAGCTCCTCGCCAAGATCGTAGAGGTTCCCCTCTCGCGCGAAGACCCTGAAATGGCGCTCGCGCGCGGGCTGATTGGCTCGCGGGACGCATCGGATGTGGAATTCGTGGCCGCGGCGATCAAATTCCATGCAATCGGCATCTGGTCGCTCGACCGCGATTTTGACGGGATCCCTGGGATTCCTCGATTCTCAACCGCCGATGTGGAACGCCTTCCCGAAGGGCCCGATAAGGGGCACAGGGGCGGACGGTCAGCCGCACGGTTTCAATAAGCGCGCAGAGGCGCTCCCCCTCATCGGGGTCCCTTCCGACAAGGCGAACCCTTTTCGGCACCCCCACCCGCCCCGCGCCCCTTCGGGCGCGCCCCTCGATCGGTTTTTCCGAACCTCTGGCCAAAGAGCGGATCGGCCGGCTTGAGGGGCGCGCGCCTGGGGCGCGGGGCGGGAGCATTTTGTTCAACGGAGGAAAGCCATGCGCCGCCTCGGGTCCCCTAACATCTACGTCAAGCTCGAGCGCCGCTTTCGGCCGCTGATTGTGCCGCCTGCAAAGCAGGTCCTCGACTGCGGCGGCACCCAAGCGACCCGGGAGGCCCTCGGGTCGATCTTCCCGGGCGCCGAGGTCACGACGGTGAACCTCCTCGAATCCGACCTGGCAGGAATGCCTCGGGCCATCCAAGGCGACATCACGAAACTCGACGACCTTGTTGGGGCCGGTTCCTTCGACGCGGTCTTCTCGAGCGAAGTGATCGAACACCTCCACGACCCGGAGGCGTTCCTCAAGGGCGCGCGCCGCGCGCTTCGGCCCGGCGGTTACCTCGTCATCACGTCGCCGAACCTCGCGTCCGCGGCCAATCGCCTATTCCTCCTCCTCGGCCTCGCGCCGCACAACTACCACCCCTCCCCCCACGGCCGCTACGGCAACCCGCTGCTCCCTCCGAGCGACGGAGACCACAAGTCGGTATTCACGTTCGGGGGCCTGGTTGAAATGACGCGCGCGTGCGGGTTCGACGTGATGCGCACCGCCGGCGCCTCGAATGCGGTCCCTGGGGCGCGGAGAGGGAGCGCTGGCGGCGGCGTCGCAGCACCGCTGCGTAACCTTGCCGCGGCCGTCCTGCCGGCGTCGCTTCAAGAGGACACGGCGGTCCTTGCGCAGAAGCCAGCGACCTAAGTCGAGGGCGGAAAACCGTGGGAACCCAACTTGAGCGACGCTTGCAAGTTTTGAAATAGCGAACATTGTTGGAACGCAAGGAGGGCAGCACATGGATACGCCGCTCACGACCGCGACCATCGCCGCCTACGCAACCTCGGCCGCGCTCTCCCTGATCGTCACGCTCGTCTTGATGCCGCGCCTCATCCGTTCGTTCAAAGCGCGCGGGATGGTCGGCGTTGACCAGAACAAGTTCGCGAAGCCCAAAGTTACCGAAATGGGCGGCGTCGCCGTCGTGTCCGGATTCTTCGTCGGCGTCGTCACGCTGATGCTCTTCGATCTGCTGACGCCCGGAGCAACGATCCCAAACACGACCCTGTTCCTCGCGTGCCTCATCGCGTCGCTCGGGTGCGCGTTTGTGGGCGCGATCGACGACCTCTTCGAACTGCGCCAACGCGTCAAGGCCGTCCTCCCCGTGCTCTTTGGACTCCCGCTTGCAATCTACTACCCCGATTCCGTCATCCACCTGCCGCGGGGCCTTGAGATTCAGTTCGGCCTCCTGATGATTCCGACGCTCGCATTCATGGTGTCGGCGGGCGCAAACGCCGCAAACATGCTCGAGGGGTTCAACGGGCTTGGCGCGGGGCTGGGGCTGATCATGAGTGGGGCGCTCGCCCTCCTTGCAGTTTACGCGGGACGCGGCGAAGCGCTCCTTGTCCTCGCACCGTTCATGGGCGCCACGGTGGCCTTCCTCGTGTTCAACAAGTTCCCAGCGAAGGTTTTCCCCGGCGACACCTTCACGCTCTTCATGGGTGCCACAATCGTTTCAGCGGCGCTGCTCGTCAACCTAAAGGAAGCCGCCGCCGTCCTCTTCATCCCCATGATCGCGGAGTTCATCCTCAAAGCGCGGACCGGGTTCAAGGCCCAGACCTACGGGAAGCCGGACGAAAACGGCCAGCTCTCCTATTCCGGGCGGGTTGGCTCGCTCACCCATGTCATGATGAAACTCGGCCGCAGGAGCGAGCGGCAAGTTG
>JBGPJF010000107.1:0-6855 GCA_041485285.1 Thermoplasmata archaeon | reverse complement strand
CCTGCGGCCGGCCTGGCGCCCCCGCCGCCCCCGCCGCCCCCGCCGCCGAAGGCGGAACCAGCCCCGCAAGCTCCCTCCCGCCAGATCGAAGCGGCCCCACCCCCCGAAGCGCCGGCCGTTGCGGTCGCGCCGCCGCCCCCCGCCGCGCCGCCCTCCCCGCCCGACGACGAGCAACTTGCGCAAGCGCTCTCGTCCTCGTCGAGCGATGCGGAAGACGCGGACGCCATCATGGGGGAGCCCCCCGCACCTGCGCCGCTCGCTATGGCGCCGCCTCCCCTTGACGCGCGCCCCGCGCGCGCGCCCCCGGCTGCGGCCTGGGAGCCGGAGGGCGCCCCGCCGGAGAACGCGGCCATCGTGGTTGCGCCCCCCGAAACGCTGGTCGTGGTGCCGCCGCCCGCGCCGCGTCCCATCGGTCCAACGGTGAGCGCTCCCGCGCCGCCCCCCGAGGCACGCGCCGAGCCTGCCGCAAGACAGCAAGGCCCGATCGTGTCGGCGCCCCCGCCCCCGACCGCGGAGGACCTCGATGAAAGCCTGACGGCCGAGCTCGAGGCCCTCGCACAGTCAGCGGCCCCCCAAGCCGAGGAAGACCCCGCGGAGCCGGAGCCGTTCCGCCGCCCCTCGTTTGATGTCGACGCGTTCATGGCCGACTTGGAAGCGAAGGCCAAGCCCGTGTTCGACCACCTCTACGACGGGATGCTCGAGGCCCGCCGCAAGGAGGGGCCCGCGGCGCCGCCGACCGGTTCCCTGTACGAATCGGCGCCCCCGACCGAACGGCCCAGCGTTCAAGCGGCGCCCGCGCCGCCCCCGGAGCCCGCGGCGCGCGCGCCCGCGCCCTCCCCGCCAACGCCCGTGGAAACGCCGCCGCCCGTGATGCCGGCGCTCTTCAAGGACACCGCGCGCGAAGCCATCCGTGGGTCGCAGGGCCCTGCGCTCCCGCACGACCCCGCGCTTTATGCCAAGGCCACGAGCCTTGCGGCCTCCGGCGACACCGCGGCCGCCGAAGAGGCGCTCGACCAATTCCTGCGCGGGGCCCCCGACCACGCAGCCGCGTGGAACCTGAAGGGCGACCTGGCCGAGCGCGCGGGCGACGACGAGGGTGCCGTGCAGTGCTACTACCAGGCGGTCAAGTACGACGCGGCCCTCAAGGAGGCCTGGAACAACCTCGGCGTCACGCTGCACCTGATGGGGCGCTTTGAACCGGCGTTGCAAGCGTTCGAGTCGGCCGTGGCCACCAACCCCGACGACCGGCACCTCTGGCACAACCTCGGCTCCACCTATCATGAAATGGGGCGCCTCCAAGACGCCCTGCGCGCGTTCAGCCGCGCCATCGAAGTTGACCCGCACGACAAGGTCTCGTACAACAACCGGGGGACGACCTTGTTCGAGCTCGGCGACTTTGCAGCGGCCCGGGCAAGTTTCGAGAAGGCGGCGTCGATCGACCCTTTGTTCGAGCAGGCGCACAACAACCTCGGCCGCACGCTCGAGCGGCTCGACGACCCCGAGGCCGCGGTCAAGGCGTTCGAGGCGGCGCTGCAGGTCAACGGCCTCTCCCGCGCGGCGCTGCGCAACCTCGCGCGCGTGCTGCGGGCGCTCGGGCGGGCAAGCGACGCTGCAGAGGCCGAGTCGCGGCTTGCCGCCCTGGGGACGTGAGGCGGCGCGGCCGCGTGGCCGCGTGGCCGCGTGTCCGGCGCACCCCCCCGGAGCGCCTTATAGCGCGCTCGACCTTTGGGCGGTGTGGGTGGGGTCTAGTTAAGTAGGGGGCGCGCCAGCAGGGCCCCCCTGCGATCCCGTTTTATTCAAGAGGCCGGATAGCAACGGGAGGTGGCCCGCCGGTGATTCGCTCTGACCTCCCCATGGCCCGCGGCGGCGCAGCGGCCCGCGAGGGGCACGAGCACGAGCCCCAGACGGGCGATGCGCACGACCACGACGCGACGGGGCTCGGGGCCCCGGTGCTCGAGCCATCGGCGGCAACGAAGAAGGAGATCGAGCGGCGCCGCAAGTCGCTGCTGCGGTTCTGGCTGCTCGTCGCGGCGGCTTCCGCGGCCTTCATCCCCTATGTCTGGTGGGACGCGGGGCTTGTCGCGGAACGCTTTGTCCTCACGGCACTGATGGGTGCCGTCGCGGTCATCCTCGGGATCTTCGGCGTGTCCCAATACTGCAAGGTGAACCTCCTCACGCTCTACGAGAAGGGGATCGCCCCACCGTTCAAGCCGGGCTTCACCTTCCACCGCGCGATGGACCTGCGCATCCCCTTCACCGACTTCGAGCGCGTGGAGGTCGAGGACAACGACATCGACCGCAAGGAGCTTGCCGAGCAGGTTTACTTCCGTTTCGTGTTCCACTACGCGAAGGGCGGCCGCCTGCAGATCCTGCCCACGATCCTGGGGCGTGACCCGAGCCGCGAGCAGCTGACCTCCTTCTTCGGCTCGCTGAAGGAGGCGCTCGGCACCTCGATCCCCGACCGCGTCGAGCTTCGCAAGGTGTTCCCCGACGGGCGGCGGCCGGTGGCGGCCATCTCCTCGCGCGCGCTGCGCGTGCGCGTAGGCGCGGAGCTGCGCGAGTTCCGCTGGTCGGCGATCCGAAAGCTCCGCCTGCGGCCGGCAAAGCCGGGCACCGGCAAGAGCTTCGACACGTTCGACGTCATGCTCGACGGCGGGTGGCAGGCGCTTGACGCCGCGCGGATTCCCGAACTCAAGAAGGCCGACCTGCTCACCTTCATCGAAGAGATCCTTCGGGTCGCCCGCGCCTTGAAGGTGGAGATCCTCCAGGAGAAGGGAGCATGAGCGCTAAGGCCGTGACCGAAGGGGAGCCGCAGGCGAAAGGCGCCGCGCCGCCAGCCCCCCAGCCATCCGAGGCGGACGGCCGCCGGCAGGCGGCCCGCATGCTGACGTACCGGATGGTGCCGCTCTGGATTTTCTTCCTCGTCTTCGGCGTGACGCTGGTGTGGGAGGCCGCCGTGCGCGGGAACCCCATCACCTCCGAGAAGCTCCAGGCGGCGGCCCTGGTCGCGCTCGTCTTCGCGCTGTTCATCGGCGCGCCGATCGGAATCCGATTTTTCAACCCGCTGCCGCCGAAAACCTGAGGGGGGAGTCCGTGGAGCCCGGGGAGCGCAAGGCCGCGCCGCTGCGGATCCGGTTCGAGGTCCCTCGGGCGGAATTGGAACGGGCGGAAAGCGCGCTTGCGGCCCTCGACAATGCCGGCAAAACGCCGCCTGCCGATTTCGACCGCGAGCACCTGCGTGGGCGGCTGACGCTGACCGTCGGCGTCCCGTTTCTCCCCGACCCGATGCTGGACTTTTTGCGCCGCGAACGGGGCCTCAAGGCGGACCCGCCCGTGGAGGTCGCCTTGGACCAGCCGGTCGCTTACGTGGTCGGCCAGATGGCGAGCGCCACGGTGCTCGCGCTCTACGGCGAGGGCGAATTCTCGGTCCCGCTCTCGGGCGGACGCGGCGCGCTTTCGCTTGCCGCGGTGGAAGGGCAATTGCACGTGGGTGCGCCGCTCGAATCGTACGCGGCCGTCGCGCCGGTGCCCCCCGCCGAAGGGGCGCGGGCCATCGCCGCCGCGTGCGGGGCGCTTGCCGACCTGCTGCGCGGCCGGCCGGGCCTTTCGCGCTGGGCGCTGACCGCATTCTTGGAGCGCGAAGGCCGCATCCTCGAAAGCGCGGCGGCGGGCAAGGGCGCTCGCCAACCGCCGTTGCCCCCTGTCGCCTGGCGGGCGGACGCGTTTGCCGAGGGCAAAGCCCCAACGCTTGCCGAAGTCGCCACGGCCGCCGAGCGGGGCGGGTCGCACGTGGTTCCCTATTGGCGTGCGGCCGGCGGGGAGCGGCGCATCCTCTTCGAGCCCTTGCGCGCTCCGGGCAACGCGGCGCGCGCGGGAGCGCTCGCGCTTTGCATCGCGCCGGACGGCGAAGCCCTGTTGGAGGTCGAGCTCCACCGGGACGACCCCGGGGCCGCACGGCTGCGAAATCGCCTCAAGCGGCGCGCGCCGTTTTCTGCGACCTTCCGTGGCGGGAAGCTCGAGGGGATCGTCGAGGCAAGCAACCAATTGCCCATGGCTTGAGGTGGCGCGGTGGCCGACGTCGAGATCCTCTACTTCGCGGGCTGTCCCGCGTATCGGCGCGCGCGCGAACGGGCCATCGACGCGATGCGGGCGGCGGGCCTGCCCGGCAACCCGGCCATGCTGCGTGTGCGACATGCTAGGGACGCCGCGGCCTTGGACTTCCACGGGTCGCCCACGCTGCGCGTCCGGGGGCGCGACATCGACCCTGCGGGCCTTGCGGACTTCCCCGAGGTCGGCCTCTTCTCGCGCACCTACCGGTGGAAGGGGAAGTCGTACGATGCCCCGCCGGCCGAGATGGTGGCCGCGGCCCTGGAGCAGCGCCCCCGCCGGCCGCCTTGAAGGCCTCGCGGGGCGAGGCTTTTTGTCCCGCCGCAAGGCTCGGGCCCTCGGGGAGTTGCCATGACCGACGCCATCGCTGACCTCCTCAAGAGCTCCAAGACGATTGCCGTCGTTGGGATGAGCGCGAACCCCGAGAAGGAAGCGCACACGGTGCCGAAGTTCTTGATGGACCACGGGTACCACATCGTCCCCGTGAACCCGACGGCAACGGAGATCCTGGGCCTCAAGGTGCACAAGGCGATCACCGACGTGACCGAGAAAGTCGACATCGTGAACGTGTTCCGCCCGGGCCCCGAGTGCGACAAGGTCGCGGAGGCGGCTGTCAAGATCAAGCCGCGAGCGGTTTGGCTCCAGCTGGGGATCACGAATCCCCGCGCGAAGGAGATCGTGCACGCCGCCGGAATCCAGTACGTCGAAGACCGGTGTTTGCGCATCGAATACAAGCGCGTCTTCGATTGGAAGGCCTGAGGGGGCGCACACGGATGGGCAGGCGCGCAAAGGCGCCGCGCGCGCGCCGCGGTCTCAGTGCCGTGGCGCCGGACTTTTGCCCGAACTGCTCGTCGCCGGTGTCCACGCTCGACCGCTTCTGCCCGGCTTGCGGGACGCTCCTCGGCGACGCCGAGGAGGAATGACGCCGTCAGATGCCGGACCTCGGCTGATCTTGGTTTGACGGGCTCATGATCGGTGCCGGGAGCGGCGGTTGCGTTGGCGGCGCGGGGAGCCCGCCCTGGGACGGGGGAGGGGGAAGCGGGGGCGGCGGGGGCGCAGCGGGCGCCGACGACCCGACCGACAGGTGAATCTTAAGGTCGCCGCGGAACCACATGAAGCCGAACGCCGCCAGGGCGCCGCCGATGAGCGGGCCTACGATGTATAGCCACATCGAAGCCCAAATGACCTGGTTGGTCCCCGACACGAACGCGGGGCCAAGCGACCGCGCCGGGTTCATCGATCCGCCCGTCCACGGCCCGCCCCAGAGGATGCAGGCAAACAGCGTGCCGCCGATGAGCGCACCCGACAGGGGGGCCATCTTCTCGCGGCCGGCCACGACCATCGAATACGTCGTCGCGAGCATGAAAGTCATGAGAATCTCGAGGATCAGGGCGCCCCCGGGGTTGAAGGTGTAGGTCGGAGGGATGGGGTCACGCGTGAGTAATCCAAGGGTAGCGCCGGCCTGGGCGCTCGTCCCCCAGGGTGCCAACGGAACGACGGCCACTGCCATCATCGCACCAATGGTCGCCCCTACAACCTGGAAAACGAGATAGAACATGTAGTCCCGGGCCGCGAGCTTCTTTTGAATGAACAGAGCCGTGGAAATGGCCGGATTGAAGTGGCCGCCGGAAATCGGTCCGAAGACGTAGATCATCACCCCCAAGATGGCGCCGGATGCCGCGGCGATGCCGACCATGTCGCCGGCGCCGACGATGGAAAGCATTCCGCCCATCGTAAGGAAAAATGTGCCAATCGCTTCCGCGAAGTACTTCTTGAAGTCCGCTTCCGAGATTCCCCCTGCCAACTCGTTCCCCACCCGCAGCCGGCCGTCCGCGCTAACGGCGGCTCGCACTCGGCGACACCCTTCAAAACCGCACCCACGTAATAAACTGCACGTCGCCTTTTTTCGGGCCCGCGCCCTTTTTGCCTCGATCATTCTTCAAAGGACGTGGAGAAGGGAAGCGCCGTACTGGCGTGGGCCGAGGCGTGGGAGGCGGCTTTCGAGCGCTGCGCGCTTGCCTATTCGGAGAACGTCGCGCCGATTTTGGCCGTCTCGGCCGAGGGAGCCCTCGAGGGCGCATCCATCACGGGCGGTGCTCGCGTCCTCGACATCGCCTGCGGCCCGGGCGCCGTCACGAGGGCGGCCGCCCAGCGCGTTGGAGCGGCTGGCCTCGTGGTGGGGATCGACACTTCGCCGACCATCCTGCGCACCCCGGCGGCGGCGTTCGCGCGCGCGGGGTTTAGCGAAGCGCCTGTGAGGGGTCCGCCGAAGAGAACGCAAAGGAAAAGCGTGCCGCCGGCGAAGGCGCCGGGGAAGGCGGACCACATCCTCAGCGAGAAGGAGTTGATCCTACGCCGCGTACCCGGGAGGGACGCGCGGTGCTGCTTCGGGGGCGGGAAACGGCTGCGGAACACCACCAAAGCCCCAATGAGCAACCGCTATCCGATGATAACCCTTATTTTCGACATCCGTATTTCCGACATCCGCATGTTCGACGGGGAAAACCCCGTCCCAGCGGTCCGGGTACATGAAAGTCCGAGAGGGCCCGCACGCCCCCGGCCTGAGTTAAGGGAGAGACGAGGGGGAGGAATGCGATGGCACCGGTCGACAGGGACCCGCACGGATCGAAGGATCATGTGAACGCAACGATGGAGAAGAGCGCCGACAAGTGCCCCGTCGTGCACGGAACGACGAACGTCGGAATGCGGTCGAACAGCGATTGGTGGCCGAATCAGCTGAACCTCAGG
>JBGPJF010000106.1:0-6882 GCA_041485285.1 Thermoplasmata archaeon | reverse complement strand
CGGCTCGCAGCGGGATGAGGCCGAAGCGGTTGCCTTCGACCCGTCGGGCAACATTGTGGTCGTGGGGTGGACCTCCTCGGACGACTTCCCCCTCACCGCGTTCTCCCCTGATCAGGACGCGACGGGCGGCGACGCATTCATCGCGAAGTTTTCGGCCGACGGCACCACACTTCTGTGGGCGACTTACCTCGGGGGGTCGGGGTTCGAGGTGGCCTTTGCCGTGGCGTGCGAGGCAAGCGGAAAAATATGGGTGGCCGGGGAGACGAATTCGGCGAACTTCTACACGACGGCGGACGCCGTCCAGCGCAATGCCTCGGGGGGGATGGACGCCTTCCTCGCGCGCCTGAGCGCCGACGGCCTGTCCATCGAGTACGCCACCTACCTCGGAGGCGCGGGGTGGGACCGGGCGCTCGGCCTCGCGCTCGGGGCGGGCGGCGACCCGTTCCTCACGGGTGAGACAAACTCGACGGCATTCCCCACGACCGCCGGCCCCCCGCTGCACAATGGCACGGGCCCGCTCGACGCCTTCGTTGCGCGCGTCAATGCGAGCAGCGGCGCGCTTACCATGGCAACCCTGCTCGGCGGGAACGCCACGGACGCTGGACGGGCAATCGCGCTGGGGGCAAGCGGAACCATGATCGTAGCAGGGTCGACGAACTCCTCCGACCTGCCGGCGGGCGACACCTTCGGGGCCGCCGTGGACACGACCTACAACGGTGGCGTCGACGCCTTCGTTACCGCGATGTGGCCCTCCAATGGGACGCTCGCAACGCTCACCTACTTGGGCGGCAGCGCCGACGATTACGCCTTCACGATCGACACCGACTCGGTCGGGTACCCCTATGTGGGCGGGCTAAGCGCGTCCGCCGATTTTCCCACGACCGCGGGGGTGCTGCAGCAAACGGCCGCGGGCTCCGACGAGGGGTTCATCGCCAAGATGACCACGAGCGGGGGAATCGTGACCGCCGCCACCTTCCTCGGCGGCGATGGGTCGGAGGGAGTGGTCGGCCTCACGGTCGCCCCGGACGGCACGCTCACGGCCGTCGGGTTCACCGACTCGGCGAACTTCCCCGTGACGCTGGGCGCGATGCGCACCTCCCGTTCGGGCTCGGCCGCCACCTCGTACCAGGAGGCCTTTTTCAGCCGGATCTCGGCCGACCTCACGACGCTCCACTACTCGAGCTACATGGGGGAGGCGGGCACCGACATCGCGCGCGCCGTTGCCGTGGACGGCTTCGGGATCGCGACGGTGGTCGGTGCGACCGACGCAAGCGGCTTCCCGACGACGAGCGGCGCCATTGACCGGATCCTCAACGGCACGGAGGGGTTCCTCTTCCGCGCGATGCAGCGGCGCCCCAACCTCGTGATTTCCACGAACCCGACGGGTCGAGCCTACACGCTCAACGGGACCGCGCTCACCACGCCAATCACCGGCCCCTGCAGCGAGGGCGTCAGCCTCCCGATCTCCATTGCAAGCCCGCAGGGGGTTGGCGGCGTGCGCTACCTCTTCGCCAATTGGTCGGACGGGGCGACCGAGAACCGGACGGTCCAGTGCCTTGCGGACCAAACGATCGAGGCGCGGTTCACGATGGAGGTCCTTGCATCGCTGTCGACGGACCCCACGGGTCTCTGGCTGCTCGTTGACGGCGTCAACGTGACCGCGCCCTGGTCGGCGTGGTGGCCCGCGGGCGGCACGCACACGGCCGAGGCGGCCACGATCCACGCTCGGGCCGGGACGCGCTATTTGTTCACGGGGTGGGCCGACGGCGGGCCTGCGGCCCGCAATCTCTCGGCAACCGCGCCGATCACGATCCTCGCCCGGTACACGGCCGACGCGTACTCGTTCGAGATGTTCAGCGACCCGCCGGGGCGCACCGTGGCGGTGGACGGGCTCAACTTCACCTGTCCCGCTGCAATTTGGCTCGCGATCGGGTCGGGGCATGTGCTCGTCCCGCCTTCGCCGCAGCCCGACTCGCCAGGCCTGCGTTACGCATTCACGAATTGGTCGGACGGGTCGGCAGTGGCGGCCAAGGCCTATCCCGCGGCCGGGCCCGCATCGTTCTTCGTCACCTTCACCGCCGAATTCGAGATTCGCCTCGACAGCGACCCGCCGGGCCTGCCCGTCACCATCGACCTCGTCGAAACCCCAATGCCTTGGTCGGGGTGGCGGCTCAACGGCACCGGGATGGCGATCGCGCCTCCTTCCGCGCCCCCCGAGCGCGACGGCGTCCAGTACGGCGCGATGTCCTGGAGCGACCTTGGCGCCTCGGCCCGCTCGTGGACCGTGTGGAGGCCGGAGTCGCTGACCGCCCTGTTCCAGCCAGTCGCCTACGAGCTTACCCTTGCGTCCGACCCGCCCGATGTCCCCATTTCGCTCGAAGGGAGCTCGCAGGACGTTGCCCGGACGTTCCAGGCCCCCAACGCCCAACTATCGGTAAGCGCCCCCGCGAATTTCACGAAAGGCACGACGCGGTACACCTTCCAGCGGTGGTCGGACGCCGGCAATCGCTCGCACTTCATTACCATGACGGGCCCCTTGGAGCTTACCGCGTTCTTCAGCCGCGAGTTCGAGGTGCGCTTCGCGGCGGCGCCGGGCGACACCGTGTTCCGCGTGGACGGTGTGGCGTACCTCGGCTCGGCCTTAATGTGGATGGACGAGGGCAGTGTGCACGCGCTCACCGCCTCGGAGATCGTGCCCGGAGGGACGGGGCGCCGCCTCGCGTTCGTATCCTGGAGTGACGGGGGAGGCGCGGCGCACACCTACACGGCCGCCGCGGCCGAGGTGCTGAACCTCACCTACCGCACGGAGGTGCTGCTCACGATCAAGAGCCCCAGCGGCGACCCGACCTGCGACATCCCCAACTGCTGGTACCCGCAGGGGGCGGAGGCGACGGTCACGGTCAAGAGCCCCTGGAACGAGAGCGCGGGGCAGCGGGACATCCTGCGCGGGTGGCTCGGCAACGACAGCGCCTCGGGCAGCAGCGCCGTGGTCATCATGGGGGGACCCTCGGAACTCACCGTGCTCTGGGGCCACCAGTTCTACCTGAGCGTCACGACGCGGTATGGAGTCGCCTCGGGGAGCGGGTGGTACGACGAGGGCGTCGGGGCATCGTTCAACCTGTCGACAGCGGAGGCGTCGGCCGGGGGGGCGCGCTTCCACTTCAAGGGGTGGAGCGGCGACCAGCTGAGCACGGGCACCAACGGCCTCGTGTTCATGGATGGCCCCAAATCGGTCGTGGCGGTGTGGGAAGAGGTCCACGCAGCTCCCGCGGAGGCGCCGCTTTGGCTGCTCGTGCCCCTGATTGTCGTGGGCGCAGGGGCCGCGGCCCTCGTGGTCGCGCGGCGGCGCAGCAAAGCGAAGCGGCTCGAGCGCGCGTGGAAGAAGCCCGACGAGTTCGAGCCGGTGGACCCCCCGGGCCAACGATGAAGAACCCGCAGGCGGTTTGGCGGCCGTGGAACTCGTCGGCAAAGTGTTCGGCCCCGGCCCGCAGGGCGAGCTCATCGTCCACGCCGACCGCCCGTGGCGGTATGGCGAGGGCGTGAAGATCGTCGACCGGCGAGGCCGCGCGCTTGGGCGCGTCGAGGGCGTCGTGGGGCCGGCAGCGGCGCCGTATCTCGTTGTTCGTACGGTCGAGGCCCGCGACGGAAAGGGCCTCGGGTTGAAACTCAAGGGCGCTGAAGTGTACATCGAGGAAGCGCCAGAGGCACCGAGCCAGCCACGCGGACGGGAGCGGCGGCAAGGGCGGCCGACGGGCGGAAGGCAAGATCGTCGGCCGCGCTAATCGAACGCTGGGGCGGCCCCGTCGAGCGAGCGCGTGTTGCAAAGGCGGATGACGCCCGCGGTGGGCACGGGGACGGCACATCGAGCCGGTGGGGAGTTGGAGGGCACTCCGACCTCGACCCGTTCGGGCGGCTCACGGGCGCCATCGCGGGCGGTAGGCCTCCTCGCGCACCGCGCACGGTTCCGTATTGCTGATAGATCAGCAGAGCATATATATATGGTCTGCTGGTGAAGCAGCCATGGATGAGGAGGCAGTTGCGGAGCTCAACCCGTGGTGGTCGCATGCCAAGGGGTTCCAGACGGACCCGAGCCTCCGGCGCCTCGCGGAAGCCCCGTTTGTTTTCGACCGAACCGGCGAGGCGGCCTTCTCGGGCGAATCGGACGCCATCTTCACGCTCCGCGGCCCGCGGCAAGTCGGAAAGACCACGCTCCTCAAGCAGTTCCTCGAAAGGGCTGCTCGTTCGGGCGCGGACCCTCAGCGCATGCTCTACCTCTCGTGCGACCTTGAAACGCGGGACGGGCTCGCGCGCACGCTGGCTCGATGGCTCAAGAAGACGGGACCGGGCGGCCCGCGGCGCCTCGTGGTCCTCGATGAGGTGTCCGAGGTCCCGGACTGGGCAATTGCGCTGCGCGCACTTTGGAACCAGGGTCTTCTGCGCCAGGTGGCGATCCTGGCGAGCGGTTCCCACGCCCTCGACCTTCGGCGTGCGACGGAGACGCTCCCCGGCAGGCGCGGCGAGGGCCGTCGGGAGAAGGGCGCCCCGCCCCTCGACCAGGTCCTCCTCAGCGCGCCGTTTCGCGGTTTCGCGTTGGCCACGATGCGGGGCGCTGGAGCGAGGGCAGTATTGCAGAGGTCGCCGACGTTCTCGCCCTCGGAGCTTGCTTCCTCCACCGTCGCCCCCCGATGGGTGAAGCGTTTGGCGGCCGTTGAAGGCGACCTCTCCTCCGCGTTCGACGATTACCTCTTGTGCGGGGGTTTCCCCAACCCCGCGCAAGCGCTTGCATCGCGCCGGCAGATCCCGCCGGAGGTTTTTCGCCTGCAGGCCGCATCGGCGGGATCCGACCTCTCGCGCTTCGGTCTCTCCGAGCACTCGGCGGCGCAGATCGCGCGGCGGATCACGGAAATCCTTTCGACGCCCGTATCGTGGACGACGCTGGTCTCGGGCACGGATGTGCGGACGCACGGCACCGGCAAGGCCTACGTGGAGGCGTTCGCGGCGGCTTTCCTCGTCTACGAAGTGCCCCCGATCGACCTGAGCACGAAGCGGCCCGTTTGGCAGCGGGAGCGGAAGGTGTACCCAACCGACCCGTTCATCCTCCACTGCCTGCGAGCGTGGGGGCTCGGGCTTGAAGACCCGTTCGAGGCCGCGCGGGAGTACGCAGCAAATTCGGCTTCGAGGGGGCGCCTCCTCGAGTGCGCGGTGGCGGCCGGCCTTGCGCGCGGAGCCCCTCCGGGGCTCCTTTCGGGGCTGGAAGTCTCACGCCGCTTGACCTACCTCAAGACACGCGGTGGCCGCGAGGTCGACTTCGTCGTGCGCAGGGCGACGTACCGGACGCCCATCGAAGTCAAGTCGAGGGGCCGGGGCAGCCTCGACCGGAAGGCGATGTCGCTCGTGGGGCGCGGCGTAATCGTGACAGACGGTGAGACCGATATGGGGGCAAGCCCCCGGATGATCGCGGCACCGATCTTCATGGCGTTGCTTGACAACGGTCGGTGAGCGCGCCCACTACTCCGGAGCAGCCCCCGCCCCATCTGCCGGTTCCGCGGCCTTGTCCTCCTCATCCAATGGGCCGGACCTCTCGGGGGTCTCCCCGTCCTCCCTCGCTTCCCCCCCGCCCTTCTTCCCCCGCTTCGGCAAATCAATGAGCCCATTCACGTTATCCAAGATCTCCGGACAAGTCTTGAACAGAATAAACGCGATCGCAATCAGCGCCACGAACGACAGCCCCTTCCCGAGCAGCGCGTGGGCAAAGTCGAACCCCGTCATCCCGAGCGACGCCGCGGCCCCGTCGAGCGAGTGCGTGTTGTACAGGTAGATGACTCCCGCATTGCGGATGAGGTTCAGCACCCAAATCACGGGGACCGTGTACAAGAGCCCCCGCATCTGCCGCTGGCGCGGCGTGAGCGCCCGGAGCTTGGCGACCTTCTCCTCATTCACACGCGAATAGTCGGCCCATGGGTCCTTGCGCATCTGGGCCGCGAAGATCGCGCCGAGGAAGATGACGATCGCCTCGAACGAGGTGCAGCCGAGGATGATCACGACGTTCGAGCCCACGATGGGGGCGCCGAGCTCGCCGTTCAGCGTGCCCGTGGGGCCCACGTAGTAGGTCGCCCCGAACCCGAAGGCGTGCAGGAGCCACACGGTCTGGTAGGCCACGACCTGGATGAGTCCCGACGCGACGGCTTCGATCCGGTCGACGGAGAAGTAGAGGAGGCCGCCGAGGAAGGTCGCGCCCGTCGCCCACTTGAGCGCCGAGACCTCCTCCTGCTTCTCGAACGACATCCATTCGTGCCACGCGAGGTAGACGAAGAACGGCAGCGCGAGCCCGGTGAAGGTGATGTTGACCGCGTCGGAGCCTTCAGCCACGAAGATGGCGGCGCGCACGGCCCAGAAAATTCCGACGCCCACGAACCCCGCGACGCGGAACAGGTGGCGGCGGTTGTCCTTCCAGAAGTAGCCGACGCCGAGCAGCCCGAGGCTGGCGAAAATGAGCACGTCCAGCCAGAGCGGCGCGTACCCCACGGGAGGCCTCGTTGCACGAGCCGGCGCGCGCTATAAAAGAATTCGTTGGAGGGACGGGAGGACGCGGGCGGGGGCGCTCGGTTCGAGCCCGGAGGGCGCGCAAGTTCAAGGGCTGCTCGCGCCCGGGGAAGGTTTTAAGCCAGATGGCCAGTTGCGCGCCTGCGGGCCTCTAGCTCAGCTAGGTAGAGCAATCGGCTCTTAACCGATCGGTCAAGGGTTCGAATCCCTTGAGGCCCGCTACCCAAAAGGTTTAGGTCTACCCCTCTTTTACCCTAAATGTGGCTCCCGGACGCCCCCGGCACGCACGGCTGCTCGAAGACCCCGACGTGAAGCGGTGGCACGACAACGTGGCGCGGG
>JBGPJF010000105.1:0-6897 GCA_041485285.1 Thermoplasmata archaeon | reverse complement strand
GGTTTTCATGGACTCCTTGCACCAGTGGCAGACCTTGACGGCCCCCCCGTCGCCGATCAGGCGGTAGCCCTGCCGGTCGAGGGCCATCTTGAGGGAGGCGTCCATGGACAGTCCTGCCGAGGGCAGATGCCGCGTGGTTCTAAAGGCTTAGGGTGGCCGGGGGCCGCGGGGCGTTCACATCGCGGCGCCGCACCACGGGCATTTCGTGTCGTGCGCGTGCGCGGGGGACTGGCAACTGGGGCAGACCTTCCCCTTCTCCATCTGCTCCGACTCGATGGACTTGGCCCCTTGGCCGTGGGTCTCGGGCATCGGCGCCCGGAAGTCCATCTGCGCGGGACCTGCGCCCGCCGCCCCTTCCTGGTGGCCGATCGGCTTCTGCATCTGCTTGTTGAACTTCCGCTTGAACGACCCAAATCGCTCTTCCGGGCTCTTCACGGCGTGCGCCTTGGGTAGGCCTTGGGGCCCGAGGCTCATGTTAGTTTCGGCCCCTTCCTTCCGGCTGTAGGTCAAAAGTCGAACAGGGACTTGTTCTTCGTTGGGTCGTTCTCGTGGGGAGCGCCGTCCTCGGAGGGCACCTTTTCTTCCGGTGGCGCGGGCGCCGGCGCGGGGGCCTCGACCTTCTCTGGCTCGGCCGCCTTTTTCCGGGACGGCTTCTTGGCCATCTCCGCAGCTGCCGCCGCCTCAACGGCCTCGCCGAGCGACATCGAGCCTTTCCGCGCCCCGCGTTTGCTCTCGGCGGCAACGCCAAGCGAGACCCCCGACTCCATCAGGCGCCGCGCCTCGGTGTAAATCGTATGGACCTCCTTCGCCCCCTCATCCTTCGATAGCAGGTCGGCGAGGTCTTCCGATTCAAGCTCGGCCCCCGCTGTGACCGAGACGGCAATGTCGAAGTCGCTCTCCATCAGCCTCGGCAAGTACGGCGCAATCGAGGCCGCCACTTCTCGCTTTGAGGTGTGGAAGTACGCGCCCAGCTTGCCGTAGGTCTGCGACCTGCGCTTGCGCATCGCCTTCGAACGGCTCATGAGCGAGAGCCACGACGGGAAGTTGTAGCGGTTCCACCCATGCAGGCGCTCCGACTTGGCCATCGCCACCCCCCCCGCCATCAGGTCGGACGCGTAGCTCCACAGGCCGTAGTACTGGCGCCTAACCGTGCGCCCCAGCATCATGTCCGCCCTCGAGAGGTAATAGAAGGCACGCGCGAGGTCCTCGGGGTGGCGGTACTCGATGGGCACGTTTTCCTCGATCCAGAGCATGGCGAAGTCGGGCGATTCGTCGAGTTCGCGCAAGGCCTTCCTCGCCGACGCGAGGTCGAAGGTATGCAGGACCTCGCCGACCATCGCGTAGGCCGTCGTGCGGTCGTCGCGCCCGCCGAGCGTGGCTACCGCTTCGGCAGGGACGGACTTGCGCCCGCTGCAGAGGCTCTCCATGTCGTTCAGGGCCGCGCGCAGGTCGCCGCCGGCCTCCTCCGCGATCTTCTTGATCACCTCGGGCGCCACATCGACGCCCTCCTTGGCAACCACCGTCCGAAGCACCTTCTCGATCGACGGCGAGCGCAGCCCCTGGAACTTGATTTCCATCGCGAGTCCCCGAAGCGCGGAGGCGCGCCGCGTCAGCGCGTAATAGTCGTTCACGATGAGCACCACCGGCTGCCTCGTCGTCCGCACCATTTCCATGATCGCCGGGACGCCGCCGCGGTCCTCCCTGCCGAAGACGTTGTCCGCCTCATCGAGGATGATCAGTTTGCGCCCGCCGCTGGCCGCCTTGATGAACGCGCCGTCGTCTCGGAAGGTCTCGTTGATCGACCCCGCGCCCGCCACGCGCTTGATCGCCTCCTCATTGCGAGCGTCGGATGCGTTGAGCTCAATGACGCCCCAGTTGAGGTCGGCGGCAAGCGCGAGGGCCGTTGAGGTCTTGCCGACCCCCGCGCGGCCCGAAAGCACGACCGCGCGCTTTTCGGGGGTGCCGTTTTCCCAGGAAGCGGCCCACTTTTTTAGCGTGGCGATGGCCGGGCCGTTGCCCACCACATCGTCGAGCTTCGCGGGCCTGTACTTCTCGGCCCAGGGGAGCACTGGGAGCACGCCTCAAGGAGGGGCCGTGCGGCCAATAAGGGTGCGCCCGGGGCTCACACCGCGTCGTAGTGGATCGCAATCTCATCGTACGGGGAGAAGATGTGGCTGCCCCACTCACTGTTTGCAACCCCGTTCACGGTCATCGTGAGCGCGTGGGTCGCGTCGGGGACTAGGTCGACCGTCTGCTGCGCCCCGACCGGCTGGCCCCACACCGCGAAGAACTCACCCAGGGTGAAGGCGCGCGTGACCGACGCCTCGATATGGATTATGCCGGTCGTGTCATGCGTGTGGAGGGGCGAGAGCTGTCCTACTACCCCCTCTTTCGTGTCCAGATATCGGTCCAGGCCGTGGTCGGCGTAATGGTTGCTCGGCGCGCGGCCGATGTCCCCAGGGATCGTCGCTTCCTGCGTGCCCCTCCAGATTGACAGGTTCGCATGGATGTGCATGGGCGCATTCGAGATGACCGTGGGGTCGCCGCCGCCTCCGCCCCCTCCCCCCCCGCCGCCGCCGGGGCCCCCGAGGAGCGGGGCTATCATGATTGCCCCCGCCCCGCCAAGGATAAGCACGGTGAGGACAAGTCCCGCCATCATCAGCTTGCGCCGCCGCCTGCGCTGCCGCTCCACCATCCGACGGGTGACGCGCTGCCGCGGTTGCCGCTGGGGACCAGCCGGTGTGGGGGCTCCTTCCATGTTCGGAAAAGACCAGCCGTGGCGTGGCCTTCAAGGTTGTGGAACATTCCTCGGTCGGAGGGCCGCGATTCCAGGGTCATACCGTGATCGAGCTGATCACGATCTGCATCCCGTCGTGGAACACGACGTTTTCCCACGCCGCGCTTGGGTTGCCGTCCACCTTCAAGGAAAGCTGGTGGTGCTGGTCGGCCACAAGGTCCCACGTCTGGCTGGGGCCCAACGGCTGCCCCCAAACGGCGAAGAACTCCCCCAGGGTGAAGCCCCTGGTCACCGAGGCCTCGACATGGATGACCCCTGAGGTGTCGTGGGTGTGGAGGGGCGAGAGTTGCCCCTGCGCGCCCTCGCGGGTATCGAGGAAGTGGTCAAGGTCGTGGCTCGCCCAAATGCCGTTTTGAATCCCGATGTTTCCCGGGATGATGCGCTCCGTGCCGTCGGAGACGAGGATGAGCTTCGGGTGGATGTGCATCGGGCTTTGGCTGACGATTTCTCCCGGCTGGAGGTCGTGGGGGAGGGCTGCCGGCGGGGCAAACAAGATCGCCGCCCCGACCGCGCTGCCGGCGACCGCGAGCGTGGCGACGATGATGATAAGCTTGCGCTGCTCGCGCTTGCGGCGCTCCATCTCGCGCCGCTTCACCCGCTTCTGAGGCTGGCCTTCGGCCTCGTCCTTCTCGCGTCCGAACACGGTGTTCCTACGGCCAGCTAGGCTAGGCGCTATGAAAGTTGCGGGATTTTCCCGCAAGAAGGGGCCGCCGGGCTAATCGCGGGAGGCTTTTTCGGGCGGGACCGGGCGTCGTGCCGCCCGCTCCCGCTCTACTTGCTCCTCGAAGACCTCGATCCAGTACGGCGCGGTGCCCACCCGCGCCGACTGCTTGCGCATGAACCCACCGGATACGACCATGCTCGTTTCCCCCCTAGTATGACGGCTTCGACGAATCGAAGGCCTGTCGCAAGAGTCGGTCGTCCACATGCGTGTAGATCTGCGTCGTGGCAATCGAGCGGTGGCCGAGGATCTTCTGGATGATCCGGATGTCTGCGCCGTTTGCAAGCAGGGTCGTGGCAAAGGTGTGCCGCAGGATGTGCGGGGTCACCGTCCGCGTGATCCCCGCCCGCCTTGCGTAGGTCTTGATCATCCGCTGCACGGCCCTCGGGTAGAGGCGCGAGCCCCTCGACGAGCGGAACAGGGGCCCGCCCGGCGCGAGCTTCGCGTGGTCGAGGTACGCGGTGAGCGACCGCACGCACTTCTCCTCGACGGGCACGATCCGCCCCTTGTCCCCCTTCCCGTGGCGCACCGTCAGCGTCCGCGTGCCGAACTCAACATCCTCGAGGTCGAGTTGGCACAGCTCGGACACGCGAAGCCCCGTGTACCCAAGGGTCACGAGAATCGCGAAGTTCCGCGGGCTCTTCTCGGCCGATGCAAGCAGCCGCGCGGTCTCTTCGACCGAGAGGTACTTGGGCACCGGTTCGCCGCGCCTCGGCGGCTTGAGGGCGTCCGCGTTTGGCATCCCTAAGAAGCGGTAGAAGGCCTGGATGGCCTTCACTGCCCCATAGAGCGAGTTCTTCGAGTACTCGCGGTCCACAGCCAGGTACCGCTTGTAGTGCTCGAGGTCGGCGGGCGTAATCTCCTCAGGAGGGCGCTTTGCCCAGGTGAGGAGGGCTTTCGCGTGGCAACAGTACATCTGCACCGTGTGGGGCGATGCCTTGTTGCCACTCAGGTGGTCACGGAACGCCTGGAGGGGGTCCGTGTGGACCTCCGCCGGCGCCGGCACGACTAATCC
Source organism: Thermoplasmata archaeon (assembly GCA_041485285.1). GTDB lineage: Archaea > Thermoplasmatota > DTKX01 > DTKX01 > DATEUP01 > DATEUP01. Next base: position 2,364 of record JBGPJF010000105.1, on the reverse strand, counting down.
GAGAGCTGGCGCTCCCGCTGGGTAGACGGCGAGTCTCTGCATCCCATCCCGCCAAGTCGCGCGATATCCTGGCCCTAGATATAAGACTTCTCCACGCGAAATGTTCCGTCGGGTCGAGGCCAGGGTTTCGTTCGTCTGGGATTCCTTTCGGCGCATTTCGGATGGAACAAATTCCCGCTGGCGCTGTCTGGATTGCGGGTGATTGCGCGAAGTTCGTTGGGCCAATCGCGCCCCCCGTTTGCTCGAGACACGGCGGCGTGGCCTTGATTGGCGTGGCTTCACCACTCGGTCCACCCCTCGCCCTTGTGGAGATTCAGGACGACCGACGCCCCGTACGCGGGGCGGGCGTCCAAGCCAAGGACGCCGGCTTGGACCGTGCCGCCGGGACCCGGTTCGATCGGTTCGAGAATCCAGAGGCGCCGGAGACGGATTCCCGGCGGCGCGTCTCCAAACAACGCCGCGGGAACCGCCCGCAGGAAGGATTGGCGCGTTAGCCCCCCCACGACGGCGAGCTCGCCTCGCGCAAGGGTGGGCAGGGGAATGCCAAAGGCCTGCGCCACCTGCGATCCGATGCCGGTGGCGTTCGACCCGGAATCCACCGCGAGTTCCAGCGTGAACCATGCGGCTGGCAGGACACGGAAGCTGACCCAGGCCAGGAAGGCAAGCCTTCGGCGGTCAAAGCGAAGTTGCAGGTACCCCAAGGTGCCACATCCGGGCCTGCCCGCGGGGCTCAACGAAGCGGATGTAGGCGTCCTGCCGGGTGATGAAGGCCCGACGCAACTCGACGTAATCGGCTCCGAGTGCGACAATCTGCTCCTCGATCACAACGATGAACCGGCCGACATAGGGCTCGATGAGGTCATCGTGGTCAATGACCCAGTCTGCGTTCTTGCCAAAGGCACGCAGGTCGGCCGCGTCCTTGGACGTGAACCCTTCGAGGGGATCATCCATGGTCGTTCGATCCAGCGTCATGCAATATCGATCCTTCGTGAGCCCCTGGGGGGCCAGCGCCTCGACGGTGTGCCCCGGTATATGGGGTTGCGCTGAGGGAAATCACCAGAATCTCAAACCCTCATGGCCGTGCACGCGCGCCTTGCGCCGCGGGGAAGGGCCCCGTGATCCTACACGCCCTTGATGTCGACGCGCGGGCCAAACGCGCCTTGGAGCAACGCCGCCGCGTTCTTGAGTTCGCCCTTGTTCTTGATCCAGAGGCTCCCCATGAATTCGAAGCCAACCTTCTTGCCGCCGATCCAGAATTGAACGCGCGGGGTCGTTACCGCCGAAATCCCCCCGACGAGCCTTGCTTTCTCCACCGCGGCATAGGGGATTTGGAAGTTTTTCGCGTGCGACGCTAGGACCTGGTCGAACGACATCCCGCTGTACCGCTCCACCGTCGACTTTTGTCCGGCGCGCATCGCGGTCGCGATGATGGACCCCGTTACGCCGCCCCCGAACCCAGAGCTTCCGCGCTTGACGACGAGGATTCGGTGGCTCGTGAAGACGAGGTCGTAGTCGGTGATCCCGTTCTGGAGTTGCTCGACCACCCCCACCAACGCTTCGCTGGCGCCAGTCCATGGCGGCGCGGCCACATAACCCGGCGCCGGTCCGCGCTCGGGCGCGGCCTTCGGCGCGGGGGAGGCGACGGGAACGACGGGCGCTTGAAAAGTCTGTGCGGGGCCGGGCCTTGGAGCAGGGGTCGTCGGCCCCGTCGGCAGCGCCGTCCCGGCCGGTGGGCCGCGGGGCCGCGGCGCCGGCGCGTGCGACACGAATTCGACCGCGAAGGGAGCCGCAGGGCCCGACGGGGGCGCTGGAGCGCCCGGGGGCGGTGCCCCCGCGGCCCGGCCGCCGCCCGACATTGGGTCGCGCCCACACTTGGGGCACGTCGCGTCACGGTAGGCGGGTTGTCCGCAGTTTTGGCAAGAGACCGCAGGGCCAAATTCTCCGGAGGCACCCGCTTTTGGCTTCAGAAATGGCATCCGGCGAACCTCGCACCTCGCGATCGCGGAGCGTGGGATAAGAAGGTGGCGCCCCGGGAGGGCCCATCCCAAGCATCGGCACGGGTCAATCTGAAATAACGAACTCGTTGCCGTCGGCGTCTGCGACCGTCGCGTTCCAGTCGCCCCATGGCTTCTTCTCAGGCTTGTCGGTGACCTTGCCGCCGTTCTTCTTGATGAACGCCGCCGCCTTCCTCACGTCGGCGACCTTGAAGTAGACCCCCGACACGGTCCCAGCTTTCCGCCCGGGTTCGCCCTTGCCTTGCCTGTGAATCCCGAGCCATCCGGCCCCCGGGATCTGGTAGGTGGCGTACTGCTGCTCCTCGTTGTAGTCGAGCTCCTTCAGGCCGAGCGCGTCCTTGTAGAACGG
>JBGPJF010000104.1:0-7027 GCA_041485285.1 Thermoplasmata archaeon | reverse complement strand
GCGCAATGTACCTCGATCGAGCTCGGAGTGAAGGGGCACGGTGAGAACGAGTGGGCTTCCCGCTCTTGCCAAGGTCACGTGGCTGCCGCGCTGCCGGACCACTTGCCAGCCGAACCGGCGGAAGGCCTTGATGGCCTCCGTGCCCGAAATTCGCGGCAGCTTGCTCACGGAACGGCCCCTCAGGCGCTGACCGGTTCCAACGAGAAGCGCGTGACGCTCACGGGGCGCCGCTCACGTCCTTGAGGGGTCTTGCCACGCGGGCGCATCGCCAGTTCGGAGAGCGTCTCGAGGTAAAGGACCATCGCTTCGCGAATGTTCTCACGCGCTTGCGCTACGGTCTTGCCTTGGGAGACGCAACCGGGAAGTTCCCTGCAATACGCTACGAAATACCCATCTTCCCCTGGGTAAATCCTAACCGTGAAGGACGCGTGGGGGGACCGAGGCCTTCGTTTTCGCTGAACCATGCATGAATCACCTCGGCCGACCCTTAAGGCTGTTGCGGTTTCGGGACGGGCGCGTGCCCCTCAACCTTTGCGGGTTGCGTTTCTCTGACAAATCGAATGCGGTGCGGAGCTCGATCCGAGATTCGGCAAGGAGGGTTGAGTCGTAACAAGGTATCCGTAGGGGAACCTGCCGATGGATCACCCCCTCACGAAATCAACCCCCCCGGGCAACCGGGGGGCCCCGATTTTGTGAGCTTCGGGGGGCGATTGAGCGCTAATAGGGGTCGAGCGTCGGAGCAAATTCCGATGGTCGAGCGGGAGCGCTCTCGGAGAGGGAGGGGGCGCAAACCTTGAAGGGCGCTTGGGGCCGTGGCCCGCGCATGGCCGCCGCCGCGCCCGACGAGCGGGCCCCCGCTCCCCTCGAGATCGCCTCGCCGGACGGCACCCGCATCGCCGCGTGGCGAAGCGGCGCGGGCCGGCCGCTCGTGCTCGTCCACGGCACGACGGCCGACCACAACCGTTGGCGCCCTGTCCTCAAAGCCTTCGAGTCGAAGGCGACCGTTTACACGTTTGACCGCCGGGGCCGGGGAGAATCCGGGGATGGCGCGACCTACGCCATTGAACGGGAGTTCGAAGACGTGGCGGCGGTGGTCGACAAGGCGGCGTCGGATAGCGGGGGGCCGGTGGACCTCCTCGGCCACTCGCACGGCGCGATCTGCTCGATCGGCGGGGTTTCGCGGACTCCCAATGTGCGGCGCCTCCTCCTCTATGAGCCGCCGCTGCGCACGAGTTCGCCCGTTTACCCGCCCGGGTTCCCCGACCGCTTGGACGAGGTTGTGGCCTCGGGTCGACCCGAGGAGGCGCTCACGATCTTCATGAGCGAGGTTGTGCGGGTGCCTGCAGCGGAGCTGGAGTTGATGCGGAAGCTCCCGATGTGGAAGGGCCGCGTGGCGGCCGCACACACGATCGGCCGCGAATGCCGCGCCCAGGAGGCGGTCCACTTCTCCGCCCAGGACTGGGGCCGCCTCACGATGCCCGTGCGCCTGCTCGAGGGCGGGGACAGCCCGCCGTTCCTCAAGGCTGCCATCGAGCTTGTCCACGCCTCAATCCCGCAGAGCACGGTGCGCATCCTTGCGGGCCAACAGCACGCCGCCATCGACACGGCTCCGGCACTTTTCGTGAGCGAAGTGCAGGCATTCCTTGCATGAGGGGGCGGCGCCGTGGGGTTCCTCGGGTGGCTGGCGCGCCGGGCCCTTGCGGCTTGGATATGGGCCCCGCTCGTGGCGCTGTGGTACGGCGTCTTCGTCTTGGTTTTCAAGGTGACGCCGGGCGCGATGGGCGCGCCGGGCGGCCCGGAGCAGCGGGCCGTGATCCTCGCGATCGTTTTCGGCTCGATCACGGATTGGCTGATTGTGCGCCGCGTGAAGAAGGCGATGAAGGCGCGTGAGGCGAGGGCGCACGCGCAGAACCCGCCGCGCTAGTCACGACCGGACGACGTCGCGCTGGCGTGCGAAGGCCCTGTCTCCGCTAACCAGCTTCGCGCCCTGCTCGCGAGCGCTCGCGAGCATGATGGCGTCCATGAGGCTTGCGCCGCGGTCGGTCTTACGCAGCTCGACAACAAGGGGACCGGCGGCTTCGGCCGCTGCCCGCGAGATCGGAATCACTTCGGAACCTGCTTCCACGGCGTTGAGTGCGGGCGCGGTCTCCTCGGGGACGCCGTTTCGCGCCATTTTCGATGAGATTTCCGCGAGTGCAACATCCACTGTAAGCACTCGAAATTCGGGGCCCTCGAGGTACTTCTGCATGAGTTTCGCGCCCGCAGGGGTGCCAAGCAGCGTCTCCCACCAGGCCCAGGCGTCGAAAACGACAACTTCAGTCATCGGGCCAATCTCCCTCCAAGCGCCGGTCAAACGGCGTATACTTGATCTTGCCTTTCAGCAGGCCGAACGCAGCGCTGCGCGAGGGCCGGTGGATGGTGATCCGGATGGGGATTCCGGGTTTGAGATCTCCCTCGCGGACCGCGTCTGCGGGGATAAAAATCGCGAGGCTCCCGCCGATTTTCTTCGGCACGACGGTTAGTTCGCCGGAGTCGCTCATCCGACCATAGTGATAGGTACCTCGTATTAAACATTGTGTTATACATCTCACGGCCCTGCGGATGCATCACCCCAGCAGCACGCGCCACGCCCTCTTGGTCACCGCCTCGACATCTTGGCGCCGGCAGCTCACGAGCATCGCCCAATCGAACATACGGCGCCCCTGCAGCGCGCGGGCGATCGAAGACATCTCCGTGATGGGGCGGAGCTTCGTCCCGTCGAGGATCTTGAGTCCCGACAGGGCCGTTTTGCCGCCCGGCTTGAGGAGCGCCTTCGGCGGGACATCGACGATCACGCTGCCGGCCTCGAGGTGGCACACCTTCTCGACCTTGCGCTCGGCCTGGCGGCGCGCCTCCGGCTCGGTGAGTTGCTCGAGCCTCCGGAACGCCGGCGTGTCGAGCTCGTCGAAGTTGACTTGCAGCGCCCGCTTGTACAGGTGCCGGAACTTCAACCGCTCGCCCAAGGCAGCAGCGATGCCGCCCTTGCGCCGCATAGCCGCCATCAGCTCCCCATCGGTCATCTGCCCGACCGGCTCGAGTTCTTCGTCCGTGAATTCCGAAACGGCCCGCTCAAGCATCGTCTCCGCGATGCGCGCGGTGCGGTGGAAGTAGACGGACGAATACATCAGGTCCCGGGCCACGAGCATGCCCTCGACGGCGTGCATCCCGGAGCGGTCGAACACGAGCTCCGCGCCTTCGACGGCGGCGGTGTGGATGAGCCGGTGGATGTCGATCATCCCGAGGGCCACCCCCGTGTAGTGCGCGTCCCTGCGCAGGTAGTCCATCTGGTCGGCGTCGCACATCCCCGACACGATCTGGTGGAGGAAGTGCGGGAGGTCGCTGCGCTTGCCGCGCGGCGTCTTCCGCGTACCGGTCGCAAACTCGTGGAGGGAGGCAAGCGAGCCCGGGCCGGGCGGCGTGGCGACGAGGTCGGCGACGTCCTCGGGAGCAAGCCCAGCCTCCTCGAGGATCGAGCGCAGCGAGGGCCCGTGCCCCCAGCGGTGCGGGCCTTCCTCGAGGATGAGTTCGCGCGAGATCTGCGCGTGCTCGACGCCGAGCCGCTCGTGCATCACGGCTTCAAGCGTGTGCGAAAAGGGCCAGTGCCCCACATCATGAAGGAGGCCCGCGGCCTCGACGAGCGCGCGCTCTCCTTCGGTCGCGCCCACCTGCTCGGCGATGCGGCGCGCCGTGTATGAGACGCCGACGACGTGCTCGAGGCGCGTGTGGTTGGCCCCTGGCCAAACCAGGTACGCCAGCCCGAGCTGCCGGACGCCCGAGAGCCGCTGGACCTGCGGGGCCTCCAGAAGCTTGAGCAGCAGCCCCGAAAGCGGGATCGGGCCGTGCACCGTGTCGTGGATGATCTTCTGGCCGCCCGCGGCCCCCTTCACGCGCGTGCGGCCCACCTCACTCGATCTTGTGGCGCAGGCGGTCGAGCGCGCGCGTCTTGCCGGCCATCACGGCCGACAGGTTGGGGTTCAGCCGCTGCGCCGCCTCGTAGGCGATGTAGGCCTCGGCCGGGCGGTTGAGGGACAGCAGGATTTCGCCCTTGTTGACCCACAGGTCGGCGTTGGTCCCATCGACCTCGAGGATGATGTCGAGGATTGTGAGCGCCTTTGCGCCCTTCCCCGAGAGAGCAAGCGCGGTCGCCTTCCCCACCCACGGCTCATAGTAGTCCGCGGGCAGCACGCGCTGGCCGCCGCGTGTCGATTTGAACAGCTTGTCCGAGTAGAGCGAGTGGGCGATGGTGACGGCGCGGTCGAAGGCGGGCAGCGCCTTGTCGTACTGCCGCGTGTCGAGGGCCTGGCGCCCGGCCTTCACGGCTTGGTCGAGCGCGTCGTACTGCCCCGCGCGCATCTTGCGCAGCGCCATGGCGATGACGATGAAGCCGACGGAGAGGAAGAGCAGCGTGGTCTCGTACCAGTAGACGCTGCCGAAGATGCGTGTGCCGATGTCCCCCGGCAGCACCGACGGCAGGGGCTGCAGCAAGAGCAGGATGAACCCGAACTCGAAGACCGCGTAGTACGAGTAGCGCTCCTTGAGGCTCGTGACGCCCGAGAGCGTGTAGAACATGCCGATCCCGGCGACGCCGTAGTAAATCGGGTGCATGGGGTTCGTTTGGAAGTACCACCCGAACGTCCCGGCCACCGACCCCAGGATGGGGATGGCGATGAGGAACGCGCCGCCGGTCTTGACGCGGCTGAGGCCCTCTTGCTCGACGGCCGACAGCGGCTTCTTCGTGACCCGGCCGACGCCGCGGACATACTGGAAGAAGATGATGACAAGGGCGTAGCTGATGATCCCCCCGAGGGGAATCCCGCCGAGGTCCGTGCCGATGGCGCGCAACGCGGCGGGCACCGCGTATCCGACGATGACGAGGAGCACGATCAGGATCAGCGACTTTTGGATGGCGTCGTAGCGGAGCGGTTCGAGCTCCTCCTCGGCCGGAGACTTTGGGACGCGCGGGAAACTCGACTTCTTTTTGGCGCCCGGCTGCCCGGTCGGGCGCGGAGCTGCGCCGGGCGGCGATGGAGAACCCGTTTCCTTCCACGGGTCCCCGCGCCGCGTTGCCGAGGGCGGCAAAAAGGACGCGTCTGTTTCCTCGAATTCAACGGGGGCGAAGGCTTCCGGCTGCGCGCGCGGCGGGGTAAGCGGCGCCTGGGGAAGTTGGGTTTCGTCGACGCCGCGCAGCCCCGACTCGCGTGAGGCGAAGAACTGGTAATTGCACCGGACGCAGGTGGGCGTGGTCGGCAAGTTTGGGGTGCGGCAGACCGGACAGACCCGCATTGATCCTCCGGGAGACAAACGCAACGAGCCCCCGGACGTGAATCCGATCCAGAAAAACGAATTTCAACCTTGGCACAAAGGACTGCGCGGTTTACTCAGATTGGGTCAGGGGGATGCGTCCTGGACGTCCGCAGGCGCGCAACCGCGCTTGGAGGGATGCGGTGCAAGCGCTCCCCGCCGCTTCCGAATCGATGAGAACCGCCCCTCGCCAGGGGTCGCCAATCCGAAGTTTCAATATCCGCGATCCCAGGGTCGGGATGGTTTGTGCAGGCCGGGCGGGTGGGGCAAGGAATGGTGGGAGTAAGCGCAAAGGCCGGGCCTGCGGCGGCGGCCGCGATCGTGGCGCTGCTTGCGGCGGGGTCGCTGCTTGCGCCCGCGCACGGGCCCGAAGCTGGCGCGCCGCTGTTGATGGAGGCTGGGCGAACATCGGTGGCGTTCCACGCCGACGGCATCTCGCTCTCGCCGGCAACCGCCGACGGCGCGTATGCGCCGACCATTGCGCTGCTCTTCGAGCACACGCCCGGCGTCCCTCCGGTTCGAGGTCCGGGGGGCGAAGTCCGTTACAGCGGCCTTTGGGGCGGCGTGGAGTTGCGCTACACCGCCACCGCGCTCGGCCCCAAGTACGAACTCGTCGTGCCTCCGTCGGCGGACCTCGACAGAATTTCGCTGCGCGCCGACGGCGGTTCGACAGTCCAGATCGCGCAGGACGGCCGCCTCCATTTGGCGGCGGGCCCCTTCGAGGTCACCGATAGCCCGCTCGTCGCGTGGGACGCCTCGGGCGCGAGCGTGAACTGCCGCTACGAAATGCGCGGGACGGATTCGTTTGGCTTCTCGTGCCCCGATTGGACGGGCGACCTGCCCCTCACGATCGACCCCCTGCTGCTTTCCACCTTCATCGGCGGCTCGCAGCGCGATGAGGCCGAAGCGGTTGCCTTCGACCCGTCGGGCAATATTGTGGTCGTGGGGTGGACCTCCTCGGACGACTTCCCGATCACCGCGTTCTCCCCTGATCAGGACGCGACGGGTGGCGACGCATTCATCGCGAAGTTCACGGGCGACGGCACCACCCTTCTGTGGGCGACCTACCTCGGGGGGTCGGGGTTCGAGGTGGCCTTTGCCGTGGCGTGCGACGCAAGCGGAAAAATATGGGTGGCCGGCGAGACGAATTCGGCGAACTTCTTCACGACGGCGGACGCCATCCAGCGCAATGCCTCGGGGGGGATGGACGCCTTCCTCGCGCGCTTGAGCGCCGACGGCCTGTCCATTGAGTACGCCACGTACCTGGGTGGTGCCGGCTGGGACCGTGCCCTCGGGCTTGCGCTGGTCGCCAACGGCGACGCGTTCCTCACGGGCGAAACGAACTCGACGGCGTTCCCCACGACCAACGGCCCGCCGCTCCACAACGGTACGGGCCCCCTCGATGCCTTCGTCGCGCGCGTCAATTCGACCACTGGCGTGCTTTCCATGTCCACGCTGCTCGGCGGGAACGCCACGGACGCCGGGAGGGCCATCGCGATCGGGGCCGGTGGCGCCATTGTCGTGGCCGGCTCCTCGAATTCCTCGGATCTGCCCGCCGGGGACACCTTCGGGGCTTCGGTTGACACCACCTACAACGGCGGCGTCGACGCCTTCGTGGCCACGATGTGGGCGTCCAATGGCACCATCGGGACGCTCACCTACTTGGGCGGCAGCGCCGACGATTACG
>JBGPJF010000103.1:0-7140 GCA_041485285.1 Thermoplasmata archaeon | reverse complement strand
TCGATGCGACCGTCATCAACGGCCTAAACTACACCTACCAGGTGCGGGCCAAGAACCACGTTTGGGAAGGAGCGGGAACGCCCAATGTCACCGCGAAGCCCATGGGCGTCCCGTCAGCGCCAACAAACCTCGTGGCGATCGCCTCCAACCGGCTCATCCAGCTCAACTGGTCATCGCCCGAGGAAACGGGCGGCGTACCGCTTATGGGCTACTACCTGCTGCGCGGCCTTAGCCTGAACAACTTGACTTTCTACGCGACCGTGCCTGGGGACGCGAGCGGGTTCTTAGACACAAATGTCGAAAACGGTCAGACCTATTTCTTCGCTGTCGCGGCGTTCAATGAGATGTGGAACAGCACAAACTCCGATGTGGTGGCGGCCACTCCGCCCGTACCGGCTCCGCCCCCACCTCCATGGAGTTTGATTCTCCTCCTCGTCGCGGCGTTTGCCGCAGGCACCGGAGGTCTTGTATGGTGGGGGACGCGGCGCGGGGGGCGATATGCGAGGTCAGACGCCTTGAGCCTCGATGGAGGATCTCCAGCAGGACGCACCGGTGGGGAAGCCGGCGGGGCCATTCACGATGGAGCGCGCGTCACACAAATTGATTCATCCCGAGGATCAATGGCTGTTGCCGCGGCGGCGGCAACCGCGCAGGCCGCATTCGTGGCCCTTGCGAAGCCCGGTGACCGGCGCACGTACCTCGTTGAAAACGTGTTCCTCCTTTACCGCGACGGGCGCAACATGTTCGCATCCGGCGCCCTTGGCGTCGATGCCGTTGAGGACCCCGAGCTCGTGGGCTCGATGCTCGTCGCGGTGCAGGACTTCATCAAGGACTCATTCAAGAAGGGGGCGAATGTCGACCGCATGGGCTACGGGGAAAGCGCGATTCTGATCGAACGCGGAGACCACGTGATCCTCGCGGTCACGGTGTTCGGCTCGCCCCCCGAAGCTTTCCGGGAGCTAATGGCCGACACGGTCGAAAAGGTACAGGGAACCTATGCAGGCATCATTGAGCAGTGGGACGGCAACAAAACGGCGCTCAGGGGCATCGAATCCCTTCTTGCACCCATCTGGGTGCCCACCCTGGACCTGACGCACGAGGACATCCTACTCGCGACAACCGCTCGTGAAGTCCAGGTGCGGTCGGGCGTCGAGTTCTTCCAGGGCTTCGTGCGCCTGAAAGTCTCGGTCGTCAACAGCACGACCTCCGTGATCACCGGAGCCAGCATCGACCTCGACTACGACCACGACGCGCTGCGTCTCCACAAGATTGAGCCGTCCAGTTACCGCACCGAGGGCGCAAAAGTGAACCTCGCGGTCATCAACACGGGCGAAAAGAAGACGGTCGCCTACTACTTCGACCCACAGATCTGCACTTTATCGGCCATCGACGGAGCGTGCCGGTTCAAGGACCCGGACGGCCATGTCCACACGGTCCAAATGAAAAGCCGAAAGGCCGAGGTCGTTTGTCCGCTGTTCTTCACCCAGGAGCAAGCCAACACTGCGATGCTGAAGAGGCTGGTGCAGGAGGAGCTGAAGCTGTACGATGTGAAGGGCTACTCGTTCAAGGCCGGAATGGCGCAGGAGGACTTGCACAGCCTCTTCGAAGCCGTGAAGTCAACGGTCCGGGCTCACGACGTGGTCCTCGTACGCTCGTTCGAAGGAAAGCAGCCGTATGTCGCGGAGGCGTGGTTCTACGGTCGGACGCAAAAGGGGCGCGACCCCATCGTGATCCGGGGCGTCGTCGACAGCGGAAATGCCCGCGTGGAATTCTACGCCGCGTCGGGGGCGATCCGGTCGGTCACGGGGCTGCTTGCAGAGTTCCATCACACCTTTGATGCGAAGGTGCGGGACGAGTTCGCGGGGTTCGGGATTACGCCCCTGTTTGATGAGAGCCTGCGGCGCGTTTATTCGGACCCCTCGGTGGTGTCGCAGTGGGTGGAAGGGAGCGGCGCGCAGGGCGTCCCCCCGCCTTAGCGGAGGCGCGTGAGCGTAACGCCCGCCCCCCGGGCATGGGCCATAGGAAAAGGGCTAAATCCGGTCGATCCGCCTGGAGGCGGGAGCAGGGGGACGCCGCACGGGAACCGTACGTAAGGAACGGGCAGGGCGGTGGGCTGGCGCGGTCGTCCTCGTCGCCGTTCTCGCGTTCCTCCCGGCCGTCCAGCCGGCGACCGCCGCGATGGTCACCACGTTCTCCGACGGCTCGACGACAAAAGTCGTCACGATTCAGGACGGCGGCGGCACGGACTCCTCGGTCTCGGTGCAGGTCGCCAAGAACTCGTACCCGCTCTCCGCCACCCTCACCGTGCGCGGCGCGGGCGACAACGGTGGGCACTACCCCGTCAGCCCCGCCGTGTACCTCGTGAACCCCGCGAACGGCACGCAGATCTACGGGTTCTCGGGCACGGGCTACGGGGCCATGGGCCAGCAGAGCGTGTTCAGCCAGGGCTCGTCGGACATCTCCGCGCAATTCACGGGGTCCGGGTCCTCTTCGGCGGCCACCGTGCTCCTCCCATCGGGCGCCAGCGTCGTGTCGGCCTCCGTTACCGTTACGGGCCACCCCTACGACCTCGGCTTCTCGGGGCCCGACACCCTGAACACGCAATCGGGTGCAAACAATGTCCAAATCGACACCCAGCAGCGCGGCAGCCCCTGCCTCGTCGACATCGATGGCGACGGCGACCTCGACCTCTTCGCAGCGGGCGGCGACTTCAGCTCGTTCAACGAGCCCTACGGCGGCGGCCCGCGGTTTTACCGCAATAACGGGAGCTCGACGGCGTGGTCGTTCCACGAGGAGCCCGGCGTCATGCGCCGCGTCCAGCAGGGCTACGGGTTTTCGCCGGCGCTCGCCGACCTGAACGGCGACGGCCTCCTCGACCTGCTCACCGTCGGCGGTTACTACAACCCCCTCGTGCGGTTCTACTGGAACAACGGCACCTCGACCTCACCATCGTGGTCGCCCAACAACTCCGTGTTTTCGGGCGTCACCGTCGACGCATTCTCGCACGCGGCCTTCGCCGACCTTGACGGGGACGGCGACCAAGACCTGACGATCGGCACGGAGAGCGGGACGCTCACCTACTTCCGCAACACGGGGAACGCGACGAGCCCGTCGTGGACCGCGGCGAACATTTTCTCGGGGATCAGCGTCGCGCACTCCGCGGCCCCGAGCTTCGCCGACTACGACGGGGACGGCGACCTCGACCTGTTCATCGGCAACGGGACGTACAGCTGGTCCGGCTTCGTCGAAGGCACGGAGGCGATCAAGTACTTCGAGAACCGCGGCTCCTCGTCGAACGCTTCTTTCGTGGCCAGCAACCTCACCGACTCGATGCACGTCGGCGGAAGTTACACGCAGACCAACGTAGCTCCATTCGTCGCCGACCTGGACAAGGACGGCGACATGGACATGGTCGTGGGGGACTACGACGGGAAATATTGGGTGTACTTGGGCCAGCGCAGCGACCCGCGGGACGTTGCGATCGATGTCGGGGGCGATGGGAGCGCAGAGTGGACCATGTCGGGGGCGCTGAAGGGCGCTCAAACGGCTTCGGGGCTTGCCTCCGGGTTTGCAACGGCCCTCTCCGCCGGGAGTGCCGCGGCCGATGCGTGGGGGAACCGGATGGTGCCGATCTCCATCAGAGTCACCACGGCGGCGGCAGGCATTGTAACGCTGTCCGGGCTCACGGTCTCCTACAATTACACGGCGACCTCCACGGATTTTGCCCAAACGCTGAACCGCGTGCGCATGGGGTCGGCGGGCGACAGCTCGGGGAACGTGGCGGTCTCGGTGCCGGTTTCGGCGACTTCGGCGGGGGTCGTGATCCTGTCCGGGCTCCAAATCAATGCGCACATGCCGCCCGCCGTGACGCAGCCGGGAGCCCTCCACCTTAACGAGGACACGAAGGTCGACGACCTCCTCGACCTCTCGACCGTCTTTGCCGACGACGGGGCCTCTTTCCCCCGCCTCAACTTCACGGTGATTTCGAATTCCAATCCGGAGCGGGTCGAGGTGTATGTCGCGCCCGGCGGGATGTTCCTCGGGGCCGACGCCGTGAATCCGCCGCTTAGCGACAATTGGTTTGGGGTCGTGAATGTCACGGTGTTGCACGGCGACGATTATGGCCTCACCGCGACGGTTACGCTGACGATCGTGGTCGACCCCGTGAACGACCCACCCGTCCTTTCGGGCATCCTGTCTTCCTACAACATTAGCGAAGATGAGGGGTGGCAGATCGTGCCCTCCGGCGTCGATGTCGACGGAGACGCGCTCACCTGGACCATCACGGGCCTGCCCACAGGCGCTTCCTTCGAGGCGAGCAGTGGGCGGATTTCGTGGACGCCAGGCAACGGCGATGTGGGTGCCCACCCGATCTCGCTCTTCCTTTCCGACGGCGTCGTGACGGCGCAGGTCAACTTCGTGGTGACGGTGATCAACATCAACGACGCGCCATTCCTCCTGCCGATCCCCGCCCAGACGGCGCAGGAGGAGATCCCGCTCGTCATCGACCTCACGCCCTACTTCGGCGACATTGATGACGCGCCCTCGACGCTCGTGCTCACCGCGACCTCGCCGCACACGACGCAGGCGGGCGCGGTACTCACAATCCTGTTCCCGAAGAACAGCGGCGTCGGCGCGGAGCGCGTGAAGGTGAGCGTGTTCGACCCCCACGGCGCGTCGGCGGCGGGCGTGTTCGTGGTCACCGTCATCCCGTCGGGCCCCGACCTGGCGCTCGTCGGCGTCCCCGACCAGCAGGTCGTAGAAGGGGACTCCAAAACGCTCGAGCTTGCGCCCTACCTGTACAACGTCGAGGACTGGGCGAATGTCACGATCACGACCTCGTCGTTCCACGCGACGGCCGCCGGCACCAAGCTGACGCTCTCTTACCCCGTCGCCTTCGCCTCCGACACCGAGGTGGTCAAAATCACGGCCAAGGAGGGGAAGGAGACCTCCACCTGGTCGATCACCGTTACGATCGTGCGCCTCGGGCAGGCCATCCTCATCGCCGACCTGCCGGACCTTGATGTGGCGGCCGACGAGCAGATGACCCTCGACCTGGCGCCATACATCCACAACTACCACGTGCTCGCGTCGGTCGCAATCAGCGTCGACTCGTCCTACGCGCACATCGAGGGCACCACGCTCGTCCTTCTTTACCCGAAGTCCTGGGGCGTGTCGAGCCAGACCGTCACCGTCACGGTCTTGGAGGCGGGGAACACCTCGGCCGACTCCCTCATCGTCCGCGTCCGTTCGATCGGCGGCTCGTTCTTCCTCGATGCGCTCCCCGCGATCAATGTGGTGGAGGGGCAGCCCTATGTCCTCTTCCTTGCCTCGTACATCCACAACGCCGACCCCGCCACCGACGTCGAATTCTTCGCGTCATCCGCGCATGCGACGGTGGACGGCCAGCGCATCGAGTTCCTCTACCCCGTGGCCGGCGGAATCCAGCAGGAGCAGGTGTCGATCCTCGCGCGGTTCAAAACGCAGTCGTTCCAGACGGTGATCTCGGTGAGTGTCGCGTCGCTCGGGAAGGAGTTCACGCTCGCGGGCGTCCCGAACATCGCGCTCTACGAAGGGACGGCCTACACGATCTCGATTGGCCCGTACCTGTACAATGTGCCCGGCGACAACACGGACGCCGTCACGATCACCGAGAACTCGCAGTATGTGACGGTGGAGGCCGGGCTGCAGCTGCGCTTCCTCTACCCGGCAGGCGCAAACGTCACGCGCGAGACCGTCCGCATCACCGCGCGCGTGGGCAACAACCAGTCCTTCCAGTCGATCGTCGTCACCGTGAAGCCGCTCGGCACGCGCCTCACGCTCGCCCCCGTGCCTGATGTGCGCATCACCGAGGACGAGGCCTTCTCCGTCAACCTCGCGCCCTACATCCTCAACGCGCGCGGCGACATCGAGATCATCTCGGAGTCCCCGCACGTGAAAGTGACCAACGGCACGTGGCTGACCTTCACCTACCCCGGCGGGCTCGCCGCCGACGAGGTCCTCCTCACCGTGCAGGCGGGCGGCCAAACGGTGCAGGGCAGCGTCAAGGTCTTCGTGGCGCAGCGCAACGACGCGCCGTACGCCGTGGGGTCCCCGAACGGGTTCACGGTAGCCCCTGGCACCGAGCTCACGTGGGACCTTTCGGCCCTCTTCGGCGACGAGGAAGACGCGGCGGGGCTCACCTTCACCGCGAGCGACCCGCGCGTCGTGATCGATAGCGGCCTCAAGCGCGCGACCTTCGTCGTCCCCGCGGCCGGCGAGTTCACCTTCACGTTCACGGCCGTCGACGGGCAGGACCCCACGCTCAAGGCCAACTCGCCCGCCGTGCACGTCACGGGGGCCATCGGCGCAGGGGGCGCCGGGAACTCGGCCCGCGAGATGGGCAGCGGGGACGTCGCTTTCCCCCTGCTTGCCATCCTGCTTGCCGCCGCCTTTGCCTTCGCCGTGCGCCGCCTCGGCGGCGGGATCCTCGGAGCCAGCTCCAAGGGCCCCACCCTGAAGCGCCGCCCCTGACGGCGCCCCTGCCCTAGCTGGCTCGCGCGGGCCCCAACCGAACCCTTAAATGCTACTTCCCGCTTCGCGCGCATCCAGCTTCGCCAAGGGTTCGGCCAGGGTGCACCCGCACCTCACGCCTGCTGTCGGAAGACGGCGCCCTCACGGCAAGCGACGGGCTCGCCTCCAACGGCGGGTGCCTCCAAGAGGGCCGCAAGGCCTGCTGTGACGAGGCGCACTCCGGCGAGCCCGACAAACATGGAGACCCGAGAAAACGCGGCGCACGCGCGCTGTGGACCTCTCGGTTCCGACGCTCGACATCAAGCGATACTCAATCGCTTCTTGAAAGTAATACTGTCAAGTGTGCATTTACCGCTGTCAATTCTTACGGTTAAGAGACAGCGACCAAAATCGGACCTCCGCAAGGGGGTTCGACTCCAAACACGAGTATGAATGAAAGTCTCTGGAGATCAACTCTGGTTGATCCTGCCAGAGGGCACCGCTATTGGAATACGCTTAAGGCATGCGAGTCGAGAGACGAAAGGTCTCGGCGGATTGCTCAGTAACACGCGAACAATCTGCCCTTGGGTGGAGGATAACCTCGGGAAACTGAGACGAATACTCCATAGTCCGCCTATGCTGGAACGC
>JBGPJF010000102.1:0-7163 GCA_041485285.1 Thermoplasmata archaeon | reverse complement strand
GGGAGCAGGAGGACGATCGCGACAAGGAACAGGAAACCGGAGAAAACGACCATGGCCGTGGGAAAGCTTGCATGGGCCAGGCTGGGGCGGGTCGATTCGTGGGCCACTGCCTTTACCCTCCAGCGCGCCAGCCCGGGGCGGACATTTATATCTTATCAGATAGGGACGCCGAGTCCTCAACGATGCTGGATGCGCCTGCGGCTGGCCAAGAGCACGCAGGCCACCAAGCCGAGGGCCAGGCCGGCCGAAACCGACTCGAACCCGGGCGTTTTCCCGGTGGATCCGCCGCCTTCGGCGGCCGTCGTGAACGTGACCGTGGTGGGGAGCATCGCGTTGCCCGCCGTGTCGGTCGCGGCTACGGTCGCCCGGTAGGTGGCTCCGGCGGTCAAGTTTGACGCCGGGGTGAACCGCGCGGTGTGGTTGAACGCGTCGTATTGGAAGGTGCCTTGGACCTCGTTGCCGGCGGAGTCGAGGAGCCGGATGCTCGCGGAGCCCACGCGCAGTTCTTCGCTGAAGGTGACGATGACCGCAGCCCCGGTGTTGACGTTGGTCGCGTCGGCGGCGGGCGTCACCGTGAGCACCGTGGGCTTCTGCGTGTCGAGCGTGAAGTGGACGACCTGGGAGTTTTCGGAGCGCTTGGCGGCGGGAGCCACGATGGTGGAGGGGTCGACGGCGATCGCAAAGACTTCGTTGTCGCCGGTGACGAGCCGCGCTTGGCCGGTCCAGTTGCCGGTCGCGTCGGCGACTTCGGTGGACTGCATGGTGCCGCGCACCCAGATCTCGATGTTCATGTTCGGCTCTGACGTGCCGTTGATCCGGAGGTTCACGGTGGTGGTGGATACGGAGGCCGTGGTGATGCGCGGTGCCGACGGCGCGATCGAGTCCGAGGGCGTGCCCGTTGCAAACGAGGAGGGCGGCCCCTCGTTGGGCACCTCATCGAAGGCGGTCACCTCGAAGCGGTAGGAGATGCCGTTTGCAAGGCCCGTGGCCTTGTACGTGGTCGCGGTAACATTTGCAAGGGGCCGGAAGTCGGCGCTGATGGTGGGGTCGAGGATGAACACGCGGTAGCCGGCAATGTCGCTGTCCGACGGGGCCGTCCACACAATCAGGAGGGAGGTGCCTTCGGAGGGGGCCGTGACCAGCAAGGTGTTGGGCGGGCCAGGCCGCTGGCTGTCCCGCGGCGTGGCGCTGATGGCGTTCGAGAAGGCGCCCTCGAGATTGCCGCGGTCGACGGCCGTCACGCGGAACGAAACGGACACGCCGTCGGTGAGGTTGGCTACGGCGGCAAGGCGCGCGGCGGCGCCGACTTCGGCAGCAAGCACCCAGGTGCCCGATGCGTCGGAGTAAACGCGGAAGGCCGCGAGGTCATCGCCGGCGGCTGTCCAGTTGATTTGGACCGTGTTGCCCACGGGCATCGCGAAGGCGCCGGTGGCCACCGGCGCGTCGGGCGCGAGCGTGTCGACCGTGTGCACCGCAATCGTGGCGGTGGGCGCGGAACGCAGGTCGGCCTTGTCGAGGGCGATGATGTTGAAGTAGTAGGTCTGGTTGCGCGTGAGCCCGGTCGCGTTGAACGGCGAGCCCGTGGCGCGTGCGACCTCCACAAAGGAGCCGTTCGCGCCGGAAGGCGACCGCATGACGATGTAGGCAACGGTGTCGCCGCCGTTGGGCGTCCATGACAGGATGGCCGCAACGCCCGACGGGTGGGTGACCGCCGTGAACAGGGCGGGGGTGATCGGCGGGGTGAGGTCCGGGATGCGCTCGGTAAGCTGCGGCGTGTACGGCGAGAACAGTCCGACGTCGTCCACGGCGCGGACTTGGTAGGTGTAATTGACCTCCTCGGCGAGGTTGAGGTCGGCATAGGTCCCCGTAGGCGAGGTCACGTTGGTGACCAACAGGAAGGGGGCGGTGTCCCCGTCGCGGCGCCACACTTCGTAGTGGACGGTGTCATCCGTGTTCGGCGACCACTGCAAGGTGATGCGGTGGGCCGTCGAGTTCTTGGCGATGCTGAAGTTGAGCGGCCGGTTGGGCGCGAGCAGGTCGCGAACTGTTGCCGAAGCGATAGCTGACGAATTACTTTGCAGCGGGACGGAGGTGTCCCACTCGGTGACGTAATACCAATAAGTAACGCCATTTGAAACGTTTGTGTCGTTGAAAAGAGTCCGGGGGAAGGAAACGTTTCCGACAATTGCCCAGGCGCCCGTTTTGTTTGACCACACCGAGTAGAGGTTCCCATCGGTCGCCTGAAGGCTCCAGGAGATTGTAATGGCGGTGCCATCGGCGGGCGCAACCGCGGCAACATTGGGTGGCGGGCGCACGACGGAGTAGCCGATGTAGATGTTGCTGACGTTGATGAGGCCACCATAGGAGGTGTTGAAGGAGAGGGGAACAAGAAGGATGCCCAGCGCATTCGCCTCGGCTTGGTGCGCCGTTACATACGCCTGGAGCAAGACCGAGAAATCGCTGGTCGTGAAATTGCCCTGCATGGCTCCCGCTCGGGCCCAAGCGACGGTGTTGTTTACGTAGATGGTTACATTCTCAGGAAGCGGGTGCGACGTTCCATAGTACACACGCGTCGACCCGACCCTGAACGAGCCGTTGAACCCTTGCGCAAGGAAGACGCCATATTCAAAGAGGCCGTCGCCGTTGACGTCCCCGGCGCCTTTCACGATCCACCCGAAACTTTCCGCCCCTCCGGTGGAATTTACGTCTAGGATTCGCGCCGCGCCTGCGGAGAAGTTTCGCTTGGTATAGACGTAGATTCGGCCATCGTAGTTGTTGATGCGGTTGGCGCCGATCACGAGGTCGGGGGTCCCATCGCCGTCAATGTCCCCGGGGATGTCCATTCCCGCCCCGAATTGCTCCATTTGCGTCGTCGCGGGTAGCAAGACCAGGCCCGCGGTCGCTTGATACCCCGCGTTTCCGGTCCCGTTAAAGACATAGGCGGCTCCGACGAGCGACGCGTTTCCGGCAGCCGCGATTGCCAGATCTCCAAACCCATCTCCCGTAAGGTCGGCACCTCCGGCAACCGAGTACCCGAAGTACTCTCCCGCGGAACCGATGTGCGTCCACACGCGCGTCATATTCTGAACGCCCTGAATGCCTTCGAACACATCAACCTGGCCCGCGTTGCTGTTGTTGTTGGGGGCGCCGACGGCGAATTCGTCAACCCCGTCGCCATCCGTGTCCCCAAGGCCGGCGAGGATGATCCCATAGCGGTTGTTCTGCGGCGGCACATATGAGGTAAAGTTCGTGACGTTGAGCCCGCCCGCGCTGCCCCACAGCACTACGACGCGACCGGAAGTCGCGCCATATTGCGGCTCGCTCACAACGAGGTCATCGTACGTGTCGTTGTTGAGGTCGAGGTCCCCCAGAACCTGTTCGCCCCAGTGAAACCTGGTGGTGCTATTGAACACGAGGGTGAGGCCCGGTGTCACCGCAAGGCCGGCCGCCGATCCGAAGAAAACATAAACCGTCTCGATGCCGGCGACCGCTTCATGTGCTTCGCCGATGACGAGGTCATCGAATGCGTCGCTGTTGTAGCGGCCGTGCCCGATCGAATAACCGAATCCGCCCCCTGCGATTCCCGCCGCATACGTCCAATTAGCGTTTCGCCCAAGCCCCGCAGGCGAGCCGTAAAACACGTCCACGCGACCTTGAATGGCCGGAGCAGTGCCATCGGCGCCGATCGCGAAGTCGCCGTATCCATCGCCATTGTAATCTCCGCCCCCGTGCTGCCCCTGGCCGTAGCCTTCTCCGTTCCTCGCAGCCGTTCCGCGCCCCGAGAGGTTCATCATCGCAGCCGTCGCAGAACCGGAGATGTCGACGTGCGCCGCAACGATCCGTGCGCTTATGTTGAGTGCAACGAGGGTGGTCGTGTTGTGCGAGAGCTCGCCGAGGTTGACGGTCTGTTCGAACGATCGAACCGGGATTCCTCCGAGGAGCGTCGTATCAACGACCCGTTGGCCTTGAGAAAGGCCTGCAAGGGGCCCGACCAAACAGGCGACCACCACGACAGCTGCGATGCCGCCGCGTCGGGTCAGCAAGGCTCGAAGGTTACGGACGGCACCCCGCAGAAAACCACCAAGGCTTCGCGATGCGAGAGCGTGATATATAAGGCCTGGCGGGTGAGGGCGAAACTGAGTTCGGGTAGCGGGCCAAACGGGGAACGGTGGAGGACCGCGCGTCCCTAAGCGCAGGAGGTGCGCCCGGCACAGGGGAGCGCCCAAAATGCAGCCTCCAACTCGTCGGGCGTAAGGGATCTGACATGAACCAACGCGGCATCCCAACCAACGTCCAGAGGACGTCGGGGGAGGTTGGATACGTCTCCACTTTGGATGAGAGTCGAGGCGAGGGCAGCGGGCACAGGCCGAGGAACCGCCTTGGTTTCACTTAAAGGGATGCGAAATGAAGGGTTCCTAACCCCAGCTGAGGCGCTCGGGCCGTCGTTTCGGGGCGAGCCCGGGCCG
This sequence comes from Thermoplasmata archaeon, assembly GCA_041485285.1. GTDB lineage: Archaea > Thermoplasmatota > DTKX01 > DTKX01 > DATEUP01 > DATEUP01. The sequence goes on along the minus strand of JBGPJF010000102.1, from coordinate 2,697 downwards.
CCTGAATCTCGGGGTTCGCATGACACGAGGCCCTTTAGCCAAACCGTCAGCATGTCAAGGCTCCCGGGGGATTTTCCGCGATAACCATATAACAATGCGATTCCAACTGGGGGCGTGGTTCGGATGAAAGCGAAATCTGGTTGGTTCATAACGACCGTCATTGGCCTTTGCATCGTGTTCGCTTCGACCCCCTCCGATGCATGGATAAACCCAGCGCCCTCGAAATGGCTGGCAAACGGAGCTGCCAACGAGCGCGCGTGGCAGTCGAGTTTGTCAACGGCCGTAAACCCGCAGGCAATCCCACCGGCAATTATTGTCGGACCTTACAAGCCGGACCTTGACATTCCGCCGGTCCAATTCTCCAACGATATTGTTCTCGAAGCCGGGCGTGACACGCTCGGCCAAGCGGCGCAGGCCCCGTGGGCGTGTCTTGACGCGCACGGCGCCGGGATTCTGCCGACGCACCTCCTTGCCCGGCTCACGAGCGGCGCGCAGGCGGGGGGGGTTGTGCGGGCCACTTCCATCAACACGCTCACTGGCCGCACGTGCGACGCGGTCGTCTCGGCTCCATTGCTTTCCGGTTCCGGCGGGCCGGACGGCCAGATGATCATCGCAAAGGTCGTTTCATTCGCGGCCCCGCAGGGGCTCCACATCCTTTTCATTGACCTTCAATGCGTCGGCGGAGCGAATTGCAATTGGCAATTCAGTTTGGTTCAGGACGTCCTGGTGGGGTCCCTGCCCCTGAAGGCTGGCACAAATTCTCTCTGGTGGGAGCCGAACAAGGGCCAAGGTTTCTCTGCCCTGATTGACCCGCTCAACCCCCTTCCCTATTACGACGATGTGGCTTTCATCAGCCTAGCGCCGGGCACTCATGAGAGCCGGATGATCAGCATCGACTTTGGAGCGGCGGCGGGCGCGGCGCGGTGGCAAAACCGAATTGTTTACCCCCTGGCCGCAAATCTGCCCCCCGCATGCCCCGGGCCCCAGAATTGTGAGTGGGAACCGATTTACCCCGCGCCGGAATGGCCGGGTTTCATTCGCGGGCGGCCTGACCTCGCCGAATTTGCAAAAATCGGCCCCAACGCGGTTGGTCATTTTACGGGCTTCACGATGGTGGACAGTCAGAATTCGAAGCCATGGTTTTTGGTCGTTGATTTCTGGACGCAGACCGACTACTATGCAAAATCAATTCCGGGGGCCGTCCCAATTAACGTTCCTCCTTACCCACCGGTGTTTGGGTCCGTTTGCTATACATTGGATCCGGCCGGTCCGGTTCCCCCGATTCCATTCATGGACGGGCCCCACCCGAGCGGCCCGCAGGCCCCAGTTCCGGGCGAGATGGGCGTTTGTATCATTAGTTACGGGGACAATGTTGCCCACCCCCTCACTGTTGAAAAAGTGACTCTTCAATACGATCCGGTTTGGGGCCCAATTGTGGCCTGCTATCCTGTCAAGATGATCGTCTGTAGTGTCTTGTCCGTAATGAAGGGCGCCAACACGGGTCTCGCAGGGAACTTGAGGGGCGCCAACCTGCCAGTTTATGGAGGGGGGGACGTTTGGGTAATCTCAGAGAATCCGGTTCCCAAGCCTTTCCTTGAAATTCAACGCATGGACGCGTTCCCGCAGGGATTCTGGGGGATGGCCGTAAATGGGGCGCCCATACAGTGGGGGGCTGGATTCGGCGGCAACGCCGCAATGGCCAAGGTCGAGTCGTCGTACACGGGGACCTTGGATGGAAACACGGCCCGACTCTGGATTACGGTTTATGACGATTCTGCGTGGGTCTGTGGAGCGATCCAAACCTGGGGCGAAACGCTCATCATGATTTCCTCCGTGAATGGCGTTTGGACGGTCCAACCGATCGACACCTTCGTCGTATGGGCGCCGCCAGGGCCAAATGGCTGCGCAATCGAACCTTACAACCAGCCTTGGTCGCCAGCGGTGATCTTGGTTGAGGACCCCGTCACGGCCAGGGAAACCGTTTGGCTGATTTCCTCAAATGGCGTGGCCCCCGCATGGTTCCCCACGGGGGGCGTCACTCGGTTTTATCCGCTGTGAGCGCCGCCGAGGGACGGCGGGCGACACGACGGGCCCTTCAGCAGGGAGGACCTTGAAGGGGCCCCTAGCTTCATTAGTGTGACCGGCATCCGCGAAGGTGGGCGTGCCAAGGGCGATGCCGCCGGGGGCACAAGGGTGACCGAGCGATTCGACCTTAGCCGGCTGCGCCACGGGAGCGAGCTAGTGAAGCGCGGCTTTGCGGCGATGCAGAAGGGCGGCGTCATCATGGATGTGACCGACGCCAAGCAAGCGAAGGTGGCGGAAGAGGCGGGCGCGGTCGCCGTGATGGCGCTCGAGCGCGTGCCGGCCGACATCCGCGCGCAGGGCGGAGTGGCGCGGATGGCCGACCCGACGAAGATCGCCGAAATCATCGACGCGGTCACGATCCCGGTCATGGCGAAGTGCCGCATCGGCCACTTTGTCGAGGCGCAGATCCTCCAAGAGCTCGGCGTCGACATGATCGACGAGTCCGAGGTGTTAACCCCCGCCGACCCGCAGTACCATGTTGACAAGCGGCCGTTTACGGTGCCCTTCGTGTGCGGCGCGCGCGACCTCGGCGAGGCGCTGCGGCGCATCGACGAAGGTGCGGCGATGATCCGCACGAAGGGCGAGGCGGGCACCGGGAATATCGTCGAGGCC
>JBGPJF010000101.1:0-7215 GCA_041485285.1 Thermoplasmata archaeon | reverse complement strand
GTGCGCATCGCGGTAGCGGGCCGCGAACTCGTTGGCGTGCCAGGTGAAGCCCATGAGGTCGGGGGCGACGTAGTTGACGAGCCCCGCGCGCTTGACGCCGTGGGCGTCGAGGAATTCGGCGAACGCGTTGGGGTCCTTTTGGTAGCGCAGGACTTCCTTGACATCGTTGCGGCCGTGCACCATCCGTTGGCGGACGGCGGGCAAGAGTTCGGCCCAATCCTGCACGTGGATGTGCACGTCCACGTACGGCTGCAATGCCCCCGCGGCGCGGCCGCCCTTCACGCGGGGCCTTCCCCCGGGGGATGGGTCGGCGCCGGGATCGGCGAGGTCGCGGCCTTCGCGATGGCAAGCAGGCGCGCCCGCGCCACCCAGAAAAGGAGGGCCAGCATAGCCAGGCTGAACACCGAGGCGGTCGTCAGCCTGGACAGCAGCGTGTCTGGCTCGTCACCGAATGTCTGGGCCAACCTCAGGAAGATCATCATGACCATCATTGGCGCAACAATGGAAACGGCCATCGAGAACGCCCGGAAATTGTGAACCTTGACCCGCGCACTCTCGGCCACCGGCTCACGCCCCCTTCTCGCTTGGAGGGGGCTTGCGCGGCGGCTGCGGCGGGAGCCACGAATCTTGGTCAGCGGGCGCTGGCTGCGGGGCCGGCTGGGGCGGGGGCCCCGGGGCAGTGACCGGCGCCTGCGCGGGCAATTGCGGGGGCTGCTGCGGGTAAGGTTGCTGGTACTGCTGCGGGTAATAGGGCTGGCCCTGGGGCGGATACCCGGGGGGGAGCGCTCCTTGCGGCGGGGAACCGGGGGCATAGCCGTAGCCCGGCGGCGGCTGCATGTACACCGGCTGCTGCACGACGATCACCTGCTGTTGGGGCATCATCGCAATGGCCTTCTGGCGTTGGCGGACGCGCATGAAGTTGATGACAAAGAAGCCGCCAATGAACAGGCTCGAGATCTCAATGTTGCGGATCATCGCCGCGTCCGACCCGCCCCACACGAAGATGTCGATCGCGTAAAACAGGACGGCATACGGCAGCACCCCTTTGGCCGCGGCCATCAGCGCCTGGAAATTGTCGTACTTGAACCCGCCGGCCGCCACCTGCTCACTCTCCCTTAAAATTGGGCGGCCGCTTCTCGAAGAATGCTTCGGTGCCTTCCACGTGGTCGGCGGTGGAGAAGCAGTAGCCCTGCGCGTATGCCTCGTGCTCGAGGGCCTCCTCGAAGGTGGACGCAAGGCCGCGGTGCATCGCGCGCTTGGCAAGCCCGATGGTCTTGGTCGGCTGGGCCGCCAGCGTGTGGGCGATGCCGTTCACGAAAGTGTCGAGTTCGGCCGCCTTCACCGCCCGGTTGATGAGGCCCATCTTCTCGGCGTCGTTGGCGTTGACGCTTTCGCCGAGGAACAGCATCTCCTTCGCGCGGTGCAGCCCCACGCGGCGCGGAAGCGTCCATGAGCCGCCGACATCGGGGATCAGCGCGACCTTGATGAACGAGGCGTGGAAGCGCGCGGTGTCGGCCGCGTAGACCATGTCGCAGGCGAGCGCGAGGTTTAGCCCCGCGCCGGCCGCGTCGCCGTTGACCTTCGCCACGACGGGCTTCTCCATGTTGAAGATCGAATGCGCGATCTTGTTGAGGCCGCCCTGGAGGCGCTCCTTGGTGGCGACCGCCTTGCCTGCGCGCTCTCTCATCTCTTTGATGTCGCCGCCGGCGCAAAACGCCGAGCCCTTCCCCGTGATTACGAGGCAGCGGGCGGCCTTCTGGGTCTCGGCCTCGTGCAGGGACTCGGTCAGCTCCTTGATGAGCGAAAGCGAGAGCGCGTTGCGCGCATCGGGGCGGGCGAGCGTCAGCGTAAGGACGCCTCCGTCGAGCGACCGCTCCAATTCGGATGCCATCGGCCGCCTTGAAGCGCGCGGACGTTGAAAAGGGAAGCGGCCGGGCGCACGAGGGCGCCCGGCCGGTGAGGGCCGCCTACTTGTTCTTCCAAACCGGCTGCCGCTTCTCGACGTACGCGGTGAACCCTTCCTTCGCGTCTTCCATCGCGAAGAGTTGGTTCTGCAGCTCGCGTTCGAGGGCAAGCCCGTTGTTGAGCGACATCTGCGAGCCTTCCATCACGGCGCGCTTGATGAAGCCGGACGCCTTGCGCGGGCCCTTGGCGATTTTTTCGGCGTACTCCCAAGTTTTGGCCCAGAAGACGTCTTCGTCCCAGACGTAGTTGAGGATCCCGTATTTCTCGGCCTCGTCGGCCTCCAGGAGCCGCCCGGTAATCATGAGGTCGAGGGCCTTCGAATTGCCGATGAGGCGCGCGAGGCGCTGCGTGCCGCCGGTGCCCGGCAGGACGCCGAGGGTAATCTCGGGGAGTCCGATTTTCGGGGTCTTCGGCCCCTTCACACGGTGCATGAAGCGCAAGTCGGTCGCAAGGGCGATCTCGAGCCCGCCGCCGACGCAGTGGCCGCGGATGGCCGCGATGAAGATCTTCGGAGTGCGGGCCATCTTGTCGAGCGTCTCCTGCGCGTTCAGGCAGAACATGGCCTTCCACTTCGGGTCGGCCTTCTGCAACATGGGGATGTGCGCGCCGGCCGAGAACATGCTCGTGCCCTGCTTGTTCGTGAGGATGATCGCGCCGACCTCTTCGTCGAAGCGGACCTCCTCGATAATCGAGTCAAGGTCCTGCATGAATTCGTATGTGTACGTGTTCGCGGGCGGGTGGTTGAACTCGGCAATCGCGACGTTGCCCTCCTTCTTGAGGTCAATCAGCGTGCGCTTGTGCTGCAATTGTACGGCGGCCATCGTAAATCCCTGTGCGCGCGGCATGGCGGGCCCGTAATAAGGAATTCGCCGGTCGCGGGTCGCTGGCGGGGCGCGCTTATTGGAACTTCGCCTTGAACGGGTTGTCGCCAAGCAGCGCGTCGTCGAGTTCGGCAAGCAACTTGACGACCCGCCTGCGGTGGTTGCCGCCGCGGCCGGTGGGCGCGTCGGCGCTCTCGACATCGACCTCGCAGCCGCCGTCGTCCTGCTTGCGGACCCAGAACGTCACGGCGGCCCGCCAGAAAAGGCGCTGGTACTTGGCGCGCAGAATCCCCTGTGCCATCTCCCGGTCTTCGAGCCACCAGCCCTTGAGCGGGCGGCGGACCATGTTGAAGAACTGCTGGTAGATGACGTCGAAGTTGCGCGAGTACTTGCGGGTGCGCAGGCGGGGGTCGGCGTCGCCCTGCGACGACTTGTACGAGTTGGCCATCGGACGGCCGCGCAAAGTTATGGGGAGTTTGTTAACCCTTTCGGCCGCCGCCGGGCCTCAGGGGCCCTCAGAGCTCCGCCTGCCGGAAGAAGTTCAGGATGAGCTTGCGCGCTTCCGCGCTGCGCTTGTCGAAGAGGCTGTCCGTTTCGCGCTTGATGCGGGCGGGGTCGATCACGCCGGCCATCGCTTTGAGTCCGCTGTCGGGGCTCGCGAGGAATTTCTCGATCATGTCCTTCGTCTTCTCCGGGTGGAAGCCGACGCCGTACACATGCCTCCCGAGGCGGAACGCCTGGTTCGGGTAGAGGCGGGTTGAGCCGAGGAGGGTGGCATCGGCAGGCAGGTCGAAGGTGTCGTGGTGCGAGAAGAAGAACCGCGGCTGGGCCGACAGGTTGTCAAAGAGCGAGTCCCGCTTGCCCTCTTCCGTGAGGTCGAACTGGTACCAGCCGATCTCCGGCATGCCGCCCTTGTAGTTGCGCGCGCCGGCCGCGCGAGCAAGGAGCTGGGCGCCGAGGCAGATCGCGAGCGTGGGCGTGTCGGCCGCGATGCACGTCTTGAGGAACGCGACCTCCTCGTTCAGGAAGGGGTGCTTGTCGCCCTCCCACGCGGCCATCGGGCCCCCGAGCACGACGACCGCCCAGGTGTCGCTGGCGTCCTTGGGAATCGTGTCTCCCTCGAAGGGCCGGACGACGTGGACCGTGCGGTCGCGCTCCTTGGCGACCTCCTCCACGAGGCCCGCGGTGCCCGCCGCGTTGTGCTGGATAATGAGCAAATCCGAACTCATAGGATGCCCGCCGGAACCCCAAGAGCCCGGGAAATACATTGCGGCGGCACGTGGGCGTTAAATCCGGCCCCGCCGTGGCAGGCCGCATGGAATTCGTGCGGGTCGACCCACCCGGCTGCGACCTGGCGGTCGTCGGGCGGCCAGCGACGCGGAGCCCCTGTGCGGGCACGCTCGTTTTCATCCACGGCCTCGGCGGCGCGTCGTCGTCGTTTGCCCAGGCCACAGAGGCCCCCGACCTCGCGCGCTTCGACCTCCTCCTCGTGGACCTCCTCGGCCACGGCGCAAGCGACAAGCCGGTAAACTTCGATTACCGGCCGGCGAGCCACGCGGCCGTGCTGTTCCAAGCGTTGCGCGCGGTGCGGCACGCCGGGCCCGTGCTCCTCGTCGGCTACTCGCTTGGGGGGGCGGTCGCCGTCGAGCTTGCGCGGTTCCCCGTCGAAGGAATCGCCGGGGTCATCCTCGTGGAGCCATCTCTCGACCCGGCGCGCATGCCCTTCGCGGCTAAAGTGGCGGCGTTCAACGAAGGCGAGTTCCGCGCGAAGTACGCGGACGTCCTCGCCCCGTACGCCGCCGACGAAGCGAGCGAAGCCGACCGCCATTGGGTCGACACGGCGGCTTTCGCGTCATCGTCAGCGGTTTATCGCAGCGCGAAGGGCCTGCTCGAGGCGGCTAAACGCGGCGAACTTTGGGAGCACCTTCGGAGTTCCCCGCTCCCGCGAAACCTCATCCTTTCCCCGCAGACGCTCGACGAGTGGCCCAAAGTGCGAGAGGCGAAGGAGTGGGGATCTCGCATTGTGGTGGTCGAGTCGGCCTCGCGCAGCCCGATGTACGACAATGCTCAGGCTTTGTATGCGGCCATTGGCGAGTTGGCGAGCGCATCGGGCGGCTAATCGTCAACGCGGAACGGCAGGGGGAAGAGGTCGCGCAGGTGCGCGCGAAGCACGCGCCTTCCCGTCGCGTCAGTCATGATTACTTCCATCGCGCCCCTGGGATCGAACTGTGAGAGCACCTGGCGGCACGCCCCGCAGGGCGTCCACGGCTCGCGGCCGTTGCCGGCCACGGCGATGGCCTTGAACTTGCGCGCCCCCGACGCGACCGCCGAGTACACCGCGACGCGCTCGGCGCACATCCCGAGCGTCGAGGAGTCGTTCGAGATGTTGCAGCCCTCGAACACCTTGCCGGTGGAGGTCATGAGCGCCGCGCCGACCTTGATCCGCTTGGGCTTGTGGCGCGAGTAGGCGCGCGTGCGCGCGGCGCGGGCGCGGGCAAGGAGCGAAGCGGCCTGCTTGTCTGCGAGCATTCCGGATCCTCCCTCACTCGTCGTGGTCAACGTAGTATTCGCCCTTGAGGTCTGTGATCATCGTGATGGCCACCGCGGCGCCGTCGCCCGCCGCGATGACGGCCTGGCTCGGGATCTCGGTGATGCGGCCGCACACGTACGCGTTCTTGACGGGCGTCCGTCCCTTCCCGTCGTGGTGGATGAACTTGCCCTTGAAGCCGGTGAGCGCCAGCCCGAGGTCGGTAGCGGCTTTCACGTTCTTGTTGGAGGCGATAAGGACGCGGGCCGCGCGGTAGGTCTCCCCCGCCGAATCGCGCGCCAGGAACGACCCGTCCGCTTGCACCTTCAACTCCTCGACACGGTCGTCCTTCACGGTGGCGCCAAAGCGGGCCGCCTGCTTGCGCCCGAGCTTGAGCAGTTCGGCCCCAGGGACTCCGTCGGGGAACCCGAGGTAGTTGTTGACGAGGGACACCTCCGTGAGTCGTGACTCGAACGTGTCGAACACGACCGTCTTCAGGCCCGCGCGCTGCAGGAACACGGCCGCCGACAGGCCGGCCATCCCACCGCCGACGATGAGGACTTCGAACGCATGCTCGCTCATGGGGGTGGCGTCAAGCGCAAGGCTGCGTCATAACGGTTTGCTGGCACGCCGCGGGTGCTCGCATCACGCGCGGACGAGGAGGGTCGTTAGGTTCCCACGTCGTACCCCGACCTCCTGGTCCGACGAGATCCAGGTCTGGTACTCGCCATCGTTGGGGAGCGCCCGGTCGCCGAGGGAGAAGGTCCACGTTGGGCCCCCGGGCCTTGTTGCCTCTCCGTTCACGCCTCCGCCGCCCGGCGAAAAGCACCCTTCGTTGCGCATCTTGAAAGTGACACCCTCCAGGGCGAAGTACTGGAAAGGGGTGGCGCTGCCCCACATGCCCGAGGTGCAGCGGGTGATCGAAACATTGGCGGCGTGAAAGGACTCATTCTGTACGATGATAATGCTCGAACGGGCGGTCACGTCCTCGACGGGCGGCGGCAAGAGGCTCGACAGTACGAGCGCCCCCACGACAACGGTGGCAACGACGGCCGCGGCCACCCACATCGGCGGAAATAGGCGCCTCCCGCGGTTGGGGGGTGCGGCAATTGGGGGGGCCGACATGGCGACCAACTTGACCGATCCTAGATGGGCGCCCCTACTTAATCGCGCCTAGAATTTCCGCCCCTTCGGCGGCGGCGCGCCCCACACCGGCAATTGGGCGCCCGAGATCCACCGCTGCTCGTCGCGGCAGAGCCACGCGATCGTTTCGGCAGCGTGCTGGGGGACGGGGCGCTCGGACCCCTTCGGCGGAGGCGGACCCTGCTTCGCATTCTGGAGCGCCCCCTTCCACGAGACCCACTCGATGTAGCCCGGCGCGATGTCGTTGACCGTGATGCCGTCGTCTTGGAGCGCAATCGCGAGCTTTTCGGTGAGCAAGCCGCGCGCGGCTTTCCCGAAGGTGCCGTCGAAGGGCGGCCCCCTCCACGCCTGCGCGCGGAACATCCCAAGGAGCACGATCCGACCGTAGGCGCGCTTCCGCATCCCCTGCAGCGCGTACTTCGTGAGGTACCACACGGCGTTGATCTCCGCGGCCATCGACTTCTCCCACTCCGCGTCCCGCACGCGCTCGATGGGCAGGAACTCCCAGGGCGAGCCCGCGTTGTTGACCACGATGTCGAGCGAGCCGAAGGCCGCGCGGGCCTTGGAGACGAGCGATTTGCAAACCGCGGCCTTCGTCGTGTCGCCGAGCAAGATGATCGCTTCAGACCCGAATTCCTTCTCGATAGCGCGCGCGGTCTGCTTTGCATTGGCCGCGCCCTTCCGGTAGGTTCCGTAGTTCAGCGCGACTTTCGCGCCGTCGCGCGACAGCGTGAGGGCCGTCGACCGACCCATCCCACT
>JBGPJF010000100.1:0-7354 GCA_041485285.1 Thermoplasmata archaeon | reverse complement strand
GCGGATGCGCACCGCAACCCCGACGGGACATCCTTCTTTGTGGACACCGAGTCCATCGAAACCGGACTTTACCTTCGATGGATCACAGAGTCAAAAACCTTCATGACTCCCGATCTTACGGATTCCCGCCGCGTTGCAAGCGCAGGGCACGTAGCGACCATTTCCTCAGAGGCCATGGCGCTCGAGGCCGTTCCAGAACTCAAGGGCAAGATTACCATCGTGTACGAGCTCCAGGACATGAGGAATCCGCTTGATTTGGAGTTCTACCTCGAAGTAGGATCATCGCTCGTCGAATCGAAAACTCTCTACTCCGCGCGCGATTGGATTGTCCCGGGTGGCGGTTATGGGTTTGGAAACCACTGGGGGCAGGTGGTTACACTCCAATCTAGCGCCCCCGCCATTCTTAGCGCGTATCACATCCACGAGGTCGTCCTCAACAACCTTCGCTCTTCGAGCCCGCTCACTTCGGTCACCCGAGCAAACTATTACGTTGAGTACTCGAACTCCTTGGAGAGCACGTATCACATCCAGGTCACGCCGACCTGCTTTTTCGGCTTGTACCCCTGCCGCTGACGGTCGGGGGTCCGAGTCCATCTTCGCGCGTTCTCAGCATCCATGCCCCAGGGGAAAAATCCGTTGAGCGAAGCGACCCCGGAACCTCCGCGCCTTGCTCCGGAGCCGCCGCAGGGGAGCAGTGCTCCGGATGGGCCTGCGCTCCGCGCCGAGGCCATTCGCGGCGTCCGCAATGTCGGGCTTGCCACTTACGCCGCGCGGGCGATCTCCGTTCTGAGCCTCGTCGTAGTGGCACGAGTTCTCGAACCCCGGGAAGTCGGCATTGCGGCCCTTGGCCTCCTCGTCGGGAGCACTCTAACTTCTCTCAGCGACTTTGGCTTAGCCCCCGCGATTGTGAGCTTCGGGGGGCGCGTGACGCGAGCCACCCTCGCACGCGCCGCCCGGATGCGAACAGGGTTCAGTATCGGCGCCTTCCTCTTCGTGCTGGTCGGCGCGGATTGGATCGCAACGGCCCTGGGCGCCCCGGAAGCGGCCGCCTCGGTTCGGGTGATGAGCCTCGCGGTTGTCATCGCTGCGGCGGGCTTTGCCCCCGCGGCTTCGCTGGCCGCGGCTCGGCAATTCGGCGCGCTCGCCCGTGCGTACATGGCGCTTAGCCTGGTTCAGGCGGCGACCACGATCGGGCTGGCGCTTGCCGGGTTCTCGTTCTGGTCGGTCGTCCTCGGATTCCTCGCTGGGCTTAGCGCGCAAGTCACCACGCAATGGCTGCTTTGGCGCGGCCGAACTTCGCCCGGAACCCTGGAAATCCCCAGGCGCAGTTTGTTGGAACTCGGTTCTCTGGTAACATTGTCTTGGCTTTCGTTGATGGCGTTGTTCACGGTCGACCGTCTTTTCGTGGCCAATCTCTTCGGGACCACCCAGCTCGGGTTTTACGCGCTCGCGGTCACTTGGGGCACCTTTGCCGCCGACGCCCTTAACCAGGTGGTCGGGACGGTCACGCTCCCCACCTTTGCTGCGCTCGGAGAGAATCGGAAGGCGATGAGCAGAGCCTACCTGGCAAGTGTGCGCCTCACTTCATTCATTTCCGCGCCAGCGGCCGCAGGCATCATCATCGTCTCCCCGGAGCTCTTGCAATTGATTCTGGGAGCAGGGACCGACAAGTGGCTGCCCAGCCTTGCCTGCCTTCAGATCCTCGCCATCTTCGGGTTGCTCAAGAGCCTGGTTGGGTCGGCCCAAAACGTTCTCCTGGCTAGCCAGAATCTGAGGCGCTATGCTTACCTGATTCCCTTGCCGGTCATCGCCTTCCTGCTTACTGTGTTTCCTGTCCTTTCGGTGGCCCATGCAATCGAGGGCATTGCCCTTTCGATGCTCGTGGCCTATGCGGTGAATTCCCTGTTCGTGCTCCGAGCAATTACCCGGGTCCTCGACTTGGAGCGATTTGAGGTGCTGCGAAATGCGGCAGGGCCGCTCATCGCGGCCCTATTGATGGGAATCACCTTGGTTCCGATTCGGGTCGGGCTGTCGGTCTCCTGGGTAAGCCTGCTGGTGCTGACCATTGCCGGCACGGGGGCCTACGTCGGATTCCTCGTTTTGTCTGGTCAGCGTGCCGCGCTTGACGAATTTGTGCGTACTCTTCGATCGATGATGCCGAGGTTCGGCCGCAGCGCTTAGCGGAGGGAGTCTGTGTCAACAATCGTGATGGCATATGGTGAATGGCCCCTCACAACGGGTGCCCTGCTTGCTCGCGGATTTCGCGCGCTGGGACACGATGTCCACGTTCTGCCCCTTCAGCGGTTTCGGCGGGGCCGCCCCAACAAGGTTTTCCGGTATCTCGAGCGCGATGTCCCCTTCTTCTCATGGGTTGACGCAAGGAGGTGGCTTCAGCGCTCCCGGCTTTCGCCCGACCTATTCCTCTGGGTGGAGAGTCCCCGCTTCGTCGAGGTGAAAATCAAACGGGAATTTCCCTGCCCCACCGCCGCTTGGATCATCGACACCGCAATCCGGCCCGAGCGACTGAAATTCCTTGCCCGCCAGTACGACCATTCCTATGTCTCCCAGTTTGAGGCCGTCTCCGATTACAAGGCGGCAGGCTTGGCCACCTCCTGGCTTCCCCTTGCGGCGGACCCCGAGATCCATGCCCCCGTTGACGTCCCTGTCGAATTCGACATCGGTTTTGTGGGGAACATTACCTCGGCGGCCTACAAGCAGCGCGTTGCGCTCCTCAGGGCCCTTCGTGCCAAGTTTCGCCTCCTCGTAACCAAGGCCTACGGGCCCGAAATGGCCGAAGCGTATTCGCGTTGCCAGCTGGGTTTCAATATTGGGCAACAACGTGGCTTGAACATGCGCGTTTTCGAGGTGATGGCCATCGGGCGCTGTCTTGTCACCGATACATTCGCGAATGGGCTTGATCGGATCTTTGTCGAGGGCGAACACTTTCGCGGATATGACAGCGAAGAGACGCTCTTGTCGCGGGTGGCGGCCCTGCTGTCCGACCCCGAGCGAGCGAATTCCATTGCTGCGGCGGGGCGCCGCGAGGTGCTGCTGAAACACACGTACGAGCACAGAGCCGCAGCGATCCTTGAGGACCTCTCCAGGCACCAAGACAATTCCCGCCGAATGCCAATGCCTTCTTAACCGATGTCTGAATTTACCGAAAGGAGACTTGACCGCACGACGAAGCACGTCCGCGTGGGGCTCTTCGGCCTCGGCTACTGGGGCTCAAAGTACCTCCGGCTGTTGCAGGAAATTCCCCAGGTCGAACTTGTGTGCGCGGTCGATGCCGATCCGGGCAAGACGAAACTCTTGAGGGGCGCGGGGGGCGTCCGATTTTATTCGAGTCCAGACCGGGCTCTGGCTGAGGAGCGGTTCGACGCGGCCGTGGTGGTCACGCCTGCGTCGACGCACACCAAGGTCGTCCGCGCGTGCCTCGACCACTCGGTCGACGTGATGGTCGAAAAGCCGCTTGCACTGTCCCTCAAGGATTCGGTTTCTTTGGCCCGGCGGGCCCGCGACAGCGGACGAATCCTGTTTCCCGGCCATGTCTATGCACACAATGACGCCCTTGAGGTGGCCGCCGGCGTTGCGCGAAAGAAGAGTTTCGGACAGTTGCGGTACATCTCCTGTGTTCGCACCGGGCTTGGTCCGATCCGCGGGGACACGAATGCATTGTGGGACCTTGTACCCCATGACCTGACGGCTCTGTGGATGTTCGGCTTGCGGCGACCCCGAGAGGTCGTAGCCGTGGGACAGGCGTTCTTGCAGCCGGGGATCGAAGATGTTGCGTTCGCGACGCTCCTCTATGCCGGAGGTCGCATCGCGAACATCCAGGCGAGTTGGCTTGACCCTTACAAAGTCAGACGAATCACCGCCGTCGGAAGCCGCCAGATGGTCACGTTCGATGACGGCGCCATCGAAGACCGTGTCAAGGTCTACGAGAGGGGCGTCGAGATTGTGCCGAGCTCGGAATTTGGCGAATTCAAGGCGCACATCCGGAGTGGCGACATCCACGTACCGTACGTGGAACAAAGGGAGCCGCTTCGGAATCTAGTGGAAGCGTTTCTCCAGTCGCGCTCGAGGCCTGCACTAGCCGCTCGCGAGCTCCATCGGGCGCTCGAAATCGTGGCCGTGCTCGAGGCGATGGACCGATCGATGAGGAGGCAAGGCACCCGCGTCAAGGTTGATTGGAAACCGATTGAGGCGTTCGGAGGAAAAAACTAGCATGGAGAAACCTCAAAGGAAGGTGCCGTTCGTCGACTTGTCGACGCAGTTCCGCGAGCATGCGCAGGAATGGATGGGCGCGGCAGAGGCGGTCGCCGAGTCGGGCCGTTTCATCGGAGGGCCCGAGGTTGCCTCCTTCGAAGCTGAATTCGCCCGCTTCTCGGGGTGCAAGTTCGGCGTGGGGGTTGCTTCAGGCACCGACGCCCTTCGGCTCGCGCTGCTCGCTCTTGGAATCGGGCCCGGGGACGAAGTAGTGACGGTGTCCCACACGTTTGTCGCGTCAAGCGACGCGATTGTTCATGCTGGGGCGCGGCCCGTGTTCGTCGACATTGACCCCGATACCTACACGATGGACCCCATTCAGCTCAAGGACGCTCTGGGGCCAAAGGTGAAGGCGGTTATTCCGGTCCACTTGTATGGGCAGAGTGCCGACATGGCGGGAATCATGGAATTGTGCAAGAAGCGGGGAATTCCCGTCCTTGAGGATGCTGCGCAGGCCCATGGGGCGGCCTTTCGGGATCAGAGGTGCGGCTCGGTGGGGGCGGCCGGGTGTTTCAGCTTTTACCCGGCCAAGAATTTGGGCGCCTGGGGCGACGGCGGCATGGTGACCACCAATGACGAGGACCTTGCGGACAAGGTTCGTCTTCTTCGTGAATACGGACGGACGACCGACAAATACCGACACGCGCTGGTCGGGTGGAACAGCAGACTCGACGCATTGCAGGCCGCCGTCATGCGGCTGAAGCTTCGCCACTTGGATTCCTGGAACAACGCGCGCCGCCGAATCGCCGCCCGGTATCGCCGACGCTTGGACGGCGTGCCCGGCCTCACGCTTCCACGCGAAGGAAAAGGCCGCCGCCACATTTACCACCTTTATGTTGTGCGCGCGCGCGGCCGAGAATCGCTCCAAAAGCACCTCGAAAGGCGCGGCATTGAAACCGGGATTCACTATCCGATTCCGGTCCACCTCCAGCCCTCCTACCAACGGGTCCATTTCAAGGCCGGCCCTCTCCGCACAACGGAACGCGTTGCGAAAGAGATTCTGTCGCTGCCCATGTACCCGGAGCTTCCCCCAGCCTCGGTTGATTTCGTCGCGCAGCAAGTCGCCCAGTGGGCCAAGTCGCACGCTGCTCGCTAGGTCTGGCGACACACTGCACGAACAATGGCCCCCACGACGCCCGGTGCCGAACCGTGAGTGCTCCCGGCGATTCGCGTGGACGAGCGGACGCGCTTTACCGCGAATCCTCTTATAGCGACGCGGGAGTTTCGCGCGCGTGCCCGATAAGGTGCTGGTAACGGGCGCTACTGGGTTCATCGGGAGGCACCTGATCGAGCGCTTGGCTCGTTCGAGGCCGGGGTCCAAAATCGCGGGGACGACGCGCGGCCTCGACCCGCCCTACAACCGCGGTCTTGTCAAACCGCATGCGCGGGTTATCAGCGTCGACATGCGCCGGTATCCAGCCGTGCAGCGCATCATCTCGCGCATTCGGCCCGACTACATTTTCCACCTGGCCGCGCAATCGCTACCAACGGTGTCTTGGTCTGATCCGTGGTACACGCTGGAAACAAACGTGTTGGGCACCACCAACTTGTTCGAGGCGATTCGCCGCTGCCGCCTCGACCCGGCGGTCCTGGTGGCATGTTCTTCGGCAGAGTACGGTCTCGTTCGCCCCGCCGAGTTACCCACGCCCGAAACACACCCACTCCGCCCCCTGCACCCCTACGGGGTGTCGAAAGTGGCCCAAGACCTGCTCGCGTACCAGTACTTCATGAATAGCGGTATCCGTAGCATTCGGGCCCGCATCTTCAACACGTCGGGACCCGGGAAAACAGGGGACGTGCTGTCGGATTGGACGTGGGCGATTGTCGCCTTGGAACGCAAAGGCGGTGGAACGCTCCCCGTGGGAAACCTCAACACACGCCGTGACATCTCCGACGTCCGGGATCAGGTGCGCGCACTTGATTTGGGAATCGACCGCCTTCGCTACGGGGAAGCGTACAACTTCGCAAGGTCCGAGCCGTACAAACTCCGGGCTCTGCTTCGCCAAGCGATCGAGATGGCGCAAGGCCCGATCCGAGCGGTAGTCTCGCCCAAGTTGCTGCGGCCGACGGACGAGCGCGTGATTTGGGGCGACAACCGGAAGTTGCTGCGGGCCCTGCGCATCCACTACGAAATTCCGATTGAACGAACAATCAGCGACATGCTGGAATTTGCGCGGCGCCGACCAACGCGGACTGCGTAACGAAAACGGTCGCGTTGGTCAGGCAAACGCTATTATCATTGCACAGGGCTTGAACGGTGCCAAGGAGGAACCCGGCTTGCCGCGGAATCCTGGAATCGACCCGACCGCCAAGATCGGAACGGGCGCGGAAATTGGCGCCGGCACCGTTGTCAAGGCTGGCGCCGTCGTGTACCCGGGAACTCGAATCGGAAAGCGGGTGACCATCTACGAAAACGCAGTGATCGGGCGGCCTCCTCAGGGGGCCGGAAACCTGGCGCGCAGGCCGACGGCCAACCTGGATCCGCTTCGCATCGGGGACAACTGTGTGATTGGGGCAGGGGCCGTGCTGTATGGAGGATCGACGTTTGGAAAAAACGTGCTCGTTGGCGACCTCGCAAGCGTTCGGGAGGAATGTACGATTGGGGACCGAGTCATCTTGGCGCGAGGTGTTACGGTGAACTACGCTGCCAAGATCGGCGCCCGCACAAAGATCATGGACGGGGCCCACATCACGGGGGGCACAATCGTCGAGCCGGACTGTTTCATTAGTGCGCATGTCGCGACTGCCAATGATAACGCGTTGGGACGAGAACAAACGCCTAACCTGAGGCCCCCAATCATCCGACGCGGCGCGGGGATCGGGCTCAACGCGTCGTTGCTTCCAGGGGTTGAGATCGGGGAGGGGGCCATTGTGGGCGCCGGGAGCGTAGTGACCAAGGACGTCCCCCCTGGCTCGGTTGCGCTCGGGGTTCCGGCGCGAGTGGTTCGTTCCACGAGCGGGGGGCGTCCGAAATCGAAGGGCGACCCCAGGGCTCGCAGAAAGTGAACGCCGCGCTACGGCGACCCGGTGAGATCAGTTTCGACGATCTCGCAGATGATGTGCCCAAATGTGATGTGCATCTCCT
>JBGPJF010000099.1:0-7613 GCA_041485285.1 Thermoplasmata archaeon | reverse complement strand
TCGCCGGCCCACCCCCGTCCGCCCGGCGCGGGCTTGTGTACGATCTTAACCCCGCGAAGCCCCATCGCCCGAATCACGGCCTTCGCAATCCCGTCCACGAGCATCGTGTCGTTCGACCCTACATTGTACACGGAGAATCCCTTCGGGGCTTTGGCTGCCGCGGTAAGCGTCCCTGCGACGAGGTCGTCGATGTGGATGTAGGACTTCCGTTGCTTGCCGTCCCCCAGCACCTCAAGGCGCTTCGGGTCGCGCTTCAGCTTCTCGACGAGGTCCACGATCACGCCGTGCGTGGCGCCCGGGCCCACAACATTTGCAAAGCGCAGCGCGACGGCGTCCATCCCGTAGGAGGCGCAAAAGCTCGACAACAGCCCCTCGCAGGCGAGCTTGCTCGCGCCGTAGATAGAGATCGGGTGGAGCGGCGCGAAGTCCTCGGGCGTCGGCACCTTGACCGCGTCGCCGTAGACGGTCGAGGTTGACGGGAAGACGATCTGCTCCACGTCATTCCTTCGCATCCCCTCGAGCACGCTGAGTGTGGTCATTACATTCTGTTGGAAGTGCGCGTACGGGTGCTGCGTCGAGTTGCGAACATCAGGGTCGGCCGCAAGGTGGAATACGACATCCGCGCCGGCAAGCAGGTAGTCGAGGTCGTGGGGCCGGGTCACATCGCCCTTTTTGAACAACGCTACCTCCTTGCGGTCCCCGACCGAGGCCCGAAGCGCCCTTACCCCCCCGGCGTCGATGTCAATCCCGTGGACATCTGCAGCCTTGCGGAAGAGCGCCCGGGAGAGGTGCCTTCCGATGAAGCCCGCGCAGCCGGTCACGGCAACGAGTCGGCTTTCGAGTGGTGCCATCGGCCGCTGCAAGGGCGCGCGCCTCAAAACGCTTGTGGGACATTAAGCGTCCCAACGGGCCACGAACGCACGGTGGTCCTTGTCGAAAGGCTCGAGGGGGCGCTCCCTAACCCCGCTGAATCCGGCGCTCCCGAGCGCCTTGCGGGCCTTCGCGAAGATTTCCGCGGGCTCGGCCGCAGAATCCTCGGAGCGCGCCTTGAGGAAAAGCAGGACCATCGCGCCCGTTTGGAGGAACGCGGCTGCGTTCTTCGCGAGGATGCCCACCTGGTCGGGCTGGGCGACATCCTGCACGATGGCCCCTACCTCGCCGACCAAACGACGGTATTCCTCCGGGTTCCGGGCGTCGGCGAGCACCGGCAGCACATTGCTCCATGGGCGCAGCTTTTCAATGAGGTCCTGAAAGGGGCGGGCCGCGAACTCGACGGCAAAAACCGGCCGCGGCGCGACGATGTCCGCGATGTGCGACACGGTCGTGCCCGTGGCCGCGCCGAGGTAGAGCACCGACGGCGCAAGCAGGAGCACCTCGAGGCCGTCACCCACGCCGCCTGCGTGCAGCGCCGCCGCGAACTTGCTGCGGTACGGGTCCCACCGCCGCCACCTTACGCCGTGTTCGTCCTGGCGCACGAGCTCGCCGTACACATCGTCGGGGGCCGCGGCCCTCGTGAAGAAATTGCCTCTGTCGCGCGCGAGGTTGGGCAGACTCGGGTCAAGGAGCGCAAGGGCACCGCCGCTACCGCTCACGCCACGGGCGTCGCGCACTGGGGGCAGGCCTTCCACTCCTCCTGGAGCAGCGCACCGCACTTCTTGCACTTGAGCGCCTGCACATCGCGGACGACCGCGTCGGCGCCGCCTTGGCCGGCGGCCGCCGCCGGCGGCGTCTCCGGGATGCGGCCGGCCTTCTTGTCCGCCTGCACCCGCGCAATGAGCTTCTGCACATTTCCAAGCTGGATCACCGGGGACGACTTCTTGTACGGCAGGGGCTTCTCCGATTCGACGACCTCAATCTTGAACGGCGACTCGGCCGTCTGTACCGAGTCGCCCGCGTCGTGCCACATCGTGCGGAAGCGCAAGGGCGCCTCGCCCTTCTTCTGCGGCACGACCTCCCAGTTGTCCTCGTACCACCCGCCGACCGACAGGTATTCGCGGGCGGGGGCAAGCTGCGTGGTCACATCGCCCTCGAAGCGGAACGAGACGTTCTTCGCGTGCCCCATCCCCGTATTCATGATAATCGCGCGGATCGTGTTCGGCTTGCCCACGCGGAACGCTTCGTGGACGACGCCGAGGATCGAGATCTGCGGCTTCGCGCGCTCCCGTTGCCTTGACACAATCTTGAGCGCCGCCTCGGCGTACTTGAGCGCTCCGGAGAACGCTTCGGCTTCGAGTTCCTGGTCGGCCTTCTGCGCGAGGACCTCCGCCTCGAGCACCACCATCCCGCCCGCCTTGGCCTCCTCGATCCCGCGGCGGACGGCTTCGAGCGTCCGGAGGTAAAACGCCTTGTTGTCGAGCATGTACACGCGCTTGTCGTTGTTCCCCACGGCGAGGTAGTGGCCCTTCGGGGAGACCGACAGCGCCGTCGGCTTCTGCGGGAACTCGTTGCGCCACAGCTCGTTCAGCTCGCGGTCGAAGAAGTGCACGACATTCGAGGAGGTGCACACCGCGACGTGCTCCCCGTTCTCGCACACGGCAAGGTCAAGGATGCGCCCCTCGAGGCGAAGGCGCTTGTAGATCGAGGAGTCCTTGTGGTGGAGGAGCAGCAGGTCGATGCCCTGGGCCATGGCCATCGTGCGCGCGTTCTCGTCGATGTCGATGAGCGAGGGCAGCTCTTCGAACCGCTGGTTGGTGAGCATCGAACCCGTCTTCGAGATCTGGTAGAGGCGCTTGTCCGACGAGACGGCAAACACCAGGTCCCCGGTGCGCGTGACGAGCACCTTTTCGACCGGCCCCGTCGTCTTGTAGTTCCAGATCCCGCGGCCCTGCAAGTCGAAGCAGTAGACGAACGCGTCGTAGGAGCCCGCGTAGATGAGCCGCGAGTCGCGCGTCTGCGCGACCGTCGGGATCTCGCCGCCCAGCCGGTGGTTGAAAATCAGGCTGCCTTCGTAGTTGACGCAGTAGATGTTCCGGTTGTCCGACCCGATGACGACGATCCCGCCGTCGTCCGAGATCGAAAGGCCCCGCACCGGGCGGCCGACTTTGCGGCTCCACAGGAGCTGCCCGTTGATCCCGTAGAAATTGATGAGCGACTCGCTGTGGCCGGCCGTCGCGGCCGCCAGGTAGTTGCCGTTCTGGGAGTACGCGAGCTTCCCGATGGGTGCGCCGAGCGTCTGCGTCCACAGCAGTTCGCCCGCGCCGCTGAAGGCGTAGACATTGCCGTCTTGGCTCCCGGCGATCAGGTACTCGCCGCCCGCCGAAATCGCGGTGCACGTTACCGGCCCATAGGTGGCATAGTCCCAAGCCCGTGCGGAGTTGATCACGAAGACAAAGCCCCTGGATCGAAAAAAACGAGTTGGGATTTCCGCGCTGAAAACGCCAAGTGGCCTACTTATTTGTTTCCGCCCCGCTTCGTTCTGGTGGATCGGGAGAAATTCAAGCGGGCCGCGCGGGCAACGGTTCATCACCGCCGCCGTCGGTGCAAAGCGCGTGGACGAGGCCAAGGGCGAGGCGGTGGCGAGCCCCGCGTTGGAATCTTTTGCCTCCGTCCCCCAACTGCTTGCGCTCTGCGCGCTTTGCGGCGCAGTGTACCTCGCGCTTGCGCTCGCGGCGCGCGACCTGCCTGATTCGGTGAAGGTGGGCGTCCCATTCCTCGCGCTGCCCGCGGCGTTCATCGTCGCGCGCGGTAAGCGGCTCGCAGTCGGGCGGCTCGACCGGACGCTCCTCTACTCCGCCGCCGTGTACGCGCCCTTCGCGCTCATCGCCGCCGTTGCGGCGCCGGGCGCGCGCTGGTTCTTTGCGCCGCTCGCGCTCAGCGTCGCGGCGCCTGCAGGCGCGGCGTGGTGGGCCGCGGACACCTTTTTCCATGTCGGGGCCGTCGACTTCTTTTCCAAACGCGTCGTCCAAAGCGAAGCCGAGGTCCGCTTCGGCGCGGCGCGCGCGCTCTTCATCCAACTGGTCGTCTGGAGCGGCGCCCACGCCATCGAGTGGATGTGGCTGCGCCAGCTTTTCGGCGACGTCGGGGCGGCGGCGTACCTCGTCGCGGCCGGCGTCCTCACCGGCCTTGCTTACATCCGTTGGAGTAACGTCCTCGGGCTGATGGTTGGCCACTTCCTCGTCAACGTCTGCGCCGCAGCGGCCGCGGTGGCGCTGTACGGCTAGCACGCCCCGTGGACTTCGTCTTCCACTCGCGCGATGCGTTTATCAACGGCAACGGGGGGTGGAGCCTCGTGCAACGCGTCCGGGCCGCTGCCGCGCTGTGGATGAGCGCGCTAATTGTTGCGCCGGCGCTCGCCGCCGCGCTCGCGGCGCCTGCAAGTGCGGCCGTGGTCGCGCCCCTCGAACTGATCATCACCCCCGACACGTTCGTGACCGAACTCGTGCCGCTCAAGCAGTGGCGCGAGAAGCAGGGCCTGCGCGTGGACATCGTCACGACCACCTACATCCAGACGAATTTCCCCGCCTACGACCTGCCCGAATCGATCAAGGCGTACATCGCCGCCCGCTATGCCGGCGATTCGTCCCTGAAGTACGTCTTGCTGGCGGCCGACGCCCAGATCATCCCCGGGCGCGTGCTGCAAGTCGCGAACCGGACGGCCGCGCCCTCGATGCCCATTAGCGACCGCGCCACCACCTCGGACTTCTACTACGCGCACCCGAACCAGGAATGGGTCAATGGGTCGGACAAGGGCGACGACTACCCGGTCGGACTGAAGTGGTTCGGGATCTCGGATTCAAATTGGTCGCTTTCGCCGGTCCTCTCCGTCGGCCGCATCCCCGTGGCCAACGTGTCGCAGCTTTCCGGCTACGTGGCACGGCTGCTTTCGTGGGAGCAGTCGCCGCCTCCGGGCCTCTGGCAATCGCGCGTGCTCCTCGGGATGGCCGTTGCGTCGGTGCCCGACCTGACATTTTCCTCCCGCCGCCTGGGCGATGACGCGGGCGTTACGTTTTCAGCGGCCGAATCGGCGGTCGCCGCCCGCGGGCTTTCCAACATCTCGCTGCGCGACTACCCGAATTATCCTGCAGCGTACGACGCGCTTGCCGACCGCCTCGATTCGCCGACCTTCCTCGGCGAATGGAACCTCGGCGCCTCGCTTGCGGTGCTTGCCGCCCGCGACGGTCCGGCCCCCGGCGCGCCGGGCGACGCGTACTCCGGCGACGGGTCTTCGTCCGTGTTTGCCCCCGTGGCGGCGCCCTCGGGGCTTCAGGCGCTCAGCAACGGGGGCAAGCTGCCGGTGTTCGTCGCCGCCTACGGTGGGTCGGCCAATCTCTCGATGGACAACGACAGCAATGTCGTGCGGGCGCTCTTTGCGCCCGGCGGCGGCAGTCCGCTCGTTTACGGCTTCGCGGGCCGCACGGGCGCCGGCACGCAACCGGGCGGCGCGCTTGGGGGATGGACGCTTTCGGCGGACCTCGTAAGCGAAATCCTCGCGAGCCCCGGCCGCGCGGGCGACCTCCTCGACCGGGCGCGCGCCCGGTTCGTCGGCGGCGCGCTAAGCGCGCTTGGCGGCGCTTTCGACGCCAACAACGCGTCGCTGCGCCGCGCGGTCGCGGGCCTCACGCTCCTCGGCGACCCCGGCAGCCTCATTGGCGCGGGTCCCGCGAAGACCCTCGATGTCACGCTGCCCCCCGGCGTGGCCCCCAACTCCACGGTGGACGTGTCGGTCACCGTTTCGGCCGCGGGGGTGGCCGTGCCGAACGCTTCGGTATCCATCCTCGACGACACCGGCGACCTCCAAGCCGCGTGCATGACCGATGCGTTCGGGCGGGCCACTTGCCCCGTGACTACTGGCCGGCGGTCGACATGGACCGTCCACGTGAGCGCGGGCGGATTCTTGCAGGCGACGGTGTCGCTGGCGATCGACACGCCCCCCAATGTGGTGATCATCACGCCGGGCAACGGCACTTCGGTCGCCGGTCGCCTGAACTTCACCGGGATGGCCGGCGACCCCGACGCCTCGGACGGGGTGACGCTTGTCGAGGTCGCGCTGAACGGGGGCGCGTGGATGAACGCCCTGGGCACCTCCGCGTGGTCGCTCGAGGTGGACACCGCGTCGCTGCAAAACGGGCCCAACACGTTCTCGGCGCGCGCCAGCGACGGCGTCGTGTGGAGCGCGCCGCGCACCGCGACCTTTACGGTAACCAACGCCAAGGAGCCGGCCCTCATCGCCCCCTACGACGAAATTCGCTTCGATGAGGACACGAACCTCGATTACCCGCTCGACCTGGGCCTGCATTTCCAAACGACCGGGCCCGGTGCGACCTTCGCGGCGTCGGCGTCCACGACCGACCGCCTCGCTGTGCGGGTCGACAACGGGACGCTCATCCTGCGCCCGCAGGCGAATTTCACGGGCGACGCGAATGTTACGCTTAGCGTCTTCGAGTCGTACGGCGGGTCGCGCCAAGTTGTCCTGCGCCTGCGCGTGCTGCCCGTCGACGACCCGCCGCAGCTTACCGTCGCGTCCAACCTGACCGTCGACGAGGGCGCCACGGTCAACTTCGACCCGCGCGCAAGCGACCCCGACGGGACGCCCCTCACGCTCTTTGTCGAGTCCGGCCCCCAGGGGGCGACCCCCACGGGGTGGACGGCGCCCCGCGGCTCGGCCGGCGTCTACGAGATCATCATCGGCGCAAGCGACGGCCACTACATCGCCCGGGCGTCGGTCGTCGTCACCGTCGAGTCCCACAACACGCCGCCATCGCTGCGGCTGTCGGGGCCCGCCAACGGCGAGGCGGGCCGCGAACTGCTGTTCTCAGCGCAGGACATCGTCGACATCGACGGCGACGATGTCACCGTCGTGTGGGACTTCGGCGACGGCCAAGGCGCGGTCAACGTCACGGCGAGCCACGTGTATGCGGCGCCCGGCACCTACACCGTGACCCTAACGGCAAGCGACGGCCGCAAGGACACCGTGCTCGTGGGGACCATTTCCATCGACCCTTACCGGCCGCCCGCGCCGGGCACATCGGCTGCTTCGACCATCATTGGATTCGCTTCGCTTTCCGTCATCGGCGCTTGCGCCGTTGCGGCGACCTACCTGCTGTTCTTCTCACGGCCGCGGCCGCCCCCTGAAGAGGCGCCCGCTTTGCGCCGCGTCAAGGCGCGGCCCATCAAGGACGAAGACGAGTAGCGCGCGGGCGCGCTACCAGCCGCGCTCTTGCAGGCGGCTCTCCTTCGGGATTGCGGCCATGTCGAGCCCCGGCATCGCCTCGCCAAGGCCGCGCGAGACCTGCGCGAGCACCTTCGGGTCGTCGAAGTTGTGCACGGCCTCGACAATCGCCCGCGCGCGGGGCGCCGGGTCGGCGCTCTTGAAAATCCCCGAGCCCACGAACACCCCGTCGACGCCAAGCTGCATCATAAGCGCGGCGTCGGCCGGGGTCGCGATCCCGCCTGCGGCGAAGTTCACGACCGGCAGCCGCTCCATCGAGGCGGTCTCCTTCACAACTTCGAAGCTCGCGCGCAGCTCCTTGGCGACCTCGCGCATTTCCTGCGCCGTCTTGCCCTTGAGCGAGCGGATCCCCGACGACACCGCGTGGTGGTGGCGCACGGCCTCGACGATATTCCCGGTGCCCGCCTCGCCCTTCATGCGGATCATCGCCGCACCTTCGTCGATG
>JBGPJF010000098.1:0-7631 GCA_041485285.1 Thermoplasmata archaeon | reverse complement strand
CCGGTCGCCGCGGTCGCGGAACCCGCCGCCACCGCCGCCCCGGTCGCCGCGGTCGCGGAACCCGCCGCCACCGCCGCCCCGGTCGCCGCGGTCGCGGAACCCTCCGCCGCCGCCGCCGCCTCGGTCACCGCGGTCGCGGAACCCGCCGCCACCGCCGCCGCGTCCGCCACGGTCGCCGCCGCGGAACCCGCCGCCGCCACCGCCGCGCCCGCCGCGGTCATTGCCGCGGAACCGGCCGCCGAAGCCGCCGCCAAACCCGCCGCCTTCGGCTCCGCCGACCATCGCTTCGCGCGCGCCCTCGACAAACATCTCGGGCTCGCCCTCCGCTTCGGCCGCCTTCGCCCAGCGGTCGCGCAGCGCTTGCTTCTGGAGCTCGTAGATGACCTTCACGGCCTGCTGGTTGTACGCAAGCGCCTGCTCCCACTCGTCGCGGGTCAGGTGCCCGTCCATCTGCAGCAGGACAATTTCGCCGGTCGAGGGGACGATGCCCATCGGGCAGTCCGACTCGCCGAAGTTGTCCTCGATCTTGTTGAGGTCGAGCGCAATCTTCCCGTTGATCTTGCCGGAGGCCACCGCCACCACGAGGTCCCGCATCGGGATCCCCGCGTCAGCCATCGCGACAGCGGCCGCCGTCATCGCGGCGCAGCGCGTCCCGGCGTCGGCCTGCACGACTTCCATGAAGACGTCGATCGCCGTGCGCGGGAACTGTTCCGTGAACACCACGGCCGAGAACGCCTCGGAGATGACCTTCGAGATTTCCTGCGAGCGCCGGTCAGGGCCCGGGCGCTTGCGGTCGTCCACCGAGAACGGGGCCATCGAGTACCTGCAGCGCACGATCGCCTTCGAGGGCGACTGGTCGTGGCGCGGGTGCACCTCGCGCGGGCCGTACACGCCCACGTAGACCTTGTTGTTCCCCCACTCGATGTAGGCCGACCCGTCGGCGCGCTCGAGCACGCCGGCCGTGATCTTGATGGGCCGCAGCTCGTCGAGCTTCCGTCCATCCGTGCGCGTTCCGTCACTCTTTACCAATACCACGTTTGGATTGCTTCCACCCATGTTGTTTCCTCCATTTTTGAAACTGAATTAGTAAGCGCACCGCACCGGCGCGTTCACTCCTCCTCCGCGGCCGCTTCGCGCCGCTTCGTCTCGGCCTCGTCGTCGGCTCCCGTCGCTCGCTTTGCGCTCCCGTCGTCGGTGCCGAAGCCCGCCTGCGCGGCCTCCGGCTTCGGCTCGTGGCCGTGCGCCTTGAGGAATGCGTCCACGGTGGCTGTGAGGCTCGGCGAGTCGGCTTCCCGCTCGATCAGCCGAACCGCCTCGACGGCCACCTTCATGTCAGCAAGGTCGCCGTCGATCCAGACGCGGCCGTTGGCCCCCGCGAAGATCCGGCAGTTCGTCCACTTCTTCAGCTTGTCGAGCGTCTGGCCGCGCTTGCCCACGATGCGGCTGACTTTCGTGTGCGGGACTTCGATGACCTGGCCCCCTTCGAGCTTGCGAAGGCCGGGGCCGCTCAGGGTAATGAACACCCGCTTGAGCTCATCGATCTTCAGCACGCGGCACATCACGCTCTCGCCGACGGCGATGTAGCGCGCTGTGTCGCCGAAGTCGACCTTCCACGGGACGTCGTTCACGTGCAGCGAGCACGGTTGGCTCGTGCGCACATCGAGCGTCCAGTTGGACGGCCCGGTGTCGATCACATGGCCGATGATGGTGTCGCCCTGCCGGGGGTTGTACACGCCCGAGAGGGGGACCACGGAGACGACTCCGCGGTATTCGACCTTGAGTCCAAGAAGCGAGGCGAAGACGCGGCCCCCCTCGGTGAACGTCCCGGAGCCGGCACTTGACGCGCCAAGCGAGATCTCCTCGCCGGGGAGCACTACGGTCTTCTGCGGGCGCGCTGCGCCTTCGGTGGTCATTTGGGAATTGTCCATATTTGCACTTCCGTCGTTGTCCTTTAGGCGAGGACGCGGACGCAAGGCCGGGACGCCCGCTCGGGGCCAAGGGCTGGTGCCTTTTGGGAAACCAAGCTCATCTCGTAGCCTTCCTTTGCGCGCGGCCGTTTGCCAGGGCATGTGCCCTGGTGGCCGGGACGATATCGCCCTCTGGCCAGTTCGCGCGTGTTCGCTCTTCTCTCGCTTCGAGCGGGCAACCCGAGGGAGGCAGATAAGGGTTTGGGGGCAAGCGGCGGGGTCCGTGGAGGCTGAGGGGGGCGGGCCAGCGCGCGAATGTCCGAACCGCCGAAATGCGCCCCCTGCGCCGCGCCTGCATCGCGCCTACAGCACCGGCTTGTCGAGCTTCTTGATCTCGACTTCGCCCTTCGTCCGGTCGTTCAGGCGCTCCATCACATCGCCGACCATGCCCGCCGGCACCTCGAGCACCCCGATCCACGCGCCGCCGGCCGTCCACTCTTCCTTCTTCAGCGTCCCCATCTGGTGCAGGTCGTTGTAGACCTTCCCATAGTTCTCGCCCGACACGCGCACCGCAAGCTGCGCCTTCTCGACCCGGATCGGGATCAGCGGCTTGATCGCGTCGATCGTTTCCTTCACCTGCGACTCGACGGACTTGAACGGGTCGATGCGCACCCGCGCCTCCTCCATCGCCGTCTCGATGCGCCCGGGCGGGTGCGGCCCCTTCGTCTGCGGGTTGATCGCGTTGCGCACGATTTCCGCCACGACCTTCTTCCGCATCGCCTCGGTGAGCTCGCGGCGCTGGTCGGTGGTGAGCTGCACTTCGCCTTTCTTCAGGATGATCTGGACGCACCTTGCAAAATCCGTCGTGTTGAAGACCTTCTGCAGCGACTCGCTCGAGGCCTGCGACCCTTTCTGGGCGTCCTTGAAGATCTTGTCCGCCGCAAGCAGCTCGGTGAGGTTCGACCCGTCGGGCGCAAGCCTCTCCATGATCTTCGGGTCCACGAGGATCTCGAAGCGCTCGCCGTGGCTCTCGTAGTGCGCGATGACGGCCTCGTCGACGCTGACCATGGGCTCACGTCCCCCTTGAGGGGGCGGCCTGCGGCTCCCCCTTATTCGGACTTCTTGGGTTCGGGCTTGGGGTCGCCTTCATGCGCCTTCACGTACTGCTTCACGTACTTAGAAACCTCGTCGGCGTCGAGCTTGCGGAAGCGCTTGCCCTTCTCGATGATGCCGATCTCCACGGAGAACTCGGACATCTCGCCCTCGGTCGCCTTCGAAAGCGCCTCGAGGCCGAGCATCACCGCGTCGTCGCGCTTGAGGTCGTCCTTGTACTTCTCGTCGAAGACGGCCATGGCCTCGTTGCGGCCCGAGCCGATGGAGCCGGCCTTGTAGGCCATGAGCGCCCCGGAGGGGTCGGTCTCGAAGAGGTGCGTGCCCGACGAGTCGATGCCCGCAATGAGTAGCGAGGTGCCGAAGGGGCGCACGCCGCCGTACTGCGTGAAGTTCTGCTTGAAGTCGCAGATCTTCTTCACGAGCATGTCGACCGGGATGGTCTCGTCGTAGGTGATCTTGTTGACCTGGCACTCCACGCGGGCGCGGTCCACGAGGACGCGCGCGTCGGCCACGAGCCCGGAGGTCGCGCAGCCGATGTGGTCGTCGATGACGAAGATTTTCTCGATCGAGAAGGGCTCGATGAGGCGCGAGGACACGCGCTTGTCGATGATGAGCAGGACGCCGTCCTTGAACTTCAGGCCGATCGTGGTGGTGCCGCGCTTGACGGCCTCACGGGCGTACTCGACCTGGAAGAGTCGGCCGTCGGGGGAGAACACAGTGATTGCGCGGTCATATGCCATTTGGCCAGCTTGCATGGGAACAATCCTCGGGCGGGGCGATCAAGCCCCTTGAAGAAAAGGATTGGCCCCGCGCGTCATTTAATGACTAGGTCACCGGCGGTGCAGGTGCCGGTTTTCGTTCCAAGCGGCCCTCGGCGATCATGAAAAGTTTTGGCCCGAGGAGGGTGACGAAGAGTCCGAGCAGAACGAACCGCAGCGAAAGGACGAAGGGCGCGGTCGTCGCGGGGTCGCCGAGCCCAAGCGCGAGCAGGCCGGCGACCGGCACGCCGATGACGAGGCGCAAGAGGCCGAAGAACGGGAGGTTGCGCGGGTGGCCCGTCTGCAGGACCCAGCCCTTCTCGTTGGCAAGGAGGTGGCCCGCGCATCCGCCCGTGGCCGCGCAGAGGATGACGATGGCGTCGTTCGAGGCGTTGAGGGCAAGGAGCGCCGGGAAAACAAGGATGGGGAGGTAGCGCTGCGCGCGCGGGAGCGCTGCCAGGCGTTTGGCGACGGGGGGTCCGAGGAAGAGGAAAGAAAGGCCGAGGAGGAGGCCGATGGCCGCGCCGCCCGCGACGTCTCCCGTATAGTGGACGCCGAGGTAGAGGCGCGAAAAGGCGACTGAGGCGGTGACCAGGACACCGAACGCCGCACCCTTCCACGACTTGAGCGCCGCGGCGATCGTCGCCCAGGTCGTTGCCGCGGCGGTCGTGTGGCCGCTTGGGAAACCGAAGCCGTCGGCGCTTGCAAGCCAAGTGGTTTCGCCGGAGTTTGGCGGGCGCGGCCACGCAAGGGCCGCTTTCAGGAACACCGCGGCAAAGGTGCCGATGGCGTCGAGGATGAGCAGGACGATGCCGACCCGGCGCGAGAGGAGCCAATAGACGAGCGGGACGAGGATGACGTACGCCTCCTCGGCGTTGGCCTGCGAGATCCCCTTCATGATCGGGGTGAGCGCGCCGCTGCGCAGGCTCAGCGCAAAGTCAAGGAGCGGGTCGCCGGTCGCCATCGCCGCAAGCGCCCCTCAGAGGCCGCGCACGTAAATACATTGGCGGCGCGCGTCGAGGGGCCTTACCGCCGCGGCGTCTTGACGGCCAGGCGTTCCTTGACGGTGGCGATCGTGCCGGAGGTGACCACGGGCGTGAGCGAGGGCGCCCCCGGCTTGGCCGCCGTGGCAAGCGCGCCGCGCGCGGCCGCTTCCTGCCCCCGGCCCACCACGATGATCGCGGCTCCGGCCTGGCACACGAGCAGCCGGGGAGCGATGCCCCCGTCCCCGTTGCCTTTCCACGCGGCCTCAATGGCCGCACCGACCTCGCGGCGGCTTGCGGTCTCGGGCGCGTACCGCAGCCCGAGATAGCGCCTGGGCGGCCGCTTCACGCTCACGGCCCAGGCGAGCGCGCCGACGCCTATCTTTAGTTTCTGCGGGCTTCGCGGCTCTCGCCTTCAATCGCGTGTGGCTACTGGCAACCCAACACTATTATAACGGCGGGGGGTTGGAAACCCGCTCCCGCCCTGGCGCGGGCGCACGATCGATGGGAGGCTTCGAAGTGGCAAACGACGAGCCCCCCAAAAAGGCCCCCCGGCCGCCCAGGGACCTCAGGGGCGCTGAATTCGGTGCGGACATCGAGAAGATCGACGTCGCGGGCCTCGACAGCGCCGGGATCGAGAAACTCTACGACCGAATGGTCCTCTCCAAGACCGACCCCCTCCACAAGCAGCTCGAGATGGAAGCGGAGCGGCGCAAGCAAGTCGAAGAGGGCGTCGTGGTGAAGGAGCAGGAACTTTCGCAGGTCACCAGCGAGCAGCAGCGGCGCAAGATCGAGATGGAAGCGATGACCCGCCGCCTCGCCGAGCGCGAAGCGCAGATGAAGAAGCTGCGCGAGCGGCTGCGCACGGAGGCGGTCAACCGCGGCGACGAAGCCTCGCGCAAGGACGCCGACCGCATCCGCGAGATCGAGCGGCGCGAGATGGACATCAAGCGGCAGGAAGCGGGGCTCCTCGACCGCGAGAGCGCGCTCACCGTCCAGCTCAGCGAAGTCGAAGAGAAGCGGCGCCAGATGAAGCTGCAGAAGCAGGAAATTGATGAGCAGCGCGCGCTCGTCGAATCGCGCTACCAGAAAGGCGAGATCACCGCCAAGGAGCGCGACCGGGCGCTCAAGTCGACGGGCGACCAGCTGACGGCGCTCTCCGCGGAGATCCACGCGAAGCAGGAGGAGCTCACCGCCAAGGAGGCGCATGTGCAGCGCGAACTCGAGGAGGCGCGGGCGTTCAAGCAGAAGCAAACCGAGACCGAGAAGAAGCTCCAGACCGAGAAGGACGCCCTCGAGGGGAAGCTGAAGGAACTCATCGTCATCCGCGACCAGGCGGCCGCGCGCGAGCGCTCGTTCTTCGATGTCGAGCAGGAGCTCCAGGCGGAGATCGCCCAGCTTGCGCAGGCCAAGACCGACCTCGCCCAGCACGAGGACATCCTGAAGGAGGACCGCGACCGGCTCGAGGCCGAGATCAAGGAGGCCCGCGACGCGGCCACGCGGATGCGCGAGTCCGAAGAGGACGCGCGCAACAAGCTCGTGACCCTCGAGGCGTCGCTTCGAAGCGCCGTCGACGAGGTCGGGACGCTCAAGGTCAAGCTCGCGGAGGAGTCGCAGAAGCGCGAGGTGCAGGAGAAGGAGGCGACCACGCGCAAGAGCGAGCTCGAGCGCTACGAGCGCAAGCTGCACGAGGAGATCGCGCTGCGCCAGCGGGCCGAGCGGGCCTTTGAGGAGGCCAAGCACGGCGTCGCGGAGGCCGAGGCCGAACTCCAGCGGCAGGTCGCGCGCGGCGCGGAGCTCGAGAAGCAGCTGCAGGGCGGCGAAGGGCGGATGTCGGAACTCGAGGCGGCGCTCGAAGAGGCGCGCGGCGAGTCCATGAAGCTCACGAAGAAACTGCAGGCGGAAGACAAGGAACTCGAGCTGCTGCGCCGCAACTTCGAGGAGCAGAAGAAGCGGCGCGAACTTAGCGAAGGACGGATGAAGGAACTCGAAGAGGCCGTGCAGACGCTCGAGCGCGAGGTGGAAGCAAACTCCCTCAAGCGCAACGTCCTGCAGGAGCAGCTCGACAAGCAGACGAAGGAGGTCGAGGGGCTCCAGGGCCAGCTCGGCAAGGAGCGCGAGACGATCCGGCTCCAGGAAGGGCTCACCAAGCGCACGCAGGTGGCGCTCGAAGAGGCCCGCACGCAGGTCGAGCGCGAGACCACAACGCGCGGCAAGGTCGAGGAGGAGGCCAGGCGCCTGGGCGAGACGGTCAAACAGCTCAAGGTCGCGGCCGACCAGAACGACAGGTCAAGGCAGGCGGCCGACGCCGACCGCATCCTCAAGGAGGCGGACCTTGGGAAGGCGCTGTCCCACCTGCGCGAGGAGGAGCGGCGGCGCCAAGAGGCGCAGCTCAAGGTGCAGGAGCAGATGGAAGAGCTCGTCCAGTACCGCGACGCGCTCCAGGAGGCGCAGCGGCGCGGCGAGCGCGACCAAGAGGAGCGCGGCAAGCTGCAGAAGGAGGTGGGTGAGCTCAGCGGCAAGATGGCGAAGCTGGCGGCGACCTCCGGCGGAGAGGCGGGGGTCTCCGAGGAAATCAACCGCCTCGCGAAGGAACTCGAGCGGTCGAAGGTCGACGCCGTCGAGGCGCAGAAAGCCGTGCGCGCCAAGGAGCAGGCGCTCGGCGAAGTCCAGCAGCAGGTGGAGAAGGAGCGCCACCGCGCAAGCGAGCTGGAGTTGCACCTCCGGTTCCTTACCGAGGAAGTGGAGGAGATCAAGCTCGGCCAGAAGAAGACGAGCGCGGTGGCCAACGAGGCAGGCTCGCTTGCCAAGCAGGCGGCAGCCGCGGTCCAGACGGCGATCCCCGGGCCGCTTCCACCTCGGGGCACGGG
>JBGPJF010000097.1:0-7653 GCA_041485285.1 Thermoplasmata archaeon | reverse complement strand
GTCTTGGGGTTGTCGGGGAACGGCACGTTTGACACGGTGCATCGCAGCTTCCCGAACTGCCCGCGCGCGACGACTTCGTGCAAGTTGGTGCGCGCCCTCGGGTCGGCGATGATCACGACGCGCGTGCGGTCGAACCCGAGGGCCGCCAGCGACAAGGCCGCGGCGACGTTGATGTTGGCCGGGAAGTGGCGCACCGCCTGCCGTGCGCTCCCGGAGAACACGACGGTGGGTTTGCCGATGGCCGCAAGGTGGACGCCGCGCTTTTCGAGGTAGGGGACGCCGTGGAGCGCTGCGGGAGGTTTGCGCGTGGTCAGGGTCACTTCCGTGAGCCGCGCTGACGCGGCACTCGCAACCGCGTCGAGGCCCCCGAGCGCGCCCGACGGCACGAGGATGCGGCCGCCCGAGCGCGACGCGGCGCGCAGCATCGCGGACCAGAGGCGCTCGTCGGCGAGGGCGCCGAGCGACATGAGCAGGCACTCCTTCCCCGCGCGGAGCGCGAGGAGCCCGACCTCGCGCGCGGCGCGCGGCGAGGCCGCCTCGACGACCAGGTCGCTTGCCTTCACGAGCGCGGCGCTCGAACGGACGGCGCGGAAGCGCCGGTGGAGTTTCGCAAGGGCCGACGCCTTCGAGGCGTCCAAGTCGAACAGCGCGACCGAAGTCACGGCCGGGAACGACACGAGGGACGTTGCAACCGTGCGGCCGATCGAGCCGCACCCGACGATGCCGACGCGCATGGGAGGGCCGGCCGACCGGTTGCGGCCACTTAAACTGCGCGCGCCCAGGCGTTGCAACCGACCGCCGCCTCCACGATTTCCAGCGACGTTAGCGGTTCAAATCAGCATTATATACGGCGGACGCTTCGGCGCGTTCGGGATGACTTGATGAGCGCTCGGCGCCCCGTGATTGCCCTGCTTGCAGCCGCCTTCGTGGTTTCGACCTTGTATGCCGGAGGGGCAACGGCCGGCAGCCATTTCCCGCTCTCCGTCCAGCTGTGGAACGACAGCGCCGAGGGGCTCGGCTTCGGGAACTCCTATACGGTCTGGGCGCAGGTGCGCCTTGCCGATGCGCCGGCCAACGCCACCAATGTCACCTTCCGCGTGGGGCTCGGGGTCATTTCCACCCTTTTCCCCGCCACGAACTACACGGGCGTATATGCGGGCTCCCCGGGCCTCTACCGCGCGACCGCGAGCATCACGGTCACCGAGGCCGCCGTCGGCCTTACGGCCGCGGCCGTTTTCGTTCGTCAAGGCAACGACACGGCCAACACGATGCGGATCATTTCGTTCTCGAGCTTGGTCACGCCGCCGGCCGCGGGCCAGTGGTCGCTCACTGCGGGCGTTGAAAACCTGGCGGCCCTTGGCAAATCGATCAACCCGGGCGAGAAAATTGTGTGGCGGATCGACACCTTCAACGGGAGCGGCCGCGTGAACGCCCCGAGCCTGAAGGCGCGGCTCTTCGCCGCGCCCAACGTCGAATTCATCGAGGCGCCGCTCAATGTCACGCTAACTTCTGGGGGCACCGGCATTTACATGGCGGAAACCCAAATCCCCGCGGCGCTCACGGAGAGCCGCCAGTACGTGCTGCAGGCGGAGCTCAACGAGTCGAGCTACTTCATGGCCAACGCCTCGGCCGACGTGACGATGCTTGAGGCCGTGGTGGCGTATTCGCAGCACGACGGCTACGGCATTGGAGGGGAGCTCAGCATCGGCGACGGGGTAAGCGCGCTTGCAAACGCCGACGTGGCCCTGCAGCTCACCGAAAGGGGGGTCCCCAGCCACTTCATCGGCGCGATCCAGGGGCAGAGCGACCCGCTTGGGAAATTCGCCTTCTCGGTGCCTAACGACGGGACGCTTAACATCGATGTCCGCGGGTGGATCAACGACACGGGGACGCGCTCCCAGTACATTGCCGGCTCGATCTCCCTCGCTCCGACCTACATCCCGCCAAGTCCGGACGGCACGCGCTTCGACGCAATCCCGCAGGTCGACCTGACGACGGTCGTATGGGACCAGACGCAGACGGTCCCGTTCCAATTCTACGACAACGGCTCGCTGTGGGCGAACAGTCCGGTCGTCGCTTTGATCTCCACCTCGCGCGGCCCGATCACGACGGCTGTCCTGAATACGAATGCGACCGGGATGGCGAACCTGACGGTCAACTTCGGCTCGAGCCTGCCCCACACGGACGACTTCGTCCAGCCGGGCATCAACTTCACCTTCCGGGCGGCGACGGGCAATGACACCTCGTCGAGCGACGCGCGCTGGTGGGGCGAGGACGAGGAACGTGCAATGCCCGACGTTTCGGCAGCAGGCCCGCGCATGTTCTTGGACACGAACCTCTCCTTCACGACGGAGCAGGTGGTCTTCGACCAGCCGTTTGGCGTGGGCTTCAAGTACACCGGGGCGAAGAACCTCGGGTCGTACAAGGGCGCCACGGTGCTCTCGCCGGCGGGGCTGCAGGGCTTGTTTGGCGGGTTCACGCCGGGCTTTGACCTGTGGACGGGCCACGGCCAGGCCTTCGTTGGGATTGCGGTGCGCGGCAGCGCGCCGGAGTATTTCGGGTCGTTGATGATCCCGTCGTATTGGCCCAACACGACCTACGGTCTGATCGGCGCGTTGGTTTCGAGTTACTCGTTCCTCGGCAGTGGGGGCGACGCGACGATGATCGGCGCTCTCAATTGGACGACGGTCACGCCCGGGCAGGCGCTGAACGGCTTCACGCCGTCTCCGGATGTGACCCCGCCCCAGATCGGCAGCCCTGAGGACATGACGGTGGACCTCGGCACCACGGTCTACCTCTGGTCGAACAGCTACGACGACTCGCTCGACTTCGGGACGGTGGGCCAGTATGAGTGGACCGTGGGGACGGGCGGGGCCCAAGTCGTGCTGGACGGGAACGGGCAGTTGTACACGCCCGGGTTGGTCGGCGATGTCCCGGTGTCGCTCAAGGTTACCGACGGCGCCGGCCATTTCTCGACGCACGCCTTCGTGATCCACGTCGTCGACGCCGCGCCTCCCTCGGTGGATGCGGGCCCCGACTTCGTGGCGCTTGGCGGGGTGGTCGCCAACATCACCGGCACCGCGGCTGACAACGACCCGGCATTCAACGGGGGCGCCACGATCAACTGGACGTTCACCTACAACGGGTCGAGCGTCACGCTGCCGGGCCTGCAGGCGTACCCGTCCGCCTCCGCGAGCTTCACCTTCTGGACGCTTGGCAATTACACGCTCACCATGAGCGCGATGGACCCGTCGGGGCACACGGCGAGCGACACGGTCAATGTCTCCGTGGTGTCGCCCGACACGGTCGCGCCGACCGTGAGCGCAGGCGCCGACCGGACGGAGCTTGCCGGAATTGCCGCGAGCTTCAACGGGACGGCCTTCGACAACGACGCCAACTTCCCGCGTGGTGCAAGCTGCGGTTGGACATTCACCTATAACGGGAGTTCGCCGTCGTTCAACGGCTCCGCCTTCAACTTCACGTTCTGGACGCTCGGAGGCTACGACCTGCGCTACTTCTGCCTCGACTTCTGGGGCAACTTGGGCCAAGACACCGTCCGGGTCACCGTGGAGCGGCCCGACCAGGTCGCGCCGGTGGTCCTTGCCGGCGCCGACATGTCCACGATGACGGGCCAAGCGGTCTTCTTCTCGGGGAGCGCCACGGACAACGACCCCAACTTCGACGCGTTTGCAACCTATTGGTGGATCGTCGATGACCAGGGCACCCCGCACAACCTCTCGGGGGCAGCCGCAAGCTACACGTTCACCGCCGGCGGCGACTTCTCGGTCACGCTGTACGCGCGCGATGGCTGGGGCAATGTTGGAAGCGACACGCTCACCGTCCATGTCGGGGTGCCTGACACGACGCGCCCCACCTTCGTGACGATCGCCGACCGCCATGTGCTGACGGGCGTCCTTGTGCAAGACACCTCGACGGCGACCGACGACGACCCGTCGTTCACGACGACCGGCAACATCTCGTGGGCGTTCACCTACGCGGCCGCCCCGGTGCATCAATACGGCACGCAATTCTCCTTCACCTTCGACACCGCGGGGACCTACCTCGTCACCGTCCGCGCGACGGACGGCGCGGGCAATTTCGCAGAAACGACGTTCAACATCTTCGTGACCGAGCCGGTCGTCCCGGACACGACGCCCCCGACCGTGACGGCAAGCGCCAACCAGACCTCGGTCGTCGCGGGGGGCAGCGTGACCTTCGCAGGGGCTGCAACCGATTCAGGCCTCGCGATTGTGGACGGCGCCCGCTTCAATTGGACCTTCACCGTCAACGGCACGCCGGTCGTGCTGCACGGCAGCGCGCCCTCCTACACCTTCACCGCGGCGGGCACCTACACGGTGACCCTGACCGTGATGGACGCGGCCGGCAACGCGGGGACCGCACAAACGACCGTCACCGTGACGCAGCCGGTCACCCAGCCGCCCCCGGTCACCACGCCCAGCGACCCGACGCTCCTTATCCTCGTGGCCCTGCTTGCCGCGGGCGCC
This sequence comes from Thermoplasmata archaeon, assembly GCA_041485285.1. Lineage (GTDB taxonomy): Archaea > Thermoplasmatota > DTKX01 > DTKX01 > DATEUP01 > DATEUP01. The sequence goes on along the minus strand of JBGPJF010000097.1, from coordinate 3,148 downwards.
GTGGGCGCGTTCCTCGTTTTGCGCCGGCGGGGGCCTGCCGCCGAGCCGCGCGAGGGGGGCCTCGAACAGGCCAAGAAGCCGGGCATCCCGACGAAACCCGTGCAAGGGCCTGCCGCCCCGCAGAATTCCAAACCGGGCGAAGGCGGTGCCGAGGACAAAGACCTCGACGACCTCCTCAACTGAGCGCCCGTAAGCCGCTTCGACGCGCCCCGCGGGGCGCGCCCTTAATAGCCGCGTCGGCGTGATCGAGGCCCGATGCCTGAGGCGAGCGTGGAGAGCGCGGCCGCGGCAGCGGCCCCGAGCGTCGGCGACTTCGGCAAGGAGACACTGATCGCCGGCGAGCGGATCCTCGCCAAATTCCACCCGCACCCGGTGTCGTTCGTCCGGTGGTACCTGCCCTCGCTCCTGCTCTTCGTTTGGACGGCCACCTACCTCATCTTGTGGTACCTGTTCGCCGCGTTTTCGGGGATCAACCTTGGAGGTGCCAACGAGATCGCGCCCCTCCTGTTCTGGTCCATTGGCGCTTTTGTCATCGCGTTCATCATGCCGCGCAACCCGCGCACCGCCCGCGCCAACACGAGCGCCGCGACGTTCCTCAAAGCGATCCACTACCTGTACATCGTGCTGCTCGCGCTGCCCTTCATCCTCTATTTCGTGTTCCGCCTGCGGGGTGCGGCGGTGGGCCTGTCGCCGTGGGTGCAGATTTACGCGCTCCTGCTGAGCGCGCTGCTGATCATGCTCTTCGACCTCTACCGCCGGTCGTTCACCTACTTCGTGACGAATTTCCGCGTCATCTTCCGCTACCGGTTCTTCAAGACGGCGGAGAACAACCTGCGGTTTTCGCAGATCCGCGATGTGGAGATCAACCGCACGCTCCTGCAGCGGATATTCAAGGTGGGAAATGTGCGGCCCTACACCGGGACGGAGGAAAACCTCGTGGACCTTACGCCCGGCTACGACTCGCCCGACGAGTGCTTCTTCGGCGTGCGCAACCCCGAGTACGTCAAGCGGCTGATCCTCGAGCAGATGCTCGGGCCGACGGACACGCTGCACACCACCTCCGTCTACGGGACGGGGGCACCCCCGCCAGGCGCGCAGCCGGGAGTGGGCTCGGGGGTTCCGGCCGAATTGCCCCCGGGCGTGAGCCAGCAGCCCTCGGCGACGCAGGCGGCCGTAGCGGCCACCGCGGCGGCTGCCGACCAGGAGCGAATCAAGCGCCTCGAAAAGGAGCTCCAACAGCTGCGCAAGACGGAGCCAACTCCCGGGCTCAAGACCGCCTCGCCCGCGCCGCCCTCCTCGACGTCTCCCGCGTTCCAGCCCAAGCTCATGGCGCAGACGGACTTGCCTGCGCCGCCAAAGCCCGGCAAATTGTCGGACGTGACGCCCACCGTCGGCGTGCGCGCGCCCGAAAAGCCGGAGCACGCGGAGTTCGGCGACGACCGCGACGCGTTCGCGTCGTCGGACCAAGGGTTCCGCGGCGCCAAGAAGGACGAGAAAAAGCCCGCGCCCCGAGCGGCGGACGACCAAGACAAGCCGCGCGGGATCTAGTCTAGGCTAGGCGGCATCCCGACTCGGTCGGCGCTCCCTTTGAGGGTCTAGGGATATCTCTCAAGGAAACCTTATATCGCGAAAGGCGCCAGCTTTGCCCCATGGCACCAATGCGTGGCCCGATTGCGCTCCACCGGATGGCGGAGAGCTTTCTGGAGCTTGCTCGGGAGGAGGCGGAGGAAGGCTACAATTCGAAGGACATGCGGCGGGTGCGCGACGCCGCGGAAAAAGCATGGCTCGCGGCGCTCCAGGCCACGGACGGCGCCATGCAGCGGCACGGGCTGCTCCCGGAGCCGGGCCCGCGCGCGCATTTGACGCGGCACGAGTTCCTGGAGGAGGTGGGAAGGGAGGACCTTTCCCACGAACTCCACGACTTTGCAGACCGCCTCCACGGACGGTACTTTTACACGGGTGCGGTGCCGGACCGAGCGGGCATGACACGAGCGCTCGACCAAGTTCGGCAATACATCCAGCGCGTCACCGAAGAGACATAACGAGGCGCGCGCGCCATCAATTCCCGGGGCGAGCCCGCTCCAACCGCTTTTCCTTCCCTCGGGGGCCGAAGCTCCGCGGGGGGGCGCCGAGGAGGTCGGCGCGCGCCGATGGGAGCCTCGCGGCCGGCCCCTCTCTCCGGAGCCGGTCCAGGAGGGCGCGCGTGGCCGTCGGGAGGTCTTTGAGCCGGTACCGGTGGGCGGCATACTTGTCGCGCGTGTTCGCGGGGTCGGGCGACGCCTCGAAGATCAGGTCGTCGTCCTCCTTGTAGGCGAGCTTCGCGAGCTCGTCGGTTCGGATTAGCCAAAACCAGGGGCCGAGCGCGATTGTAGCGGGGTCGAACACGAAAATGGCAAGGAAATTGAGGCGGCTCTGTTTGAAAGTGCGTGCGCGGATGCGGACCTGTACCCACCCGTCACTGCTTCGGCGGGCCGCCCCCTTGATCTGCACGCGCATCGCGGGCCCGCCGCGGTCGTCGCGCACCATACGGTCGATGCCGCGGTCGGGGGTGGGGCGGTAGGTCTCGAATTGGCTATTTCCGTGGATCCAGAGGTGCGCGCACACGAGCGCCTCGACGGCGAACCCGATCGCGTCGGTCGTTGTGTGCTGGTGCGGGTGCTTCGCGCGGCGGGCCGGTTTGCCGATGGCGAGGTCGGCCGCAGCAAAGCGTGCCCGCAAAGCCGGGGCGAGCTGGTCGGTGGCCACGAGGTAGCGGTTCCACTTGGAGGGCACAACCGGGTCGAGGGACATCGAGACCTTGTAGCGGCGGCGCCCGGCGGGGCGGTCCGCGAGCAGCGCTTTGGCGGGGATGAGCCACGCGGCATCGCCGAGGTACGGCCGCTTGGCAGTCAGTTCCACGCACGCGGCGAACCAAGTGGGGTCGTGGGCAGGGACTTCATTGAGGTCGAACCGGAACTCGACGCGGTTGCGCGCGGGTTCGCGCACCGAGCTCGCGACTTGGAGCTTGAGGTCGGGGGAAAACCCGGCGTATGTGAGCAGGAAGTCCGCGCCGTAGTTGTCGGGCTGGGCGTCGGAGAGGTCGATGGCGCCGTCGGACGAGAGGATGAGGTGAGCGGAGAGGAGGCGCTCCGCGGAGGAGGCCTTCTGG
>JBGPJF010000096.1:0-7668 GCA_041485285.1 Thermoplasmata archaeon | reverse complement strand
GCTCCTTCGGCTCGATGCCGTCGAGGAGCGAATCGAGGGCCGTTACCGCCGCAGAACGCACCGCAACGGATTGGTCTACCAGGCGCGCCACGATCGTGTTCGTGGCGAGGGCTCGGTTATCGCCCAAAAAGGCGTCATCGAACTCGGAGATCGTTTCGACCGTAGCAACTCGGACTGGCTCCGAGCCGTGTTCGGCCAGAGGGCAAAGCACTTGGAGGAGGCTGGCCACGGCGTCCTGGCCAAACCCGGCGACCGCTGAGAAGGCGCGGGCCGTTTTCAGAGCCTCCAAGGTGGGCGCGTCTGGGGCCTTCGTCTCCAGGCCCACCAACACGGCGGTCACGATGCCAAACCTCTCGCCGATAGGTATCGAATTGTGCAATTCGCGAAGGCCGCGGAGGGCTGCCGTTCTTATGTCGTCCTTTTCGCTGCGAATTGCGCGGAGGAGCAACTCCTTGGGGCCGTTAGCGTCGTAGCGCGCAATTGCGGCCCATCGAGGCGCAAGCGCCCTTAGCGTGCCCAATTGGAGTTCGAAGTCCCCCGACTCGGCGCATTTCATTAGCGGACGATCTGCGGCCTGGCCCAGCTCCGAGAGATTCGTTCGCATTACGCCTCTTTCGCGGACTGCGCGTTGCGCGTAAATTTCGACCAGGCGTTCACCTTTTCTAAAGGTGGCGTTGTCTCCGATTTGGGCGGCCTGGTCGATTTCCCGAACGAGCTGCTTGATCGGAAAGTCCGGTCCATGGAGTTCGATCTCTCTCTCAAGCGACTCCAAGCTTCGCAACTCGAGCGTCCTCCGCGAGTGCAGCAGACCAAGGCGGCCCAAGGCGAAGAGCATCAGGTCCCCGTAGACGGCTAGAACTACGCCCCCTGCGAGAACACCCGCGGCGAGCCCCTCCCAGGACCAGGCTGGCCTGGGCGCATTCGGAATTAGGAGGATGGCGGGGACAGCGACTGTCGTGAGAGGCGCAATCAAGCCAACAAGAACTCGTGTGCTCTCCTCGAGGCCCCGCAAGATCATCGCCACGCGGGGAAGAAATCCCACCAATGAACCGAGCACCGCAATCTCGAACATTGAGAACCCCTTCAGGTAACCTGCTGTGCCGACGGAGGCAAAAATGAGCAGAGTGAATAGCGCGCCCACCGCGACATAATAGCCGAAAAGAAAAACGAGGGCGCGCAGCGCCCGCGCCCCGCGTCCGTCGCCCCTTTCGACAAAGAAAAGACGGCCGGTGGCGCCCCGTGAGAGTGAACGTGTCAGGAACCCTGAGATTCTCGCAGATGCCACAAAGAAAGGAACGCTTACGATTGCGGCGAAGATGACACGAACCTCTCGGTTGAGCCCCTCAAGCGCTGACACCCACGCTAACGCGGCCATGCACGCAATTGCAAGAGGCAATGACCCCAGGTTTCTCCATTGGGCGAGCCAAGCGTGCCCCCTCTCGTGCGCTACTGCCCAAAGCCCGGCCGCTCGTCTTTGGACTCGAGGGAACATTGGCCAGGCCCGATCTAGATTGAATGGTTGCATGCATCTAAAGATGGCGCGTACCGGGAGTCGCACCGGTGCCTGCCATCGCGGTGCGCTCATCCAAGATCCGGTGGCTGCACATTTTCTTCAGTGGTGCCTGCCGCAGGAGCATCTCGTGGATGCGGGTGTCCCGGGTAGGTTCGGGATGGAACGCGGCAGGGATCAGGTTGCCTTGTTTGGCGACGATGGCGTCGTCGCCGACCTCCGCAAGAAGCGACGCCCGCCCCTAGACGCGGCTGATCGCAGGGGCGCTCGATCAAGGAGGCTACTAAGTTGTCGGACTAGGGGTCGCCAAGATAAAGGGCGCTTCATGCGCTGAAGCACCGCTGTGAGGAGTGATCACGAGGCGACGCCGGTCCGCACCCACTGAGGCGTTTGGCCCCTGCTTGAGTTCTTCGGGTTTCGTTTTTCGAGATTCTTTGCGAGTTCCAGGCCCACGGAAGAAACGAATTCGTCCTTCGATCGAACCATCCGCTCTTCAATCTCCTTCCGAACCAAATCGCGGTGGGTGTCGCTCAAATGGCAGTCTGTCAAGATGGTCGTAAAGCCGTATTGGCTAATTTGCGCGAATGTCACTTTCCTCTTTGTGACCATTTCCACAACCTCATCGAGGATTTCAATCGCGACCTCGCGGTTCTCCAGGAACCCGATCGCGCGGCAGATCGAGTCGCTAACCGGGGCTTCAGGTAACAGCTTGTGCAATTGCATCAAGCCCGGGCCAACTTGAGCTATGAACGGTTTGTAATGCTCCGGGGGTACATAATACTCCATCGCATTTCCCAGGGTCTCAATGAGTGTACGAAGTTGGGCTGATGTCGTGAGCTTCGGAAGGATTGCGCCAACTTTCGACACCACGTTCCAGAATTCCGGCGCCTTGATGTTGCTCGAATTGACAATGTTCTGCTGGAACCGAATGATTCCCAATTCACTCATTCTAGGGTTCTCGTCTTGCATGAAAACGACCGCGTCTTCGATCTCTCTTGCTCGGGCGTTCAACTCAATCGCAACGACCCGTTGCTGCAAGTCCGAAGCCTTGTTCCGCTCCTGCATCAATTCGCCTGCAATTCGATCGCGATCTTTTTGAACGGATTCGCGGAGGCTTAGCTCCTTCTTGACTTTTTCATCCGTGTCGAACAGGACCTGTGTTCGTCTGACAAACGCGATGTAACTGTGGCGCGTCAACGCAAATAGCAACGCTGCAACGACGGCCGACAAGCCGATCAGGAAGGCCTTGTTGGATGCGGTCGAAAGGAGCCCGACAACTGCGAGAATTGCAAACGCGGGGCCAGCAAGGGCAAAGAAGGCCGCCTTTGCCAATTCCGCCGAAGCCGCGAAGCTTGAATCCGATCTGTCGTTCTCAAGTTGGTGCGCCAACAGGGTAAGCCTGACACGAGGGGAGGCCACGCCTCTGACGGTGGCGAAGTCGACGCTGTCCTCAAGGCGGGCCTTAATCGCTTGATCGTACTCGGATAGCCGCTGCGATCGTTTGAAGACCGAATACAAAACAGCATCACCGATTGCATGGCTGAAAATCTCCAAAAGGTAACCGAAAGTCACTCCAAGAGCGATCACAACGAGGACATGGTTCTGGAAGGGAATCGTGCCGGTGGGTTCGACGGCGCCTAGCTGCGAGGCGAGAGAAGAGTACACTTCAGGGTAAAGGCCGATGTAAATCACGAAAAAGAACGAACCAAAAAACTGACTTCGACCCAAGCCGGCAAGAAGCCCGTCCTCCAATGCCATCGATTCTGTTCCATTGATTGACGTCGTATTTGGGCTTCTCGATCGCCCCCGCTGCCCCGCGCGCTATCGCAAGTCTGGGGGCGATCTACGGTGCGCGGCTGTTAGGGAGGCCGTTGACGCATGGCAATGCTAGAGGAGATGGATGAGCATCTCGTGCACCCGCGTGTCTTTCGTGAGCTCCGGGTGGAACGCGGTCGCCAGCAGGTTCCCCTGCTTGGCGAACACGCCTAGCTCGCCGACCTTGGCAAGGAGCTTCGCGCGCCCGAAGGCGCGCCGGATCGCGGGGGCCCGGATGAAGACGGCGTGGAGCGGCGAGGTAAACCCGTCGACGGCGAGGTCCATCTCGAACGACTCGCGCTGGCGCCCGAACGCGTTGCGGTCGACATCGAGATCCATGAGCCCGAGGAGGTCGGTCTTCGTTTTGGCGACCTGCGCGTCGCCGCCCTTGGCGATGACGATCATCCCCGCGCAAGTCCCGAGGAGCGCGAGCGACCCCTCTTCGGCGCGCGCTTTGACTGGCGCGAACAGGCCGTTCTTGTGGAGCATCTTGGAGATCGTGGTGCTTTCGCCGCCGGGGAGGATGAGTGCGTGGACGCCCGCGAGGTCGGGGCCGCGGCGGACCGCGACTGCTTCGGCCTTGATACCTGAAGCGGCGGCCGCACGCTTCACCGCCGCGAGGTGCTCGCTCACATCGCCCTGGATGGCGAGGACGCCGACGCGCTTCACGGGAAGGTCGAACCCGAGCGGGGAGAAAAAGGCGGCGCAGGTGCCCTTACACCTGCGAGAAACCCTTATTCCCTCGTTGGGGGCATCCCGCGCTGTCGCTTCCCCGGAGGGAAATAGGATTCCCATGGTCGACCGCTCCGACGAGACCCGCCTCGAGCGCCTCGCGATGTGGCAGCGGCGCTGCTTGGAGCACTCCGACCACCGGGAGTCATTCAACGAGTGCGGCGGGCTGCTCGCGGTCCTGGGCCGGCACCAGGAGGCGATCCCGTACTTCGAGCGAGCCATCGCCCTCGACCTTTCGGATTTCAAGGACTGCATGAACTTGGGCATCACGCTCCGCACGCTCGGGCGCCTTGATGAAGCGATTGCGTGGCTGCGCGAATCGGTGCGCCGTAACCCAAGCTACGCGTCGGGTTGGGAATGGCTCGGCCGAACGCTGATCGACCGCGGTGCGCCGCAGGAGGCGATGGACGCGCTCGACCAGGGCATCGCGGCGCGACACAACTCGCCGACCCTGTGGGAGCTGAAGGCGGGCGCGTTTACCGCGATGGGCGGATTCCAGGAGGCGGCCTCGTGCGCGCATTATGGGCAGTTCCTGCGGGGCGACCCTTCGCTCGCGAGCCAGACGACCAGGCTGCAGTTCTGGCAGGCGCGGGCCGGGGGCACGCCCGCCGACCGGGAGGCTTGGCTCGAAGCCGGGCGACTGCTCATTAAGATGCAGCGGTGGCCCGAGGCCCTCGAGGCGATTGACCGCTCGATTGCTGCCGACGAAAAGTGGGAAGAGTCGTGGTTCTCGCGCGGCGAGGTGCTGGCGCAGATGGGGCGGACGGAGGAGGCGATTGGAGCCTTCCGACGCGCCGGGGAGGCGAACCCTCGACTCCCCGTGCCGTGGATCAAGCTCGCGACGATGCTGAAAGCCGCGAACAGGAACCCTGAAGCCATCGAGGCGTTCAAGGCGGCCACGGCGGCGCAGTACAACCTGCCTGAGGCGTGGGTGCCGCTTGCCGGGCTCCACGAGAAGGCGAAGCAGTGGCCGGAGGCGGGGGCGTGCTACCGCGCGGCCGTGGAGGTGTCACCGCGCGATGCCACGGCGTGGTATGGCGTGGGCCTGGCAAGCGGGCGCAAGAACGATTGGGCGGGCGCCGCTGCGGCTTACGACAAGGCTGTGCAGCTGGGGGCCAAGCAGGTGGTGGTGCGCGGCAGCCGGTCGGTGGCGATGCGGAACCTGGGGCGCTTCGACGAGGCCGTAGAAGACGCGCGCGCAAGCGTGGGGCCTCCGCCGGGGCGCCCGGTCGGGCTCTACCTGCTTGCGGAAGCCCTCGAGCTGGCGGGACGCCGGCAGGAGGCGCTTGCCACCTGCGATGCGCTCACGAGAGTTGCGCCGAAGGACTTGTCGGGCGTGAAGCTCAAGGCCAAGATTCTAAGCGGCGGCGGGGCAGCGATCAGCGTCGATACCCTGACGGAGTCGCGCGGCTGAGCGCTTCACCACTCGTGCTCGGCGCCCTTCCCCTCGGCCGCGAGGGCCTCCTCGATGAACCCGATGAGGTACTCCGCCTCGACTTCCTGCAGCGCGACCATCGACTGGTGCGCGACGCCGTCCTTGGACTTCTCGAGTTCGAGGAGCCCGCGCGACTCGAGTTCGTTGAGGTATTTCCAGAACTGGGTGGACTTCCGCGCTTCTTCGGAGTACTCCTCGCACACCACGGCGTACGTTTTGTACAGGTCGCCCGAGGCGACGCGCTCGGTGCGCTTGAGGGCGCGGCCGGCGGCAAGGAGGACGAGCTTTTGCTGCCGGGTGAGGTCGGCGACCTTGTCGCGCTCGACGGTGGCGTAGGTCTGCGCGTTGGCGAAGCGGACATGCTCCGCGGTGATCGCGTCGGACTTGCGGGTGTCCGCCGTCCCGGCCGCGGAGGACAGCAGGTCAATCGCGAACCGCGCGTCGCCGTACTTCTTCGCGGCGATCGATGCGATTTCCTTGACGACCTCGTCGGTGATCCCCCCCGGGTGGAGCGCGAGCTCGACGCGCTGCCGCAGGATGTCGGCAAGCTCAGGCGCGGTGTACCGATTGAAGTCGACGACCGTCGTGCGCTTGAGCGTGGACTGGGAGGCCTGGTCGAGCATCGGGCCGAGGTCGACCTGCGAGATGAGGATGAGTGAGACGTTCCAGTTCGAGCCGCCTTCCTCGTTGAAGCGCGTGAGCTGGTAGATCAGGTCGATTTTCTGCCGTTCAAGGAGGTAGTTGGCCTCATCGAGGATCATGATGAGGTTGACGGCCTTCATCTGGAGGTGCTTTTGGAGGATGGTGAGCATCTCCGGGACGGAGAAGCCGCGGTCGGGGAAGCCCGCGTCGAATTTGCGGATGACATGGAGGAGGACGGCGCCTTCGGAGTTGCGGCGACGGCAGTTGATGTGGACGAAGTCCAGGGACCGCCCCTTGTCGCGCGCGACGTTTTGTGCCTCCTGGGCAAAGCGCTTTGCGGTGACCGTTTTGCCCGACCCCACGGGCCCCCTGAAGCGCACGTGGCCGGCGAGGCCGCTTTGGACAAGGGGGGCGAGGATGGCGGAGGTCTGCGCGAACTGGGCCTCGCGGTGGGGCAGCTCCTTGGGGACGAAGTCGAACGTGAGCGGCTGGTGGTTCTTCACCACCGAACGGCCCAGGGCGTCTTCGAGGATGCGGCGCATCATCAAGGCGACCGCGAGTTTGCGGGATAAAGGCTTGCCGTGAGAGAAATCACGAAACCCTCAGGCCATCATGCGCGCCGTGCCATCGCGGTATGGTTCACGCATACATCTCGGGGGGAGCAGGGTCTCGAGGACCCGGGCGATCCTTCGACGCCCCTTCGATGAACGCGCCCAGCCGGAAGAAGGCGCCAGCGGATGCGGCCGAAACTTCCTGGAGGGCGTCGGCGAACCGGTTGAATGACGAGGGGTCTTCACTTGAGATGCGGAACACCTGCTCGACGACGACGCGCGTGACTTCGGCGATGGAGACGGCTTCTCGGGGCTCGATGGCAAAACTGGTGCGCGGCTGTTGCACGAGCTGCGCGCGGATGGCGCGAAGCGCCCGCACTTGCGTCGAGTCCGGAAGAGCCAGGAACACGTCGCGCGCCTCGGGGGAGAATTCGACAATGAGGGCGACCGCGACCCATGTGCCGAAGGCCCGGACGGTGAGGTCGCGAGAACCGTGTGCGACAAGGATGACGGCCTCCGACGTGGATTCTGGCCCCGCGACGGTTGCCCGCCGCGTCGGCCTGGACAGTTCTCTCGCCCATCCCTCCGCCAGGGCGAGCGGGGGGGGGCCACGATGGCTCACGCTCTTCGGACATGGGATCCCCCGGGAAAAGCGCGATCGTTTCTTTGGCTACATCGAGGCCACGAGCCGGTCGATCTCTTCGCCCAGCTCGAAGATCGCCTCTTCAGTCAGGCTGAGCGCCTCGAGCAAGCGCTTCTCGTCAACGTCTTCGACAGTGAGAATCCAGTGCCCGTCTTCCTTGCGCGTGTACATGCTGCCGCCCCGCGATTTCATCGGCCGTCGGGGCTTATAGAAGTTGCGCGAGAGAAATCGCGCGCAAGTCAGACCATCACGATTCGGCGCTCACGGACCGATCGGCGTCCCGGTGCTCATCACGAGTTTGCGGAACGCCGCCATCAGCGTCTTCGTGACGGGACCCGGC
>JBGPJF010000095.1:0-7811 GCA_041485285.1 Thermoplasmata archaeon | reverse complement strand
TTACCGTCACGGACCTCGCCAACGCGATGCTCGTGAACAAGAGCGCGGTGCACAAGCACCTGACAAGGCTCGTCGAGGCTGGGCTGGTCAAGAAGAAGGAAGGCGAGCGCAAGTGGGTCTACTACACACTCTCGCTGAAGGGCGCGCAGCTGCTCCACCCCGAGCGCGTGCAGATCGCGCTGATGCTTGCGGCCACCGCGGTCGCCGTGACGTTCGGCATCTACCAAATCATGAGCTACCTGTCGGGCTACGGCGCGTCGGTGGCGTACGGCTCGGACGTGCCTGCGGGCCAGACGACTCCAAGCGGCCTGCTCGACGGTTTCTCGTTGAACGTGCTCCTGCACAACAGCGACCTGCTCGTGATCGGCGCGGCCATGGTCTGCATCGGCGCGGTCCTTGTGGCGGCCGCCCACTCGACCTGGCGGTCGGCGCGGGCGAGCGCCGCGTGAAGCGCTCCTTTCGCTCCCGCAAGCGCCGGTGCGCGCTCACTTGAGCGGCTCGACGGTCTCTTCCTCGAGTACATCCACGAGCGGCAGGAATGCCCGGATGTAGTAGGCGGCCATCAGCACCATCACAATCACCGAAGCGACGAGGAAGCCCGTCGCCTGCAACGCGCTCAGGTCCTCGTCGCGGATGCCGAGGAAGGTCGCGACAATCATGATCTCGATGACCACCAAGGCCGTCATCGTGAGGTAGGCGCCGCGCGTCTTGGGCGCCGGGATCGTGCGGATCTTCACGTTCTTTACCTGGCCGCGGGGCAGGCCGAACTCGTAGAACTTCGACCCCGAGCGGATCACGTAGAACGAGAGCACGACCAGGAACATGGTCGACAGGATGCCGATCACGCCGAGCCAGTAGGCGCGCAGCGGCACGCCGAGCTTCGAGATGTCGACGTTGCCCGAGCCGCCGGCACCGGGAAGCCCCGGCAGGCTCACGACCATCCGCGACCAGTGGTCGTTGCCGCCCGTGTTGACGTTGTCCCCGTTGACGGCGTTGACCAGGATGTCGAAGGTGACGTCGGAGGTGTTCGCCGCGGGCGACTTCCAGACAAAGGTAAACGAGCGGTTCGCTTCGACGTCGCCCTTCTTGGTGTGGGTGATCGAGCCGTCTCCGTTTACCTGCACGAGGTCGCTTCCGTTGGTGGCGAAGATGCCCGCGCTTGCCCAGACGTTGAACCCGCCGTGGTTTGCCGTCGCGCTTGCATTCATCGGGACGCCGGCGTCGTCGAAGACCAGGTGGATCGTGTAGTCCTTGCCCACGCCGTAGTAGCCGTTCTGGCCCGGCGCGTTCAGGCCCTCGACGGTGAAGCTGATGTTGGCGCGGCCGTTCGGGGTCTTCGAGCTGTCCGCGCTGTGGCAGTAGCAGCCGCGGTCGGGGGGCGCGCCGACACCGCCCGAGGCCGACGAGTCGATGCCCGTCGAGAGCGACTGCACCGGCGCCGAGGCCGCCGCAAGGGCAAGCCCCATGACCAGCGTGATGGCGCCGAAGATCGCCTGCTTCCGGCTCGGCGGACGCATCCTGCCCATCTCCACCCGCAGTCGTAAAGCGGCCTCCCCGGGGCCCCGATTCCTCGACGAATCGAGGGGAGCCAGCACGCGGGAAGAACGGCGCGGAAAACTCCCGGTCGCTATAAAAACATATTGCGCGCGCGGCGCGAGCGCCAATCGCCCGCGGCGGCGAGCGCGCACGCGGGGGGAAAGCCCACGCTCATGAACTTTGTTGAATGCCCGCGCCGTGGTTGCCGGCGCGGGGAAGGGCGAGCAAGAAAAGGGGCTATGGGAAGAACCCGCGCAGCTTGACGGCCTCGGCGACGCGCCCGACGGCCACGACGTAGGCCGCCTGCCGGTGGTTGATCTTGCGGCCGGTCGCCTCCTTGTGCACGTCGTTGAATGCGCGCGTCATGACCTCGTCGAGCTTCTTGTTGACCTCGTCCTCCGTCCAGAAGTAGTTCGCGAGGTTCTGGACCCACTCGAAGTAAGAGACGGTCACGCCGCCGGCGTTCGCCAGGATGTCGGGCAAAATCGTCACTCCGTTCTTGTGGAGGATCTCGTCGGCCTCGGGCGTTGTCGGCCCGTTGGCAAGCTCCAGCAGGATCTTCGCTTTGACTAGGTGCGCATTTTCCTTTGTGATCTGGTTTTCGAGCGCCGCAGGGACGAGGATGTCCACCTTGAGTGCGAACAGTTCGTCGCGCGTGATGTTCTTGGAGCCGCGGAACCCCTTGACGGTGCCCTTTTTCTCCTTGTGGGCAACGAGCGCGGGCACGTCAAGCCCCGCATCGTTCCACGCGCCGCCCTGGGAGTCGTCGACCGCCACGATCTTCGCGCCGAGGTTCGACAGGAGTTCAGCGGCGACGCCGCCAGCGTTGCCAAATCCTTGGATCGCGACCCGCGCACCCTTGATCTTGAGGCCAATGGCCTTGGCCGCCTCGCGGGTCACGAACGTGCCGCCGCGCGCCGTCGCCTTGTCGCGGCCGAGCGACCCGCCGAGCGCGAGGGGCTTGCCCGTCGTCACGGCGGTGACCAGGTGGCCCTTCAGCGCACTGTAGGTGTCCACGATCCAGGCCATCGTCTGCGAGTTCGTGTAAACGTCGGGCGCCGGGATGTCCTTCTCCGGTCCGATGACCAGCGAGATCTCGTAGGTGAACCGGCGCGTGACGCGCTCGAGTTCCTTTTGCGAATGCTTCTTGGGGTCGATGATGACGCCGCCCTTCGCGCCGCCGTAGGGGATGCCTACCGTTGCGCACTTCATGGTCATCCAGAAGGCGAGCGCCCGGACCTCGTCGATGTTGACGTCCGGGTGGTAGCGGATCCCGCCTTTGGCCGGCCCCCGCGCGAAGGAGTGCTGCACGCGGTAGCCCTTGAACATGCGCCACTTGCCGCTGTCCATTTTCACCGGAAACGACACGTGCAGTTCGCGCTGCGGCCACCGCAGGAACTGGTGAATGGCGGGGTCCAGGCTGATCGCCTTGGCTGCCTGGTCGAGCATCTTCTGCGCGTTCTCAAACGGGTTGATAGTCGGGGCCCTTTCCTGCAATTTCGCAACCATTTGCTCACCACGGAACGATTACTGGGGGACTTGACGCCGCCTTGGGGGCGGGTACCGTGGCAACCCGGATGGGGTATTTGAAACAGATTCCCGCCGCGATCGGTGCTTGCGGGGGAAGCTAGCCAGCGCCAGCGGCCGGCCCGGGTGGCGCCTCCCCACCGTGGGCCGCGGCCGGCACGGCTAAGCGCCCCCGATTCCGCTCGAAGGGTGCTCCATGACCGCGAAAACCGCGCGCGGCCGCACGCCCTCAAACTATTTTTAGCGTGGCCGACCTAGCCGCGATTCCGTGCCTGACGCTCCGTGCCCGAGTTGCGGAGCACCGGTTTCGCCAGGCGTGGCGTTCTGCGGCAACTGCGGCGCGCCCCAAAAGACCGCGGCCGCTGAGGCCCCGACCATAACGGCGCAAGCGGTGCCCGCGGTTCCTCCCGTCCCTCCGCCCGTTTACCCGCCTCCGGCTCCTGCGCCGGTCGCCGCCATGCCGCAGCCGGGGTACGCTCCGGCCGCGGGCTACCCGCCCGGCTACGCGCCGGCCGCTCCGGGCTACGCCGCCCCCGCGCCCGTCTACGGCCAGATGATGGCGCCCCCCGGATACGCGCCCGGCACGCCGGCCTACACGCCTTACATGATGGCGCCCGTCGCGCCCAACCCGGTCGCGCAGGCGGGCCGCGAAGCGTTCATCCCCCGCGTGCTTGCGTTCCTCATCGACGGCTTCATCGTCGGCATCGTCGCGTGGTTCCTGTTGCCATTCTGGGCGTTCCTGGGGCTCCTCGGAGGCGTTTTTGGCTGGTTCTTCCCGTGGATCCTCATGGCCGTCTATAGAATCATCATGGAAAGCTCGACCGGCCAAACGCTCGGGAAGATGCTCTTCAGCGTGAAGGTCGTGAAGGAGGACCGCACGCCGATCACCTCGAACCAGGCCATGCAGCGCGCACTCTTTGTCATCCTTTACGGGTTCCTGATCCCCATCATCCTCGACCTCATGTCCGTCTCGGAAGACGGGCAGTCGATGGCCGACAAGTGGGCGCACACCCTTGTCATGAAATCGGGGTGAACTTGTTGCGGCGACTCCCGGCCCGGCAGCGTGTGCCCACGGCGAAGGCGCTTTGAAGGAGTGCACCGTTCAACTCTTGGCGCAGCACAAGTTTGGGTAATCGAGGAAGGTCGAAGGCCGTGGCCGAAGGCGCAGCGGGCGACCTCATCTCCATCGACCTGTCGCGGCTGAAGCAGGCGGAAGCCTCGAAGGTCGTGGAGACGCGCATCTGGCGGACGCGCGAGGGGCAGCGGGTCGTGATCACTTCCGACCGCGATGTCTCGTATGTGCTCGCGATTCTGGCCAAGCACGGGTTCTCCTACGAGCGGCCGCGCGAGGAAGACGGCGTGATGACGGTGCGCGCGGTGCGCAAGTGAGGGCGCGCAAAGGCGCCAATGCCGGATGGTTACCGAAGGGCGCAAGCCTTGAGTAGCGCCGCCTTCAATCGTGAGGGCGTGGCGGCGCCGCCGTGCCCCCGTTGCGGAGCCTGGAACGCGGTCGGCGCAGCGGTGTGCGCAAGCTGCGGCCAGCCGATGGCGCCGGCCCCCGCGCCGGCCCCCGCGGCACCGCCCCTCCACGCCGCGCCCGCGCCGTACTATGGCCAGCCGCCCGCTTACGCCGCGATGTACGGCACTCCCTACCCGCCCCCTTACGCGGTCCCCTACGGGATGCCTTACGCGCCGGGCTACCCGCCGGCGTACGGCGCGCCCTACGCGCCGTGGTACCCGCCTTACGTCATGTTCCACCCCGCCTTCCTGATGCCGTTCACCCCGCAGGCGCGGATGCGCGCCCTGGCGGAGGCGGCGCGGTCAAAGCGGCGGGGCGCGGCGGCCATCGACTTCCTTGCGGCGCTCGGCCTCTGGGCGCTCCTGTTCTTCTTCCTCTACCCCCCGATTTTCGGAGGAAACATGTTTTTCGGCTTCAACATGCTGAACCACCTGGAGTTGCGGGTCCCGCTCACCGCGGCGGTCCTCGTCAGCTTCTATGCGCTCCAGGACGCGTTTGGCGGGACGCTTGGCAAGCGCGTGCTCGGCGTGCGCGTCGTCACCGTGGAGTGCCGGCCCATCGGGCTGGGACAGGCGTACGTGCGCTCGTGTGAACTGTTGCTTGCGTGCTTCATGCTGATTTTCAATTTTATCGGCGCGATCATTTGGATCATCGTGCAGTATTCCCTGATCTCGAGGGACGGCCAGTCGGTCGGCGACAAGATGGGGCGGTGCTGGGTGGTATTGAAGGACGCCGTGCAGCCTGCGTAGCGGGCGGCGGGCCGGACCACCAATCAAGTCCCCCGCCTTCGCGTCCCCGCAATCCTCTAGTACGGGCGAACGGGGTTTCCACGCCGTGGCCGCCACCGTCTGCCCCTATTGCAATGCTTACACCTCGACCGCTACGGGTTACTGCGATTCCTGCAGGCGCCCGCTGCCGGGGGCGCCGGCGCCTGCGCCCGGGGCCGCCTATTTCGGTTACGGACAGGCAGCTCCTCCGAGTTACGGGTACCCGGCGGCGTATGCGCCGCAAGCGGGGTACCCACCTCCCATGGCCTACGGGCCACCGCCCGGGTACGCGCAGCCGTACGGGTACCCGTACCCGCCGGTCTATGGGCCCCCCGCCTTCGCGCCTGTGTACGTGATGCCTGTCTCCTTCGACCCGCCCGCGGTGCAAATCGCGAAGCTGACGGCCGACGCGCGTTGGGGCGCGGGCGCCATTGACCTGTTGTTCGTCGGTACCGTTTGGGCGCTGCTCGCGATCTTTGTGTACCCCTTGATCTTCCAGGTCGGCGGCCAGTGGTGGGTGCCCGAGCGTTTCGTACTGACAGGAGCCTGGTTCTACCTCTACTACGCCCTCTTTGAGGGATTCGCGGGCGGCACGCTGGGGAAGCGGGCCATCGGCTTGGTGCTCGTGGACCGCGATCTCAAGCCGATCCCTCCGGCCAAAGCGTTCCTGCGCGCCTTCGAGATTTTCATTTGGCCCTTCGGTTTCCTCATCATTCTGCTCATCCAGAGTGTGCTCATCGAGAAGAACGGCCAAAGCGCGGGCGACCGGCTGGCGGGCACGTACCTCGTGCGCCGCCGTTACCTTCCGGCGGCCCGCGGGTCACCGCCCGCGCGGTAGTCACGGCAGCAGCTCGGGCACCGCGCCGGGCCGGTCGGCGACCTTCACGCCCACCTTCTCGAGCGCCTCGATCTTCGAGGCGGCCGTGCCGCTCTTCCCTGAAATGATGGCGCCCGCGTGGCCCATGGTCTTGCCCGGGGGCGCCACGCGCCCCGCGATGTACGCGACGACGGGCTTGCGCACGCGCCGCTTGATGAATGCGGCGGCCGCCTCTTCGGCGTTGCCGCCGATCTCGCCCACGAGCACGATCGATTCGGTGCGCTTGTCCTTCTGGAAGAAGTCAAGCATATCGAGGAAGTTCGTGCCGTTCACAGGGTCGCCGCCGATGCCGACAATCGTGGACTGCCCGATCTTCGATTCGGAGAGTGCGTTCACGATCTCGTAGGTGAGCGTGCCCGAGCGCGACACGACGCCCACGCTGCCCTGCCGGAAGATGGTGTCCGGCATGATGCCGATCTTCCCGACTCCGGGAACCGCCACGCCGGGGCAGTTCGGTCCCACGACCCGCACGCCCTTCGCGCGCGCGACCGAGACGAACCGCATCGCGTCGTGGACGGGGATGTGCTCCGTGATCACGCAGATCAGCTTGACGGAGGGGCACTCGAGGGTCTCGAGCACGGCGTCCATCGCGAACTTCGCGGGCACGAAGATGCACGACGCGCTGGCCCGCGTCTTCTTCACGGCGGATGCAACGGAGTTGAACACGGGCACGTCGTGGACATGCTCGCCGCCCTTGCCCGGCGTGACCCCCGCGACGACCTTCGTGCCGTAGTCGAGCATCGCGCGCGTGTGGAACTGGCCTTGCGTCCCCGTGATCCCCTGGACCATCACCTTGGTTTTGATGCTCATGATGGACGGCAAGGCTTCAGACCCCCTTGGTGGCGACGACCTTCTCGGCCGCCTTCTCGAAGGACGTCTCGGCCTCGATGCCCGCCTTGGCGAGGATCTCGCGCGCGAGGTCTTCGTTGCGCCCCTTGATGCGCGCGACTAGCGGGATCTTGATGTTCTCCTCCTCGATGACCTTGGTGACCCCGAGGGCGACGGTGTCGCACTTCGTGATGCCGCCGAAGATGTTGAGGAAGATCTTCGAGGGGCGCGCTTCGTTCATGAGGCGGAAGCAGGCCTTCACTTTCTCGGGGTCGTCGGTGCCGCCGAGGTCAAGGAAGATCGCGGGCTTGCCGCCGAATCGCGCGAGCATGTCGAGGGTGGCCATGGTGAGGCCGGCGCCGTTGGCGATCACGCCGATGTCGCCGTCGAGTTGGACGAACGCGATGCCTTCCTCCTTGGCCTTCGCTTCGAGGGGCGGGATGTCCTCGGGCTCGTGCACGAATTCCGGGTGGCGGAAGAGCGCGTCGTTGTCGAGGACGACTTTCGCGTCCGCGCAATAGACCTCGCCCTTGGGCGTGATCGCGGTGGGATTCACTTCGATGAGTGTGCAGTCGAGCTCGCGGTAGATCTTCCACAGCGTCTCCATGATGTTCTCCATCTGCGCGGCGATGTCCTTCGGGAAGCTGAGGAACGCGCTCATCGCGCGCAGGTGGTAGGGCCGCAACCCGACGAGCGGGTCGATCGGCGCCTTGAACATCTTCGAGGGCGGGACATCCTCGACTTCCATCCCGCCCAT
>JBGPJF010000094.1:0-8020 GCA_041485285.1 Thermoplasmata archaeon | reverse complement strand
CCCATGTAGGGCTTGCAGCCATACGGCCGGTCCTGGATCGTTGACAGAATGCACCGAGAGTGCCGTCAGAGGATTGTCCTACCGGCCTAGGCGAAGCCCTAAGAACTGGGCGCGCCTACGTGCGCCACCCCGACTCAGAGGTGGGCGGGCGGGGCTAAAACGGCCCACGCTCGCGAGAGCCATCAGCACGAACGCGCGCTCAATCCTCTGCCTCGGCCGCGGGGTCGGGGGCGACCGGCTTGGGCGCGGGCATCGGCGGCTTCTTCGTGAGCAGCTCGACGGCGTCCTCGGGCGAAAGCCCGAGGGCGTTGCACAGGTACACGAGCGTGCGGAAGCGGATGTGGTCCATCTCGTCCTTCTCCATCTCTTCCGATTCGCCCATTTTCATGGCGTAGAAGCTCGTGGCGAAGTCCGTCAGGTAGGACACCGCGTTCTCGGGGTCCTTCGCGGCGGCCTCCTTGTACGCGTTCTCGGCGGGCACGAGGGCCCCCATCGACAGGTTGAACGCCCCGAGCGAAGACAGGTAGAACCCGGCCTGCTTCGGGTCGAGCTCCGCCGCCTTGCGGTAGTCGCGCAGCACGTCGCCCGGTGTGACCTTGTCAACGCCCAGGGCCGATTCCGCGCGGCCGAAGTACGCGCGCGCGTTGTTGGGGTCGGTCTCGACCGCTTTCTTGAACTTCGCATAGGCGCCCTTGAGATCCATCTCGGCGAGCTTCATTTCGCCTTCTTCAACGAGCTTGTCCGCCGCCGACACTGCGCAACCCGAACACGAAATCCAGCTGGGGCGGATAAAGATTTTTGATGGAGTGAGGAGGCCTGTGCGAAGGGCCGCGCGCCGCGGGGATGCGACGCGTGGCGGGCGTTGAGTAGATATCCACCCCAGGGTATCGAAAACGGCCCGCGGCCCCACCGGGGTGCGGGGGGATTTGATTCACCGTGACGACCGCACGGGCCGCTCGCCTTGGGACCTGCTTCTTGACTGCTTTTGTGATGGCCGGATTGGTTGTGCAAATTCCAGCGGCCGCCTACATCCCGCCCCTTCCTCCTCCTCCGCCCGGGTGGACGCCGATCGCCCCCCTTTGGTACCCCTATTCGCAGGCGCCGGCAGCATTCGCCGAGCGCGGCAACGGGTCCGCCTCATTTTCAGCCGCCCACGAATATGACGCCTTCATGTCCGCGTACAATGTGACGGTGTTCTCACGGACGGCAACCGGGTGGTCTCCCCGGCAGATCCAAACGTGGCTCAATTGGGTGAATTCGGAGAGCCTAATGACCACGGACCAGAGCGACCGGGCCGGCGTGTTTGCAGACCTGGGCTCCGACGGGGGGCCGCCGAGCGTCTTCGTTTCGTTCATCGCCAAGGGCGCCCTTGCACCGGCTCCGGTCGTCGTTTCGGACACCCCGAATCCTCAGTTGATGGGAATGGCCGCCAACCCAGAAGGGAACGTGATGGTGCTGTGGCGCGAGGCTTCCCTCAATTACACGATCTACTCGAACCACTCGGCGGAAGGTGCCGGGTGGGATGGCAACCTGACGGTGGTGTCGACGGTGAACTACATCCAGAACTTCAGGCTCGTGGGCCTCGGCGGCGACAAATTCCTCGCCGTGTGGGCCGAGTACGACACGATGTTCCACCTGTGGGGGTCGGTCTACAACGGCGCGGCCGGGTGGGGCAGCCCGCAGGAACTGATCACCCCGGCCGAGGACGCCTACGGCCTTACCGTCGCGAGCTCGCCAGCGGCCGGCGCGGCGGCAGTCGCGATTTGGGCGCAAACGGGGATGAACGCCAGCTTGACGCTCGTCCGTTACACCAGCCCCAACTGGTGGGGCCCTGACATCATCGCCTGGATCAACGGCACCGGCACGAACGTCGTGTACCCAGAACTCGACGTCGACGCGCGCGGCACCACGCACCTCCTGTGGGGCGAGGTGCCGGAGCTCTCGGAGGTTAGCAACCTCACGTACCAGCGCGAGGACACCGACCGCGTGTGGAGCGTGCCGGCCCACTTCCAAGTCGTCGAGGCCGATTATCTGCAGATTTCAGCGGCGGACGACGGAGGGGTGGCAATCTCATGGACTGCGGTCGATTCGACCCGGACCTCAAGGCCCTACGTGGCCCGCGAAGTCCCGGGGTCGGGTTGGCGGGCAACGCAAGTGATCGATGAGGTGAACTCGCCGCGCCACAGCACCTACGCGCTGTTTGCCAAGCTCGCCGCCGGCGGGAATTACACGGCGCTCTGGTCCAACACCGATGGCGCTGAGCGGCTGCTTGTCTACCGCGACTTCATCGCGGGCAACGACCCGCCCGTGCTATCAGTCACTTCCCCCGCCGAGGGGGCGACCTCTTCAGGCCCGGCATTCCTTGTGGAGGGCACGACGCTTCCTGGCGCAACGGTGAACGTGGATGGAACCGCGGCGGCGGTGAGTCCGGAGGGCACCTTCTCGGTGCGCATCGTGGTCTCCAACGGCACGCACGCGATCGAAATCACCGCGGTCGACATGTGGGGCAACAGCGCGCAGCGCTGGGTGAATGTCGCCTACACGGACCCGGCCCCGGGGCTTCAGCAGCAGCTCACGGCGGCGCAAGCCGAGGCGCTGGCGGCGCACGAACTCGCGCACACCGTGCAGCAGAGCGCGGACGCACGAGCGGACAACTTGTCCAACCAACTCAACGCGTCCAACGCGATCGTCCAGCACATGCAGACGGACATGGATTTCCTCAAGGCGTCGTCGGGCAACACGACGGCGGCCGATGCAAGGGCGGCTGCGGCCCAGTCTGCGGCAGGGACGGCCACGATGCTGGCAGTACTCGGGATGGTCATCGGCCTGGCCGGCGTCGGGATGGCGTTCATGAAAGGCCGTGGAGGGGGCCGCGGCGGCGCGCGCGTGCAGAACCCGCCTCCGGAGCCGCAGGCGCCCTCGCCAAGCGAGAAGGGGGGGCCCGAGGGCAGTCCCCCGTCCCCACCGCCGAGCGGCTGACGCCGCCTTGGCCTACGGGTCGGGCCCCGGCAAGTCGTGGAGCACCAGCAGCAGCAAGATTTCGGGCGCGAGGGTGACAAGGTCGTTGTCGTGCGTGTCGAGGAAGCAGGAGTTCGCCGCGATTTTCCCGCGCGCGATCTCCTTGCCTCCTTCCTTGACGAAGAAGATCGGCGTGTCCTTCCCCCGCCGGACGGTGTAGTTCTTCTCGCCCGTGTCGATGCGCGCAAACCCCGTGCCGAACTCCATGAAGACCTTGCTGCGCTTCGCGGTGATGATCTCACCGCGCTTGTGGTCGTCGTAGTAGCCTGCAAACGTTTTGACGCCGTGGCGCTCGAGGATTGCGCCGGCGTCCTTCCCGCCGTGCTTCTGGCGCTGGATGGTGAGGTGCACCTTGGTGCGCCCCAGGTGCATCGACCAGCGGGGGTCTTTCTTGATGGGCGTGAGGGTGACGCGGGCCAAGCGCAGGGCTCCAGCGGGGCCAATTCCCTTGCGTGCAAATAAGGGGAGGGGGCCCGCCGAGCGCGCCGATCACCGTCGAGCGACGCGCTTTGCCGTATGCACTGCGCGCTGCACCTGACGATCAGAAACAGGGCGCTCGGCGAGTGCCTCCTGTAGCGGCTGCAGGACGGCGCGTTGGTCAATGAGCCCGGATGACCGCGCCAATTACAGGAGGGCGATTCGAACCGCTTCGCTGCGGGTTTCAGCAAGGCCAGCTTCGACCATGAGCTCGACGATTTGGGCCTGGACTCCACGGAGGCGGAGGGTAAGCGTTGTCATCGAAATACTATCATTACGATGACATCCTGATAATCAAGCCGAATGTCCGAGGCCTTGCGGAACTGCCTTGGAGGCCGCATTAGTCGCCGGTTGGCGTAACCGTCGCGGCTTCGACCATGATGACGACCGTGCGCTTGGGCGCGCGCGTGCGGTGCACAACGCCGCGCGGCACGGTGAACCCTTGGCCGGGCTTCAGCGCGACCGTGCGGTGCGGGACCTCGCGGGGGACCGTGGCGAGCTGACCGGGCTTGTAGGAGACCGGCGGGTCCTCGATGTCGAGGAGCAGCTGCCCCTCCATCACCTGGAAGTACTCGTCCTCGAGGTCATGCTTGTGGAAGTGGAATTCGCCCTCGAACACGCCGAGGCGCACGACGCAGTCGTTCACGCGCGTGAGCGTCTGGTTCCACCACTTTTCCTTGCCGGCGTTTGCAAGGCCGATGGCATCGACGACTTCGAGCGGCCCGTACTTTACGTCCACTTTGATGTTGTAGTCCTGCGCCAACGGGTTCCCCGCGCTGCCATGGGTGGCAGCCCATAAAACCCACGCAAGGCGTACCACGCCGCGTCAGGGAAGGAGCGGCCGCTTGCGCAGCCAATCCAGGTCAGACAGGTAGAGGTCGCGGATGTCTTTGAGCCCGTAGCGGACCATCGCGAGCCGCTCGAGCCCGTGGCCCCACGCGATCACAGGCTCCTTGATGCCGAGCGGCAGGGTGACCTCGGGCCGGAACACGCCCGAGCCGCCAAGCTCCATCCACGTGTCGTTGTGCCACACCTGGACTTCCATCGACGGCTCGGTGTAGGGGAAATACGACGGGTTGAGTCGGACCTTGGGGAACCCGAGGCGCCGGTAGAATTCGGTGAGCGTGCCCTTGAGCATCGAGAGTGATGCGGTCGGCTCGACGACGATGCCCTCGATCTGGTGGAACTCAGGCAGGTGCGTGGCGTCGACGGCCTCCCGGCGGAAGCAGCGGGAGACGCAGAACACCTTCTGGGGGGAGCGGGGGTTGTTCGCGAGGTGGCGGATGGTCGCGGCGGTCGTGTGGGTGCGCAGCAGGGCGCGCTCGGCCTCGTCTTTGGACCACTTGTAGCCCCAGCCGGTGGAGGGCAGGCCGCCGCCGTTTTCGTGGACCGCGGCGATCTTCTGCGCGACCGCATCGTCGATGGCGATCTTCTTGGGCGATTCCATGTAGAAGGTGTCCTGGATGTCGCGCGCGGGGTGGTCTTGGGGGATGAAGAGCGCGTCCATGTTCCAGAAGGCTGACTGGACGTAGTCGTCGTCGATCTCGGTGAACCCCATCGCGAGGAAAATGCGGCGCGACTCTTCGATCATCTCGCGCAACGGGTGCGGGCGGCCGCCGATTGCGACCGGCGCGAATGCGTTGATGTCGTAGGGCCGAAGCTCGGCCTCCTTCCACTTTCCCGACGCGAGCATCTCGTGCGTGAGCTGCCCCACCGAGGGCTTGCCCGCGTCGAGGCCGAGCGCGGCGACGGCTTTGCCAAGGTCGGTGAGGATGACGCGCCGCTCGATGTGGTCAGCGACACTCACGACACTCTTGCGGCCGCGCAGCCATTCGGCGCCCGTCTTGTCGAGGTCCTCGACGCGCCCGCTCTTGTGCTCGAGTTGCTTGAGGATTTCCTCGTCGGGCGTCGTGCGCTTGGCGTCCTGGCGCCCCTTGTCGGTGACCTCGAGGACGGTCTCGCCGCCCGCTTTGCCGAACTTCGTCCAGCCTTTCCGCTTGAGCCACCCGAGCGCGATGCTCTGCTCTTCGGCGGTAAGCACGCCGTCCTTGACGAGCAGCGGCGCCGGCGAGGCGCCGCCCTTCGCGAGGAGGTAATTGAGGGCGCGGCGCTCCGGCAGCCCGGCCTTGAGGTAGCGTTTGCCCTCTTCGTCGATGGAGAGGACATCGAAGACTTTCTCGCTCATCTTCACGAGGCCTTTGCCCTTGGCCCACGAGGCCGCGCTCATGAGCTGCTCCTTCTTGTCGAAGGCGCCCTTCACGAAGAGGTGGTCGACGCTGGCCTCGCCAAGGGGCGCGAGCGCGGCGAGGAGCTTGCGCTCATCGGGCGAGAGGGACTCGCGAATCTCTTCCAGCTTGGCCTGCGGAGGTAGCGTCATCGCTTCGCGTGAGGACGGCGGGGGCCGGATTTCAAGGTTGGCGGTCGGGGGTAGGCGGGTCGGGGGGCTTTGGGGCGGCGGCCTTCCACGGTTCGGTGACGAGGAGGAAGCTCACCACGATCATCGCGAAGGCAACGAGCATTCGTGGCTGGACGGGGTCGGCCAAGACGATTACACCGGCCACGGTCGCCGAGATCGGCGTTAGCGTCGACACGACCGTCGTGCGGATCGGGCCGACGCGCGGGACGAGGAAAAAGAACAGGAAGTAGCCGAACCCGCTCGAGAGGAGCGCAAGGTAAAGCAGGGAGACGGTTCCGGTCGTCGTCCAATTCATCGTGCCGCCTCCTTCGAGCGCGAAAGCCGTGATGTGCAGAAGCACCGCGCCGATGAGCATCTGCCACGCCGTTAGGGTCACCGCAGGCATCTTGTGGTCGATGCGGCGGGAGACGACGGTACCCAGCGCCCAGCAGGACACCGCCCCGGCCACGGCGAGCTCACCGAGACCTTGGATGTCGAGGGGCGCGCCCGGCTTCAGGACCTGCAGGAGCACAATCCCGCCGAGGCCGATCGCGAGCCCGATCAGCCCCATGCGGGTTACCCGTTCATCCTTGAGCAGCACCCGGCTGAAGGCGGTCGCAAGGATCGGGTTGAGCCCGACGATCACGGCGGCGATGGCCTCGAGCGTGTGGCCCTGGCCCCAATACGTGAGGGCGTGGTAGAGCAGGATGTTGAGGACGCTCGTAGCGGCAACCGCCTTCCACTGCGCCGCGCCGCGGGGGAAGGCCTTGCGGCCGACGCGGAGAACCGCGAAAAGCAAGAGGACGGGGCCGGCGATGTCGAAGCGCAGGGCCGCGAAGAGGAAGGGGGAGAAGTCGCGCAGGCCAAGGGTGATGAAGAGGAAGGCCGTGCCCCAGATCACGCTGAGGAGCACGATGAGGAGGACGTTGGTGGACGCGGCCCGCATCGCGCGGCGATCGGGACATCGATATTTGGCCGTTCGCGGTGCAGGGGCTGTGGACTACCGCACAGGCGATTGCGGTCGCATGGGAACAGCGCGGCCTCGCGGCTGTTCGGCAAATGAACCATCGACAGCACGAACCGCTCGACCCCGAATACAAACCCGCCGTGAGGCGGAACGCCGTAGCGGAACGCCTTAAGGGAGAACTCGAACTGCTTGGGTTCGAGGTTATTCTCCCCCCTTTGGCCGGGCCAAACCTACCCACAAAGGCTATCACGGCCACAACCGTGAGTTACAGGCGTGGTCGAAGAGCCCAATTCCCCTGAAGCCCTGGCCCTCCTGGGAACGATTGAGACCGAGATCGCGGCGAGCGAGGCGGCGCAGGCGCGCCAAGAGTTCTGCGAGTGGCTCGACGATGTTTACGCCGGGCTGTTTGTTGGGTGGTTCTTTGGCGGGCTCGCGATTGGCGGGGCGTTCGTTTTTCGAGGCGTCGGCCTCGCCGTTGGCGGTGCGTCCTGGATCGCATTGTGGGCGGCGGCGACATCGGGGCGGCTTCGCCGGACGGGAAGTCGCAAGGCCCTGCCCGCCGACGCGGCGAGCCAGCGGTCGCTGAAGAGAGTTGCCTTCGCGGTCAGCGCCTCGTTCTGGGCGGCCGGCGTCGGCATCGCCGCTCCGCTCGCATACATTGCTTTAGTCCCGTGCGAACCGCCCCCCTTGGTCATTGTCCTCTCGAGCAAAGCCAGCGCGCACGTGGACGTCGAAATCACGGTCTGGAATGCAACCGATTCAATGTTCTTTCGTCAGACGTTTGGGCTCGAACCGCGAACGGTGGTGGTTACGGACTCGCTTGTGGGGATCCGGGGCGCCTACCGCGTGCACGCCGCCGTCGATGGGAATCGATCCGCCGACGACGTGTCGCGCGTGGACTGCGACACCATCTCGCGGCCATGGATAACAATCTATGACACGGGAGTCGTGATCGAGCACCTCCATGCTGATTTCTAGGCCGCCTCGAGCGATCACGGCACGAGCCGGTACCGGTCCCTCGGGAACAGCACAGCCTCGCGGATGTTCGGCAAATCAAGCATCGACTGAATGTACCGCTCGACCCCGAACCCAAACCCGCCGTGCGGCGGCACGCCGTAACGGAACGCCTTGAGGTAGAACTCGAACTGCTTGGGGTCGAGGTT
>JBGPJF010000093.1:0-8067 GCA_041485285.1 Thermoplasmata archaeon | reverse complement strand
TTCCTGTCGTACAGCTATTGGCTGCAAACGGACTCCTCGAGCGACACCTTCGAGGCGATGTACATGTCAGGCGACGCGTGGACCACGCTCGACCGGCGCACCGGCACGAGCGGCGGTTGGCAGAGCGCGCAGTTCGCGATCCCGACGAACGCCACGCAAATCGGATTCCGATTCGTCTCCGACGGCGTGGGTCACGCCGAGGGCGCGTACCTCGATGACATCCGCGTGTGGGGCGTCGTGTACCCGGTGAATTGCACGGCGAATGTTGGGATCTTGACGGGCATGGAAAGCGTTACGCCCTTCCTCTACACGCTGCAGGCGACCGATGGACTGCGGCCGTACACATACCGCTGGGCCTTCGGGGACGGCGGGAATGCCACCCAGGGGGCCCCCTCGCGGACGTTCGCCGCGGTGGGCACCTACTCCGCAAACGTCACAATCACCGACGCCCTTGGCCAAACGTGCGTGGCGCAGGCCCCAACGGTGACGATCACCCACGACATCACGACCATCTCCGTGGAACCTTCATCCGGCAGCCTCGTCGAGGGGCAGAGCGTTAGCATCAACGCCTATGATGCGAAGGGCCACTCGATTCCCTTCGACTGGTCGCTGTCGCCGTCGGAGTGCGGCGAGCTTGACGCGACGAACGCGCCGGCGGTCGCCTTCACCTCTTTTGACAACTCCGGCGGGAAGGTGTGTACCGTCCGGGCAACCGCGGGGAGCGCGCACGCCGATGCGGTGTTCCAAATGGCCCACGACTCGAGCGTGGTCACGCTGATGCCGTCGACCGCGGACCTGATCGAAGGCGAGGGCGTGTCGATCGCCGCCGTGGACCGCTACGGCCACTCGATCGTCTTCGGGTGGTCGACGACATGCGGCCAGGTCACGCCACTCAGCGGTGCGCAGACGACCCTGACGGCAAACGACCTCGGTGGCGAGACCTGCCGGGTCACCGCAAGCGGAGCGCTTGGCAACGCGACGGCGACCGTGCGCGTCCTCCACGACACGCGTGCGCTCACGCTCTCCCCGACGGCGGCCACCGTGATTGAGGGCGCCGGCCAGTCGTTTGCGGCGGTGGACAAGTACGGGCACCCGGCCCCCGCGGACTGGAGCGTGACGCCTTCGACCTGCGGCCACTTCTCGCCCCCGAGCGCCGCAACCAGTACTTTCACGGCGTCGACAGACTCCGGAGGGCTGACCTGCACGGTCACGGCGATGGCGGGCGCGGGCTCGCGAAGCGCCGAGGTCACCGTGCGGCACAGCACTTCCGGGTCCACGATTGCGCCCGCGGCAGCCACGGTCGTGGAAGGCGGCACACAGGTCTTCCACGCGCTCGACACCTTTGGCCACCCGCTCCAGGTAACCTGGCTCCTTGCCCCCACGCAATGCGGCGCCCTGTCGGCGGAGCTCGACACGGTTACGACCCTGACCGTCGGGGCCACCGTAGGCGCGGGCCTTTGCACGGTCAGCATTGCGGCGGCGGGCGTCCACGCAGAAGCGGACGTTACCGTCGTCCACGGCGCGCCCAAGACGCTCCAGCTCAGTGCCAACCTCACCTCGGCCTTGGAGGCCGGCGTGGTCTCCCTGGACGCCGCGGTAAAGGACGCGGCCGGACACACGCTCGGAGCCGTCGAAATATCCTGGCAGGCAACCTGCGGGCAACTTCAAAGCGACACGGGGCGGACGAATATCCTCACCGTCTCCCCGGACGCAGGCGGCCAGACGTGTTACGTCAACCTCACGGCCGCAGACCTAACGGCTTCCGCAACGATTCAAATAAGGCACGCGGGGCCCTTCACGATCGCGATTACGGCAACCGGCGGCGCGGGCTCGCAGACGCTCGTAGCGGTGGTCACCGACCGGCGCGGCCACCACGTGACCGACAACAACGTGACATGGTCCACGACCTGCGGGTCGCTCTCGACGACGAAGGGGCCCTCGGTGCTCTACACGCCTCCATCGAGCCTCGGCGGGTCGTCGTGCAGGGTCACGGCGACGACGACGACCGGCGTCTCGGGGAGCGAGGCGTCGCTCACCCTCGCCACCGGGATGTCCCTGGTCGTGCCGATCGTGGCGATATTGGCGGTTGCAGGGGCCGTGGCGATGCTCGTGATCATGAAGAGGCGGCGCAACGGCGGGGAGGGCGACGATGGGGTTGCGCCGCCCGAGACGCCGCAGTGATCGCCTCGACGGGAACGACGCTGCCTCCGACAACGAGGGGCTCCGCGATGGCGACGGCCTTACAGATTGGCGGGGAGCCGAGCGACCACGGCGCCTTCGGCCAACACGACTGACCGTTTCATCGTCGGCAGCTCGTGCCCGCACAAATGGGCTTTCAGTGCCGCGGCCTCGAACTCGCCCTGCACCGCCTCGGTCGACCCCGACAGCGGCGACGACAGGATCGGGCCAATCCCCGGGGAGCGCTGCGTACTGCGCAGAGTGTAATTCCTTAAAAAGCCGGGCGACGCGGGCAAGGCGGATGGCCACAAAGGCTCGGCGGCCGGCCCGCCGCCGGGGGCCCGTTGCGGCGGACCGGGGGAAACAGTTCCTAAAGGCCCTCGAAGCCCTCGGCCCCCGGCCCCCAGCCGGAACTTCCGACGCGATCGAAGCAGTCCATCTCGAACAGCACGCGAAGCGGACCTACGGCCATTAGGGGGACTGAACGCCCACGCTCGACACGAGGGTGCTCATCGACCTGATTCGCAAGCGAACGGCAGCAACTTCAGCCGTGGCGCGCGCTGTGGAAATGGGCCGGCCGTTGTACATCGCTCCTCATTCATTCGGCGTTCAAGGAATTCCCCGGAACGCGAGGAGTTTCAGTTCGAGGGCCTTCGTGGTTTCGAGTTCTGCCGCCCCATCGAACCACTCGCGGTCATCGCTGAGCTTGCCGGCATCAAACCGTTTTTTGAACTAGGCGCTCGTGAAGCCGTGGCGCGGCTCGAACTTGGCGAGGCGATCGCGGGCCAAAGCCAGCTTTGCCTCGACCACCCTGGGTGGAACTCGACCGATTCCCTCACACAGGGGTGCGCTTTTGCTGCCGTCGGGAGTGCCGCCGTTGCCCCCGGGCGAGCCTCGACCTCCCGCCCTTTAAATAGCTGCGGCCCCCGGGGGCGCGCCACCGTGCACGGAGCCAGCAACCATTCTCTCTAGAGGTGAACCAGTCCTCTCTTAACCCCCAATGCGTTTCATAGGGGCCGATCGAACCGATCGGTGGAATCCTTATTCTCAACACCAGGACTGAAGACGCATCGCCGGCCCGCTTTGATTGTTGCGGCGGGCAGGTTAGACCTGCAAGATCTTGCGCGGGCCTTCCCGCGTTCCACCATTCTCCCGTCTGCGGACGCGCGCAGCGCACGGCCCGAAGGCTCCCGTTCCTCCACATGGCCCGGCTGGGGTTCGGGGCGGCTTGACGCAACGGCGCAAGCCGTCCGTAGGGGGCCGCGCCTAGCGGTAGCTTCGGTATGTGCCGATGGAAGTGAATCTCTTGTGAGACACATCATCGCGCGCGTCTTTTCCGCCCGTTCCAAAACATTATCACGGCACGATTGCTACAGGGTGACGGCGGGGGCAAAACTCGGAGTGCGGAATGTCTCGGGAGTTCGTCCCCCGGCGAGAGGGGAATCAGCTTGATGGAGCACTCGTTTGCGCGCCGGATGGAGCAGATTTGGCGGGAAATACCCCGTTGGCAGAAGTGGGCGTTCGCGCTCGCGGCCGTCGCGATTCTGGTTGCCGCCATTGCCGCACAAGTCGAGAGCGAACGACACAACTACCTCCACAAGGACATCCCCGGCTCCCCCGTCCGCGTCGTCGACCTTGACTTCGTGGCGTACTCCACGGTGCAGGCCGGCCAGGCGTTCTACAGCGTGGGTCCGCTCGGTCAAGTCGACATCGGCAGCGCGCCCGCCGAGCACTTCATCACGTACCGCTCGGGCCGCGAATATGCATCCCTCACGCCCGCTGGATCCACCTACAGTGGGCTGAACTGGTGGAGGGGTGGAGTCGGCGCGACACCGCCCACCGCCGATGGAGTCCACGCGCGCTACGAGAACCTGTTCCCGTCGACGGCCGGGGCGGTGGTTGCGGGGATCGACGGCGTCGAGCTCACGCTCGAGCTGCGCTCGCGCCCGTTCGTGGGCACGGGCAACCTGACCTACGATTTCTGGCTGGACACCTCACAGGGACTCTACCCCGCGGGCCCGCAGGGCCCGCTCCTCACCGGCTCGACAGCCCGCGCATCGGTCGCCGGCGCCATCTCCCTGAAGGATGGGTCGGGCCGGACCGTGTTCACGATCACCCCTGCGTCGGCGCTCGTGCAGTTCAATGCCGCGCCGCGGCCGGTCAGGGACCGCTCGATCTCCGTGATCGACCCCCCGCTCCCCGCGCATGAGCAGGGGGAGCGCGCATCGATCCCGCTCGAGTATGTCGTGGAGCGGATCGAGGGGCGCTACGCGGTCTCCGTCGTCGTGCCGGTCGAGATGTTCTACGACCCCGCGATCGCGTGGCCTATCATGATTGACCCCGGGATCACCAACCCGATCGCCAATTCGTCCTACTTCGCCGACGAGACCATCCTGATGGACAGCGACCTAACGGTCACGAGCAGCGGGGCCGCGCAATTTTCGAACGTGACGCTTGTCATGAATAGGACCTCGGCGCCCAACTACAACATCACGGTGGACCAGGGCGGCCGCATGACCTTGCTCTCGTCAAGCGTGAAGTCGAACGACTCGGCCGTGCCCTATCGGTTCACGGTCAACGGGTCGTTCACGGCGCAAGACACGATCATCCGCCATGCGAATGACGGGCTCCAGCTGCGCGGCCCCTCGGCGACGCTCTCCAATGTGACCCTCCAGAATGGGACAGGGCGGGCGCTGGTGGAGATCGGAGGCAACGCCTCGCTTGCGCGCGTCCAGATTCCCGACTCGGCGGGCACCGGCCTCTTTGTCCAAAACGCGACGCTGCAGGCGCAGTTCGTGAACGTGACGCGGGCGGGCGGAGAGGGGGCTTACCTCAACGCCACCGGGGGGAACCTCAGTTGGTCCCATTTCCTGAATTCGACGCTGAACGGCGCCCTCGTGGTCAACAGCTCGGGGATCAACATCACGCACAGCGAGTTTGCAGGCTCCACCCGCAATGGCGTGTTGGTCATCGGCGGCAAGCCCTCGCTGGAAGACTCGTCCATCACCGCGAACAATTGGAGCGGCGTCGTCCTGTTCGACGATCATTCGGCCTTCGTTTCAGGGAATCTGATTGCCCACAACAATTGGTCGGGCGTGGAAACTCGCCTGAACTCGACCGCAGACCTCTACGGGAACACGATCGAATCCAACGCCAAGGCCGGCATCCGTGCCGTCGCCGCGGACCCGAACATTGAGAGCAACACGATCTCGGAGAATGACATGGGGGTGTGGCTGGAGGGGGCGCACAACCCCGGCGGGAAGCCCGGGGCAACCTCGGCCACGGAGTCCGGTTACTCCTACCTCCTTGCGGCATCCTCCGAGCTTGGCGCGGACGGGCGTGAGATCCTCGCCGCGGGCGTCTCGATCATCCACCTCGGCGCCTCCACGCAGAAAGCCCCCGTGCCGTGCACCTGTCAGTTTTCGCTGCAGGTCAAGAATACCGATACGGGGGGAGGGAACAAGGCAATCGCGCTATCGATCGATGATGACCAGCAGGCCTGGGCCTCCCTCTCGCAGACCTCGCTCACCCTCGGCCCACAAGCCACCGCGACCGTGACGCTGACGGTCAGCGTGCCTCCGAACACGGCGACGGCATGGACTTACGATGTGAAGATCTGGGCGAACGAGACGGCCTCGCCGTTCCCCAAAGCGTCGGTCTGGGCGTACATCGACCTCGCAGCAAACACGGCCGTCGCGGTGACGTCCGTCACAACGACAAACCAGTCCACGATCTCGCTCACAGGCACGCTCACCTCGGGTGGCCAGCCCGTTTCGGGCAAGACGCTTGCCTTCAAGCTCGACGGACACTGGGTGGGCGAGGCAACGACGGACTCGAATGGGGTGGCGTCGGTCTCCAAGACCGTGTCGCAGCCGCCGACGAGTCAAGTCCTCCTTGTGTACTTCAACGGGACACAATACCTGTTCGGCAGCAACGGTCTCGGGTATGTGAACATCACCTGGACCGCATCGCTTTTGCAAGCGCCCGCGGCGCAAGGGCGCTGGAGCGACAGCTCGGCGATCACGGTGCGCTTGCTCGCCACGCCGGGGCTCTACCCGGCCGCTGGCCGGCCGATCTACTTCACGCTCGACGGGGGGTTCGTGGCCAAGGTGGACACCGATTGGCAGGGGTACGCGAGCTTTGTGTTCGACGACCAATTCGAGCCGGGGACCTACAATTGGAATGCCTCGTTCGACGGCGACCTGTACACGGGGGAGTCGGCAAATTCCTCGACCTTCGAGGGCCTGAAAGACCTGATCAACATCACCGGCGACGCGTTCGCAATCCGCCAAGGGGAGACAGCCTACCACGTCGCCTTCCTCTCCGACGACGAGGGGAACGCGCTCGCGTCGCGCACCCTCACGATCAAGCGCGGCGGCACCACGCTGGCCACCCCCACGACCGACTCGGGCGGGTACGCAACCTACGCCGACACGGGGGCGCAGAGCCTCTCGGAAGGGAACTACTCGATGACCTACGAGTTTGCGGCCGAGGCCCACTACGTCGGCTTCGTCCATTACCTCACGCTGACCGTGCGGAAGTGGTCGACGTGGTTCAACCTCTCGGACCAGAGCGAGTACTACGGCGACGGGGGCACGCTGCTTGCGCAGCTGCGGGACGAGGACGGCAACAACCTGTCGAGCCGCCTTGTCGGCGTCTACGTCAATGGGGCCTTCCGTGCCAATGTGACGACGAACGCAACGGGCTGGGCCATCTACGCAGACGACCAGATGATCGCGGCCAGCACCTACAGCATGCGGTTCTTGTACTACACGACGACCCGCGACTTTGCGGCCGAGGCGACGGCGAACCTGACGATCGTGCGCGAGATCACGCAGTTCGCGGTCGTCGCAGACGCGCGGATCGGCACGGGCGACGTCCTTGCGCTCACCCTGCGCCTCACCGACAACGACGGGAACGGGATTGCCAAGCCCGTGCACGGCACGCTCCTCGGCGGCGCCTTTTACAGCGGAACGACCGACTCGAGCGGGTACCTCACCGTGAACTTCGACGCGCGCGGCCTGACGCCGCAGCGGTACAACTTATGGCATTGGTTCGACGGTGACGCGAACTACACGGCGGCCGAGGCATACACTCGCATCGTCGTCGAGTACGACGCCGACCTCCACGCCAATGTCATCGAGCACAACCGCCTGGGCGTGTCGGCCAACAACTCTTCGAGCAAGCTAGTGGGGAACCGGATCTCGTCCAACTACGCGAACGTGGTGGTGTCGAACGGATCGCTGCTCATCTACAACTCTTCGGTCGGCCTCTCCGAGTTCGCCGACTTTTGGCTCACCACCGGGGGCTCGATCTACTCGACCAACACCTCGTTCAACCGCGGGAAGGTCGAGCTCGGTGCGGGCGCCGTGCTCCTCCATGTCCGGTGGCTCCTCAATGTTGATTTGCTGGTGCCCCCCGGCCCCGACCCTGCAAACGGGATCGAGATGATCTTGCGCAATGTCACGGGCGACATCATCCTTGACAAGACGACGAATAGCCAGGGGTGGTTCGGCGAGGAGGCGGTCACTGAGTACACGCAAAACGCGTCGGGCAAGCTCCTTCGCACCCCCCACAAGCTGCAGGTCGAATACTACAACGTCAGCTTGCTGATGGATGTCTCCCGCAACATGACGCTCTACAAGGGCGCCGATGCGGACAACGACGGGCTCATGAATTGGGAGGAGGACGCGTCGGATGTCTATTGGGTCGAAGCGGAGGCGCACTCCCTCGAGTACACCCAGATCGACGAAATTCCGCAGGCAAGCGGGGGCCGGGCCGTGCACGCGCTTTCGGGCGACGGCCGCTTCCTCGACGCGGGCACTTTCCTCTCGTTCGAGGCCGGCAATTACACCCTGATGCTGCGCGCACGGGCTGCGACAACGACCG
>JBGPJF010000092.1:0-8083 GCA_041485285.1 Thermoplasmata archaeon | reverse complement strand
CTGATCGAGGTGGGCGGCACGGTCGGGGACATCGAGTCGATGTGGTTCCTCGAGGCCATCCGCCAACTGCGGCAGGAGAAAGGCGCGCAGGACGTGGTCGTGTGCCACACGACCCTCGTGCCCATGCTCCATGTCGTCGGCGAACAGAAGACGAAGCCGACCCAGCACAGCGTGAAGGAGCTGCGCGCCATCGGGATTGCCCCCGACGTGATCATCGGCCGCTGCGAAGTCCCCCTCACGGAGGAGACCCGGCGCAAGATCGCGGCCTTCTGCGATGTCCCGGAGCGCGGCGTGATCTCCGCGCACGACGCGCCCACGATCTACCATGTCCCCAAGATCTTCGAGGAGCAGGGGCTCACGGACTACCTCGTCCAGCGGCTCGGGCTGCCGGTGCGCGACAACACGCTCGCGGAGTGGAACGCGTTCGTCGACCGGCTCTCCAATGTGCAAGGCGAGGTCGAGGTCGCCATCGTCGGGAAGTACACCGAACTTCGCGACTCGTACATGTCGCACATCGAGGCGATCCACCACTGCGAGGCCGCGACCGGCCGTCATGTGAAGATCCGTTGGATCGAGTCGGAGCAGATCGAGCAGGGCGTCGTGAAGGACCCGTTCCACGGGGTCGATGGGATCGTGATCCCCGGCGGCTTCGGGTGGCGCGGGATTGAAGGGAAGATCGCCGCCGCGCGCTTCGCGCGCGAGAACCGCGTGCCCTTCCTCGGGATTTGCCTGGGCTTCCAGGTGTCCACGATCGAATTCTGCCGCAGCGTGCTCGGTCTCGAAGGGGCCAACTCCACCGAGTTCGACGCGCGCACCGTGCACCCCGTCATCGACATCCTGCCCGAGCAGCAAGGCGTGAGCGAAATGGGCGCAACCATGCGCCTCGGCGCGCACCGCGTGCTCGTCGAACCCAAGTCGGGGGCCGCCCACGCGTATGGCGCGACGGAGGTGTTCGAGCGCCACCGCCACCGCTACGAAGTCAACCCGAAGTACATCCCCCAGATCGAGGCCGCCGGGCTCAAGTTCACGGGCAAGTCGGAGGACGGCCGCCGCATGGAGATCTACGAGCTTGCGGGCCACCCATTCATGGTCGGCTGCCAATTCCACCCCGAGCTGAAGTCCCGGCCCTCGACGCCCGCGCCCCTTTACCTCTCGCTCATCCGCGCGGTGATCGAGCACAAGTTCGGCAAGCCGACCGTGGAAGCTAGCGCCAAGGCCCAAGTCGCACGGTAACGGCGCCGCTCACCGCCACGCAGGCGGGAGGTTCGCAGGCTCCGACGCGAGGTTCAGGAAGTCCGGGTCCTCGAGCTTGAACCGCAGGATCACGTACGGCAGCGCGCCCACCACCACCCCGAGCACGACGGACGCGATCAGGAGGCGGCGCACGTCCCAGCGCGTCACCGCCACTTCGTGCTCCATCTTCACGCGCAGCCCCCACGCGAGCACGAAGACGATCGCGCACAGGGGCACCATCAAAGCCGCCGCGATCGCCGCGGCCGTCCCCCAGAGGCGCACCGCAAGCAGGCCCCAAAACAACGCGCCGACCACGAAGGCGACGGCACCCAGGAACGCCATCAGCTTCTGGTCACCGTCGTAGGCGACGATCGCCTTCGGCTTCAGCCGCGGGTCATCGTCCGCCATGGTCACCGCACCCCGGTTTAGGCGGCGGCGCGTTTCATCCCTGTGGCCAAAATGCCTCGCCAAACCGCAAAGGGTTTTTTAGGTGGCAGGGGGTCGGCCGCCACTCCAGGTGGCACCCACGGCCGGCGACCAAGACTACTTTGCACTGCTGGAGCGGGCCAAGGCCAACCTGCCCGCCGATGTCGCCGAGCACGAGCGCTTCCAGGTGCCCGACCTCGACATCCTCTACGAAGGGAAAGCCACCGTGCTGCGCAACTTCAAGGACATCACCGAAGTCCTGCGCCGCGAAGACAAGGACGTCCTGCAGTACCTCCTGCGCGAACTTGGCACCGCCGGGTCGCAGGAAGGCCGCCGCCTCCTCTTCCAAGGGCGCCTTGTCCGCGGGCAAATCGAGGACAAGCTCGGGTCGTACGTGGCTACCTATGTCACGTGCTCCGAGTGCGGCCGCCCGGACACCAAGCTCATCCGCGATGGGCGCACCCTGGTGCTGAAGTGCGAGGCCTGCGGCGCCCACCGGCCGATCAGAGTCAAGAAGGCGGCCCCGCAGGTCCAGCGGCCCGCCCTCGAAGAAGGGAAAATCTACGAATTCACCATCGAAGACATCGGCGGCCGCGGTGACGGCGTCGCCCGCAAGGAAGGGTTCACCGTGTTCATCCCCGGAACCGGGAAGGGGATGACCGTGAAGGCCTTCGTCGAAAAGGTCACGGGCAACATCGCCTTTGCCAAGATTGTCCGGAACCCGTGAGGGCCGGCCGGTCGCGTGAGC
This sequence comes from Thermoplasmata archaeon, assembly GCA_041485285.1. Taxonomy (GTDB): domain Archaea; phylum Thermoplasmatota; class DTKX01; order DTKX01; family DATEUP01; genus DATEUP01. The sequence goes on along the minus strand of JBGPJF010000092.1, from coordinate 5,676 downwards.
GCGCCGGAGGAGTTTGCTGCCGTGCGCGAAGAGATGCCCGCCGTCGGGGCGCTTGCGGCCATCTTTGCCCTCTGCATCCTCGGCGGCATCGCCGTGTCGGGGCTCTATCCGCCCGAGTACCGCGCCTTCGGCCAGGAGACGGACAACCCAATCAATTCGCTCTACTACATCCTCCTCATCCTCGGCTTCACCGGCGGCATCCTGCTTGCCGTGAAGAAGGGCGGGAAGAAGGCCGTCAAGGCGCTCTTCCTTGGGATCACCGGCTTCACGGTCTTTTACGTCCTCGCCCCCGTGCTCGCGCAATTCATCCTCCTCGACGCGGCCGTCGGAGCGTCCATCGAGATTGCGGTTGTGATGACGCTGCTCCTGTGGAAGTTCCCGGAGTGGTACGTGATCGACGCCGCGGGTGTGCTGATGTGCATCGGCCTCTCGGCGATCCTCGGCATTTCGTTCGGGATCCTGCCCGCCCTCCTGCTGCTCGCGATGCTTGCCGTGTACGACTTCATCGCCGTCTACAAGACGAAGCACATGATCGCGCTTGCCGACACGGTAATGAGCGAGAGCCTACCGATCATGTTCGTCCTGCCCAAGCACTGGGGCTACACGTTCCTCGTCAAGCGCAAGACGCTCAAGCAGCAGCTCGCGTCGGGCGAGCGGCGCGACGCGCTGTTCATGGGCTTCGGCGACGTGGTGATTCCAGGCGCGCTCGTGGTCTCGACGTATTACTGGCTTCCGTGGGAGCCCACCTTCGCGGGGATCGGGGGCAACCTCGCGCTCGCGCTTATGACCCTCGTGGGTGGCGTCGTCGGGTTCAGCCTGCTCATGCGCGCGGTGCTCAAGGGGAACCCGCAAGCCGGCCTGCCGCTGCTCAACGGCGGCACCATCGCGGCCTTCCTCCTCGGGTGCTTCGTTGTGTACGGCGGACTCCCGTTCTGATCCGCGCTGGCCCGAGGCGCGCGCGCTCACGAAGTTCAAATACGCAGAGCCGATTGGAAAGCACCCGCCCCGCGGAAGGAGAAGGCGACGATGACGAAAACGTACCGAGTGAGCGGAACATTCCGGATGGGCCAGGACTGGGCCCGCTTTGCGAGCAACGTCCAAAGCGACACGCCGGCCAAGGCCCGCGACCGCGTGTACTCCGAGTACGGCTCGAGGCACCACGTGCTCCGGCGCTACATCAATATCGAGAAGGTCGAGGAAGTCAAGGAAAAGGAAGCGACCCATTAACGGGCCTTGCAGGGAGGGCTTTCGATGGCGAAGTCCCGCGGCGACATCGAGGCCGACATCCAGAACCTCCTGTCGATCCTCCAGAACACCCGCGAGCAGGCGGAGGAACTGCGCACCCAAGGCGAATTGCTGCGCATCTCGCTCGAGGAGCACCGCACCGCCATTGAGACGCTGGAATCCTACAAGGACGTCAAGGAGGGCGACGAGGTCCTCGTCCCGGTGGGCGCAAACGCGTACCTGTTCGCGAATTCGTCTGCCACGAAGTCGGCGGTCACGGAGCTCGGCGCAGGCCTATCGGCCGCACTGCCCATTCCCGTAGCGGTCGAGAAACTGCGCAAGCGGATCGAGAAGATCGGCGCGTCCCGCAAGCGGGTCTTGGAGGGCGGGGCGAAGTTGGAGAACAGCGCCGCCTCGCTCGAGCAGCAAGTGCAGGGGCTCTACCAGCAATTGCAGACGGGCGAAGCGCCCGGCCGCCCGGCGAAGCCGGCCTCCAGCGGAGCGCAGTCCCACGCGGGCCACGCCCACACGGGCCACGCGCACGCCAAGAACTCTAAGCACGACGAAGACGACGACTGAGGGGCTGCGGCTGCGGCCCGTAAGGTGGCCCGGCTAGGGGAGGCGTTCAAGGGTGTTCGAAAAACTGCGGGCACGCCTCGCGGAGATCAAGGATAAATTCTCGGGCGGCGCAGCCAAGGAAGAGCAGGCTGTGGCGCCCCCAACGCAAGCGCCTTCGGCGCCGGCGGCGATGCAGCAGCCGCAAAAGGAGCAACAGGCGCCAGCCGGGCAGACGGTTCCTCAAGCCGCCAAGCCCGAGGCGAGCCGCGCCGCCAGGGCCACGCGCCGCGCCGAGGCCGCTGCGGCCGGAGCGCCGCCGCCCCCCGCCCCCGAAGCTCCGCAGGCCAAGACGGACGTCAAGATGGATGCGGTTGCCAAGCGGTCGCTGCGCGACGAACGCGCGGACGCCTTTGAGGGCGGGCTGCTGCGCCGCAAACTCGACGAAGACGACATCGCGGGCGTGCTCGAGGACCTCGAGGTCGCGCTTTACGAGGGGGACATCGCGCACGAAACCGTCGAGGCGATGAAGCAGACCGTCCAGCGGGAACTCCACGGCGCCAAGGTCGGCGCGTTCGGGGACAAGGGCGAGCTCATCCAGTACGCGCTGCGCATCGCGGTCGAAAACGCGCTGCCCCCCGACGCGGACTTCGACGCCACGGTTCGGGATGGCGCGCGGCCCTTCGTCATCATGTTCGTCGGCATCAACGGGACGGGCAAGACCACGACGATTGCCCGCCTCGCCCACCGGCTGAAGAAGCAGGGGATGTCGCCGGTCATCGCGGCCTGCGACACGTTCCGCGCGGGCGCCATCGACCAGCTCGAAGTGCACGCCACGAGGCTCGGCGTGAAACTCATCAAGAACCAGCCGGGCTCCGACCCCGCCTCGGTCGCCTTCGACGCGATCGAGCACGCGAAGGCGCGCGGGAAGGAAGTCGTGCTCGTCGACACCGCCGGCCGCATGCAGACGAACACGAACCTCATGGACGAAATGAAGAAAATGAAGCGGGTCGCCAAGCCCCACCTCACGATCTTTGTCGGCGACGCCTGGGTCGGCAACGACGCCGTCAATCAGGCACGGGCGTTCCACGACGCCGTGGGGATCGACGGCGTGGTCCTCACGAAGATCGACACGGACGCCAAAGGCGGCGCGGCGTTATCGATCGCGCACGCGATCGGCAAGCCGATCTTCTTCGTGGGCACGGGGCAGGACTACGACGATTTGCAGGTGTTTTCGAGGCAGTGGATGATCGAGCGGATCTTTGGCGGGGAAAAGTGACGATTGACTACCTCTCCTCTTCCTGTTCCTCGCGCACGCTCTCCACCCGACGGGAAGCCCGCCAAATCACCGCGGCCAGCCCCACGGCGGCCACGAGGAGTGCGCTCCCAAGGGCGACTGCAACCGTAGATAAAGGAGCGGTGGGGGCGGCGTACGTAACCAGGACCGTCCGGGTCGCGATGTTTCCCGCGGGGTCCCGCGCGGTCACGTTGAGGGCCTGCGCACCGGGGACCAAGGCAATGGTAACGCGGAAGGTGCCGTCGCCCCCAACGGCCGCCACGACCCCCGCGACCACCACCGTTGCCCCGGGCTCGGTCCGGCCGCTGACCACGACGGATGGGCCCTCCACGATGGAACCGTTTGCCGGCTCGTTGATCAAGAGCGCGGGCTCCATCCGGTCTTGGTAGGCAAGCGCCGATGCCGTCAGCGTATAGTTGCCGCCGCTCCATGAGACCCACGCAGCAAGCGCCCCTGTTGCGGTCGCCCCAAGTGTCAGGTAATCCCGCCCATCATAGGGGCACGAGTACGAGCAGCTCCACCCCGCAACCGGGTCTTGCCACCCAAGGCCCGGCTCCCGCAGCGACCAATAATAACGCCATGAGGAGCCGTCGACCTCCCTCCACATCGCCACTGCTGGGCCCGCGCCCGCCGCCACCGTCGCCTCATTGATGTTTGCCTCGCGGCCGCTGCTGAGCGTCTGGCTTGTCCCCCACGTCCCGTCGGCCGCCACCGCGCGCACCTTGGAGACCGACGTCGAGCTGTTCTGCTCCGGCCATGAAAGGAACGTCGTCCCGGCGTCGTCCGTCGCAAACACGGGCGCCGCGCGGCCCTCAACGTTGCCGTCCGACACATTGACGATCGGGCCCCAAACGAGGTCGGGCGAAACGAGCCGTGCGCGCAACGACCAGAGCGATCCGGCAAAGCCCTGCCATGCAAGCAGGGCGCCATTTGCCCCGCGGCCGTGGAGGACAGGTTTGAGGATTCCGCCGGGCGAAGCGACCGCCGCGTTGGTGCCATTCTCCCAATCACCCGAAGAATCGCCCTCCGCCGTGCGAATGAAAGAGTGGTTCCCGTCGCCAGCCAGCCACGCGATCATCGCATACTCGCCGCCGACCGAGGCAATAGTTGGCGAATAGGAATTTGAAAAACTGCTGTTTGCGATCAAGCGTGGCGCGCCCCAGCCCCCACCGGGTGAAAAGGTGGCAGCCCTGATGCACTCACAGCCCGGCCACCAGGGACTGTCGGTCTCGAGCCAAACGGCCCACGCGTGTCCGTCGGGGCTCCCCGCAACGTGGGGGTTGACGACCTGGCCTTGAGCAGCATCGGCGAGCTCCACCGGGTCGGACCATGTCCCATTTCTCGAAAGCTTGGCCGACCACACTGCTGAGCTTGCATTGCCCGGCCACACTGCAATTATGTCTCCGCCTCCAGAGGCGGCCGCGTCCAACAGCATGTACGGGTACGTCGAGGCCCCCACACGCATTGGGGCGCTCCACCCCTCCGTCGCCGTCCACCGCTTGGCCGTCACATTCTGGTCGACCCACAGCACCGTCACGCCCCCGGCCCCGTCTCGAACGAGCACAGGGGGCCCCAGCGATTGCGCGTCCGAAACTATGGGAAAGGGATCGGACCAGTAAGTCGGCGGCGCCCCGGCTGCCCCCACCGGGGCCGCAAGGGCCAACCACGGCAAGAGCGTGGCTGCTATTGCCGCCACCATCGACGCGCGCAATTCCCACTTAGATTCCCTGAGGCGGGGAACCGGTGACCGCACAGAAACCGCTCACGTCTTCCCAGCGGCCCACAAATAACTTGTGGATCGGTCGACTGGACCTTCGGCCAAGAACAACGACGCTGGCCCTCTTCTATCATGACCGCCCGCCCACCCGATTCCGTGGCGGCCATATGAACGCCCGGGGGGGTTCGCCGAAAGCGAACCCCGGGCGCTTATCTTGGCGCTCGTGAATCGATGGCCGTGGGGAGCCACGTGGAGGCGCGCACGGCGCTCTTGCGCTGGTACCGCGCGAATGCCCGCGACCTTCCGTTCCGACGGACGCGCGACCCCTTCCGCATCCTTGTTTCGGAGGTCGCCCTCCAGCAGACCCGCATCGATCAAGGGCTCCCGTTCCTCGAGCGGTTCTTCGAACGCTTCCCAACTGTCCAGGCGCTTGCCGCCGCCTCCGAGGAGGAGGTCCTCCTCGCGTGGGAAGGCTTGGGCTACTACCGGCGCGCGCGGTCCCTGCGCGCGGCCGCCATTGAGATCGTCGCCCACCACGGCGGCAAGGTCCCTGCATCGTACGACGAACTCCGCGCGCTTCCGGGGGTGGGCCCCTACACCGCCGGTGCAGTGGCAAGCACCGCCTTCGGCGCCCGCGCGCCCGCCGTGGACGGAAACGCAGCCCGCGTGCTGTCGCGCCTATTCATGATTGCAGACGACGCCTCGACCCCCTCGGGCCTTCGGACCTTCCAGGAACGCGCGCAGTCGTGGATGGGCAAGTCCGACCCGAGCGCCTTCAACCAAGCACTCATGGAACTCGGCGCGACCCTGTGCCGCCCAACATCCCCGCGGTGCGGCGAGTGCCCCGTGGCGCGCGCCTGCGGCGCGCGGCGCGAGGACGCGG
>JBGPJF010000091.1:0-8139 GCA_041485285.1 Thermoplasmata archaeon | reverse complement strand
GTCCCCCGGCGCAGCACCGTTTCGCCCGCCATCACATCGGCCCCCGCCGGGAACACATTCTCCCCCGGCGACACCGCGCGGTAAAGGTCCACGACGCCGCCCGTGACGCGCGAGTACTCGACCATCGCGACCGCGTTGGCGCCCTGCGGGAGCACCGCTCCGGTGGAAATCTCGACGGCTCGGCCCGTGCCCACCGCCACATCGGAGTCGTCGCCCGCGCGCAGGCGCCCGACCACCCGAACGCGCTTCGGCTTGTCTTCCTGCGCCCCGAAGGTGTCGGATGCCAGCACCGCGAAGCCGTCCATCACGGCGCGGTCGAAGGGCGGCACATCGACGCCCGACACGACATCCTCTGCAGCGGTCATCCCGAGAGCGTCGTCGAGCGGGCAGTCGGCCGCGGCAAGCGCGCGGGGCCGCAGCGCGGCGTACCAGCGCGCGCGGGCCTCCTCGACGGCGACGAGCTCGCGGAAAACGACACGCCCCTCCTCTTCGCCGTGGCCGGGGTGCGCCGCGCCCATGGGTTTGGCCATGGCATGGCGGTAAAAGAGATGGTTGGCGCAGAGGAATGATCGTCAGCGGCGGCCGCGGCCCGGCCACTCGGACTTCGGGTTCCCGGCGGCCGTGAGCGCCTCGTTGGCCAGTGCGTCAGCGCGCTGCGCGCCCTGCTCTTCCCGCGGGACCCACTTGTACGCGACCTGGGCGAACGCCGCTTCGGCGGCTTTCACCTCTTCGCGAAGCGCCGCCAACTCCGGCTTCTTGGTGCGGTACTCGCCCTTCATCTGCCGGACAAGCAGCTGGCTGTCGGTTCGAACTTCGACCCGCCCATTCGTGCGTTTGGCCGCCAGGAACAGCCCGCGGAGCACGGCCCGGTATTCGGCCACGTTGTTGGTGCCGTCGGGGAGGAGTTCGCTCAGCTCGTCGACCTTTTTGAAATCCGCCGTGCAGATGAACACGCCAACGGCCGAGGGCCCGGGGTTGCTGCGCGAGGCGCCGTCCGTGTAGACCAAGAGCCGCCCGTCGGTCATTGGCGTCACCCGGGCCCCCTTCAAGGAGACCCGAGCGCGCGCAAGAGCAGGACCTCCGCCTCCTCGCCTTCTTCGATCCCTTCTTTGGCCGCCGGAATGATGACAATCCCCGCGCCGCGCACCAACGACGAGAGGATCCCCGAGCCTGAAGTCCTCAGGGGATGCGCCTCGAGCATGCGCCCGCGCTCCTTCAGCGTGACGCGGGCGAAGGTCGTGAGCCCAGGCGCGCCGGCGATTCTCCGCATCACCCGCGCACGAACAACGGCTCCCCGCGGCAGCCGAACCGGCGGCTCGCCGAGCATCCGCCGAATGGCAGGTACCACGAATTCCTGAACGGTTAGGGCGGCCGCAACCGGCGACCCCGGCAACAGCACGACGGGCTTTCGCCCCACGGCACCGAGCGCAACCGGGTAGCCGGGCCGCATCGCGACGCCGTGCACGATGACCCCCGGCTTCCCAAGCCGCGCGACAGCTTCCGGCGCGAAGTCGCGCTCGCCCACGGACGTTCCGCCCGAGAGCACGAGCATGTCGGCGCGCCGCAGCGCCGATTTCATTTTCGCCTCGATTGCCGCCCGCCGGTCAGGGGCGATCCCGAAGTCGAGCGGCGCCCCGCCGACCTCGGCGACCGCTGCGAGCGCCCCTGCCCGGTTTGCGTCGAAGACTTGCCCGGGCCGGAGTTTGGCTCCCGGCTCGGCCAACTCGTCTCCGGTCGAGAGCACCGCCACGCGCGGACGGCGGGAAACTTTCAAGGTCGCCGTGCCAAGCGCGGCGGCAAATGCGATCTCTTGCGGGCCGAGGCGCGCGCCCGGTTTCAGCAACACCTCGCCGCGGCGGACATCGTCCCCGCGGCGCGCAACGTTTTCGCCGGGCGTGACGGCGGCTTCAGCTTCGATCAGCCCGCTGGCGAGCGGGCGGGAGCGTTCGGACATCAGCACGGCATCGGCCCCCGAAGGCAACGGCGCGCCGGTGGCGATGGGAAGCGCGCCTCCAGGCCCGATGCGGCCGGCCGGCGCCCCTGCGGCCCCCGTTGCGCGCCCGACGCGAAGCGACAGCCGGTTCGTCCCCGATGCGCCGAAGGTGTCGCGGGCCCGCACGGCATAGCCGTCCATCGCGGCGCGGTGGAACGGCGGCAGGTCGCGCGGCGCGCGGACGGCCTCGGCAAGGACGCGGCCGCCGCACCGCGACAGTGGGAGGCGCTCCGCCCCGAGCGGCCCCTTCGGCACGAGCGCGAGGAAACGCGCGCGCGCGGCCTCGACCGTGGCGAGCTTGTCGAACCCGCGGCCCCGCACGCGGCTTTGCATGTCCTGCCGATGGGGCGCCCGAGTAAAAGAGCGTGCCCGGCGGCCGTCCCCAACCGCCGCGGTGAAACGCTATTAACGCCCGGAGCCCCATCGCTGCAGGAGAAGAGGTGCGCCCATGCCCGATGTTCCATGCCCACGGATTACGGGCGCCGACTTCCCAAAAGCCGCCTACCGCCCCACGCCCGAGACGCTCGAACGCTCCAACGTGATGGCATTCATGCGCAGGCACGGGGTGTCCAGCTACGAGGACCTCGTCGCTCGCTCCACCCACGACCTCGAATGGTTTTGGGGCGCCGTCGAGCGTGAGATCGGCATCGAGTGGGCTGTGCCCTACACCAGGGTCCTCGATGAGTCGGCGGGGCCGGAGTGGCCCAAGTGGTTCGTCGGGGGCAAACTCAACCTCGGCCACAACCTCCTCGACCGGTGGCTGAAGGGCGACCGCGAGCACGCCCCCGCCATCCTGTTCGAACGGGAGGACGGCTCGCGTGGCAAGTGGACTTACCGCGAGCTTGCCAACGAAACCAACCGGCTTTGCAGGCTGCTGCGCCAGCTTCGCGTGCGCCCCGGCGACGCGGTCGGCCTCTACATGCCGATGGTGCCGGAGGCCGTCGCGGCGGTCATCGCGATCGCCAAAATGGGGGCGACCTTCGTCCCCCTGTTTTCCGGCTACGGCCCCGACGCGGTCGCCAAGCGGCTGAACGACTGCAACGCAAGAGTGCTCCTCACCGCCGATGGGTTCCGCAGGCGGGGCGCGCTTGTCGAGATGAAAAAGGCCGCCGACGCAGCGGTCGACGCCGCGCCGGGCGTCCGGTACGTCATCATGCTCCGTCTCGAAAAGGCGCAGGTGCCGTGGGACCCGACGCGAGACATCGATTGGAAGATCGGCCTCTGCCCATTCGAGCCCACATTCGATGCCGTCCCCGTCGACTCCGAGCACCCATTCATGGTCATCTACACCTCCGGGACGACGGGCAAGCCGAAGGGCGCCGTCCACGTCCACGGCGGGTTCCTCGTGAAGATTGCGCAGGAGGTGCTGCACCAAGGCGACCTGCACCCGGGCGATGTGCTCCACTGGGTCACCGACATGGGCTGGATCATGGGGCCGTGGGAAGTGGTTGGGACGCTCGCGCTTGGCGGCACCCTGCTGCTCTACGACGGCGCCGTGGACTACCCCGGGCCCGACCGCCTGTGGTCGCTCGTTAAGCGCCACAAGGTGACGTTCCTCGGCGTTTCCCCGACGCTTATCCGCGCGCTGATGAAATCCGGCGACGAGCCGGTGGCCAAGCACGACCTGCGCTCGCTGCGCGCCATCGGCTCGACGGGCGAGACGTGGAATCCCGTCCCGTGGCGTTGGTGCTTCGACAAGGTCGGCGGCGGCCGCTGCCCCATCATCAACCTCTCGGGCGGCACCGAAATCGGCGCGTGCTTCCTGTCGGCCCTCACGATCCTGCCGCTCGAGCCCTGCACGCTCGGCGGTCCGGCGCTCGGGATGGCCGTCGATGTCGTCGACGAGCGGGGCGCACCCGTGCGCGGGAAGGTCGGCGAACTCATCTGCCGCCGACCGTGGCCCTCGCAGACCCGCGGCCTCTTCGGCGCGCCGGAGCGGTACATCGAGGCGTACTGGTCGCGCTTCCCGGGGGTCTGGTTCCACGGCGACTTCGCAAGCGTCGACGAAAACGGGTTCTGGTTCCTCCACGGCCGCAGCGACGACATTATCAAGATCGCCGGCAAGCGCGTGGGCCCCACCGAGGTCGAGTCGGTCGTGACCCAGCACCCGGCGGTCGCCGAGTGCGCGGCGGTCGGCATCCCCGACCCGATGAAGGGCGAGGCCCTGTGGATCTTCGCGATCCTGCGCCCGAACCACGCGCCCACCGACGCGCTGGCCGCCGAGGTCGTGGCGCTCGTCGAGCGCGACCTCGGCAAAGCGTTCCGCCCCTCGAAGGTGAAGTTCGTGATCGAACTGCCCAAGACGCGCAACGCGAAGATTCTGCGGCGCGCAATCCGCTCCGCCATTTCCGGCGGAGAGCCGGGCGACATGTCCGGGCTGGAGAACCCCGCGTCTTTGGACGAGATCCGCGCGGCCCGTTAGGCGCATAAACCGTGCCGCAAAGGGTTTATTCCCACCGCCACAGAGCAACGGATGGCGGCCGTCCATGTCGGCGAACGAAGGCGCTCGACCCGTTCCGAAGCGCGGGCCCCCTGACGCAGAATCCGAGAGGCGCAGGTCAATAAGGCTGCTCGCCGTGGTGGCGGTTTTGCTCTTTGCGGGCGCGTTCTTGGTGCCCCCGGGCAACGGTTGGGAAGGCGGGATTTGGTCTGCCGTGGACGAGATCCCGCGTGCCTCGTCCTCGTGGCCTGCACCCGTTTCCGTCGTGTTCGCCGGACAGCTCTTCCATTTCGCAAGCTTTGAATCGTTCAATAACTATCGGCACAATACTGATGTCGTGGGGGGGGACGAATACTCGCTGATCGAGATCTCCATGTCCGTTTTCGACGGCCGCCATTGGACGCGCAACGAGCTCCTGAGTGACCCGACTGACAACAGCTCCTCCTACGTCACTTCCGCCGCGGCCGCGGGCGGTCGGCTTTACATTGGCCGGATTGACAGCCCGCTCCGCGGTAACATAACCGTGCGACTCCAGGCGTTTGACGGGGTTACATGGACCACCGTGGCGGAACTTGGCCCCGCCGGTGCCTGGCGCACCTCGCCCTGGCCCATGTTGGGTCAATGGCGGGGAGGGCTTTGGGCCATCTGGAAAACGGACCCGTACGTTGGCGCCACCACCTTCCAGGCGGCCCCGGTTGACGAGGATGGCCTTGGACCCGCGGTGAATTTCACCGTCATTTCGGCAGGGGCCGGTTACCCCGCGGTCGCAAGCGACGGCAACGACCTGTGGATGACCTGGGCTTCCAATGACGGGCAGATCCACCTCGGCCGATTCAACGGCCTATCGTTCGAGGCGGTCGCGGCCATGACGGACGGCGTGCGGGGCGCGGACGCGTGGCGCCCGGCGATCGCCAAATTCGGGGAGCAAGTGTTCGTTTTTTGGGAGGGCTCACGGGGCATGTTCCTTCGGGGCTTCGGGGTCGGCGGACTTGGGCCCGCGATCCCAGTCTCGAACGGAATCCAGGGCGGGCTTGCCGCGGGCAACGGAACGCTTTTCCTTGTTTACGTGGATTACGGCATGGGGTTTCCCGGGGTATCGAGTACCCCGGTAATGGCTCGGGAATTCGACGGACGCGAGCTGTCGCCTGCGTACCGGCTGTCGGGATGGCGATGGAGTGGCGGCGAGGATCCAAACGGAATCGTGTTGGGCGGCACCCTGATTGTCTGGTGGGAAAACTCCGACCACTTTGGCCATTGGGCGTACCGCACCTATGTCCGCTGAGGTCGCCGCGCCTCTCCGCAAGCCTTATCCCGGCTCCTCCGCCTCCTTCGCCCGGTTTGGATTTGGGGGCCCAGAAAGAGATTCCCCGAGGGGCGCTGGAAGCAGCGCTGTCGGGGAGCGCGCGCTCCACGCCCCAGCTTGCGGCGGCGCGCGCGTTCGTGGACGACCTGCAGCAGCAGGACAAGTCCGTGATCGGCGCCTTCGTCCACGGTTCGGCGGCCCGCGGAGACTCGCTCGACGACTCGGATGTCGACCTCCATGTCGTGGTGGAAGGCGACCCCCCCCCGCCGGCGGCCTTCTGGCGCGACGGGGTCGTCCTCGATGTGATGTACATCTCGACGGACATGATGACGGTCGACCCCCGCGACTTCCTCGACTCGGAGGAAGGCCGCGAAGAGCTCGCGCGCGGCCACCTGCTCTGGGACATCGTCGACTCGATCGTCATCTTCGACCCGGACGGCCTTGCCCGCGGCTACAAGCGCGTGGCCGCGACGATCTCGCGCGACCCCGAGCTTTTGAAGCTGCGCGCCGGCTTCATCCTCGAAGATTCCGTGGGGACGCTTGGCGAGGCCCGCGATGCCTTCGCCGAGGATTCCCTCAAGGGCTTCACGCTGCTTTACCGCGCGCCGGGCCCAACCGTGCGCGGAGGGGCCGCGCCCGTGGCGATGTCGGCGCTGCTTGCAATGGGGTCAAGGCCCATGGGCTTCCGCGGGCTCTTCCCCCAGTTCCGCGTTGCGGCGGAGGACTTCGGGTACCTCGAGGTTGTGGGCTACGCGCAGGCGGCGTGGGGCCTCACGACCGTCAGCGTCGCGCGCGCCGACACGGCCTTCGACCTGATGACGCGCATCTACGATTCAGGGGTCAAGGCCGCCGAGGCAGCCAAGGCCGAGGGACTGCCGGAGGCCGAGGCCGCCGAACCCTACATGAGCGCCGCCGAACGCGACCGGGCCGTCGCCCTTGCCAAGTCGCTCGTGGACAGCGGGGAAGTGCACGGCGCCATCGCGTTTGCCGTGGGCAAGGCGATGCAGGTCCTGTCGCTCGATGCGTTCCCGAACCCGTGGCTCAAGGCCGACCGCGGCAAGCCCGAGGAAGTCATCCGCAAGGGGATCGAGAAGATTCTCGGCTCGCCTTCCACCGAGGAGACGGCCGCGCGGATGGACGCGCTTGACACGATCCAGTGGACGCTCGCCGAGCTGCTGTCGGGTTGAGCGCTCCCGCTCTTGCCAAGAAAAAATGAAAATCCCGCCGCCACGGCGGGGAAGGAAAGGAAAACACGGCGCTTTTTCAAGCGCCGCGCTGGAAGGGGATCTATTCCTCTTCCTTCGAGTCGCCAGCGGGGGTGGCCGCGTCGCCCGAGACCTCGCCGAAGGCGACCTTGCGAGCCACCTTGGTGATCCGGACATTCACGGTCTGTCCCTGCTTGGTGCCCGGGACGATGACGACGAAGCCGTTGACACGGCCAATCCCGTCGCCTTCCTTCCCGAGGCCCTCGATCTTGATCGAGTAGGTTTTGCCTTCCTCGACCGGCACATTCTGGGGGCGCTCGCGACCGAAGTCACGTCCGCCGCCACCGCCGCCGCCGCCGCGGTCACCGCCGCCGCCGCCGCCGTAGCCACCGCCACCGCTGCGTCCGCCGCCGCCACCGCCGCCGCCACCGCCGCCATACCCACGGTTGCGGTCGCCTCCGCGGCCACCGCCTCCGCCATACTCTCTTCGTTCCATGTTCGTACTTCCTTGTTGAGCAAGCGCGCCGATCTGAACTCTGTCACTCAAGAAAACGCGGGCTTTGCGCCCGCACTTCATATCGCTTCGAGGCCTGACTTGGCGCTTGCAGTCATCCCAACCGGGGGGCCCCATATATACCTGCGCACCCCGGACGAGCCGTGCTGGCTCCCTCGGGTTTATCTTCGGCGGCGCCCCACGCGGCCCCGTGGCATTCCTGGCCTCGCTCCTCGGGTTTGGCGTGACGATCGTCGCTGGCGTCCTTTTGTACGCCTTCGCCTTCGACGGCGCCGTTTGGCTCGTCGGACAGGCGACCGGCCCGGTGGGGGCGACGACCCGTTACATCATCGCTTTCGCGATGATTTTCGTGTTTGTCGCGATTTCGGCGCGCGCCGGGCGGTTCGCGCGCGACTGGATCGAGAAGGGGCGCGCCGTCCAGCGCCGCGGCGCGGCTCGCTAGCCGCCTTCGCTTTGCCTTTCGCCGGCCCCTTGCGCGGCACGATGCTCCAAACGAGGCGCTCCGCATCGGCGAGCGCTACCGTCGCGCGTTTGCCGGAGAGCCGCCGCACCACGAGCGCGCCACCGCGCTCCGCGCCAAGCGGGCGCAGCTCTTCGTGCACCCCCGCCACCTTCGCGCGCAGCGGCGCCTTGGCAAGTTCCCGCGCAAACTCGCGGCGGACCGCTTCGGGCTCCTTGCCTGCG
>JBGPJF010000090.1:0-8395 GCA_041485285.1 Thermoplasmata archaeon | reverse complement strand
TGTCGTGGGCGTGGAGCCCCGTCGTCGGTTCGTCGAGGATGTAGAACGTCTTGCCCGTCGGCCGCTTCTGCAGCTCCGAGGCGATCTTGATGCGCTGGGCCTCGCCGCCCGAAAGCGTGGTCGAGGACTGGCCGAGGCGCATGTAGCCAAGCCCCACGTCCTGCAGCGTCTGCAGCACCCGCCGAATCCGGGGCACGGCTTCAAAAAAGGTGAGCGCCTCGTCGACGGTCATGTCGAGGACCTGCCAGATGCTCCGGCCCTTGTAGGTGACCTCGAGCGTGTCCTTGTTGTACCGCTTCCCTCCGCATGCCTCGCAGGGGATCGTGACATCGGGCAGGAAGTGCATCTCGATCACGATCACGCCGTCGCCGCCGCAAGTCTCGCAGCGTCCGCCCTTGACATTGAACGAAAAGCGGCCCGACGAGTAGCCCCGCTGGCGCGCCAAGGGGGTGCCGGCGAAGAGCTCGCGGATCGGCGTGAACGCGCCGGTGTAGGTGACCGGGTTCGACCGGGGCGTGCGCCCGATTGGGCTCTGGTCAATCTCGATGACCTTGTCGATCTGCTCCGTCCCCTCGATGGAGTGGACCTCGCCGGGCGTGACCTGGGCGCCGTTGATGTGCTTGGAGAGGTAGCGGAACAGCACCTCGTCGATGAGCGTCGACTTACCCGAACCCGACACGCCGGTAATCACGGTGAGGATGCCGAGCGGAATCTTCACGTCGACGCCCTTCAGGTTGTTCTGGCGCGCGCCGCGGATTTGAATCCAAGCGGTGGCGGCGCGCCTCTCGCCCGGGATCGGGATCGACATCTTCCCCGAGAGGTACTTGCCCGTGAGCGAAGCCGCGCTTGCCCGCACTTCGTCCGGCGTGCCTTCGGCCACGACGCGGCCCCCGTGTTCGCCCGCGCCCGGGCCGAGGTCCACGATGTAGTCGGCCTCTTCCATCGTCTCGAAGTCGTGCTCGACGACGATCAGCGTGTTGCCGAGGTCCCGCAGGCGCTTCAGCGTGGCGAGCAGCCGCAGGTTGTCCTTCTGGTGCAGGCCGATCGACGGCTCGTCGAGGATGTAGAGGACGCCCACGAGCCCCGAGCCGATCTGCGTCGCGAGCCGGATCCGCTGCGACTCGCCGCCCGAGAGCGTCGAGGCGCGCCGCGAGAGGGTCAGGTAATCAAGGCCGACATCCATGAGGAAATTCAGCCGCGCCTGCAGCTCCTTCAGCACCTCGTGGGCGATCTTGCGCTCCTGGTCGCTGAACGGCAGGCCCTTGAGGGCGCTGATCGCGTTCTCGACGGTCATGTCGACCACGTCCGAGATGCTGAGCTTCCCGATCCGCGTGGAAAGCGCCGCGGGCTTCAGCCGCTTGCCCTTGCAAGCGGCGCACGGGGTCTCCGCCATGTACCCCTGGATCCACTCCCGTACCCACTCCGATTCCGTCTGCGTGTAGCGCCGCTCGAGGTTGGGGATGATCCCCTCGAAGTCCGACCGGAAGCGGTAGGCCGAGGCTCCGCTCTTGCCCTGGAGGTTGAAGTCGTGCTCCTTGCCCGAGGTGCCGTAGAGCAGGAGGCGCTGGTGCTCCTTGGGCATCGTGCGCCACGGGCGGTCGAGGTTAATGCCGTAGCTAGCGGCGAGCGTCTCGATCATCTGCCCATACCAGAACGCGGACGCGCCGTCGAGCGTGGCGACCGCCCCGTCGTGGAACGATTTCGAAGGGTCGGGGACGATGAGCGCGGGGTCGACCTTCCGCTTCACGCCGAGCCCCTGGCACTCCGTGCAGGCGCCCATTGGCGAGTTGAAAGAGAAGTGCGCCGGCTTCAGCTCGTCGTACGAGATCCCGCAGTTGGCGCAGGCGTTGCGCTCGGAGAAGGTTCGCGTGACCTGCCCCTGCTGGACCTTGACGAGCCCCTCGGCAAGCTGGGTGGCCTTTTCCACGCCGTCCAGCAGCCGGTTCATCCGGGACTTCTCGACCTTGAGGCGGTCGACGACGACGTCGATGTTGTGGAACTTGTTCTTGTCGAGCTCGATGGCCCCATCGAGGCGGAACATCTGGTTGTCAACGAGCACGCGGACAAACCCGTCCTGCTTCAGCTTGTCGAAGAGCGGCTTGTAGTGCCCCTTGCGGCGCACAACGGCGGGGGCAAGGAGCGTGATCTCCTTCCCCGAGTAGGTGCCTGCCACAGTCTCGGCAATCTGCTCGGCGCTCTGTCGTGAAACGAGCTCGCCGCAGTTGTAGCAGTACTGCTTGCCGACATTGGCAAAGAGCAGGCGCAGGTAGTCGTAGATCTCCGTGACCGTGCCCACGATCGACCGGGGGTTGCGCGCCCCCGTTTTCTGGTCGATCGAGATTGCCGGCGAGAGCCCCTCAATCGACTCGACATTCGGCTTCTGCATCTGCTCGAGGAACTGCCGGGCGTACGCGGAGAGCGATTCGACGTACCGCCGCTGCCCTTCCGCATAGATCGTATCGAAGGCAAGCGACGACTTGCCCGAGCCGGAGGGGCCCGTGATGACGGTGAGCGTGTTGCGGGGGATCGTGACATCGATGCCCTTCAGGTTGTGCTCGCGGGCCCCGCGCACGGTGATGTTTTCGAGCCCCATCCCACCACCTCAGTTCTGTGCGACCAGCACGCCGCGCGCCTCGGCGTCCTTCTTCAGCGCCACAACCTCGTCGCGCAGCTGCGCGGCGCGCTCGAAGTCGAGGTTGGCCGCCGCCCGCTTCATCTCGTCCTCGAGCAGCTCGATGAGGGCGACCACATCGTCGTCGTCGACGGCCTTGGCCGCCTCCTCCACCTTCCCGCGCCCTTGCGCAATCTTGCGGTAGGAGTCGAGCAGCGGGCTGCGGACCCTGCGCCCAACGGCGCTCACCGCCTCGATCCCATGCTCCTTGTTGTAGGCGATCTGGCGCTGGCGCCTGGCTGCCGTGATCTCCATCACCTTCGTGATGGAGTCCGTGGCGCGGTCTGCGTACAAGATGACTCGGCCCCGGATGTTGCGTGCGGCCCGTCCCACGGTCTGCATGAGCGCCGTCTCGCCGCGAAGGAACCCCTCGCGGTCGGCGTCGAGGATCCCGATGAATCCGATGATCGGGAGGTCGAGCCCCTCGCGCAGGAGGTTAATGCCGACGATCACGTCGAACTGGTCGTTCTTCAGCCCCTCAATGACATCCACGCGCTCGAGCGTCTCGATGTCCGAGTGCAGGTACTTCACGCGCACATCGAGGTCCTTCAAGTAGTCAGTCAGGTCCTCGGCCATCTTCTTGGTGAGCGTGGTGACGAGCACCTTGTCTCCGGTCGCAACCGTCTTGCGGATTTCGCCGATCAGGTCGTCGACCTGGTTTTTCCGGGGGCGCATCTCGATCAGGGGGTCGACCACCCCCGTCGGCCGCACGATCTGCTGCACGACCTCCGCCGAGTCCTGAATCTCGAAAGGCGCCGGGGTGGCCGACACATACATGACATTCTTGATTTTCTTGCTGAACTCCGGGTACTTCAGCGGCCGGTTGTCGAGCGCCGACGGCAGGCGGAAGCCGTACTCGACGAGCGTCTCCTTGCGCGTCCGGTCGCCCTCGTACATCCCCCGCACCTGGGGGAGCGTCACGTGCGACTCGTCGACAATCATCAGGAAGTCCTTCGGGAAGAAGTCGATGAGCGTGTGGGGCGACGACCCCGCGGCCCGGCCTTCGAGCGGGCGCGAGTAATTTTCGATCCCCTGGCAGTAGCCCTGCACCTCGAGCATCTCGAGGTCGAACTCGGTGCGTTGCCGCAGCCGCTGTGCCTCGACAAGCTTGTTGTTCGCTTCGAGCTCGCCCACGCGCTCCTCCATTTCGTCGCGGATCCGCTTGATCCCACGCTTGAGCTTCTCCTCGGTGGTCACATACTGCTTGGCGGGGTACACGAGGATCGACGGCACCTTCTCCAGCAGGTCGAGGGTGACCTGGTGGTGCATCGACAGCCGGTCGACCGTGTCGCCGTTGTATTCGACCCGCAGGACTTCCCGCTGGCCGGGCAGCACCACATCGAGCACCTCGCCCCGCACGCGGAAGGTCCCGTCGGTCGGCTGGAAATCGTTGCGCGTGTAGTACATCTCGACGAGCTTCTTCACGAGCGCCTCGCGCGGGACCTCATCCCCCACCGTGAGCTGCACGCAGCCTTCGCGGAAGTCCTGGGGGTCCCCGAGCCCGTAGATGCACGAGACCGAGGCCACCACAATGACATCGCGCCTGGCGAGAAGCGAGGCGGTCGCCTTGAAGCGGAGCCGCTCGATCTCCTCGTTCTTGCTCATCTCCTTTGCGATGTAGGTGTCGGTCCGAGGCATGTACGCCTCAGGCTGGTAGTAATCGTAGTAGGAAACGAAGTACTCGACCGCGTTCTCGGGAAAAAACTCCCTTAACTCATTGTATAACTGCGCCGCGAGCGTCTTATTGTGGGAAATGACCAGGGTGGGCCGCTGGAGCGCCTGGATGACATTCGCCATCGTGAAGGTCTTGCCCGACCCCGTCACGCCAAGCAGCGTGGCTGCCCGGGCGCCCTTCTTCCCGAACAGGTCGACGAGGCGCTCGATCGCCTGCGGCTGGTCGCCCGTTGGCTTGAACGCTGATCGCAGTTCAAATTGCATGGGGGAATTCGCCAGACGAGGCATCGCTATTTAAAGAAAAGGGGGGGTAGACTGACCGAGCCAGGCGGTGAAGCGATGAGCACCTTGCCGACCCCCGAAGCGCGCGAGCCGCGGGCCCGCGTTGGAGCCGCCGTTGTGCTCGTGGTCCTGGCGGCCGGCTTGCTCGCTTCGGCGGCAGCCTACAACGGCCTGAATGCACCCACAGGCGCAACGCTGCGGTTCGCGGACATCGTCCCCCTCGGCGATGGGACGAGCGCATCCCCCACCTCGCGAATTTCTCTCAAGGCCGCGGACCCGATCGTCACGTCCCACTTCGTCCTCGACCGCGGCACATGGCTCTTGCACCCCTTGGGGGGCGGGACGCCCGTCCCCGTGGGGGCCGGCCAAATGGACGACGCCACCGCCGACGGCGACAACGTGGTGTGGGTCGACCTGCGCCAACCGCCGTCGGTCCACACCTTTGATGCGGCGAAGGGGTCGGAGCGCGCGGTCGTGCTCCCCGCCAACCTGACGCCCCTGCCGGCGACGCTTTCGGCCGGCGACGGGTGGACCGCTTGGAGCTTCGCACGCTCGGACGGACGGATCGCGGCCGCCGTGCTGCCGCGAGGGGCCCTCGCCCCGCTACAATTTGCAAGCGCGTTTGCCGAAGACCGCAGGGTCGTGGCCGTCATTCGCACCGACCTGTTCTACAGCAAGACGCCCGACGGCTCCGATGTATGGGTAATGAATACAACGAGCGGGGTCGAAGCCCGCGTTGCCTCCGGGCTCGGCGTGGCGCGCACCGCCACCGGCGCGTTCTTCGTCGCGTGGGTGAACGGAACCGCCGAGACCGTCGGGTACTACGACATCCTCGACCGGCGCGTCGAGTCGATCGCGCCGCCCGCCGAGGTCCTGCCCAAATGGGTGCTTGCAAGCGGCCTCACCATCCTCCTTGGCGGGACGAAGCCGGGCCTGGTGTTCTCGAGCCCCCGGGTCGAGTTCTACGACTTCGGGATCGGGCGCGCGCGCGTGTACGACTCCATCGGCGTCGACTTCGACGCCACGCCTACCTTCGGCTTCGCCGACCGCACGGTCGTCTCCTATGTCGAAGACGTCCAGCCGCGGCCCTCGGCTCCCCTCACGCCGTTCCTCCTGCTCGCGGCCATCCTGGCCTTCGCGGCCGCCGCCATCGTGGGCTTCCGGCAGACCTTTGCGCAGGACGACGACCTTTAGGCTTAATTCTGAGGCGTTCATTCGGCGCCGTGGGCAAGAAGAAGCGCGAGGAGCAGCGCCACCAGGCGCGGATGCGCCGCAGCCTGATGATCGGCGGGGCCATCGTGGCCATCGCCGCGGTCGCCGGGGCGGCGATCGTGTTCTCGCCCTCCACTTCGGGCCCGCCAGGGGGCCTGCAGCCCGCCTACGCCGTCATCTCAACGCAGTCGGGCACGATCGTCTTCCGGTTCATCGAAGACAAGGCCCCGATCACCTCGGCCAATTTCATCGGGCTCGTCCAGGGCGGCTACTACAACGGCTTGCCGTGGCACCGCGTCGAACCGGGCTTCGTCATCCAGACCGGGGACAAGCCGTCGGATCCGCGCCCCACGATCCCCCTCGAGCTCGACCCCAGCCTCCACAACGACTACGGCACCGTCGGGGTGGCCCGCACCGATGACCCCAACTCCGGTTCAACCCAGTTCTACATCAACACGGGCAGCAACCGCCAGCTCGACACCACCGGCGGCGGCTACGCGGTGTTCGGCGTCGTCACCCGCGGGATGGAGAACGCCACGAAGGTCACGAAAGGCGAGATGATCTTCAGCATCACCTTCGTGCGCGCGGGAAGCCCCCCGTAAGCGAGGCCTTTTCTCCCCCTTGCGCCCTCCCGCCGCAGGTAAGGCCTATGGCACGCAAGGCAGCAGTCAACACCGACTACGGAACGATCACGATCGAGCTCTACGAAGACAAGATGCCCATCTCCTGCAAACGGTTCATCGAACTAGCCGACAAAGGGGAGTTCAACAAGGGCAACATCAAGTGGCACCGCGTCGAGGACTGGGTCATCCAGACCGGCGAGCCCATCCGCGGGTACGCCCCCATCAAGCTCGAGATCGACCGCTCCCTCAAGCACATGGCAGGGGCCGTCGGGATGGCCCGCACGAACGACCCGAACAGCGCCACGGCGCAGTTCTACATCTGCAAGCGCGACGCGCGCTCGCTCGACGGCAACTACGCCATGTTCGGCATGGTCGTGGACGGCAAGCCCGTGATGGAGAAAATCCGGCAAGGGGACCGGGTCGTGTCGGTTAAGATGCTTTAATTCATTTGCATCAGTGTATGTTAATACACATATGAACCGGGAATAGACCGCTCCATAGAATTATTGTGTAATAGGCCGTATTCACCAATACATCCATTTAGATGAATATGACGAGGGGGCGCAGCGCATGCCGGTGCAACGTCCTCGAGGGACCCCGTATCCTCCCGCGGGCAGCTCCACGACTTCGAAGCTCCTCCCCGCCCCTCGACTCGCCCCGCGTGGCGGGCGCAAGCCGGCTGCATGCGTCGCGGAACACATTCATTTTGACGCATATGTGGTGCTCCGGGGCCGAAAACGGGCAAAAACCCCCTCGTAAGCGTGGTTTGGGCGCATAACTAACGTTATGCGCCGTATTTTGAGCGTGAAAAGCATGCCGCCGACCGTGGATCCGTCGAAAAAGGCCACGGAATGCCCTTTGTTGCACGTTTCTCCCACCCTAAACATGAACGGGAAACGGCCGGCGGGGGCAATCCGGGGGCCGGAGGACCCGCTGCAGCTGCCCCAAAGGCGCCTACAGCCTCGCGTCGAGGGGTTGACGCGCTCGGAGGGGAGGGGGCGGGGCTGCGAGATACATCGATTTGAATTGATTGGATGTTTGCCCGAATAATATGATATCAATGCATATTACTATATTGGCAATACGCGCTAATTGCACATAAATGCTATTTTGCCGCAATACGCCGCAATTACATCCAATCGCGCGGAAACACTTTATCGCTCGCGCGCGGATGGAGAGCCGTGGCCACAACCACCCGCTCGGTCGAGGAGATCGTTGCGCGCCTCATCAGCCGCGACGCGATGATGCACCCGCGCCTGCGCGGCCTGTGGGCCATCCAAGGCGGGGGGGCCCTCTTCCTCTCGCTCATCGTGCTTTCGGACTTCTTTGCATGGCCCCTGCCCTTGTCGCTGGATTTCCTTTCGACGGTGGGCCGGCCGTTGCGTGTGCTCCTCGTGATCGCCTTCGCCCTCGAAGGCGTGCTCGTGGCGCACCGGTTCGCGCGCCACCTTGAGCCGCCCTACGGTCAGCTTGCCCAGTCGGCGGCCCTGGCGCTTGCCGCCGCGGGGGCGGTCCTCACGGGGATCGGCGTGGTCGTGCACCTCGCATGGAGCGGGCTCTTCGCCGGCTACTACCCGGGGGCAACGTGGGTCGTGCCCTCCTATTACATCCTGATGCTCGTCGGCCCCTGCGCGCTGCTTGCGGCGCTGCCGGGCCTTGCAGGCAGCCTCATCCAGCCGCTCGTGACCGAAACCGTCGTCGAACCGTAGTGTTGCTCACAGGTTGTACGTGAACGTGCCCGTCTGGCCGCCCGAGCGCTTCACGACGACGCCGGGCGCGATCGTCCAAGTGCCCGTGGCCGAGAGGTACTGCGGGTCGCCGCGCTCGAGGTCGCCAAGCTCCGCCTCGAAGTACTCGCGGTCCGTGTCGTACTCGGGCATGAACGACCGGTCGATGAGCAGCTGGCACAGCAGCGGCACGCCGACGGGCTTGC
>JBGPJF010000089.1:0-8408 GCA_041485285.1 Thermoplasmata archaeon | reverse complement strand
GACTTCGCGGCGAAGGTCGCCAAGCGCCTGCTCGGCGTCGCCCGCGGTGACCCTGCCCGTTGGGCCGCCGTGCCCCATCGCATTTATTTGGACCTCAAGCCCGCCAACGGCGTGGACCGCTGCAAGGTAGTCGCCGGCGTCGCACCACTGCTTTGCCTTCGAGAGGGCCGAGGCCGCCGCCTTCGATGCCTCTGAGTCGTCGCCGACGCGGATCCGCGACGAGAGTGCGGTCAAGTGCGCTTGGAATGCCGCGCGACCGATGGGAGACCCTGGCCCTTCAGGCGCTCCCTTCTTGCTCAACCCCTCTCCCCCCCGCCAAGCCACGAGGGGACTCCTCGCGTGCGGGCTGATTAAGGGAACGGGCTGGGAATCCAATTTGATACTCGAAAATATGGTTTCCTGGGTGGCCAAAAACGGCCGGTGTCCAATCAGCCGAACTTGTACTGGACGCCGAACCCGCCGCGCGGCATGTTCCACGTCACCGCGCCCTGGTCGCAGAGCACATCGCAGGTGCCGCATTCGACGCACCCTTCGTAGTTGAAATGCATAATCTGCTTGTCCGCCTCGTCGGCTTTGTAGCACTGCGTCGGGCAGCCGTACTGGCACATCTGGTGCGGGCAGCGCCTGCAGATGCTCGCGTCAACGATGATGTGCGGCTTGTTCTGGTCGATGACGAACGCCGTCTCGCCGACGCGCTCCATGATTTCGACGGGCTGTCCCCTGACCGGTACGGGCGTCATGCGTGTCCACCTCCGGCGTCGGCGGCGTGCGCCGTGGGTGCAGGGGGCGCGGCGGGGGCCTGCTCGTCCTCGAGCGCCCGCATCGCCCGCTCGGCCTCGTCCTTCAACATCTCGACATGGAGGCGTCGCAGGGCCTTTTGTTTCCTCCGGTTCACGAGCGCCTTGGTGAGCACGGGACCCACGAAGGGCGCGCGGCTGATGGCGGCCGGGATAAGCTCGGAAAGCGCGGCCTTCGCGCCGTCGGCCATGAGTTGCGGGGCGAGGCCCGAATTCAGGAGCGTGAGCCCGATGTTCTCGCCGAAGGTCTTCTTCGGCATCCCCGTCGGCCACACGATCTTCGTGAAGATCGATTCGATGAGCCTCGGGTACTCGTAGAACAGCCGCGGGTTCCCCGTGATGTGGTCAATGTTGCGGAACTGGGCGAGGTCCTGGAGCACGAACGAGTTCCAAAGCCGGCGCTCATAGGAAGCAAGCGCGGCGGCCGAGAAATTCTTTCCCGCCTTCCACGCGTCGGCGAAGGTGGCGCCTGCAAGCAAGCCCGACTTGATCGCGTAGTTCATGCCTTCGATGTTGAGCCCGGTGGCGAGCAGCATCTGCGCGGTGTCGCCCCCCACGAGCAGGTTGTCGTCGTAGAGCTTCGGCATCCAGTTGATGCCGCCGATGGGGGCCCAGTGCGTCGCGTACTCCACTTCCATGCCGCCCTTGACAAACGGCTGGATGAACGGGTGGCGGACGTACATGTCCATCGCGTCGCGGAAGAAGAAGTCCCGCCTCCAGGCCGACTCCATCGCGAGCATGACGCCAAGCGAGATCGTGTCCTTGTTGCTGTACATGAAGCCGCCCGCGCGGATCCCCTTCGGGAGGAACCCGAGCACCATTTCGTTGGCGACCCCGTCGCCGGGCATCAGGTTGAACCGGTCTTCGACGGTCTTCTCATCGAGTTGGATGATGACCTTGGCGCCCCACTCCATGTGGGACATCTTGAACTTCCGCGAGCCTTTCTTGAGGGCGCGCTGCTCGTCGGACACGAGCGGCGTCTCGTCGAGCAGGCGCGAGTTCGCCCCGTCGCAGAGCAGGTAGGCATCGAATTGGAGTTCCTCGCCGCCCTGGATGATTCCCTTCACATGGCCGTTCTCCTTGGTGAACCCCTCGACGAGGACGCCCTCGATGACGTTGACATCGGGGACGCTGTGCTCCTCGGCAAGCTGCGTGACCTTGGACGCGAGCCACTTGTCCACCTTGGCGCGCAGCACGGCGAAGCCGGCGTAGGGCGGGTGGCGCCACTCGGTGTTCTTGTACTCGACCGTGAAACCCGACTTGTCGGTGAGGAGCGAGATGCGCTTCGTCGTGATCGAGCGCTCGTAGGGCATCTCCTCCCAAAAGCGGGGGAGGACTTCCTCGAGTTCGCGGCCCCAGAGGATGCCGCCGGAGATGTTCTTGGAGCCGATCGGGCTCCCGCGGTCGATGAGCGTGACCGGGATGCCTTCGCGGACGAGCTTCAGGGCGGCCGCCGCGCCGCACATGCCGCCGCCGATCACGCAGATTCCCGGCATCTTTTCGGGCATTTGCGGGCGCTCCGGTAGGGACGAGGCTGCCGCCCGTTTCAGGGCTGGCTGGCCAGGCTAAGGATCGAAAGCGGCCTATATGAAATTGGCCTCAGGGAGTGTTGCGCGGGCGAGGGTTAGACGTGGAAGCAAGCGCGGCACCGCAGGAGCGCCGATTTCGCGTCGCGCGCGGGCTCCTGCTCGAAGTGCGCCCGCTGCCGATGGCCGCCGCGCTGCTCGTTGCGGTGCTGGGGTCGTTGTGGGCCGGCTCCCCGCTTGCCCCACTTCCGCCGGCGCTTGCTTGGGTACTTGCGGCCGTGTTCTTCGGGCTGATGACTGCGCACTTCATGGATTCGTACGTGGACGTCGTGAAGCGGGGCGACCGCACGCCCGGCCAATTCCCGCTGCTGTTCCGCGATTCGACCGGGGTCTTGTGCGACCGCGAGTACCTGGTGGCCCTTGCAATTGCGGCGGTTGCAAGCGGCGCGTGCATTGTCCCCGTGGCCTTGACCGGCGGCTGGCTCCCAGCGCTCCTGCTTGGCTTTGCACTTGCGCTGGCCCTAACCTACGCGCCTCTCCTTGACCGCACCACGCAGGGCGTGTCGTTTGGGTACCCCGCCGGGGCTTTGGCCGTTCTGGCGGCATCTTACTTGGCCGCCCGAGGCTCGCTCGACGAGCGATTCCTGTGGCTCGCGTTCAGTCTGTTTACCGCTTTGGTCGGCATGAAACTGCGCGCCGATGTCATTGACATCAACCAGGACCAAAAGGTCGAGAAGCGAACGCTGGCGGCGGTTGCCGGGCCCGTCGCAGCCACCCGCGTCGGGTACTTCCTTGCAGTCGCCGGCCTCTGGATGGCCGCCTACACCCCGTTTCGGTACGCGGCGCCCGCCCTCTTCGCGCTGCCCCCGACTGGGGGGGTATTTGCGTTCCTGGCAACGCGCCGGATGGACCCGCTGAAGGGCTCGCTGTGGATGTCCCTCGCGATGCTTGCAACGCTTTCGCTCGAAGTGCTGGTGCTGGCGGCGCTGCCGGCCTAGCCCTTCGTGTGCTTCAGCGCCCTGCGCTCCGCCTTCTCGGCGCGCAGGCGCGCGAAGAACTTCCCGATCGGGTCGAAGTACTCGTCGGCCACGCGCTCCTTGAGCGGGATGATCGCGTTGTCCGTGATCTTGATGTGCTCGGGGCAGACCTCGGTGCAGCACTTCGTGATGTTGCAGAACCCCACGCCGTGCGTGTTGCGGATGAGCTCGCGTCGGTCGGCCGTGTCGAGCGGGTGGGTCTCGAGGTACGCGAGCTTCGTGAAGAACGCGGGGCCCGCGAAGTGCGTCTTTTCCTCGTGGTTGCGGATGACGTGGCAGACGTCCTGGCAGAGGAAACACTGGATGCACTTGCGGAACTCCTGGCCGCGGTCCACATCGATCTGCTGCATGCGCCAAAAGCCATCTTTCTCGGGCGGGCCCGGCTTGAAGGGGGGGATCTTTTTGTCGATTTCGTAATTCCATGAAACGTCGGTGACGAGGTCTTTGATGAGCTTGAACGACTTCATCGGCTCGACGGTGACCGGCCGGTTGAGCGGCAGGCTCGACATCCGCGTCATGCACATCAGCTTGGGCACCCCGTTGACTTCCGCGCTGCACGATCCGCACTTGCCCGCTTTGCAGTTCCACCGCACCGCGAGGTCGCCCGACTGCTCCCCCTGCACTTTGAGTACCGCGTCGAGCACGACCATGCCGGGGTCGAGGTCCACCTCGTAGTCCTTGAATCCGCCTTCGACGGGCGTGCCGCGCCAGATTTTGAGCGATGCGGACTTGGGCAGTTCGGTGATCGGCATCCTACTTGCCTCCAATGAGCGCCTTGAGGTCGGGTGGCATCTGCAGGAGCGGCTCGCGCCGGACCTTCATCTGGCCGCCCGCCGTGGCCACGACATGGTTGAAGTTGGCCCACTCGGGGCGCGAGTCGGGGAAGTCCTCGCGCGTGTGACCGCCGCGGCTCTCTTCGCGGGCCAGGGCCGCAAGCGCGCACGCCTGGGAAACGATGAGCATCGAGTCGATGTCGAGCGCCATGTGCCAGCCGGGGTTGAAGTTGCGTTTGCCCTCGACCTTCACCGACGCCGCCCGTTTGTTGAGTTTCGTCAGCTCGCCAAGGCCCGTCTGCAGGCTCTGGCGGCTGCGGATGATCCCGACATGCTTCTGCATCACATCCTGCAGCGCCTTGTGCACCGCAAAGGGGCTTTCGCCCTGGTCGCGCTGCAGGGGGGCCTCCATCCGCGCCACGAGCTCATCGACTTGGCCGTCGTTGAGGTCGCCCACCGCGGCCATTTCTTTCGCGGCGCGCGCGGCGTAACGCCCCGCGCGGCGGCCGAAAACGAGGAGGTCCGACAGCGAATTGCCGCCGAGCCGGTTGGCGCCGTGCATCCCCGCGGCCGCCTCGCCGGCGGCGTAAAGCCCCGGCACCGTGGCGGCCGTGGTGTCCGCGTCAACCCGGATGCCCCCCATCGTGTAGTGGCAGGTCGGCCCCACCTCCATCGCCTCCTTGGTGATGTCGACCTCCGCGAGCTCCTTGAACTGGTGGTACATGGACGGCAGCTTGCGCTGGATCTCTGCGGCCGTGCGCTGGGTGAAGATGTCGAGGAACACCCCGCCGTGCGGGCTGCCGCGCCCCTCCTGGACTTCCTTGTTGATCGCCTTGGCCACCACATCGCGCGTAAGGAGCTCTGGCGGGCGGCGCGCGGTGACCTGGCCCTGGCCGGCCTGGTTGAGCTCCGTCTCGCGGAGCCACTCGCGCGTCTCGGCTTCGTCCTCCGCGTACTCCCCCTTGTTCATCTCGGGGACATAACGGAACATGAAGCGCTCGCCCTGCGCGTTCTTCAGCACCCCGCCCTCCCCGCGCACCCCCTCCGTGATCAGCGTGCCGCGCACCGAGGGGGGCCAAACCATCCCGGTCGGGTGGAACTGGATGAATTCCATGTCGAGCAAGTCGGCGCCCGCCTCGAGGGCCATCGCGTGGCCGTCGCCCGTGTACTCCCACGAGTTGCTCGTGATCTGCCACGCCTTGCCGATCCCGCCCGTGGCCACGACGGTGGCCTTCGCGCGGAACACCACGGGCTTGCCCGACTCGCGCCAATACCCAATGGCCCCGACGACGCGCCCGCCGTTGGTGAGCAACCGGTAGATCGTGCACTCCATGAACACCTTCGCGCCCGTGTGGATCACATGGTCCTGGAGCGTGCGGATCATCTCGAGGCCGGTGCGGTCGCCGACGTGCGCGAGGCGCGGGTAGGTGTGCCCGCCGAAGTTCCGCTGCAGGATTCGCCCGTCGTTGGTGCGGTCAAACAGCGCGCCCCACCCTTCGAGCTCCTTCACGCACTCGCCCGCTTCCTGCGCGTGCAGCTGCGCCATCCGCCAGTTGTTCAGCATCTTGCCGCCGCGCATCGTGTCGCGGAAGTGCACCTTCCAGTTGTCCTTGGGCTCGACATTGCCAAGCGCGGCGGCGACTCCGCCCTCGGCCATGACGGTGTGGGCTTTGCCGAGCAGCGACTTGCACACCAGCGCGACGCTCGCGCCCTCCGCGCGGGCTTCGATCGCGGCCCGAAGGCCCGCGCCGCCCGCTCCGATGACGAGCACGTCCTGCTCGTGAACTTCGGCGACCGGCATGGTTGGCCTCCTTACCCCGCCGGGACCGGCGGCGCGGCCTTGTGCTTGTTGTGCCAGTACCACGGGAGAGCGACCATCGCGGCAAACGCGGCGGCGCCCACGACGAGCAAGGTGTACCAGGGCACCAGGATTACCGGGTCCTCATACGACATCCCCGGGATGCCGCCTGCGATGAGCCGCACATAGAAGTCGGCGAGGCAGACCATCGCAAGCGAAACCCACGCGAACAACATGTGGTGCTTGTTCAGCACGGTCACGAAGCCCCAGGCCTTGTAGCGCTGCTTGCCGAAGCGCGCGCACGAGAAGCAGTCCACCTTGCCGCCGATGAGGTGGCGCAGCGAGTGGCACGAGAACGTGTACAGCCCAAGCGTGGCGAGGTTGATGCCGAGGATCACGGTGCCAAGGCCCACGCCGGCGCCCGCGGGCTGGCGGAACGCGACGAGGAAGTCGTAGCTGAGGATCACGAGGATCACGAGCGCGGCGTACATGAAATACCGGTGGAGGTTGAGGAGGATGAACGGGAACTTCGTCTCCCCCGAGTAGACTTCGGTCTTCCCCCATTCGCCCACGGCGCAAGCGACGGGCTCCGCGAAGTAGGTTCGGTAGTACATCTTGCGGTAGTAATAGCAGGTCAGGCGGAACCCGAGCGGGAAAGGCAGGATGATGAGCGCCGGGGAGATCGGCACAAACATCCACGCGAAGAGCGCGGTGTTGAAAGGCCAGAAGTTGAAGGAGAGAACCACGGTAGGCGAGTAGAACGGCGAGAGGTACGGCTCTTTCGAATAGTGCGACCCTTGGAAGGCGGCCCACGTCGAGTAGGCGATGGCGGCGCCGAAGCCGACGAACTGCAACAGCCACGGGACATACCAAGCGTCCACGCGCGACGTGCGCCGAAAGCCGCGCGTCGAAAGCGTGGGGGCGTCGGCGGTGGCCACGCCTTCGGAGCAATCTTGACTCTCTTAAGGGTTTACGCGCGCCCTTATGGTTTGCCACGGGCGGAGCGCGCAAAAAGGAGGAGCGCCCTCCGATTCGATTGAAAAAAGCGACCGCCGGACGAGGGCGGTCTCACGGGCGGCGGCTGGCCCCCAATTCCCGCTGGTCGGGGGACCCGAGGGGGCGTCGCGGGGCGATCCCGGGCCTAGTTCATTTCCACAGGAAATCACGATGGACGCGCTCGCTTTAGGCCCCTTAGCCACAGTCGCCGCGAAAAATGCGGTTCCCCTAACTCTTATAAAGGGATCGTGTGTAGCCCGGACTGAATTTGGGGGGCCTTATTCTTGGTCATCTCTGAGAGCGCAGACAGCGTAGCAAATCGACGCCGGACGGCGGCGAACCGGCACCCGGGGCGAAACCTTCCGCGCGTGATCCTCTTTGCAGGCCTGCTGCTCGTGCTCGCCGTTGCGCTCTCCCCCCACTGGTCGGCCTCTGCCACGACGCGGTTTGTCGACGACGACTACGCGGGGACCCAAGGGAGCGGGAACCAATGGACCAAGATTCAATGGGCCATCAACAACGCGACCGCCGGCGATTCCATTTACATTTATCCCGGCACTTACGCCGAAAACGTCTTCGTCAACCGGACGCTCAACATCGTCGGCGACACCCGCAATTCCACCATTATCGACCCGCCGAGCGGGATCGGGATCGCCATCGGCGCGAACAACTGCAACCTCACGAATTTCAAGGTCACCGGCTCCACCTTCGGCATCCAGGTCAATTCGAGCGTCGTGAACACGGCCATCGACACCGTCACCCTCGAGGGCAACACGCGCGGGATCTACGCCACCCTGGCCACCAACGTCAGCATCCAGCTCTCGTACTTCGCCAACCACACCGGCAACGCCAACGCGGGCATCTACGCTTCCCGCGTGACGAATCTCACCGCGAAGAACAACACGTTCGTGAACAACTGGTACGGCACCTACATGGACCGCACGGTCACCAGCATCGTCCGGGACTCCGACTATGCGGGCACCCGCTACGGCATCTACCTTACCAACACCCAACAGACGACCGTCGACCACAACCACGCG
Organism: Thermoplasmata archaeon; assembly: GCA_041485285.1. Classification (GTDB taxonomy): domain Archaea; phylum Thermoplasmatota; class DTKX01; order DTKX01; family DATEUP01; genus DATEUP01. Next base: position 441 of record JBGPJF010000089.1, on the reverse strand, counting down.
GGCAACAACACGCAGGCAAATGGGTTCGGCGTTTATGCGACCGACGACCACAACTCCACGATCTCCTCGAACCGTCTCGACAACCTGACCGACTCCTGCCTCTACATCGCCTCGAGTTTCAGCCTGAACGTCCTCGGCAACGACCTGTCGGGCTGCACCTCCGACTTCACCCTGTACCCCCCCAACGATTCCGGGAGCCAATTCTACGGCCACAGCATCGCGACGAGCAACCTCGTCGAGGGGAAGCCCGTTTACTACTTCGTCAACACGACCGGCTCTTCCGTCCCCGCCGGGGCCGGATATGTCGGCGCGGTGAACGTGACCGGCCTCACGGTGGGCGCGGTCAGCATCACGCACCAGACCTACGGAATTTGGCTCAACAATGTCCGGAACACGACCATCGCCGGCCTCACCTTCGCCACCGCCCCCGGGCCCAGCCAG
>JBGPJF010000088.1:0-8471 GCA_041485285.1 Thermoplasmata archaeon | reverse complement strand
GATCCCGTCGGTGAAAAAGATGTTCCCGGAGGCGGACGGGCGCCCGCTCCAGTCCGCGGGCGCGGTGAAGACCAACAGGTCGGTGGCCGGGTCGTAGCTCCCGGTGATCGGCAAGGCGCCATCGAACCACCATGTGATTGTGTCGCCGTCTGCATCGTGCACATATTGACGCATCGGCCCCAAGGTATAGTTGCTGTCTTCCGGGAAGTAAATGACCGTGGGCAGGCCCGAGACCTGCGGGTTGTCGTTGACGCAGTTGACGGTGACGTTGAACGACTGGCTCACGGTGCCCGAGGTCCCGTCGGTCGCCGAGAAGGTCACCCGCGCTTGACCGCACCAGTCGGGGGGCACCGTCAGGTTGATCGTTGGGGCGTTGGCCGGGAACCTTTCCACCGCAACCGTGCCCACGGGGTCAACGGCGAACGTGAACTGAATCGTGCCGAACCCGTCGGCATCGCCGAAGAACACGCGAAGGTCCATCGCGTAGCGGCCGTCCTCGGGGAATGCGATGTCGGGGATCGGGAGCGTCGTCTTCGTGCGGCCGTGGAGGTAGAAGGAGAGGAGCAGCGAGTCCTCGTCCCCGAACGTGTCCCGCACGGTGAGTGTTGCGTTGTACTGGTTGACCGCGTTGAGGGTCTGCGTCCAGACCGGCGCGTTGGCGCTCCCCGTGGTGGTGAGGATGGTCCACTCGTAGCTCAGGTCGACGCCCACCGACTGGGTGGAGGGCAGCGCGTCGAAGAGGACGGCGTCGTCCAACCAATAGGTCGCGTACATGTGCGGGGAGGTCGTGTTGGCAATGACCGTCGACTGCCACTCAAAGTAGGGCAGGCTGGAGCCGTCGGGGGCCGTGATGTTGCCGCGGCCGATGTACGGGGCAAGCACGTACGCGGAGTTCGCGTCCGCCGCCGACGGGGGCCACCCGATTTTGCCGCCCCAGAGGGCGTCGTCCGATCCGTCATAGTCCTCGCCGAAGTGGCTCCCGAACGGTACGGGCGGGGAGAGCTGGAGACCCCAGAGGTCGATGTCGATCCAGCCATCTCCGTCGACGGGGCCGTCGCCGATGACTTCGGAGGCGTCGTTCAGGCGCACGCGCAAGAAGGGGTGCTCGTAGGGCGTGATGTTCATTACCATAGCCTCGGTGTAAACAAGCAGGTCGCTCTCGTTGAACAGGCCGGTCGCAAGCAGCGCGCCGCGCGCCATGAGGGTCTGCTTGATGGCCGGCACGCTGTTGCCCGGGAAGGCGCCGACATCCCCGAAGCGCACCCGCGACGCGCCGGTTGCGGTCACGAACGCCTCCTTGCCGCTCCAGGTGGCCGCGACGGGCTCGATGATGTAGTGGTTGTGGTCCGCGTAGGGGTAGCCGTCGACCGCGTCCCAGTGGGTGTCCACTTGCTGGTCGAGCGAGAAGAGCGTCCGGTTGATTGCCTCGCGCAGCGTCGGGATCGTGGTGGCCCGGTACGAGAGGTTGATCTGCTTGCCGAGCCCGATCAACCCGCTCGAGAGGAATCGGTCGGCGCGGTCAAGGGTGAGGTTTCCGAAGGTGCCCGAGTCGGGGAGGCGGTAACTGCCGCTCGGGCCGGTGAAGTCAAAGTAGTACGCATGGTCCCCGACTCCCATCGCCGCGATTGAGGCCTTCGCCACGTAGAGGGTGCCGTTGGTGTCGTCGCCGTCCCCGATGGGCGCGGGGGTCATCGCGTGGCCGACGCCGTCGAGGAAAACACGCGCCTGGGTGGCCGGCCCGGTGTCCCACCACCACACGGAGAAGTTGGCCAGCGCCGGCTGGTTTCCCCAATAGGAGGTTGCGTCGCCGCTCGGGCCTCCGTAGCCGATTTCCACCTTCATTTGCGGACCCTCAAGCAAGGGGAACGCAAACGGCGGCGTCGTGATGGCAGGCGCAATCTGGGAGGCCGCGTCGGTGCTGGGCAGGATCCCCCCCAGAAGGGCGCCCACAACGGCGGCCGCCGCAAGCGCGCGGAAAAAACGTCTACTGGACAAGCATTTGCCGATCCGGGGGGAGCATATAAAGCGTTAGTGGAACGGCCCCCGCCGACAAGGAGGAGCGCAGGTCTTGCCCACTTGTTGGCGCAGGATGGCATAAGGGATTCCTGAAAACCCTCGGACGGCACGGCCGCCGGAGCGCCAAAGGTTTATCGCCCATCCTTGCGGTTTTCGCCCTTCCTCCATGTCCGTTTGCCCCCTCGACTTCCGATATGGGCAGCCCGAGATGAAGCGCATTTTCAGCGAGGAGAGTAAGCTCCGAAGGCTGCTCGACGTGGAGGCCGCTCTTGCGACTGCACACGCGAAGCTCGGGACGATCCCGAAAGCGGATGCAGAGGCTATTGTCGAGGCCGCCGCAAGCGGCCGCGTGACCGTCGAAAAGGTCCGCAAGATCGAGGACGAAATCCGCCACGACATCATGGCCGTCGCCCGGGCGCTAACCGAAGAGTCGGGGGCCGGAGGGCGGTTTGTCCACCTGGGGGCCACCTCCAACGACATTATCGATACCGCAAGCGCCCTGCAGTTTCGCGACGGCCTTGAATTCGTGTCGTCGGCCCTCAAGCAGCTTGCATCGGCGCTCGCCAAGCTCGCGGAGCGCCACGCCAAGACCGTCATGGTGGGGCGTACGCACGGCCAGTGGGCCGTCCCCACTACCTTCGGACTCAAGATGGCGGTGTTTGCCTCCGAGGTCGTGCGCCACCTTACTCGGATCGAGGAGATTCGCGACCGGGTCTGCGTTGGCAAGATGATGGGCGCAGTGGGGACGGGCGCCGGCCTGGGCCCCCGCGCGTTGCAGCTGCAAACACTCGTAATGGGCGAGCTTGGTCTTGGCGTTCCAACGGCCACAACCCAAGTCGTTCAGCGCGACCGCCACGTCGAACTGGTAGCCACGCTCGCGAACGTCGCGACTTCGATGGAGAAATTTGCAACGGAGGTGCGCAACCTCCAGCGCCCCGAGATCGGGGAGGTGCGCGAGGCGTTCGATGTCGAGAAGTTCGTGGGGTCATCTACGATGGCCCACAAGCGCAACCCGGAGGTCTGCGAGAAGGTGTGCGGCCTTGCGCGCGTGGCGCGCGCCAACCTGCTCCCCATGCACGAATCCGCGGTTCTATGGCACGAGCGCGACCTTAGCAATTCTTCGGCCGAGCGGTTCATCCTGCCGCATACCTTCATTCTTGTCCATGAGTGCGTGGTTTCAATGACTAACGTGTTCGCGGGACTCGAGGTCTTCCCGGAATCGATGACGCGAAACCTTGCAGCGACTCGCGGCCTCATCATGGCTGAACCCGTCATGCTCGCGCTCGTTGACCGGGGAATGGGGCGCCAAGAGGCGCACGAGCTCATCCGCCGCTGCTCCATGGCGGCGGAGGATAGCCGCCGGACGCTCAAGGACGCACTCGAATCTGAGCCTCAGGTGGCGCGCCTGCTCTCCGGGAGAGCGCTCGACGAGGTGCTCGACTACGGGGCGTACATCGGCAGCGCGGAGCAGATCGTGAAGAACGCGGTGGCCGAAGTGCGGGCCGGCCAGTGACCTACATCAGCGTCACTTGGAACACGTAAATCAGGATGCCCAGCGCGAAGGCGCTCACGAGCATCAGGAACAGGTGCATGTGGGGCTCGAAGAGCTCCTCCTTCTGCATCGCGCGGATGTCCCGGATGTTGAAGTGGGTGAGCGCCTTGATGAGCCGCCGCTTGAAAATCCGCTCGGAGGTCTCCTCCTTGGCGGGGTCGGCAACCGGCTCCCCGTGGTGGGGCGGCGGCGGGTGCTGCGCGTGGTCTTCTTCGGCCATCAGCCGCCCAGCGTAAGGACGGCCAATAAGCCTTGCCGCGCGGCTAGCGCTTGCGCGCCCCGCCGGCTTTGCCGCCTTCCTCGATGCGGATGAGCTCGTTCAGCTTCGCGGTGCGCTCGCCGCCGACGGCCCCGGTCTTGATCGCCGCCGAGCCGAAGGCGACGGCAAGGTGCGCGATCGTGTCGTCGGGGGTCTCGGCCGAGCGGTGGCTCGTCACCGTTGCGTAGCCCGCGGCCTTCGCCATCTTCACCGCCGCCATCGTGTCGGTGAGCGTGCCGATCTGGTTCGGCTTGATGAGCACGGCGTTGGCCGCGCCTTCCTTGATGCCGCGGGCAATCCGTTCCGTGTTGGTGGTGAAGATGTCGTCGCCGACGACCATGCACTTGCGCCCAACCTTGCGGGTGAGTTCGGCAAACGAGGCGAAGTCGTTCTCGGCGAAGGGGTCCTCCACGCTTGCGATGCCGTGCGCCTCGATCAGCATCTCGAGGAACTCGACCTGCTCGTCGGGCGTAAGCGCCTTGTCCTTGTAGCGGTACTTCGAGTCGCGGTAGAATGCGGTGGCCGCCAGGTCGAGGGCCGGCAGCACGTCGAGCCCCGTCTCCTGCGCGGCTTTCGCGCAGCTCTTCACAAGGATCTGCATCGCGCGCTCGTCGGTCGTGGGGACGTTCCATGCGCCCTCGTCGCCTTTGCCGATCGCCTGCCCCGGGAACATCGCCTTGAGGGCCTCCTTCACCAGCCGGTGGACGCGCGCGTTTGCAAACACCGACTGCGAGGGCGGGCAGCCCTTGGTGAAGGCCAAGAACTCCTGGATGTCGGTGCCTGCGACCGCGTGGGCGCCGCCCCCGATGACGTTGCCCATCGGGGCGGGGAACCAAGGAGCGCCCTTCTTTCCCGAGAGGTACGCCCACAGCGGCACGCCCTTCTCGTTGGCCGCGCAGCGGGCCGCGGCCATCGAGGCGGCTACCGACGGATTTCCGCCGATGGTTGCGAAATTGGCCGTCCCGTCCACCGTGTGGAGCGCCTCGTCGAAGCCGGCCTGGTCGGCCACGTCGCGTCCTTTGAGTTTGGGGGCGACCTTCCGCCGGAACACGGAAACGGCCTCGTCGACGCCCCCCTTCGGGAACGCCTGGACCTCCGTGGCACCGGTCGAGGCGCCTGAGGGCGCCCCCACGCGCGCAAACCCCCCGCGCGTGGCGACCTCGACCTCGACCGTGGCGTTGCCGCGCGAGTCGAGGACCTTGCGTATCGTCACGCTGGAGACCTTTCCGCCCATCGAAGCACTTCCCCGTCAGTCACGCCCGCGAGCCGATATGAACGTGTTGCGCCGCGCGCACGCGCCTTACGTGTGGCAATCTTGAAAAGCGGCGCGGCCCTCATGCTCCGCCTCAAGGGTGATGGCCGCGTGGACGCCCAAGACCGTTTCCGCCTCATCCGCGACTACGCGGCCGAGGTGGTCACCGAGGGCGAGCTGAAGGCGCTCCTTGAGGCAAAGCCCCACCCGCGCGCCTACATCGGCTTCGAGCCGTCTGGCCGCCTCCACATCGGCAACGCGATTACCGCGAACATGCTGAAGCGCATGCAGCGGGCGGGGTGCCACATCACCGTGTTCCTCGCCGACTGGCACGCGATGATCAACGACAAGTTCGGCGGCGACATCGAGCGCATCCGCGCGTGCGGCCGCTACCAGAAGGAAGCGTTCCTCGCGCTGGGCCTAGACCCGGCCACCACGCAGTTTCGCTGGGCCGCGGACTTCGCGGGCGACGCGAAGTACTGGGAGCGCGTCGTGCGCGCGGCCAAGGCGTCGTCGCTCTTGCGCGTCAAGCGGGCGCTCACGATCATGGGGCGCAAGGAGGACGAGGCGGAACTCGACTCATCGAAAATCCTCTACCCCGCCATGCAGGTCGCCGACATCTTCCACATGGAACTCGACATCGCCGCCGGCGGGATGGACCAGCGCAAGGCCCACATGCTCGCGCGCGACGTCTGCGAAAAGACGGGGTGGCCGAAGCCCGTGGCCGTTCACACGCCCCTGCTCGGCTCCCTCAAGGGCGGCGAGCGGATGGACCCCACCGAGCACAAGATGTCAAAGAGCGACCCTGGCGCCGCGATCACGCTGAACGATACGCCCGAAGAGGTCGAGAAGAAGGTGGGGAAGGCGTTCTGCCCCCCCGCGGCAGAGGGCAACCCCGTGCTCGAGATGTACCGGTACCTCATCTTCGAGCAGTTGGCGGGCAAGCCGCTCGTCGTGCACCGGCCGGAGAAGTTCGGCGGGGACGTCGAGTATGCCTCGTACGGCGACCTCGAGTCTTCGTACCTTTCGAGCAAGTTGCACGCCGGCGACCTGAAGGCGGAGGCCGCGCGCCAAATCATCGAGCTCACCGCGCCGGTGCGCGCCCACTTCGAGGCGCACCCCGAGGCGCTCGAGTGGCTGGACACCCCTCCTCAAGGCGCGTGAAGGGGGGCCTCCCGTGCGGTTCGAGCTCAAGGCGCGCGACGGGCTTGCCCGCGCCTGCGAACTCCACACGCCGCACGGCACGATCCAAACCCCCGCGCTTTTGCCAGTCATCAACCCGAACTTCGACGACATCAAGGCGTCCGAACTGCGCTCCGCGTTCGGCTTCAAGGCCGTCATCACGAACTCCTACATTATCCGCCGCTCCGAGGACCTCTCGGCCCGTGCGCTTAAGGGCGGCGTCCACGGGCTGCTCGGGTTCGACGGCCCGATCATGACAGACTCGGGCACGTTCCAGCAGCACATCTACGGCGATGTGGGCGTGACCAACCCGGACATCGTGAATTTCCAGTTCGCCATCGGGTCGGACATCGCAACTCCCCTCGACCTCTTCACCGAGCCGGACGACTCGGCGGCCAAGGCAGAGGCCGACTGGAACGAGACGTTCTCGCGGTACAGGCAGGCCTTCGAGATGCCGAACCCCAAGGGCACGCTGCTGGCGTGCACCGTGCAGGGGGGCTCGCACATTGCACTTCGGCGGAAGTCCGCGGAGGCGCTTTGCACGCTGCCGGCGTGCGTGCACCCGGTCGGCGGCGTCGTCCCCATCATGGAAGGGGAGCGCTACGCGCTGCTTGCCGACGTGATCGCGACGGCCAAGTCCGTGCTGAACCCCGCCCGGCCCATCCACCTCTTCGGGGCCGGCCATCCGCTCGTCATCCCGCTTGCCGTCGCGCTCGGGGTGGACCTCTTCGACTCGTCGTCGTATGCCAAGTACGCCAAGGACGGGCGCATGTTGTTCCCCGACGGCACGCGGGCGCTGAAGGACCTCATCGAGAACCCGTGCCCCTGCCCCGTTTGCTCGTCGACGACGCCCAAGGAGCTTATGGCGAACGACGACCGCACCCGCTACCTGCAGCTCGTGCGCCACAACCTGTACGTGCTCTCCGCGGAAATCCGCCGCGCCCGCCAGGCGATCCACGAGGGCTCGGTGTGGGAGCTGCTCGAAGAGCGGTCGCGCGCGAACCCCCGGATCCTGGAGGCGGTGCGCCGCCTCGCGCTCCACGCGGACCTGCTGGAGGGGGCCGAACCGCTCTCGCGCACGCGCGCGGTGCGCTACTTCGACGCGACCTCCGCCGTGCGCCCGCTCGTCGAGCGCACGCGCCAGCGCGTGCTCGACCGTGTGGCCCCCGTCGAGAGCGGCCATGCCGCCGTCGTGGCGGCGCCGAAGGGGACACCCTACACGAAGCGCGTGCCCTCCGGGCTTGCCGGGGCACGGCGCAAAGCGCGCGTGCCCGTCGTGTTTGAGTCGGTGTGGGGCCCCGTCCCCGAGGCGCTCGACGAGGCCTACCCGTTTGCCCAATGCGTCGCCCCCGGCCACCTCGACGCCGAGTCCTCGTCGCGGGTGGCGCGGGCCACGGAGGCGTTCGCGCGCAAGCATGCGGGGCTGAAACTCATCCGCTACGAGGATGCGAAGCTGCCGGAAATCGAGAAGACGTTCCAAGGGCCGCCGCTGGACGACTCCTCACTGGCCTTCCTGCGCGTCCAGTCGATTTTCCGCTACCAATTCGGCGCGGAGGCGGCCACGGCGCTTGAGGCCGCGGAAGTGTTCATCGAGCGCTCGCCGCGCACCGGGAAGATTCGCACGGTGGGCCTCGACGGGGAGCATGCGCTGTCCATGCGCGCGCACGACGGCCTGTTCTCGCTCACCTTCTCGGGGGCCAGGCGGCTTGCGGCGTCGGTCCCGGCCCCCCGCCACCGCGTCGTGGTGGCCTCCGAGACCGCGCCCTTCAACGCCGAGGGCAAGAGCGTGTTCGCCCGGTTCGTAAAATCCATGGACGCGCACCTGCGGCCGGGCGACGAGGCGCTGGTCACCGATGAAGCCGGGGCGCTTGTCGCCGTCGGCGTGGTGCTTCTTACCGCCACGGAGGTGCGTTCGTTCGAAACCGGGGTCGCGGTGCATGTGCGCGAGGGCTCTCGCCCATCGGGCGTTTCGAACCAAGCGGCCAAACGGTCCGCTTAGAGGCTTGCGCCGCAGTTCGGGCAAACGGCCCAGCCGGGTTCGGTGGGCGTCTGGCAGCTGGGGCACGCCATGGGGACGGCGGGCGCAGGCTGGGGGCTGGCTCCCGGCTGCGGGCCCAGCGGGCCGCTGCTTGGAGCCGGGCGAGGTGCCGGAGGCGGGGGCGCGGCCTCCGGCGGCGGCGGAAGGTAACCGGCAGGCGGTTGGGGGCCCG
>JBGPJF010000087.1:0-8522 GCA_041485285.1 Thermoplasmata archaeon | reverse complement strand
GCTGCCTCCTCGCGGTCGCCGGTCTGTCGCGCGCGCTGCCGGAGGCGGCCGGCTGGATCGGCCTCTGCTTAGCGGTCGTCTGTATCTCGTTCCCCGGCATCCTCATCGTCGCCCCCGTCGGGGGCTTCATCGCGCTGCTTGCGCTCATCGCCCACCTCCTTGACGAGTTCAGGCGGAAGCAGCGCTAGTCCGCGGCGCGCGGTCGTCGAACGGTGGCTCCCACGGCGCTCAACGGCCTTCGGGGGAGCGCCCAACAATCACTTGATTCAAGCCCGATCCGCGGGTGGCCTCGATGATTACCGCAATTATAATATTCATGGATATGCTATCCACACATTGTTATGGCGGCCCCCCGCAAGCTTGAGTTCGTGGATCGGGAGCGCGAGCTTGAAGCCCTCGTGCGGTCCCAGCGGAACCCCGGAGCCAACCTCATTGTCGTCCTCGGCCGGCGGCGCGTTGGCAAGACCCGCCTACTGTCCAAATTTTGCGAGGGCCGCAAAGCGGTGATTGTCTACGCGCGGGAAGGCGACCGCCGGGCAAGCCTTCGCCATGTCGGCGAAGAGATCCTGCGCTCCATGGGCGACGAGGGCCTTGTCGGCCTTGCCCCGTCAACGCTCGACGGATTCCTAAATGTCGTCGAACGTTTCCTCGTGCAAAAGGGCCGACCCGTCCTCGTCCTCGACGAATTCCAAAACCTGGCCGCGAGGAACCGCGCGTTCCTGTCGGCCCTCCAAGAGCGGTGGGACCTCCGCCTGCGCGACACACGATCGACCCTCGTGCTATGCGGCTCGGCCGTTGGAATGACCGAGGACCTGGTAAACGCGCCCAAGTCCCCCCTCTACGGGCGAAAGACCGCCCAGATTGAGCTGCGCCCGCTCCCCTTCAGCGCATGCGCTGCGATGCTGCCAGAGACGCGGCTCCACGACCGGATCCTGCGCTACGCGGTCACGGGCGGAGTTCCCTACTACCTGGAGGTTCTGCGGGGAGATCGAGACCTCAAAGCGGCCATCTTGAACCATGTCCTCCAGTATAACTCGACCCTGTACGACGAACCTCGGACGGCTATCTATGCGGAAACCCGGGAGCCTGACCGCTACTTCACCATCCTCGAGGCCCTGGCCGCCGGGGCCTCAAGGCCCAACGAAATCGCCGACCGCACCGAGATTCCCCTCCACCAAGTAACTGCCTACCTCCCCGTCCTTTGCGATCAGCTGCGCCTCGTCGAACGGCGCGTGGCCTTGACCGAACGGCGCGAGAGATCGAGGAACAGCCTGTACCGCGTCGCCGACCCCTTCTTTCGTTTTTGGTTCTCCTGCGTAAGCCCGAACAAGTCCATGTTGGAACGGGGCGAGGCAGAAACCGTGGGCAGACAGGTCGCCGATCGCCTGCCGGCCTTGGCCGGGCCGGTGTTCGAGGACATCGGCCGTGACTTGTTGGTGCAAAATTCCGGCTCCGCGCCGGCCGGGCTGGTGCTCGACTTCACGAGCATCGGCGGCTGGTGGAACCGGAGGGGCGACGAAATCGACATTTTGGCCCTGGGGGGGCCCCTCGGCGCCATTGCGATGGAAGCGAAACTCGGCATTCGGCCGGTGGGCCGAGAAACGGTCGAGAAACTCGTCGAAAAACGAAGGCTCTTGCCGCTGAAACCGCCCGTGCGCCTGGCGGTAATTACGGCCGGGTCGTTCACGCCATCTGCACGGGCAGCGGCGCGCGCCCTCGGCGTTCGGCTGCTCGACGGGGCGGTTGTCGCATCGTTGGTCCTCCACGCGGGGCGGGGGGGGCCCCGACCCCGGCAACGTTTCGGGACCGCGGATCCCTCGACGGGCGCCGCTCCATGATTTGTTCCGAGGGCCTCGGCGGCGGCGCCCTGCCGCCCCGGTCGGCCCCTCGCACCCCTCGCGCTGTGGCAACCATGATATACTAGACGTTCGGCTTGCCGCCCGGGGATTGGGATGTCCTTCGACTTCACTTACTGGCTCCAGCCCGCGCTCCAAGACCCGCGCACCTACGGGCTCTTCTTCCTCCTTGGCTCCTACACGGTCGCCTCCCTCTCAGACATCCGACGGATGAGCGCGCAGTCGGAATTCCTCCATGTTTGGGTGCTTGCGCTGCTCGCCCTTTTCGTGCTTGACGTGTACCTCCTGCGGGGCCCCGAGGCCGACCGCTTCACGTTCAAGTGGGGCGCCATCGCGATCCTCTCCCTCCTCTCCTACCGCGGCGTCGGCGTGCTGTTCAAGCTCGAGTGGGGCGACGTCGCCGCGATCGCCGCCGTGTGCGGAATCCTCTCCGCCCTCATGGTCCCGCTCTTCTTCCTCATCCTCATCGGGTCGAACGTCCTCCTTGTCCCGATGCTGCGGAAGTTCGGGAAAGGCAACGCCTACCCGTTCATGCCCGTCGTCACCGCTGCAACCCTCATCTCGATCCCGGTGGCTTCTTTTCTCCAGTCGGCGAATATCGTGATTGGATGACTTCGCGCGCGCGCGTCGGCAGGCTCGAGAACCTCGGGCCCCTCACCACCCACTTCAAGCGGCGCTCAGGCAAGACGAGCCACTACCGCGAGTTCTTGTTCTACTGGGACGGCGACCTCGCCATCGCCGGGTACGACGACCTCCGCGTGTCGCGGCCGCTCCTCGTGAACGGCGGGACGATCTTCAACAAGTCGTTCAAAGCGTTCCGCGTCCAGCGGCGAGGTGGGACACACACCACGATCTCGATCTACTCGTTGGACGACCGCTTTCTCGGTGTCTATTCGGACACCACGATGCCTTGGGCGGGCGTTGCCGCGCTTTCGGGCGGGCGCTTCGAGACCACCATCGACGACCTCTACCTCGACCATTACATCATGCCCGACGGGCGCCGCTTCGTGCTCGACCTCGGCGAACTGCACGAAGGGATCGTGCTCGGCACCATCCGCCCCCGCGAAGCCGCGTTGGCCCTCGCGACGGTCGATTGGCTCGAGGAGGAGACCGAGGCAGGCGCCTACCCCGAGCCGCTCCCCGCCGGGCTGCACCTCGACCCCAGGCTCCTGCGCGACCTCCCCCATTCGCAGGAATAGCCACCAACGGCCCTACCCGCGTTTGTCGCCTCCCTTCCACAGGAGCGCCACCAGCCCGGCCAACGTAATCCCCGCCACCAGCGCCAGCGAGATGAAAATCGTCCACACCGCCCCCGTGTTGCCCCGCTGCTCCACCACCTGCACCTGGAACACGTGCGTCGCGGCGAACCCCGTCGCGTCCGTCACGGTCACCGTCACCGTGTAGTTGCCCTCGGCGCCGTAGGCGTGGATCGGCATCCCCTCCTGCGAACTCGTCCCGTCCCCGAAATCCCAGTACAACGAGTACGGCGCCAGTCCGCCCTCGACATTGGCCGCGAAGGCAACGGAGAGCGACCCCGGCAAGTTCACCGGCGCGCCCGAGGGGCGGAGCGATAGGGGCCGCGAATTCGGGTTCCCCGTGATCGTGCCGTGGACGAGCATCGAGTGGGTCTGCGTGAGATGTTCGCCCCCGTTGGCCGTCACCGATAGGATGACGGTTACCGGCGCGTCGTGAACAAGGTCGTTCCACAAGGTCACGCTTGTGCTTGCGCCGGTTGCGGTGTAGTTGCGCCCCCCAACAATGGCAACGGTCCAATCATAGCGCATCTCCACCACCGACCCGTTGAGGCACGTCGCCGAACCGCGCAGGTCGAGCCGCTGCGTGGCCGCGAGCCTGAACGCCCCCCGGGGCGCGAAGATGAAGATCTGGGGGTTGCAGGTGACGTCGTTGGTAATGTCGACCTCAAAGGGGACCTCGCGCCCGTAGTGCGAGCTCTCCGTGGCTTTGATCCGCAGCGTGATCGTGCCCGCCGCGATCCAATCTACGCGGAGTTCGCCTTGGCAGCTTGCCGGATCGATCGTCGCGCGCGGCAGCTCGGCGGGGCGCGGCAGGATCGGCGTTACTTCATAGGTGTCGCCGATGGTGCACACGAGGGTTTCGTTCGGGTCCACTACGTGCCCGCCCGGGGCTTTGGTTCTGTGGAGGTCCGGGTCGTCGAAGATGGCGCGGTACGCCAGCAGGGAGGCACCCGCGAAGCCGACCCGCTCGCCGTCCCGCGTGATGTTGTGTTGCTCCCCGGTCGCGTTTTCAACGATTTCCACCCGGACCAAGGTCGGCCAATCGTCGATATTGGCGACCACGATTCGGACATTGGCACTGGCATTGGCGCCTGCGAGGTCGGTGGCGGTCACTTGGCAATCCCATTCCCCCACCTCATCGTTGGTGGCAGCGAGCAGGATCTGAGCGTGCGTTTCGCCGAACCCGGGGTAGACTGTTCCGTTGTCGATGGTCACTATCGTGCCTATGGGGCATTGAAGGGAGAACGACACCGCGTCGCGGCCGCTGTTCAGCCGGTTGGCTACGGCCAAATCAGGGTCAACGGCGGTGATGGGCGGGCCGCGAAAGGATTCGTCCTGCAACGCCAGCTGCTGAGGAACATCCGACAGCGTGGGAGAGTCGTTCGCGTTGTCAATGAAGAGGTGGAAAAGGACCGCAGTGCACGCGTGGGAAGAATCGCAGACGGAAACCGAGAGAAAGTTCGTCCCAACCATTGCATTGGTCGGCGAGGCCAACGATAGTTGCAGCCCGCCGCTGTCATTCCGTTCGGCGAGCCACGGCGCGGCCGGCTGGGCGTAGATTGCAAAAGTCAGATTCGCGGCCGTTTCATCGAGGTCGCAAAGCGTGAAGTTGACGGAGAGATACCGGCCTTGGAGGCCGCGCGTCAAGTTCAGCGCGGCCGTTTCGGCGTCAAGCGCGAGGGGCCCGCAGCCTTCGAGCGGCGGCGTGTTGGCGGCGCTCGCCGTGCTCGAACACGCGGCGAGCAGCGCGAGGAGCGTGCCGAGGAGGAGCCACGGCAGGTGCCTTCGAAGGGTAATCGGAATCCTGCCCACGAAGGCCCCGGTTTGCCTTGGGCAGGGGGCTATTTGCGCCTTGTGGGTCGAAGTGCCAGATGGTGGGGGCGTTGCGGGGGCCTTCGTTCGAGCCCGACCCGCCGCGGTCAGCCGGTCCCCCGCCGCCGACGCACCAGGAGCCAACCTCCCAACGCAGCCAAACCGCCGGCAAACAAAACCAACGTGACAGGAAACCCCTCTTCAGGCGGAGACCGACCCTTGATCGTGCCCTGTATCGTTTTGGAAACCGTGACCGGATTCCCGCCGTCTCCGGGTTCGGAAACCGTCACGGTGATGGTCACTGCCCTTTCGGTCTCCTGGTAATTCTCAATCGCCACGTTGGCCGTCTTGCCGGAAACAGTGTAGATCCTCCCACCTTCGACCCCGATGGTCCAAACAATTGTCAGGGGTGCCTCGCCCCCATAGTAAGAGCAGAGCGATACCGAGACGTTGACCGTAGCGAGCGGTTCCAAGACGAAGTTGTCGACGGGTGTCAGTATGCGAAGCTGGCCTTCCTCCACCACACCGGCTACCTCCAGCTTCACGATGAAATCCGATGACGAATTGGCCGCGTCACGGACCGTGTATGCCAACCGCCACTCCCCCCAGAGATCTGGTGGCACCTCGTACTCGGTAACGCATTGGATTGGATCGACGGTAGGGACTTTCAAAGGTCGGTCCGCCGGAACCGCGCCTCCGTCTCGGAAGGTCGCGTGCAGTTCACAGTGCCTCGTTTCGTTGCGGTTGATAGGAATGCCAGGCTCCCCCGCGCGGTCGTGAAGGTCAGGGTCGTCCACCACAAGAGCGAGTCGTAACGACGATGGGCCGCGTGCACTGAACTTGGAACCGTTTACGGTCAGGTTGTAGCTATAATTCGTGTCAAGCTCGGTGACCTGAATCCGCGACACCCGCGGCGGGTCGTTCATGTTTTCAACCAGCAAATGAAACCGCTCCGTCGTGCAGGCGCCCATTGAGTCGCAAATGGTCACGTTCAGCCGGTTTGTGCCAACCATCTCGTTGGTGGGGGACTCCACGACGAGCGCAACAAAGCCCGACGCGTAGTGGCGCACCGTCCAGTTGGCCGCGGGAACCGACTCGACGGTTGCGTTCAGATACGTCGACGGGTCTTCCTGATCGCACATCGTAACGTTCACGGCAAGGAAGCGGCCCTGCAGCCCCAAGGTCGCGTTTAGCTGTTCCATCTCCGCTTCGATGGTCAGGGCCCCGCATCCCTCACGCGGCGGCGTGTTGACAGCCGCCGCCGCCCCGGCAAGCACCGCAACCACCGCGAAGAGCCCTACGGCAGCAATCCACGGCAGGTGCTGCCCGACGAATGCGGGCGCGGCGCCCATGTCGGTTCCTATTTGCCTTTGGCCATAGGCTATTTGCGTGTTGCGAGTCGGAACGCCGGATGGCGCGATGGGTGCGCGCGGCCACCTAAGGTGCCTCGCCACGCCGGCCCTTGATCCGCCAAACGGCAAGCCCCGCGACCGCCCCGGCGATCACCAGAAGCGCGAGCGGATTCCACCCTCCCCCGGCCACGACCGGCTCCGGCGGAGGCAGCGGCATGCGGTCTGCCGTGACCTCGAAGGTCTTCTTGGTCTCACGCCCCGAGGCATCTTTGACCGAAACGGTGACGTTGTAGTCGCCAGCGGCCGCATACGTGTGTTGCGCCTGCGTGCCCGTCCCGTTCGTGCCATCACCGAAGCTCCAATTCACGGTGACTGGTGCGACCGCTCCTGTGACATTTACGGCAAAGTCGACGCCCGCGCCGGTGGCCGTTGGAACGCCCGTCACGTTCACGTCATCGATCTTCGCGGGCTCGAGCGGGACAACGAGGATGATCGCATGAGCAAGGAAGTTGGCCCCTCCACTGTCCGTCGCCCGCACTGTCGCGTTGTACGTGCCGGCCGCCACATAGGCGTGCTCGACGGTTGTCCCCGTCCCTTCTGACCCATCGCCAAACTCCCAGGTGACCGACGACAGGCTGCCGCCGCCCGCGAGATAAACAGACAGGGTGAACACGGTCCCGGGGAACGCGTGCTCGCCCTCGTGCTGCACGCGAAGCATCATCGATTGCACCGTGGTGCTCCCTTGGATGTTCCCAAAGATGACTTGGACCGCCGTAATGGGTGAGGCCGCCTCCAAATTGTCGGTCACCGTCATGGTGACCGTGACCGTAGCCTGCGCGATCGCCCCATTCGTGACGTGTATGGTTGCTGTCTTGCCCGACGCCGTGTACGTGCGGCCCCCTTCTATCTGCACCTTCCAAGCGAATGTAAGCAGCGAGTCGGGCGTGTCGGGGTCAGTCGCCGCCCCTTGAAGGCTGATGTCGGTGTCCGACGGCCAAAGGAAGTCGGAAACCGGCAACAGGATCCGGACGTTCGTCGGGGGTTGGTTCTTGTTCAAGATCTGAAGTTTGATGCGGAAATTCACGGAAACCTGCTGGTTGTCCCGCACGGTGAACGTGATCGAGAATTCCCCCACCTCGTTGTTTCCCGGCAAGAACTCCGAGCCGCACGTCTGCGCGTCGATTGTCGGCTTTTCGGTCGTGCCCGAGGGCGCGGTATCGCCGCCGGGCTGGAAGGTCACCAGGATCGAACAGGTGAGCGCCTCTGCAGGGTCGACCTTGACGGTGGGTTCGCTGACACGCATGTGCAGGTCGGCGTCCTCGGTCTGCACCTGAATCCGCAGCCAGTCGCCCTCCGGGAACGACACCTTCCCGTTGTCGACGGTCACCGTCCTCGTCTCGCCGGTGTCTTGGTCCGTGACGTTGACGCCCAAGATGCTCGGGGGGTCGTTCTGATTGTTCACGACGATGTGGATGACCAACGTATCCGAGAGCCCCGCCCGGTCGGTTACCGTTATCGTGCATGTCCAGTTCCCGACCTGGTCGTTGGTAGCCGTGATTTGGATTTTTCCGGCGGGCTCGAGCGCCCCGGTTTGCTGGTTGACCGAATCTACCCGGACGATATTGAAGAAAGCGCAGTCGTCGCTGTACACGATGGACTCCTGTTCGCCGGCCGGCAGCTTCGCAAAAAGGTAAAGGTCGGGGTCGGCCGCTCCGATCAGCGGCGCAGTGAACGTAACGCCCTGGGTCACGGAGAAGTCCGAGTAGGGCGGGAGCACCGGCGGGTCATTGACGTTCGTCACCGTTATCGTGCAGGAGAGCGTGTCGGAGAGTTGGGGATTGCCGTTGTCCCGCACGACGATTTGGAAATTCCACGCGCCGACATCGTAGTTCGTGGCCGTGAAGTCGATCCGGCCCGAGGGGGTGATGTCGAACAGCGTCACATCGTCCGAAAAGGTGAAGGTGGTCGGAACCCAGTCGCGGATCGCATCGTCAGGGTCCACCACGTCGACGTCCAATTGGAAGCGCTCCCCTTGGGCGACGCTCCACGTGGCACACATCGTCGAGATTACCGGCGGATCGTTCGCGTTGTCGATCCACACATGGAACGACTCCACTATGCACGCCTGCTGGGAATCGCAGATCGTCACGTTGAACCAATTGAAACCGACCATGGAGTTTCCCGGGAACACGGCGCGAATCTGTATGTTCCCGGTCGCGTTTAGGTTTGTCGACCATCCCGAGGCG
>JBGPJF010000086.1:0-8538 GCA_041485285.1 Thermoplasmata archaeon | reverse complement strand
GGGACGCCCCAGTAGACCTCGCCTGACACGGGGGCCCCGCGACTGGCCACCACTGGCGGCTTATAATGGCCGCGCCGCTATTTCTCGCGCTTCCCTGTTATGGCACTAACGGCGGTCGTGCCCGCGCTCGCGTCGGCGCTCGCGTCGGCGGGGCGGCCGCCGAGGCGGCCCCTGCGGCCGCGCTCCCCCTGGCGGCCCTCCGGGGGGCCCAGGCTTGCGTTTGGGAGGGGGCTGCGCACGGATCGCGGCCGCCCGCACCTCGAAGGCCGACCGCAGCACCTCCCCGAGGTCGGTGCGCCGCCCGGCCACATCGGCCCTCGCGGCGATCGACGCCTTGCCGGCCAGCGCGCGCGCCATGCGGCCCCGCGCCCAGAAGGGCGCGCCGTGCACCGCCGGGTGCTGGAAGAGCACGCCGTGCTTGGGCGGGCGGTTCCCCTCCTTCAGGTGCCGGAAGAGCGCCTTTTCGGCGCCAAGCAGCTGGACGGTCGAGGACGGCATCCGCGAGAGGCGCTCGAGCGAGCCTGCCGAGCGGATGAGGCGCGAGGCGAGCACGGGGCCAAGCAGCGCGGAGAGGTTGGGGGCAACTTCTCGTGCAGCCGCCGCAAGCGCGCGCCCCTGGGCCGCCGTTTCCTGGCGCAGCCGCAGGCACGCCTGCGCAAGCGTGGCGACCGCGCCGAGGTCTGCCTCCGACAGCGCCGAGCCCGACGAGGGGAAGCCCGCAAGGCCGAGCCCCGCGAGCACCTCTTCGCGCGGCTTGCCCGCGGCCACGAGCCCTGCGTACCGCTCGGTCGGCACGAGGGTCGCCAGCTCCGGGAAGTGGAGCCCGTACCACTCGCGCAGCCGCTCGTTCAGCCGGTTTTCCGATTCCTGGAGTTCGTCGAGCGACCGGACGGCTTGGACGAGCGTCAGGTCGCGCCCGCGGGCGCGGGCCACCGAGGAGCGCGCAAGCAGCAGGAACGCTTCACGGCGGAGCGTGTCGGGGAAGCCGAACTCCGGCCCCCGCGACGCGAGGTCCGCGGGCGCCTCCTCGGGGGGCGCAAGGCTCCCGAGCTTGAGCTGGCGGCGCTCCGTGACCCGGAACCCAGAGGCCCCCAGCGCCAGCCGCTTCTCCTCAGGCAGGACATCGCCCTGCTGGAGCATGTCCAGCCGGCGCGCGATCTCGCGCGCGTCCTTGGGGAAGAGCTCGCGCGCGTAGACGTCCTTGCCATCGAGCAGGAACGTGCCGTACCACGTGGTGCGAAGCGTCAGCACGGGGCGCCCTCTGCCGGGCAGGCCCCGTGCGGCCCTTCAACCTTTCGCGGTCGAGGAGTCGCTTCAGTCGCGCCGGCGGCGCGAGGCAACCCCGAGGGCGACCATCGCGATGCCTGCAAGGGCAAACGCGCCGTCGAAGCCGGGCAGGAACGAGGTCGTCGCTCCGACCGAGACGACTTGCGTCTTCTCGTTGTCGAGCTCGTTCTTTTCGAACACGAGGCCGTTTGGCTCGACCAAGCCCGTCACGGGGTCGACCGCGGGCGGGTCGACCACGAAGCGCAGGCTGTGGTCGCCGGGGGTCGGCAGCCACGCGAAGGTCACGTAGCCCTTCTGGCCGCCTGCCACCCGTGTGAGCTCGTCGGTCGCGATGCGCGAGCCCTGGTCGTAGAACTCAACCTTGACCGGCGTCCCCTCGATGTCGCCCGCGTTGGAGATCGTCAGCGTGATGGCCGTGATCTCGCCTGCAATGGGCGTGGTCGGGGAGAAGTCGATGCGGTCGATCGTGAGGTCCGCGAGGCGGACTTCGGCGACCAAAAGCAGCGCGTCGGACTCGCCCGAGGCGCTCGTCGCGTGCGCGGTGAACTGGACCTCTTGGGCGTCGGTGGCGCGCGGCACGGTGATCAGCAGCCGCACATGCGCGGTGCCGCCGCCGGTGAGCGCGACCGTGGTCACGGGAACCAGGGTCTCGGCCGTCTGGTCGGTGACGACCAGGAAGTACCGGGCGTCCCAAGCGTTCACATCGAGCGGCTCGATGGACAGCGTAAAGTTGTCCGGCCCGTTGCCGAGGTTTTTGAGGTCGAGGTCGTACTGCAGGGTCTTCAGCGGCGAGCCCGCGAGCTTGAATTCCTGCGCGGTCAGCTCGACCGAGAAGAACTGGACGACGCGGACGGGCAGCGGCACATAGTGCGACACGATCGCTTCGTCAATGATGTTCATCACCGGCGTGTGGATCCCGGCTGCCGCGTGGGAGTCGGTCGTGGCGCGCGCCTCGAAGGTGCGCGTCTCGCCGTGGGGCACGAAGATCGACTGGACCTCGACCGCGCTCTGCGCGAAGCTCATCGACCACCCCGCCTCCTGGAGGTAGGGGGCAAGGGTGAGCGTCTCGTCGCCGTTGCCCGTGTTGGTCACGGTGACGGGGTAACTCGCCACGCGCCCGACGCGGACATCGGCGGCTGCGCCGACATCGACCGTGAGGCCGTAGATGCGGTTGACGAAGGTCGTGACATCGGTGCTGCCCGTCGTGCCGAACTTGAGCGCAAACGCGCTGACCACGAGGGGCAGGCGCGAGTTGGCGATCGCGTTCTGGGGTGAGGTCACGGTGAGCACGACGTCCGTCTGCTCGCCGCCGCGCAGGAACACGGTCTCCCGGTCCAGCGACGCGACCCATCCGGCCTGCGAGGGCTGCTGGGATTCCACGTTGATCTGGGCCTGGCCCGCCAGGTTGCCGATGTTGTTGATGGAGATCGTGTAGCGGGCGGAGTCGCCGGGGTCGATGAACTGCCGCTCGAAGTCGGCCTTCATCCCGATCACGAAGTTCGCCTTCACCGACACGAGCAGTTCGCGCGCGGCGGTGACGGTCGAGTCGGCGGAGCTCTCTACGAGAATGCCGATGCGCCCGAGCATGTTCGCGGGGGCAAGCGAGGTGTCCGCGGGCACCGTGACGCTCATCGTAAAGGCCCCGGATTCCTGGGGCTCGAGCGCCAGCGTGTCCTTGTTCGAGGCCACGGTCCACCCTTGCGGCGTCTCTGCGCCGCCGTAGCGGATGTTGATCTGGTTCTCGATGACGTCGCCCGTGTTCTTGGCCACGAGCGTGAAGGCCACGGTCTCGCCGTTGTCGGCCACCTGGAGGTTGGGCGCGACGTTGAGCGAGAGGCTGCGCGTCACTTGCACGTAGGTGTTGATCTCGATGGTGTCCCAACTGCCGGGGGCGGTCTGCGAAGAGGCGTTGATCGTCATATTCACGTGATCGCCTTTCTTCGCGTCGGCCGGTGCGTGCATGGTGAGCTGGAGCGTGGTCACTTCGCCCGCGGCCAGGTCATTCACGACCGTCGTGTCGATGTCGATGCGCCAGCCGTCTTGGGTGGCGCCCGGCGAGTAGCTCAGGTCGATGGTGTAGCTGTCCTTGAGCCCGCCCTTGTTCTTGAGGTACATCGTGAGGATCTTGGTCTCGTTCGGGTGGATGAAGAACAAGTTCGCAAGGTCGATCGGGTCGGCATACAGCTCGAGCGCGAAGTTGAACATGAACTTGTAGTAGATTTCCTGGTTGCCGTCGCGCATGTCCGTCCAGGCCACGTGGAAGTTGTCGTCGGGGTCGATGGCGACCCACGGCTCGGTCTGGTCGTTGCCCTGCTGGGTGAGGCGGACGTTCTCGGGCAGGACCATGTCGGTGGGGCTCGTGAAGAGCGTGTTGTCGATGACGGCGTAGTAGATGTCCATGTTGCCGTTGCGCCGGTCTTCCCAGACGACGACCGCAAGGCCGCTGCCGGTGGAGGCAATGCGCGGCATCCCGGCGTTCACCGCGTTGGGTGCGATGATGATGTTGTCCTGCTGCTTGACGCCCGTGGCGTTCACGCGCGAGTAGTGGATCTTGCCGCCGGTGGTGGGGTCGAACCACACGCAGTGCATGTCGCCGTTGGGGGTCTCGGTGACGTCGACGATCTTGTAGTCGGTCTCTGGGCGGATCTTGACCGAGGGCATCGACTTGACGCCGTACTTGTCCATCCGGCCGAGCCAGGTGCCGCTCGACGAGCCGAACGTGAACAGGATGTTTCCCGAGTAGCGCGAGACCTTGATGAGGTCGAATTCGACGTGCGTCGCAACGTCCGACGACACGACGCGGTTCGTCCAGATTTCGGTGCCGTCGTTGGCGAGCTTGTGGTAGACGTCGTCTTCGCACTGGAACTTGTAGTCCTCGTTGGAGATGTGGACGGTGTCGTCCGTTCCGACTGCCACCGACGGCGTGTGGGACGAGCCGCCGTCGACGGGGCCGACCTTCTTTTCGGCGACAAGTTCGTTCCCTTGGTAGTCGAACTTGGCGTACCCGACGTTTTGGTAGTCGAAGTCGAACACGACGTGGAGGTTCTCCTGACTGTCGATGTCGATGGTGGGGCCATACACGTATTGAGCGCCCCACGAGGTCAAAATCTTGGACGAGATGAAGGTCTCCTCCGAGAGGAGTTCGCCCTGGCGGTTGAGTTTGACATAGTAGTAGCCCGACGGCGAGCGGGTGGACTGCCACAGAATGTGGGCGTCGTGGTCGGCGTCAACGGTGATCTGGGGGACGTGGTCTTGGCCCCCGTTGCGGGTGACGCGGATGTCGGTGGTCCATGTACGGCCTCCGATGACTTCGGTGCCGATGTCCTGCGGCGTGGGGTTTGCGGTTGCCGCCCCCGGCACGAGGAAAATGGTCCCGATCATCACGGCGGCGCTTAGGTAGGCGAGCATACTCTTTCGCATGAAAGATCCTCCAGGCAGGAGCCTGGCTCCGTCACGAGCATATTTAAGCATTATTGTACGAGCCTCTCATTCCTCAAGGCGTGAAAAAGCGCGCTTGAGGCGGGCGTGGAAGGCACGGGTGAGGGGGATGGGCGGTTGGGTGCCAGAGGTTTCGACGGCCAGGGAGGCCGCGGCGGCCCCCCAGGCCAGGCGGGCGGAGGGCGCAAGGCCGCGGTAGGCGGCGGCATAGTAGCCGCCGCGGAAGGCGTCGCCCGCCCCCGTGGTGTTGACGACCCGGGAAGCCCGAGCAGCGGGAGACCTGACGTGCTCGTCGCGCGAAAGGTACTCGCTGCCCTTTGCGCCGTGGGTGATGACAAGCGCGGGGACGAACCGCAGGAGCGCACGGTCGCTCGAGGCGGAGAGGTAGCGGCGCGCGCGGCGAAGTTCGGCGTCGTTGAGGAAGAGGAGGTCGACGCGGCGCAGCATCGTGCGCAAGGACGACGGCGTCCAGGCGTACGACAGTTCCTGGGCGGGGTCAAACGACACGGCGGCGCCGGCGGCATTGGCGGCGGCAGCCACGCGCGCGTGGTGCCGGGGAGGGCCGGTGCCGATGTGCACCACGTGCGCGCCGCGGATGGCGGCGCGGTCAACTGGGAGCGGGTCGCCGTCGACGGCGGCGCCTTGATTGATGAAAGCCGCTTGGTGCTCGTCCGGGTCCGCGAAGATCCAGCAGACGGGCGTCGTGGAGCCGGCCAGGCGGCGCAGCGACCGCGTGTCCACGCCGCGCCGCTGCAGGTCGCGCTCGAACTGAGGGGGGAAGTCGAACCCGACCATCGAAGCGAGCCGAACGGGCGTGCCGAGCGCGCCGGCCCAGGCGGCGACGTTGGCGGCCGTGCCGCCGAGCGAGCGCACCGGGCCCTTGAAGGGCGTCGATTCATCGGGGGCCGGAATTTTTGGGACGTGGGCGATGAAGTCGATGTTCGTGTGCCCGAAGACACTGAGGAACGTCACGTCGACACCCTCGGCCTCTCAAGTCCCTTCCTGCCAGGAGCGGATGTAGTGCTCCTGCGCGGGCGTGAGCGTGTCGATCTCGGTGCCCAGCGCTGCGAGCTTCGAGCGCGCGACCTCGTCGTCGACATCGTCGGGCACCGCGTGCACGCCGGCCGGCAGGGTGCCGCGGTCGCGCCAGAGCTTCACCGCGCAAAGGTACTGGACGGCAAACGACATGTCCATGATCTCGACGGGGTGCCCCTGGCCGGCCGCCAGGTTCACGAGCCGCCCGTCAGAGATCAGGTAAACCGTACGGCCGTCCTTCAGGGTGTAGGCGTCGACGGCGCCGCGCGCCTTGCGCACGCGCTTCGACGCTTTGGCAAGCACGGCGGGCGACACTT
Organism: Thermoplasmata archaeon; assembly: GCA_041485285.1. Classification (GTDB taxonomy): domain Archaea; phylum Thermoplasmatota; class DTKX01; order DTKX01; family DATEUP01; genus DATEUP01. Next base: position 2,461 of record JBGPJF010000086.1, on the reverse strand, counting down.
CGACATTGAAGTGCCCGGCGTTTGCAAGGACGCAGCCGTCCTTGATCGAACGCAGGTGTTCGGGTCGGATGATTTCGCTCACCCCGGTCGCCGTGACGAGGAAGTCCGCTTCTTTCACCGCCTGCACCATCGGCTTCACTTCGTACCCGTCCATGACCGCTTCAATGGCCTTCACCGGGTCGACCTCGCACACAATGACACGGGCGCCGAGCCCGTCGGCGCGCATGGCGATCCCTCGGCCGCACCAGCCGTAGCCCACCACGACGAAGCATTTCCCCGCGACGAGCAGGTTCGTCGCGGCAAAGATGCCGTCGAACACCGACTGGCCGGTGCCGTAGCGGTTGTCGAATAGGTGCTTCATGCGCGCGTTGTTGACGTCGATCACGGGTATCTTCAGGGCCTTGTCTTTTTCCATGGCTTGTAGGCGTACGATGCCCGTCGTGGTCTCCTCGTTGGCCCCGACCACCCGCTTCAGGTCGTCCGTCCGGCGCGTGTGGAGGATATGGATGAGGTCGGCGCCGTCGTCGACGACGACCTTCGGCTTGACGTCGAGGACGGCGTCGAGCGCCGCGTAGTACTCGCGCGTGTCCTCGCCCTTGTGGCCATAGGCCTCGACACCGTAGCGCTTGACCAGCGCGCGCGCGACATCGTCGTCGGTGGAGAGCGGGTTGCAGCCCGCGACGCGGACCGTGGCGCCGGCGTCGCGTAGCGCAAGGACGAGCACCGCCGTCTTGGCCTCCAAGTGGAGCGCCATGGCCACCGGGACTCCCTTCAGCGGCTTGCTGCGCGAGAACCGCCGGCGAAGCCCCGCCGTCACGGGCATGTGGGCCCGGGCCCATTCGATCTTCAGCGCGCCGGCTTCGCCGTCCCCTCGAGTTTTGGCCATCGTCAGTCCTCCGTTTTCAGTTGGAGAAGGTCAAGGGCCGCGGCGGCGGCGTCCTTGGCGACTTGCCGCTCGTCGACGCGCTTGCAACGCCCGCCCTCGACGACCAGCTCGCCGCCCACGAACACGTGGCTGACGGCGTCGGTGCCGCCCGCGTACACGATGTTGGACACGAGGTTGCCGCGGTGCATCGGCGCAAGCGACGGCTTGAACCGGTCGACCAGGACGAGGTCGGCGTGTTTGCCGACTTCAATCGAGCCGAGCGACTTCGATGCCCCCAGCGCCTTCGCGCCGCCAAGGGTTGCAAGGTCGAGGGCCTCCTGGGCGGTAAGCACGCGGGCGTCCCACCGCGTGGACTTGTGGAGGAGCGCGGCGCGCTTCATCTCTTCAAACATGCTGGCCGAATTGTTCGACGAGACGCCGTCGGTGCCGAGCGCCACATTCACGCCTTTTTCGCGCAGTTCCGGCACCGGCGATGCCCCGCCGGAGGCGAGCTTCATGTTTGAGGTCGGGCAGTGGACCGCCGTGACGCCCGCGGCCGCGAGCAATTCGACTTCCTTGATCGTGAGCCAAACGCAGTGCGCCGCCGACAGTGACGCGTTGAGGAAACCGATCTTGGAGAGCCACTCGACGGGCCGCAAGCCCGACGCCTTCTTGTGATTGTGGACTTCGGGGCGCGTCTCGGAGAGGTGGGTGTGGAGGAGGAGCCCCAGCCGTTCGGCGAGCGCGCGTGCCCCTGAGTAGGTCTCCTCGGAGCAGACATAGACGCCCTGGGGCGCGACGGCGGCGGTTACCCGCGGGAAGTTTTTCGCGCGGCCGGCCCACGCCTCGCAGTTTCGCAGGGGCTGTCCCTTTTGGGTCGTGAACTTCTCGTCGAGCACCGCCCAGCCGAGCCACGCGCGGAGGCCGACCGAGGAGACGCCGCGGGCAACGGCGTCTTGGTCGTAGTACAGGTCGATGAGCGAAGTCGTGCCGCTGCGCACCGCTTCGAGGGCTCCGAGCCGCGCGCCCGCTTCGATGTCCTTTGAAGTGCGCCGCGCGTCGACGGCGAACGTCTTGTCGAGGAACTGCTCGAGGTTCAGGTCGTCGGCGATCCCGCGCATCGTGTGCATCGCGATGTGGTTGTGCGCGTTGATGAGCCCGGGCAGCGCGACGAGGTCGCGGCCGTCGATGACCGTTTCCGCGCGGCTCCCCACATCGCCGACCTCCGCGATGCGGTCGCCCTCGAGCAGGATGCTGCCGCGGCGGATCGAGCGCTTCGCGTCTTGCGTGATGATCGTGGTGTCCTTGATGAGAATCGACACGGGGAACCTCTCGCCGGAACCGTCGCTTGACGCTTCAACCTTGGCGAGCGTGCAGAGGAGGTTGCAGGAATATCTGGATTTTGGGTTGAATATGGATTATAATACACAACTAATGGATTTTGAACGAATATAATTCCATTATTAACCTATTATTCTAAATATCTGTCACCCCTACAGGGCCTCGTGCACGCCCAGACCGTCGACGACGCCGACCGCCGTGTGCTCGGCGCGCTGCGCGCCAACGCGCGCGCGAGCCTCAAGGAAATTGCAGGGG
>JBGPJF010000085.1:0-8623 GCA_041485285.1 Thermoplasmata archaeon | reverse complement strand
TCATAGTCGCAGAGCGTCACATTGACCGAGATCCACCGGCCCTGCGCCCCCGTCGTGGTGTTGAGGTTCGCCGTTTCCTGGGCAACCGTGAGCGCGCCGCAACTCTCGCGCGGGGGCAGGTTCGCGGCCGATGCGGCCGCTGAAATCGCCAGCACCGCAGCAAACGCCGCGGCCGCGCCGAACAGCACCACCGTGACATGAGAAAATGGCCTACCCCGGCTCATTTTCCGCCCTGGCAGGCCTTGGCCCGCGGGCTATTTGTCGGTTTTGGTTCGAAGCGCCAGTCGGTCGCGGTTCAGTCCCCGCCCCGGTCGCCCGCGCGGTCCTCGTCCTGATCCGCTTCGCCCTCGGGCGCCCCGCTCGGCTCGCCCTCGGGCGCCTCGCTGATCTTGGGCTCGGCCTTTCGCGCCGATGCCTTTCTTGCCTCCACATCGGCACGAATTCGCTCGGCCTCGCGTGTGAACCCCGCTGCATCGGCGATCTTCAGCGCCAGCGCAATCCCCTCCTCGTCCTCCGGCTCGCCCCCCCTGTACTTCTGGATGTACCCCCACGCGCCCCGGTGGTTCAGCAACTTCTCATGGGCAGCCGCGAGGTTGTAGAGCGCCGTCGCCTCCGACGGGTCGATCGCAAGCGCCGCCTCGAACGAGGCGATCGCCTTGGCCGATTCGCCCGACCTTGCAAGCATCAGCCCGAGGTTCACGAGCACCGCCGCGTTGTCCGGCTGCGCCTTGGCGGCCTCCTCCAGCACCTCGCGCGCCTTCGCCACGTCCCCCTTCTGCGCAAGCAGCGACCCCTTGCTCGTCAGCGCCTCGATGTCGTGCGGCTCGATCTTCAGCGAGGTGTTCAGGCAGATCAGCGCCGTCTCGTACTTCTTCAGCGACGCGTACACATTCCCCTTGTTCTTCCACGCCTCCGCGTACTTCGGGTCGAGGTCGATCGCCTTCGTGAAGCAATTCAGGGCGAGGTTCAGCATGCCCCGCTTCGTCAGCGCGTACCCCTTGTTGTTCCACGCCACCGCGCTCTTGGGGTCGGCCGCAATGGCAAGCTCGTAAAGCTCCACGCCCCGCTTGAAGTCCCCCATCGCGCTTGCCACATTCGCCTTCCCCAGCTGCGCCTGGAAATTGCCCGGGGCCATGTCGAGCGCGTGGTCATAAGCGGCCATCGCGTCGGAGAACTTGTTCGCCCGGAACATCGCAAACCCGAGCGCGATCCACGCCGCCAGCATCTTCTCGTCAAGGCCGATCGCGCGCTTGTACGAGGTGACGGCCGCGTCGAAGTTCCCAAGCGCCGTCTCCGCATTGCCGAGGTTGTTCCACACCCCCGCCTCCTTGTCGTCGAGGTTCGCCGACTTGCGAAACGAGCGCGCCGCGTTCGTGTGGTCGCTGAGGACGAACTGCACATTCCCGAGGTTCGCCCACGCACGCGCCCCCTGCGGCTCGAGCTTCACCGCCTTGTCGAAGCACGAGAGCGCGTGGCCGTAGTACCGCATCTGGTAGAGCACCGACCCGAGGTTGTTCCACGCCTCGTGGCGCCGCGGCTCGGTGGCCAGCGCCTTGCCATAGGCGTCCATCGCGTCGCCGAACTCGCCCTTCAGCTGGAGCGCGCGCCCCCGCAGCTGGTACGCCGTCGCGTCGGGCGACACCTCGATCGCGCGGGTCGCAAGCTCGAGCGACGCCTCGATGCTCCCCATCTGCAGCAGCGCGTTGGCCCGGCCCACCAGCGCGCGCCGGTCGCGCGGGTCGCGGTCGAGGCGCAGCCGGTACGAGTCGGCAAGGGGCGCGTAATCGTGCATGTCCTCGAGCGCGATCTCCCGGTTCTTGCGCGCAACCTCGTTGGTCGGCTCGACCTTCAGCGCGTTCTCGTAGCACGCGACGGCTTCCTTCAGCCGCCCCTGCTTTGCAAACATGTTCCCCTTGTTGATATGGCCGAGCGGCCAGTCGGGCTTGGACTGGAGCGCCCGGTCGAGCGCCTTCTCCGCAAGCGGGTACAGCTCCATCTCCGCGTAGATGTTCCCCTCGACGGCCCAGATCTCCGCGTCGTTGTCCATCGAGTCGAGCGCGCGCGCAAGCGACTGCAGCGCGTCGTCGTACTGCTTCAGCGAGTACTGCAGCAGCCCCTTCGCCCGCCACGCCTCGTGATTGTCGTCGTCGAGCGCAAGTGCCTTCTCGTAGCAGGCGAGGGCCGCCGCGTTGTCCCCGCCCGCGAACCTGCAGTCGCCGAGGCAGCACCACGCATCAATATTCGCCGGCGTGTCGTGGACGACCCGCTCGAAGTACGGCCGCGCCTCCGGAAGGCGCTTGAGCTCGAACAGCGAGCGCCCCTTGATGTATTGCACCTCCGGGCTCGACCCCACCGACAGCGCAAGCGTCGCCCAGTCGACCGCGTCCTCGAACTTGCGCTCGCCGTAGGTGAGGCGCGCCTTCGCCGCAAGCACGGCGTGCGAGTTGCCCCCAAGCGCAATCGCGCGGTCCACCGACGCGTGGGCTTCCGCAAATTTTCCGGCCTTTTCGTCGATGAGGCCCTGGACGAACCAAACGACGTACGATTCAGGGTGGCGCGAACGCGCCTCGTCGAAAAACGAACGCGCCTCGGGCTTCCCTTGGAGGATCAGCGGGATCACGCCCGCCTCGAACCACGCCTCCTCCCGAGCGGGGTTCAGCATGACGGCCTTGCGCAGCGCGAGCTGGGCCTGGTCGATCTTCCCTTGCCGGCGCAACAGCGCGTAGTGCCGCATGAGCACGCCCTCGGCAGGCCTGCCTTGCAAGAGCGCGCGCTCGACCCATTCCACCGCCTTCTGGAGGTTGCCCGCGTCGTCAGCAAGCTGCGAGTGCTCCATGAACGCGGCCACGAAGTAGGGGTGGAAGCTCAGCGCGCGGTCGAGGTTGGCCGCGGCCTCCCGCTTGCGCCCGAGGAGCCGGAGAAGCAGGCCCTTGCGTGCGATCAACACGAAGTCCTTCGGCGCGGTCACGAGCTGCGCCTCGACGGCCCGCAGCTCCTTCGTGCGTTGCTCTTCGGTGTAAAGCGTGTAGCGCGCGACCACATGCTCGAACGCCTCGTACGCGTCAGGGTCGAGCCGCAGGGCCGAGGCGTAGGCCTTGTCTGCACCTTCGATATCGCCGACCTTTTCGAGCGTGAGCCCGAGCGGGAGCACATACTCAGGCCGCGGCCCCGCGGCGTCCACGAGCTTTTGCCAAGTCGACGCCGCCTCGCCGAACCGCTCGCGCGTCTCGAGGATCTTCGCCTTGGCCTCCAGCGCCTGCGCGAATTTCGGGTTGAAGGCGATCGCCTTGTCGAGCACTTCGAGCGCCTGCGCGGACTTCCCGTTGCCTCGCAGAATCTCGGCGTGCAGCGTGTATCCCGCGGGGCTGTTCGGGCGCGCCTTGAACAGCCGCTCTAGCCACTGGACGGCTTCCGTGTCGCGCTTTGCCGCATGGAGCGCCCGCGCCCCCCGCAGCAGGGCTTCCTCGTCGTCCGGGAACTTCTCGAGCGCCGCGCTGAGAAGCTCCAGCTCCTTGTCGAAGTTGCCCGCCCTGCGCCACACCTCGGCTCGCAGAAGCAACGACGCGTGGTCCTTGGGGTCGGCCTCCGACGCCGCCGCAAACGACCGGTCCGCGTCTTCGAACCGCCCCAGCTCCAGCTCGCAGGCGCCCTTCCCGATCAGCGCCTTCCATCCGCCGGGGCCCGCCACAGCGGCCATCTCGAACTGTTCGACCGCCTTCGAGAACTGGCCCTTGCCCGCAAGCTCCTCGCCCGCCGCAAAGAACCTCGCAGAACTGTCGGCCGGAGCCACGGGCACCCCTCAAAGCGGGCGCGCGGCGCCGGTGGCGCCGCTTCACCCCATCCAGCGCTTCATCCTGGCGCGCGGTAGTTAAGGGTTTGGAGGGGGCTCCAACCGCGCGACCCTGGAGGTTCCGACCAGCCCGCGTTTCCACAAATGGTAGCGCGCGATCATCGGAGGCTTTACCAAAAGATACCGCCCGCGCGCCACCTTGCGGAGCGCCCCTAGCCGCTCGATGCGCCCGATGTAGGTGCCCAGTACCCCCGCCCCAAGGATTTCCGTGGTCGTCCACTGCGGCCGCTGGTGGGCCCCAACGCGGTCGAGCAAACGCAGGTCGCTCGCCGAGGCGTCCCGAAACTCGTGATCCATCCATACACCCACCGTCCGCAGGCCACCGGGGAGGGCTTCCTCCACCCGCCCCCGGTAGATCTCCTCGTCGACCAGCATCCCGCCCCGCTTCGCTAGGGCGGCCTGCGGTAGGTACAACGAGCGCCGCGGGCGGCACCCGCCCCGAGCCCGCCTACGTTGCCCTCCTGCCTGCGAGTCCTTTCAGCAACGAGCCGATCCCGAAGAAAAGGATCGGCCCGTAGAGGACGGGGTACGTTCTGCCTTCAGCGGCCATCGTGCCAAGATTTAGGCTCACGCCGACGACCAGAAGGGCGATTCCCGCGGCCAATTCGCGTTTGGCCTTTTTGCGCTTCTTAGCGCGCACCGACTGGGCGTATGCGCCCTGAGGGTGCGGCGCGTTCGGCGGGGCGAAGACAGACGCTTCACTTGGTGCACTGATGGCCTGGGGTTCGTAGGTCCCCTGCGGCGAGGCTGCCCCCCGCGGCGCCCCACAATTTGGACACGCGGCGGCGCCGATTCGAACGGGTGAATAGCACCGTGCGCAGGGAAACGTCGCTTCCGGGTTTGGCCCGTGTTGCGCGCCATAGGCCATTGTGGTTGGCTCCGATCGGGCCATCGGGAGGGCGGCGACCCCATCAAGGTTTCGCTGGCCATCCGCCAGATGCCACAGCGGCTTGCAGCCGTTGCGTCGCCAACCCCCTCTGGTGGGTGCGCGGGGAGGATGGCCTCCGCCGCGGCGCGGCGGTTGACAAGGTGGCTGACCACCACCCGCGCAGGGTCGTCGATACGCAGGAGCCCCGCCAAATAGGACGGCGGAATCGAATCGGTAGGAACGTACGGGTTCGCGGCCATGCTCGCGCTTACCTTTCTGTTAATTAAGAAAAATTAACGAAAGAGATAGCGAAACGGCCGAGCACGGCCGTTTCACGCGATGTCAAACTCGTTCCCCTCAGGGTCCCGGCACGTTACAAAGTAATAGTCCCCGTCCGCCACCGCCTCATCAATCGTCGCCCCCAGCTTGATCAGCCGCTGCACCTCCGGGTCCACCTTCGCCTTTCGCTCCTCCAGCCCCGCCTTCGGGTCGTTGCCCACAAACAAGTCGAGGTGCAGGCGGTTCTTCCCCGGCTTCGGCGTGTCCATCTTGTGGAACCAGATCCGCGGGCGCCGCCGGTCGGGGTCCACAATCGCCCGCCCGTCGTCCCACTCCGATTCCGGCACGCCCCGCGCCTTCAGCCACTCCTCCACCGTCTTGAATCCCGCCGGCGCATCCTCGAACTTGTAGTGCATCGCCTCCGCGTAGAAGGTCGCCAGTTTCACGGGGTCGTAGCAGTCGAAGGTCACTTGGACGCGGGCAATCAAGGGGTCACAGCACTGCGGCCATCGACGAAGCCTATCATGAAGATTCGGTCGGGAGACGGTTGGTCACGCTCATCTACGCCCGCCGCCATCCTCGGGCGTGGCCCCCGCGAAGCTCCCCGCCTCCTTCGTCCGGGCCGTCCAAGAGGGCCGCTACCGCGACGCCGCCACTGACCCGGAACTCCAATCGCGCAGCGCCTCGTCCAACGACGTCGTCGCCCGCGCCCTCCTCGTGCTCGCCGCCGCCCACTACCTCGCCGCCGAGGGGAAGGTCGACGGCGCCCGCCTCACGATCGGCCGCGCCGTCCAGTTCCTCGAACAGGCGCCCCTTGACCCCTACGCGGCCCTGCTCATCGAGCACTGCCGGGCGTTCCTCGAGGCGCTCCAGGCCAAACGGGCTCCGCCCCCGTTCCCCGTTGGCTACTCGCCACAGCGCAGCGATGCCCGGTGAGAGATCGCGATGACTCTCACCAAAGTTTCATAACGGCCTTCGCGGAAGCACCGACCGATGTCAACCACCCTCAGTACCTACCGCGCCGAATCGCCGAAGGAGCGGGTCCGCCAGGCGCGCGTGTTCCTCGAGTACGCCAAGCGGGAGTTCGCCCGCGGCCGCGCCCGGGCGGACATGGTGCTCATCCGCCAAAGCGCTGAGAAGGCGTTCCACGCCCTTGCAGAGGCCTGCCACGCCCGCATCCAGAAGGAGGGAATCGCGGTTCCGGGAAACCACACCAGCGTTTCAACGGCGCTTGAGGGGCTGAAAGACCGTGCGCTCAAGGACCTCTATTGGGAGGCCTTCGGCCACCTCCACTCCAGGACCTACTACGAGGGGCACATCGATTACCCCACGATCGAGCGGCTGATCCGCAACATCGACACCGCGGTCGAACGTGTCGAAAAGCGCATCGGGCGGTGACCTCATTGCCCATTTCCGACACCGAGTTCAACCGCGCCCGGAGAATTGACCCGACCGACGCCGCGATCAGGCAATTCCTTGCCCGGAACCGCGACAAGGCCTTTGGGCCCAACGAGGTCGCCGACGCCTTGGGCTTGCAAAAGGGCGGCAACCTGTGGGAGGACTTCTCAGCGCTCGTGGCAGTCCACACCCGCCTCGACCAAATGGCTGAGCGCGGGGAAACGCTGCGCAAGCGCGTCTTGGGCCGGTGGTACTACAAGGCGCCCCGCTAGCCCAGCACGGCGCCTTTGCCCCGCCGCCAACCTTTTTCTCCCGGCGCCCGCTCGCGCACCCCAAGCAGGAGTACCGAAGTGGCCAACCGGGACAGACTCAAGATCTGTTGACTTAGGTCTTCGTAGGTTCGAATCCTACCTCCTGCACTCCCTCTTCATGCGACGCCGCGACGCGGCGCGCTCGAGGCGGTGGTCTGCTCCGCCACTACCGGCCGGACACGGGCGTCCAATGCGACGCGCCCGCCAGCTTGACCTCACCGACTTTCCCCGCCTTCTTCAGGTTGGCCAACCTCCACTTCGCCTGCGCGCTCGACAGCCCGAAGACCCGCTCGATCTCCTTCGTGGGCGCCGCGCCGTGGTGCCGGATGTACCCGGCAATGTCGGTCGGCTTCCGCTTTTTCAGCTTCCCCCCGCCCATGTAATCGACCGCGCCCTCCACCGTCGCCGGGTCGAAGGCGTGTTCAAGCAACACATGCCGGTGCCCGTCGCTCACCACGACCGTGAAATACGACAGCGGCAGCTCCGGCCACCCGTGGCCCTGGCTCCCATACTCCGCTTCGCGCGCCTTCTTGTTGCGCAGGTCGCGCTTGAACCGGCCAAGGTCGAGCCCCGCCTCGCGCGCCGCATCCCCAATGACCGCGTCGGTGGAGACATCCAGCGCCTCGACGCAGCTCTTGCGCAAGATCGCCCGCACGAAGCGCTGGCCCTTAGGCTCCCCCTGCCGATAAGCCGCCATGGCCGCAAGCGACGCCGGCATCATGTTGAACGGCACTTGGCTGCGCGTCAGGGGGCTCGCCACGGGCAAGCCGATCGTCTTCTTGATGTCGGCCAGCCACGGGTTGAATTCCGCCCACTTCATCCCGTACTCCTTCAGGTACTCCTTGAAATTGTCCCACACGCAGAGCGTCATCGTTTCGAACTCCACCTGCTTGCCGTAGACGAGGCGCAGTCGGTTGAACACCGCCTCGTAGCCCCACGACCAGTGGCAGGTGGGGGCGGTTGCGTGGAAAATCCGGACTTTGTGAGAGTGGTTGTGCGCCATCGGGGAACCCCCAGTGACCTGGCGCGTGCGCCGTTAAGGTTGCCGGTGCTAGGGCACTCCCTCGCCCTCCCTGAATAACGGCCCGCAACCTTCATCAGCAGCGCGCCCGGCTCACGGGCTGTGGCCCTCACTCTTGAGTCCCTCCTCGTGACCCTCGCGGCCCTCGTCATTGCCGTCCTGGTCATGATGCTCGTCGCCCGCATGATGCTGGGCACCTCCCAGGCCACCACGCGCATCACGCCGGGCCGCTACCTGATGACCGGCGTCGTCGCCCTCGTCGTCCTCTTCGTCATCGGGCTCATCGGCTGGCCGCGGGGCTTGGGCTCCCTCGGGACCGTGCTTGCCCTTGTCGGCCTCATCTACACCTTCAAGATGGTGCTCCTGCCCGACACCGACGCCTCCCAGCAGTGGCCCCGCAGCGTCTGGATGGCCGTCATCACCTATGTCGTATTCCTGTCCGTGAACATCGCCGCCGACGCGCTTTTCGGTATCCCGCCGTTCTCGCTTTGATGGGGACCTAAACACGGACTTCGATGGCGGGAATTCAAGTACCATCGAGGGCCGTCCCAAAAAGATCAAGTGCCTCCCGCGCGAGCGAAAAGGCAGATGGACGGACCTCGCGGTCGTTCCGCGCCCACTCCAACCCGATTTGGTGCGCTACAGGTGTGGGGCTTCGGCACCCGCAGGGCTGGCATCACGGGGATGGTGCTGCTCGGCGCAGGAACCGCCCTTTTCATTGTGTTCGCGGGGGCTCAACTAATTAGCCCAGCTTGTCAGGAAACCTCCGGCGCGGCCCAATGTTTTTCCCCTGCGCTCAGCCGCGGCTCCCAGTTTTCACTCTTCATCGCCATCGCAGCAGGCTTCCTAGTGCCGATTGGCATCATACTTCGATTCGGGAGGTGGCCCGGTTCGCC
>JBGPJF010000084.1:0-8986 GCA_041485285.1 Thermoplasmata archaeon | reverse complement strand
CCGCCGGTGTCGAGCGGCGTCCTAACGATCGTGATGGCCGAGGACGCCGGAAACGCCTCGTTCCTCCTGTCGACGTACTTCACCGACCCTGACGGCGACCCGCTCACGGCGGTCGTGAGCCCCTACCCCGGCATTGAGGCCGGCTATGACGTGTTCCTGCGCCAGGTATGGTACCACCCGACGGCGAACTTCTTCGGGGACACGGCATTCGTGTTGGTCGTGTCCGACAGCACCTTCGCATCGCTGAACGTCACGGTGAACATCCAGGTGCTCGCCGTCAACGACCCCCCGCAGATTGACAGCTTCGTGCCGCCCGGATATGTGAGCTCCACGGAGGGGACCACCATCGAATTCCGGGTAAACGCCACTGACCCTGACGACTCCACGCTGATCTACACCTGGGTTCTCGATGGTGTCACTCCCAGCCAAACCTTCACGGGCTCCTTCAATTGGACGCCGGATTACCAGGCGGCCGGTCGACACACCCTGAAGGTGATTGTTTCCGATAACGCGGGGGCAACCGCCGAACACACCTGGCAGATGCAGATCTCCCAGAGCAACCGGCCGCCGGTCGTTGCGATCATCAGGCCTCCGGCGGCGACGTTCAAGGCGGGGCAATCGATTCTCCTGCAGGCCGATGCGACCGACCCCGACGGCGACCCGCTCACCTACACCTGGAGCTTCGGCGGGCTGTTCCAGCCGAAGACCGGCGAAAATATCACGCTCCAGATTTTGGCGGCGGGCAACTACACCGTGCGCCTCACGGTGAGCGATGGGAGCCTTAGCGGGACGGCCACCACGGAAATCGACATCGTCTACGACAAGCCCCCCGAGCAGAACTGCACGACGTGCAACGGCACACCGCCGCCCCCGCCGCCCGTGGTGCCGGGCCTCGAAGCCGCCGGCGCGCTGCTCGCCCTTGGCGGAGTGGCGGTCGTCTTTGTGGTGGTAACAAAGCGGCGGAGGTAAGGCCCGTGGCGGCGGAGGGCCCGCGCCTCGAGGTCGAGGCAAAGGCGAGAGCCAAGGACCTGCGGGTCGTTGAGGCGCGGCTCACCGCGCTCGGCGCAATCCTCGAGGCCAACAAGGTCGAACGGGACGAGTACTGGGCCCACCCGTCGCGCAGCTTCGCCGAGACGGACGAGGCGCTGCGCCTGCGGATCACCACGGCCGATGACGGCGGCGGCTGGTCGGGGGCCGACCTTACCTACAAAGGTCCAAAGCTCGACGCCGTCACGAAGTCGCGGCGCGAAGAGAAGGTCGAGTTCGCTGTGGACGCGGTGCCGGCGCTGCGCCGCGTCCTCGAGGGCCTTGGATTCAAGCCGGTCGCCAACGTCACGAAGGACCGCAAGGAATTCGAGGCCGACGGCCTCACGATCTGCCTCGACAAGGTCGAGGGGGTGGGCGACTTTGTGGAGGTCGAACTGATCAGCGACGACCTTGAGAGCGCCAGGGCGCGCGTGCTGGCCTTCTTCAAGCAGCTCGGCTTGGACCCGAGCGAGCGGCGGTCGTACCTCGAGCTGAAGCTCGGAAAGGGGTAGCGTTGCGGCCGCCTATTGCCACATGAGCGGGTTCCGGCAAACGCCGCACGCAGGGGCGCCGTCCGGCACCGGGCTGCCGCAGGTGGGGCATGGGTAGAGCGAAGGCCCCTGGGCCGGAGGCTGCCCCTGCGCGTAGGCCGGAGGCTGCGCGAAGTGCGCCGCCATCGCCGTCGCGCTCGCGGCCGGTCCGTAACGGGGGGCTTGCGCGGGGGCGCCGTAGCGCGCACCACCGCTCCCCGTCGGCATCGCGGGCGGCGGGTGGTAGCGCTGCGCGGCAGCCGCCGGGAAGGGCGGCGGGGCCATCGCAGGCACGAGGTACACGGGTGGCGGCATGCTCATCACGGCCGCTGTCGCACGCTGCATCGCTTGACCGAGTTCTTCGCGCAGGGCCTTTCCGCTCCCTGCGTTGAGCACCCGGGTCATGATCGTCCAGCCGATCAGCAGTCCGCCGATGAACCCCCACCCAAACGACAGGGCGACGGCCGCGATGGCGCAGACGAAAATGATTCCAAGTCCGATGTACATGATGTTGGCGACCTTGACGATCAGCCAGTAGAGCACGCCCATCGAAAACAGGACCCCGCCGAAGTAGAGGCCGCCGGTGATGCCCCCGCTGAACATCGACCCGAAGTGGCCCTGCAGCCACGGCAGCCAAAAGACCTCGAACAGGAGGCCTACGGCGAGCCCCACGAGCCCGGCCAGCGGGAAGGTGACGCGCCCGCCCAGGTGAAGGATTCGCACGTTTTTCTTCTCGTGGTGCATGAGCACCGTGAACCCCGGCTTCATGCCCTTCGAGACGGTCCACCGCGCGTTGTAGAGGGCGAGGCCCGCGCGGCCGCCGACCTTGCCCGGCGAGTGGTTCGCCCGCCTCAGCGTGCCGCCGACGCGCTGGGCGACGGGCTGGAGCTGCGCCTCGATCACCTGCTGCACGGCCGGCTGCATGATCGCGGCATACGAACCCGCGTCGGCGGGCACTGCCGTCTTCACATCGATCGTCGAACCGAGGCCGTCGCCAACCGCCCGCAAGATTTCCGAAAACGGAGTCCGTGCCACCTGATCTCCCTCATCGAGCAGGCGCGATGAACCAGTCCGGGGTGCCGGCCCCGCGTCCGCCGCTCCCGATTTGGCGCCGCGCCCAAATAGCCTTTTTGGGCGGGGGGGTCGCCATGCGTCGAAGTTCAGGGTGAGGGCCGGGCCAGCGGAATCCAATTATAGGCCGGAAACGGCATGCGATGGCAGAGACCCATGGCCACCACCGCTTCCACGGGGACCCCCGAACCGCTTTACCAGGGCAAGGCAAAATCGCTCTTCCCGTACGACGAGAAGCACTACCGGATGGTGTTCCGCGACGACCTCACGGCCTTCGACGCGGTCAAGAAAGCGACGATGAAGGGGAAGGGGTATTACAACTGCCAGATCGCCGCGACCCTGCTGCCCTTGATGGAAAAGGCAGGAGTCCCGACACACTTTGTGAAGCTGCTTTCCGATACCGAGCACCTCGTGAAGAAAGTGAAGATCGTCAAGCTCGAGGTTCTCTGCCGGAACCTCGCCGCGGGTTCAGTCGTGAAGAATTACGGGTTCGTCGAGGGGACCGAGTTCAAGAAACCGATCGTGATGTTCGACCTCAAAGAGGACAAGTTCCACGACCCGCTCCTCAACGAGGACATCGCCGAGGCGCTTGGAGTTGCCAAGACCGAGGAATTCGTCAAGATGCGCGAGATGACCCTCAAGGTCAACACCGCGCTCCGGGGGTACCTCGAGCCGCGCGGGCTGCTGCTGCCCGACTTCAAGCTGGAGTTTGGGTACGACCTGTCGGGGAAACTGATTCTCGCTGACGAGATCTCGGCGGACACCTGCAGGTTCTGGGACGCCAAGACGCGCAGGTCCATCGACAAGGACGTGTTCCGCTTCGACAAGGGCGACGTGCTCGCAACCTACAAGGAAGCGTACGAGCGGATTACGGGGAAGAAGGCGGCTTGAAGAGCCCTCGCCGTCCCGGGGCCTCCACCCACGGCGGGTCGTGGGCAGGGAGAGCACTGGAAATCGCCTCATCGATCGGTCCACCGCGCTCCTTCCAGGCCGCGAGGAGCGCTTCGCTCACCCCGGCGCGGTGATCGCGGTATCCACGGCAAGAAACGCGGAGCCGTTCGCCGTTTGCGAAGTGAATCATCAAGACATCGGGCTTCTGCGCGGTATCCGTTCGGAAAACGGTGACAGACGTTACCTCGCCCCACTTCGTTTTTCCGAGGAACCTGCCGCGAAAGCGGTAGGATTCGCCCGCCCCGCCAACCGCGCCGATGGCCGGTCGAAACCCATCCGTCCACACCTTTCCCGGGAGAAGGCGCAGGCGGAAAAGCCAGATGCCCAGGGCGACCAGCGGGCCCGGGAACACCGCGAGCGTTAGGCAGATGGCGACAAAATCGGCCAGCGTGGCGGGCCCCGCCCGAAACGCGAGCCCAATCACTAGGCCAAATGATAAGACCGAAAACGACGCAAACATCGCGGTCGGAATTGTGACGTCGAGGTCGCCCCAAGGGATGGGTTCCCGATGAACCACGACCATGGCGGGCGCACCCCGTGGAGGCGAGCAGCCCTGCCGCGGGCCCTACTTCGGCGCCTCTTTCACCTTCCCACGCTCTTTGTAGGTCGTCACGACCATCAGCGTCACGGTGTCCTTGATGCCCTCGAGGTTGGCAAGGTCATTGACCACGAAGTCCTTCAGCATCCGGTAGTCCCTGAACTGGGCCTTCAGCACGATGTCCGTCTCGCCGGTCACGAGGAACACGTCCTCCACACACGCGAAGTCGCTAACTTGGTTCGCGAGCCGGTCCACTTCCTTCGTGTCGACCTTCAGGTTGATGATCGCCGTCACGGGATCCTCGCCGTAATACGTCGAGATCACGCGCTCGTAGTCCGCCCCAATTGTGTCTTCCGGGATCCGACCTTCTTGTTCTCCCAAGCGTTTTCGCCCCCCAAAGGACGCCCGCGCATGCGCTCGCGGGTCGTTGGGCCGAAGGGGGGTTGGAAGTCAGATAAGGGTTGGCACGGAGCGGGTCGCGACGCCCCCGTGAAATGGGGAGGGGCCTGCGCTTCGCTGTGCCCGGCGACCCCCCTCATACGTACA
Source organism: Thermoplasmata archaeon (assembly GCA_041485285.1). Taxonomy (GTDB): domain Archaea; phylum Thermoplasmatota; class DTKX01; order DTKX01; family DATEUP01; genus DATEUP01. The sequence continues at coordinate 4,324 of JBGPJF010000084.1, read as the reverse complement.
TGACGCATGCGCGCGTCATGAGGGCGGGCTGGGTGGGGGCTTGAAACACGCGCGAGCGCTCACCGCCGAGCGCTTGCGCTGAACCAAGAAAGCTGCAAGAACGGTTGACAGCGAGCTGGCCTTCCCACCAGCGCGAGCATGGCAGTACAGACCAGTACGCAGGTGGTCTTAACTTCCGGGTTCGGAAAGAGACCGGGTGAGCACCACCGCTGTGACCGTCAAACCGTTCTTGCAAACCGCCCAATCGGGGCCGTCCATTAAAGGTTTTCGCCGCCCCGAGGGGCCGTCCTGGCTGGCCCGGCAAGGGGGGTCAGGGGCGGGCCCAGGAGACGTGCAGGTACTGGACGCTCTGGTTGGGCGAAACGAGGGCGAGGACGAGGCGCTTGCGCACCCCGTGGGCGAGCCGGACCGCGCGGGCAAGTTCCGACCAGGACGAGGAATGCGAAGAGGGGACGGCGTGCACGAGGAAGCGCGCATGGGGGGAGCCGGACTCGCGGTCGTAGACGCGGAAATCCGAGCCGTATTTGAAACCCGTCTTGGGGAGCAGCCCGAGGTGGCGCAGGTCGCGGTAGGCCGCCAGGCGCAAGGGGAAGTCCGGGTGGCGCTCCTTTCCCATCTCGATGATTTCCTTCGCCGATAGGGAATCCTTGCCTTTGTGCGCCACGACCAGCCGCCGCTCCTCGACGAGGAAGGCCGTCTCGATGAGGGAGAGGCGCAGCATTTCCTTGAGGGGCTTTCCGAACATTTCCTCGGAATTCCCCAAGGCCTCGGCCGCCTCGCCTTCGACGACCGCCCGGTCGCCAACAAGCGTTGCGCAGACCGGGTCACCCTCCGCCTTCTTCGCCTTGGCCTTAGGCAGCCCCACGGCCAGCTCGTAGAATGTGATGTCGCCCTCCTCGTCGGCCACGGCAAGGACGGGCTTTTTCCCAAGGCCGCTGGCGCGCGAAACATAGGAGTAGGCCTCGCCGGCCGTAAACGACCCGCGCTCCGAGAACGCCTGCACCCACATGGAGGAAGGAGCCTTGGCGGGCGCGCCGCGCGCACGCACCGAGAAATCGATCTGCGCCGAAGGGGGCTCTTCGCGCACGACATACCCGCGCTCGCGGAACTCGCGGTAGACGAGATAACGGACTTCGAAGCGGTCGTCCCCGGCGCCGCCTTGCGTGAGGAGTGCGGGCAGCGAAACGGTCCGTTCGCCATCGACCACGCGAAGGCGTCCCGCCTCGACGAGATAGGCCGCTTCAACGAGCGTCAGTTCGAGCGCGCCGCCGCTCTTCGGCGTGCCGTGGCTTCCCTTCGAGAAAAGCGCCGACGCATCGCGGCCGGAGGGCAGCTCCACACGCCCGTCGGCGAGTTGCCCCGTTGGAACGTCCACGGGCGGCGAACCCCGCGCCCCGCAAATAGGGTTGTGCCGCGCGGGCGGCCGGTGTCCCTTTTATATACGCGCCTGAAAGTCGATTCCCTGGATGAAACGCGAGAACGTTGTGCAGGAGGTTCGCGTGCTGCTGGCCCGGACGGGCTTCTTCAGCCCCGACGCGAAGCTGTTCGTTTCTCCCGTCTTCGATGTGGTCGCGCGGCGGGATGCCTCGCTCGTCGTCGTCAAGTGCCTGCTCAACGGCGACTCGATGAGCGGCGAAGCCGCAGAACGCCTCATGCAGGCGGCCGCGATGCTGCGCGGCTCGCCGCTCGTGGTCGCCGCCCGGGCGACGCGGGGCAAGCTCGAGGACGGCGTCATCTACCTGCGCCACGGCGCCCCCATGATCTCGCTGAAGACGCTCAAAGACCACCTCCTCGACGGCGTGCCGCCGATTGCCTTTGCGGGGCCCGGCGGGTATTTCGTGTCGATGGACAGCGCGCACCTCAAGCGCGCGCGCCAGCGGAGGCACCTCTCGCTCGACGCGCTCGCCCGCGAGGTCGGCGTCTCGCGCCGCGCCGTCCAACTGTACGAGGAGGGGATGAGCGCCGCCGTCGCGGCGGCCGAGCGGATCGAACGGTTCTTCGGCGAATCGCTCACCGTCCCCCTGGACCCCTTCACCTACCGCGCCCTTTCCGAGGGCAGTCCCGGGTCGCCTGGAGAGGCGGAGGGCGCCTTCGAGACTTCCGTGGTCCGCGCACTCGAAGGGATGGGCTACCGCGTAACGCCCGCGGCCCGCTGCCCCTTCGACGCAATTGTCAAGCGCCCGGGCGCGCGGCTCCTATCGGGAATCGAGGCGGCCCCGAGCGCGGTCGCGCCTCGTGCGCGCACGCTGGCCGCCATCGCGCAGGTCGCAGAGACCGACGCGGTCATGTTCGTGTCGCGCGAGGGGTCGGCGGACTCCATCGCGGGGACGCCCGTCGTCACGCGCCGCGAACTGCAGCGCGCGGACAGCGCCGAGGAAATCTTCGACATCATCAAGCGGCGCCGCGGCGCGTGAAGGGAGCGTGGACCGCCGTGCGGAGCGTGGAGATCGACTTCGGAACCGCGCACGTACTCGTCCTGCCGTCCGTCAAAGGGCTGGTGAAGGAGGGGCCGGAGGTCGCCGCTGCCTTCGAAGCCTTCGACCCGACCGCGCTCACCCTTCCCATCGGGACGCGGGAGCTCGAGGAAATCCTCGAAACGCTCCTCGACAAGGGCGACCTTGGGGGGCGACCGGGCGCTGCCCCCAGGGCCGACCTGAAGAAACGCACGGGGCCAACCGGCCTCAAGGATGAGAAGCTGGAATACGACCCCGACGCGACCGACTACGAGGACTTCGGGCTCTTCGTCTCGAACAGCGACATGGTCTTCCTTCGGCGCCTTTCCAAGTTCGGCGACGTCGAGATGCCACCGCCCTCGTATCAGGAGGCCGTGCGGTTGGCCCGCGCGAAGAACCTGCCCGTGGAAGCCGTCGACCTCGATGACGACGCGTACACCGACGTTTTCATCCAGCACGTCTCCGCGTTCTCGCTCGTCCGCCACGGCAGGCGCCTTCGCAAGCTCGCGCGACGCAAGTTCAAGGCGACCGATGCCGAGGGGCTCACGCTGGAGTGGGACAAGCTCGCAACCAAGACTCCGGGGTACCTAATGGTCGAGCGGGCGCGCGAGCACAAAATGGCGGCGGGGATCGCGGCGCTCACCGAGGGCCACAAGCGCGTGCTTGCGATCGTCGAGCTGGAACGGTCCGCAGGAGTACTCGCGAAGCTTCGCGAAATGGCAGCCGCCCGCACCCGTGCGGCCGCGGCTGCGTCCCCGGAGGGTTCCCCATCGCACGCCTGAGCGCCCACGCTACGGAGGTGCTCGGGGAACTCGGGGCAATGGGGTCGCAGAAGAACCGCGACGGGATGGCCCGCTTCGGGATCAGCGCAAAGCGGATCTATGGGGTCTCCGGCGCGCAGATGAAGCCCTTTTCGCGCAAGTACCGCAGGGACCACGAACTCGCGATGGAGCTGCGCAAGACCGGGGTCTTCGAGGCCCGGGTGCTCGCCGGCCTCATCGCCGACCCCAAGAAACTCACGCGCGCCGACCTTGACAAATGGGTCAAGGAATTCGAAAACTGGGCGGACTGCGACACGACCTGCATGCAGCTCTTCACGCGCCACGAGGCGGCCTTCGACAAGGCGATGGCCTGGAGCAAACGGCGCGAGGAGATGGTGCGGCGCGCGGGCTTCTCGCTGATGGCGGGGCTCGCCGTGCACGCCAAGGGGGAGCCCGACGCGCGGTTCGTGCCGTTCCTGAAGCGGATCGAGGAGACCGCCTACGACGACCGCAAGATGGTCAAGAAGGCCGTCAATTGGGCGCTGCGGCAGATCGGCAAACGAAGCGCGGCGCTGCACCCCAAAGCGCTTGCCTCCGCCGAGCGGATCGCCAAGCAGGGGACGAAGAGCGCGCGGTGGATTGCGGCGGACGCGCTGCGGGAACTGCGAAGCGACGCCGTGCGGGCGCGCCTTGCCAAGCGCCGCTTCTAAGGGCGGCCCGCTCGCTTTATCTAAAACGCCACGGACTACGGCCGCGGGGGCGGGACGCTGAGCATCGAGCTCACGATTTTCCAGGCGATCTGGCTCATGCTGCCCGCTTACTGTGCGAACCCGGCCGCGCAGCTTACCGGCGGTGGCTTGGCTCTCGATTTCGGGGCCCACGCGCGCGACGGCGAGCGCTTCCTCGGCGCGGGGAAGACGTGGCGCGGCCTGTTCGGAGGCGTGCTCGGCGGGATGCTCGTCGGCGGGCTGCAAATTGCCGTTGCGGCGGCCGCCGACAACCCGGCGCTCGTCCCGACCTTCAACCCCGCGGGCGGGAAAGCCGGCGCGGCGTCCCTTGGCGTAATCTTCATGCTCGCACTCGGCGCGCTCATGGGCGACGCGGTCAAGT
>JBGPJF010000083.1:0-9251 GCA_041485285.1 Thermoplasmata archaeon | reverse complement strand
CGCAAGAGCGCCGGGAAGGACGACGCTCTCGTCGACGAGGTCGTTGGGCAGTTCGACCAATTCGCGGGCCTGAGCGGCGGCGAGGACAAGGCGAAGCTCCGGAACTCAGCGTTCGACCTGGCCGCGTACCTGCTCGTGAACCAGATTCTGTTTTACCACCTCCACCAGCGGCTGCGCGGCGGCGTGCCGGAACTGCCCACGAGGTTCGGCTCGACGGTCGAGCTCCGGCGGCTGTTGGGGATGATGCGAGACCTCAATTTCGGACCGATTTACGAGACCGATGTCGCGGCGCGGCTGCCCTCGACTGCCGCCGCGCTGAACTTCCTCGAAGGGACTGTGAGGGACATCCAGGCCCTCGAGCCCGAGCGGCTCAAGCAAGACCTCCTGGGCCGGCTGTTCCACGAACTCTTGCCCGCCACGACGCGCAAACTGCTTGCGGCGTTCTACACGAAACCCGTTGCCGCCGACCTGCTCGCGCGACTGGCGGTCGATGACCCCCGCGCGTCGGTCATTGACCCGGCGTGCGGGTCGGGCACGCTGCTCGTCGCGACGTACCACGCCCTTGTCGAGGCCCGGGGAGGCCGCAAGGCGGCCCTAGCCCGCCTCGCCGAGGACCAGCTTGTCGGCCTCGACGTGATGCCGTTCGCGGCCCATCTCACCGCACTCAACCTCTCGTTGCAGTCGTTCACGCTGGGGTCAACCGGCCTCCGCGTCACGAGCGCGGATGCGCTTTCGCTGTTCGAGAAACTGCGAGATACGCGCAGGGCTCGCGTCCCCGACCCGAACGGGGGCGTCTTCGCCGTGCGACCCGCCGACATTGTAATCATGAACCCTCCGTTCACCGACCGCCAAAAGGCCGGACTTAGCCGCGCCTCTGGCGGCGAAACGATGGAAAGCGTCTCAGGGTCGGCCTCCAACCTCTGGTGCGATTTCATGGCGCTCGCGGACGCGCTGCTCAAAGATGGCGGCCGGGTCGCAGCCGTCATCCCGATCAACCTGCTGCGGGGCAAGGCTACCGAAACGCTCCGGCGGTACTCCTTGAAGCACTACAGCTGGGAGTATGTGGTAAAGACAACGAATGAAGTGGGTTTCAGCGAAGGCGCGAGCTTCCGTGACATCCTGTTCGTGGCGCGGAAGGGGCCGCCGAGGCGGGGGCACCGTGTGCGCGTGGCGCTTCTCAAGCAGCAGCTGAACAACATTGAAGCGCGGGGGGGAGCCGCCGAGCTTGCGAGTGCGATCCGCCGGGGCGAATCGAACGCCGCGGTGGACTGCGTCGAGTTCGAACAGCGCGAGCTCCAACGCGAGGCCGGGGACCTCATGGAGTTCGTGGGAGCATCTACCGCCAAGAATCTGAAAACGATGCGCGGCGCCGTGAAAGCACTGCGCGCGTGCGAGCATGTGACGGAGCTGTCGCGCGGACGCCTGGCGGAAGGCTTCGGCGCGCGGCCGCAGGGGCTCGGCGAACTGGTCTACGCGATGCACGACAACGGCGTGGCAAGCAGGAAGAGACGGTCGATCCTGGCGGTCGAGAAGGCGACATCGTCGGCGTTGCATGTGGGCTACGTAGAGCCGAACAGCGCGCTTGAGCCGTTCGAAGTGCCGCGAGAGAGCGCGCTTCCCGCGCTTCGCAACCTCGTTGGCCATCGCACGATCGACGCCGCGGGCAAGTTCGACTACATCCTGCGGGAGAACTACGCCACGCTTCCGGCCGTCGTGCGGATGTCCGCCTGGTCGGGGCAGCAGCGGGGGCGAGGTGCGAAGGACCGCCAGCGCGCCTGCGCAGCCCCCCCCGACCTCCCTATCATGACAGCAGCGGCGCCACGAGCGCTCACCCACCTCGCCCTCCTCCACCGCTTCGACCCCACGACGCCGAACTCGCACGTGCTCGCGGTGTGGTCGGCGGAGAAATTCGTGCCCAACAACAACATGTTCGCCGTGGACCTGCCGCCCCGAAACGCGAAGGCGATGGCGCTGTTCTTCAACAGCTCGTTTTTCCTCGCGCAGGTGCTCCTCCACAAGCAGGAGACGACGCGCGCGATGATGGACTTCAAAATCGCCGAGGCGCAACATTTCCTCGTGCCCCATTTCGGGCGGCTTGCCGCGGCGAGGACCGACGCTTTTTGCAAGGCGTTTGACCGGCTGGCGAAGCGCGAGCTTGGGCCCCTCGTTGACGACTACGCGGCGATGAGCGGGGCTCGGCGCGAGATCGACGCAGCGGTGGCCGGCGTCCTTGGCCTGCCAAAGGCGATGGACAAGCTTCAGGCCGCCATCGGGTCGGAGCTTACGGTCATGAAGTCGATGATGGGGGCCGACCGGCGGTAGTCGGACCTAGGGCTGCGGTTTCGACGGGTCGGCCGGCGGCGGTGGCCGCCCGCCACGCCTCGCCCTGACCGCCACGGCAATCCCCGCCGTACCCATCACGACCCCGAGCACCGCGATCATCAGCGCGAGCCCGTCGGAGGCCGCCGCAGGCGGCGTGCGCGTGTTCGTGATGCTCTGGTTCAGCGCACTGATCTCGGCCTGCAGGCGCTGCTCCTCGGTCACGCGGCTGTTTATCTGCGACTCGAGCGCCGCCAGGCGCGCATTCTGCGCGGTCAAGTTGGCTTGCGCGTCAGCAAGGGCCGACGCTGCCGCAGTTGCGTTCGCCTGCGCCTGCGCAAGGTCCGCTTCGAGGCCCGGCAAGGGGTCGTTGAACACGACGGTGCGGTTGGTGGTGGCATGGTTCCCCCACGGGTCGGTCGCGACAACGGAGAGGTTGTTCGCACCCGGTGCAAGCGCCACGCGCGCCGTCCACGACCCGTTTACAGCGACCGCGGCGCCGATCCCGTTCACGGTGATGCTGGCGCCCGGCTCCGTCGTCCCCGTGACGTCGACGACGGGGTGCTCAAAGACCGCGTCGGAGGCGGGCCCGGTCAACGAAAGCGGCGGCGGCGTCAAGTCGAAGGGCGTGAACAGGTAGCTCCATGTGCCCGAGCTGTGCAAGAACAGCGCAAGGCCCCCCGGCAGGCCAACACACGATCCCCCGAGGGTGTACGGCGTGTTGGGGATCGGCTCCACCGAGCCCCACCCGCGGGCCGGGACAAAGCGCGCGTACACACCCTGCTCTCCGTAGTAATTGGGGAACTGCCACACGGCGGTCACGGAGCCCGTGTCGCCCGCGCACAGCGCGACCTCGCTGTAGGAGAGGTCCGTGTACCCGAGGCGCGTGGACGGCCCCCACCCCGCGCCAACTTCGTAGCGCGCGACGCGGACGGCGCTGCCGTTGGTGTCGCCCTCGACCCAGCCTACCGTGGCATTGCCGCCAGGGTCCAGGGCCATCGCGCTGCGCGAGGACGCGAAGCCTGAGGTCGTGACCGCACGGATGGGCCCCCACCCGCCGGCGGGCGTGTACCGGCGCGCCGATATGTTCTGGTACACCAGGTCGGTCTCGACCCAGGCCACGAACACCGTCCCGTCTTGCAACGACCGCAAGAGGGGGTCGAGCGCGTACCACGAATCCGGCGCGGCGCTGATGTTCACCGCAGGCGTCCACCCCGAGGCGGGCGCGTACCGTGAGAAACGGATCGCCGTCCCGTTGAGGAACCCACCCATCCACGCGGCCACGAACGTGCCGTTTGGCCCTGCCTGGAGCGCGCCGGCGTTCCCATCGCCGGTGAGGGAGGGGTCGAGCGCCGCGGCATCCGACCACCCCGACCCTTGCGTGTAGAGGCTGTAGCGCACCTCGAAGGTGCCCGAGACGTTCTCGCTCCAAGCGGCCGCCGCCTTGCCGCCCTCGCCCATCGCGACGGCGATCCCGAAGGAGCCGCTGCCGGGCGCGGAGAGCGATGTGGGCCCGCTCCAACCGGCGCCCGGCGCGAAGAGCGAGACCTCCACCGACCCGTTGTCCGGGGGGTCAAACACCCACCCGACCACGGCCCCCCCGTCGTCGGCCAGGGAAACCGAAGGCTCCGCCCACGCGTTCAAGCCGGTCTCGTTTAACAGCACGGGCTCGCTCCAGCCGGACGAGAGCGCGTAGGTAAGCGCATACAGGTTTGCGGAGTCGTTGATGTATTGATAGCCGACCGCGAGGACGCCGCCCGTGCGGTTGGCCGCCATGTGGGCGGAGGCGGAGAAGTGGAAGGGGTCGAAGGGCACGGTGACCCGGGGGCCCCAGGAGCCGTCGGTGGTGAAGGGGGCGGCGGAGGCAGGCAGCGGGAGCGCGGAGAGGGTGACCGCGAGGGCGAGCAGGGCGGCAAGCGGGCGAAGCGATGTGCGGCGGTTCAAGGCGAGCACGGCGGGAGGGGAGCGGGGGGGCGGGGTATGAACGTGCGGGGGGTCGGCCGCGCAACGGCGGCTACCACTCAATCCGCCCCTCGCCCCGGTGGGGGTCGAGAACGGCGCGGCCCTTGAGCGCGCGCAGCGCGTCCATACCGAAGAGCGAGGGGGCGTCCATCCAGGTTTCGGGCCTCAGTGGCGCGCCGCCCCGTCCGCGCTTTGCCTTCCGGTGAATCTCCGTCAGCACGACGACCTCGGGCAGCGTGACGCGGCTGACGTCGCGACCTATCATCCAAAAGGTCACATCAAAGAGGCGCGGTCGTTTCTCGATGGCCGTAACGCCACCCACGTCGCGCAGCTCGAGATGGCCGATTTCGAGACCCATCTCGCCCGCGGCGTCAGCTGAAATGGCCGAACGGTTCGTGCCGGTGTCGAGAACGAAGTAGACTGTCGCAAGCCACTAGCGCCCGGCATGCTCGACGCCGGCATAGAACCGGAACCCGTTGCGGGCCTGATCGTAGTCGAGCTCAATTCTGCCCACTGAACATCCACGCCATGTCCGTCGGGGTAACCTGAAGGATGTAGAGCGCATCGCGGTAAGCGAATCTCTTCCGCAGTTCCTGCCTTGAATCGGCCACGCCGAGGACGCGTTCGTCGTCAATGGCGACGAACCTCCACACGTGCTTCTGGAGTTCGTCGTCGTGGGCAATAGCCCAGCGGCTGTTGGCTCGCAGCTTGGTGATCCGCTCGACGAGGCCGGGCGGGACGATCAGCGGTTCTGGCATCGAAGTCACCTACGCAATTGGCTCTAAGAAACCTTCGGGTCGATCCCCGTTTGGGACGGGAGCGCAGTTGCGGCGCCGGCATATTAGGAAGACGCGAGAGTAATCACGAATCTCTCACTCTCTCATGAAGCGCGCGGCCCGGTCGACCGCGAACCACCCAACCGCGGCCCTTTTGATTCAACCCTACCGCTACTCGGGTCCAGACGCCGATGACGCGGGCTCCTCTTCGTTCGGTGGATCCGTCGGTTTCTCCGGCTCCTTCGCTTCGACCTTCGGCTCCGGCGCCGCCGGCGCGCCGGCCCCTTTCACCGGCCTGAACAGCCCCGGCAGCGCCGCGCCCACGGCCATCGCCACAATGGTGAGCAACACGACGCTGAAGAAATCCGGCCCGGAGGCGCTTGGACTTGACGGCGCGGCACCGGCCGCATCATTGGTAACGGTGAACGACGCGCCCGCCTGCGTCACGAACCCGTTCGTGTCAGTCGCACGCAGGACGAACGAGTGCGTGCCCTCCGCGGGCAGGTGCCACGGGTAGCTTGTGCGGTTGGTGACATCGACGGGCTTCCCGCCGTCCATGATGAGCTCGACGCGCGCGAGCCCCGAGTCGCGGTCTTTCGCTTCCCAGACGATCGCGAGGTCGGGGAGCGCGCGCGTCGCGATCTGCCCCGGCGAAGGCGCGAGGACGGTGACGACGGGCCCCGTGGTGTCGACGGTGACGCGCACGAACGCGTCCGTGTGCAGGCCGAGGGCGTCGGTGGCCCGCACCGCGAGGATGTGCTTCCCGTCGGGGAGGCCGACGAAGTCGTAGAAGCCCGGCCCCATCGGGTCCAGCCAGGGCCGGCCGTCCAGGCGCACCTGCATCGTGCCGGGGCCGGAGCCGGCGTCGTAGGCCGTCCAGCCGAGGTGCACGGTGTCGGCAGAGATCCAGGAGTAGTCGGACGGGCGCTCGATGGTGAGGTCGGGCGGGGTGGCGTCGATGGTGAGGTTGACGGTCTGTTCGGCTTCCGTGGCGTTGCCGGCGGTGCTCCAGTAGGCGAGCGTGTGGTTGCCTTCGGAGAGGGCGGAGAGGTCGAAGGGGCCGGCGTAAGCGACCGCGCTGTCGTTGTCGAGGCGGTACGACGTGGTCGCGCCGGGCGCCGTGAGGGTGACGATGGAGGAGGGGAGCACGAAGAGCGTGTTGGAATGCGCTGCGCTTGGGGCTGCTGAGAAGGTTGTCGTGGGGTCGGCCGCGGAGGCGAGGCCCGCTGCCGGGATAACCAGGAAGGAGAGTAGCGCCAAGGCGAGGAGGGATCGGGCCAATGGGTTGCCGCCGCCGATTCCAAGATGCTCGTTTCCCTTCGCGAGCACCGAATGCGCACTCCGGCACGTGCATGGGGGCGAGTAATTGAAGCAATTGATGGGGGGTGGGCTGGTTTCACTGTAAGCGGCAGTCCCCGCTCGGTGCGCTTTCGCTCAGAGGTCGTAGGGAATCCCACGCGGTGGGGGAAAAGGTGGGGCGGCGCAGCCGCGGCCATCTGCGGTCGTGATCGAGCGTTGGAAGAATGGAGGCGCGATCTTGGGGAAGGCCAGGGCCGCCAAGAACATGACGGGGGATCGAGGGAGGGGGCCGCTAAAATGACTCAAGGACCGCTTCGCTGGAGGTGCGCGGCGGGAGCCGGACGCTAAAGGAGAGACAAGAAAGTCTCGACCTCCACGCGGAATTGGGCGACGGTTCCCCTCGCGGGGGCGTCCATTACGCCTGGAAGGCTCGGGGCGGCGCGTAGCGTTTCGCGCAGGAACGGGAGCTTGGTAAAATACTCGCGAATCAGGGCGAGTTCGGGGCGTGTGGCGATGAGTTGTAAGAGGGCCCAAACATCTTGGGCATCCTTGAGTCGTTTCTGGGCCAAGGAGTCCCGGGCGTCGGCCTCCTGCACAAGGCGGACCGTCCGGTCGTCGAGCGCCTTGAGCTTGTAAAGGAATAGAAGGTCGAGGTCGCAGGTTCGGAGCACCGGCGTGAGCGGAGGGTCATCCCATGGAACCCGCCTCGGAGCGGAGTGGGCGACCGCTTCCCCCCATGGCAAGACCTGCCGCCGGTCCCGCGCGAAATCGTTTGCCATCTGCGATCCCGTTCCCGCGAGGTCGAGGATGACCGGCGTGCCGGAAGCCGTGTCTTGCTGCCACTTATTCTTGTTTTCGCCAGCACGGGGGTTTACGGGGTAGAAACCCCACGACTCAATTTCTCGCTTGAGTTTGTCGCGCGCTTTCTTCTTCACCACGAGGTCGATGTCGATGCTAAAGTAATAGGGAGCCCAGGAGTGCACCGCCCAGCCGCCGACCAAAACGAGGTCGCCCTCCCACTGCGGATTGGCTGCGACCCACGCGGCGATTCGCTCGATCGCTTGGATGGATTCGATGGCGGCTTCACGCTGCATCGGCACGGGCGTTCACCAACTGGACGATGGCGCGGTGGCCGGCGCTTCCAAGGCCTGCACAGTCCAAGAGCGTCTGTCGCAGCGAGACCACCGGCGCGCCGCTGAGGGCACTTGCGGCGCTTGCGACGTCGCGGTCAGGGCGGTAGAACTCGAGCCGGGCCGATCCGCCCACGTCGGCCGCGGGAACATCGCCGGGGCGCCGGGCGTGCGTCGTTAGGACTCCACCGGGGTGCAGGGTGGTCTTATGGGCGAGGGCGTTTCGCACATCGTGAGGTACCTCCGCATAGACTTGGAGAACCTGGGGAAACTCGAGGGCCGACCCGTGGGCGGAGGCGGCCGAGAGCCCGCAGACCGACATCGAGCCTACGCTCGGGAAAAGTTCGCGCACCAGCCGGATGAGTTCCGGCGCGGGGATTCCTTCCGCAACGGGAAGTTCGAGGCTGCGCAGGCCCAGCATGGGCCGTTCCATGCCGACGTAATCGAGGAGACGCTGCATCTCGGAGATCTCGACGGCATTGCCAGTGCGCCGCACCAACGAAAGTGACGCGAGATACGCGACGACCGTGTGGGTCCACGCGTACGAACTTTTAGATGCGGTCGCAAGGGCCCGGACGGTGGGGAACCGCCCGCGCGAGATGAGTTGTGAAACCACGTTCCACGACGGGTCCGAGGTCAAGGGCACGCGTGTCTGGGGCAGGCGCCCTTGCATCTCGGGGAGGCGGATGGCGAGCGACGGGAGCACTTGGAGGGTGACCCGCGCCAGGGCGGCGGTGCGGCGGGCTTCGGTGGAGAACGAGGGTGCAAGCAGGAGCATTTCGGTCGGGTGGCTGGCCGAGCCCGCGCGCCGCGGACGGGTGCGGGCGTGAGCTTCGACCACCTGCGCGGTGCCGACGAGGCGGACAACGTCGGTGGGCGTGGCGATTCGGTTTACGGCCTCGACGACGAGGAGCGAGCCGTCGGCGAGGCGGCCGAGGAAATCCGGGCGGATTTCGCTTGCAAGGGAGGGCTCGTGGATGGCGCGGACTTCCTGGCGGTACCGTGCGTGGAGGGTGTCGCGCAGGGCCTGTTCGAGGCCGATGAGGGGGGGTTGCCGGCGGCGGGGTTCTCGCACATAGTATCAACAATCCTGCCGTCTATTTAAGCGTATCAATGATAATTAAGGAATTGCTTGATACCGATAATTCGTGGATTATCGATGATAGTGCAATTGCCTGAATACGGGCTCGCCTCGCGCGCGCAGAGGGCCGCCGTGGAGGATCCCCCTGCGACCAGGCCGCTCGTCGTCGCGCTTGATGAGTTGACTCCTCCGGCAAGCGGCGCCTGACTTTGGGGAGGAGGGCAGCGCGGGAGCAGGGGGCGCGCCCAAGCGCGAGGGGGGGGCGGGGGGGGGGCGGGGGGCGCGGTGCGCCGCCCAGGCAACAAAATTTTGCCGCCTACCAGGCCAGGGACCCGGCTTGCCGGTCCGGGTCGAGGGTGACCCTTCCCTTCAGCGCCCGCAGCGCATCCATTGCGAAGAGCGAAGGCGCCACCATGCGCGCCATCGGCCTCGTCGGCGAACCGCCGCGGCCCCGCTTCGCCTTGCGAGTGACCTCGGTGAGGACGACGACTTCCGGCAGGGGAATGCGCACCAGGTCGCTTCCCGAGATCCAAAGCGTGACCCCCGGCAGATGCGGACGTTTGTCGACCGCGGTGACTCCCCCGATGTCCCGCATCTCAAGATGTTCAACCTCAATGCCAACATGTCGAACAACCTCCGCAGAGAGCGCGGTGCGGTTAGCGCCGGTGTCAAGCACCATGATGG
>JBGPJF010000082.1:0-9381 GCA_041485285.1 Thermoplasmata archaeon | reverse complement strand
GGAGGCTGCGCGAATGAACAAGTGGCTCAACAACGCGGGAAAATTCGCCTTCGCCGACCTGAAGGCGTTCAAGCGCGACGGGCAGGCGCTCTTCTGGACCTTCTTCTTCCCGATCATGTTCATGGGGCTGCTCGGCGTCGTGTTCGGAAACGCCCAAGTAATCGACCTGAAGGTCGGCGTGATCAACGAGGACGGCTTGCCCGCGTCGGCGCAGCTTGCCCACACGATCGACGGCCTCGACCACGTGCAGGTCATCTGGTACAATGGGTCGGACCCCAACGCTAGCGCGCTTGCGGCCCTCAAGAACGGCGACCTGTCGGCCTTCATCGTGATCCCCGCGAATTACTCGGCGACGCTCGCGGCGTACGCGAACAACTCGACCGGCAGCACCAAGCTCGTGATCCCCGTCTACTACGCGCAGGACACCACCGGCAGCGGGGGGGTCGCTTACTCGATCGTTTCGGAGGTCCTCAACCACCTGAGCTTCGCGCTGGCGGGGCAGGAGCCGGTGCTGACGCCGGCCGCAGAGAGCGTCTCCGTGAACCGCGGCCGCTACATCGACTACCTGGTGCCGGGGATCCTCGCGATGAACGCGATGTTCTCGGGCGTGTTCAACATCGCCGTCGTGATGACGACGATGCGCCAGAAGGGCATCCTGCGGCGCCTCAAGGTGACGCCGGTCTCCAAGAGCGCGATCCTCGCGGCGATGATCACGACCCGGATGATGATCACTTTCATTTCGATGGCGATGATCCTCGCAATCGGCGTGTTTGCCTTCGGCGTCCAGCTCCAAGGTAGCATGGCGCTCCTCGTGTTCGTGGTGATCATCGGTTCCTTAGCGTTCACCACCTTTGGATTTGCAATCTCGGCGTATGCGAAAACGGTGGAGTCTGCCGAGGCGATCGCCAACACCGTGGCGATGCCCATGATGTTCCTCGGCGACGTGTTCCTCCCGGTCGCAAACATGCCTGCGTTCATCCAGCCGATTGCGGCCGCGCTCCCGCTAAGCTACCTTGGCAAATCGCTGCGTGAGGTGGCGCTCCAGGGCCATGGGCTCGTCGAGATTGCGTTGCCGCTGGGGGCGGTGGTCCTCTACGGGCTCATCGGGTTCGCCATCGCCATCAAGCTGTTCCGCTGGGAATGAGCGGAGCTAGCGCAGCGCCAACCGGACTTTCTCGTCGACCGAAGCCGAGGCCCGCTCGGCGCGCTGGCGCGAGGCATTGAGGCGCGAGCTCGCGTTCACGACGAAGTCCGTGTCTCGGATCGAGCCGAGGTTGATGAGGACGTTGTACGAGGCGCCGTCGAAGGCGGCGCGCGCGGCCTTTGCCCCGACCCCGACGTCGCTAATAGCGCCCTGCAGGCCGATGGGCGCAAGTTCCGCGAGCAACTCAAGCGTTTGGGCCGAGAGGTCTGCAACCGTGAGCGGGACATTCGTGGCCCACTTGAACGCGCTTTGCAGCGCCGCGGAGCGCGCAGCCTTCGCCTCGTCATGATTCTTGGGCAAGCGGAGCGCTTCGATGACGCCGTTGTACGCGGCGCTGTCCTCATCGACCGCTTTGAGGAGCGCGGCTTGAAGGCGCAGCGCCTCCGTCTCGAGCTGTTTGATCCGGCCGCGGCGCGCGTCGAATTCGCTCTTCCCCTCGGTGAGGCGGCAAGCCATCGCGGCAAGGGAGGCCCCGACCGCCCCCATCGCGGCGGAGGCCGCGCCGCCGCCGGGCGTGGGCTCGCCGGAGGCCAGCGCGCGCAGGAACGGTTCCAGTGAGGACGCGCCCGCCATCGCCGCCTGCCCCATCACCGCAGCGACACGCTTGCTAATGGCCGCATCGCTCGTGCCGTAGACCTTGACCTCGAGGATCTGTTCGGCGGTGAACCCCTCCAGGCGCAGCGTGCGCACGGCGTCGTGGGGGAGCGCGTCCAGGGGCACGAGCCCCACGACCTGGCTCCCGTGGACGGGGATGCCGCGGGCGGCCGCCTCGCGGGCGACGACCTCAAATGCCACCGCGGGAGGGGTTTTGCGGAAGTCGATGAGGTTCATCGACACTTGGACGAGCCCGCGTTCGGCGAGCTCGAACCCGAGCGCGCGGACGGCGGGCAGGCCGCCGTCCTTCTCACGGACCTTCGAAGCGATTTCCTTGGCCGCCCACAGGTCGCGCGTGACGAGGTTCACGTTGTACGCAATGAGGAAGGGCCGGGCGCCGACCGCGGTGGCTCCGGCGGTGGGGTGGATGCGGTGGGGCCCGAAGTCCGGCTCCTTGGTGGGGTCCTTGCCGATGAGTTCGCGCAGCCCCTCGAATTCGCCCTTGCGCACCTCGGGGAGGTTGCGCCGCTCGCTGCGCGAGGCCGCCTCCCCGTAGAGGAATACGGGGATCTGGAGTTCGCGCCCGATGCGCTCGCCCACGCGGCGCGCAAGCGCCACGCAGTCGCCCATGGTCGCACCGGCCACCGGCACGAAGGGCACCACATCCGCTGCACCCATCCGCGGGTGCTCGCCTTGGTGGTGGTTGAGGTCGATGAGTTCCGCCGCTTTCTTCGTGAGCGCAAACGCCGCCTCCGCGACCGCGTCGGCTTGACCCACAAACGAGTAGACGGCGCGGTTGTGCGACTCGTCGGCGTCCATATCGAGGAACTTCACGCCGGAAACGGCGCGCACGGCGTCGGCAACCGCGTCGAGGACGTCCTTGCGGCGCCCCTCGCTGATGTTGGGGACGCACTCGATGATCTGCGCCATTTGGCCCCCACAAGGCCGAGCGCGGAAAAGAACCCTGGCTTGCCGCGCGCCCTAATGGACGGTCAAGGCCGCCGGCTCGGAGGTCACCATGTTCGTCCACACGGGCACCAGGGCGAAGGCCGGGAAACCGTGCGACTCGAAGCTCCCGGAGATCGTGTGGACCCCCCGGCTGTTCAGCAGCACGGCGCCGCATGGCGTCGCGGTGCCCGACTGGTCGGCCCACGCGATCGCGAGCGAAAAGGTCCAGTGGATGAGCCCGGCCGGCGGGACTTCGACGAGGGCGCGCTCGGTGGGCGTAGGTTGGGCGGGGATCACGCAGCCGTCCCACACCTGGGGGAGCGGGAGCCCTGAGGGGTCGGTGACGCGGACTTCGTAACGAGGGAGAACGCGCACGGTGGTGGCCCCGTCATTGTAGAGCGAGATCTCGCCGGTAATCGACGAGGGCGTGCCGAAGTTGAGCGAAAGCGGAGAGGCGGTGAGCGTGATGGCAAGGGAGCCCTCGCTCCCGTAGGTGTAGCGCAGCGCGCCGGCAGGCAGGATCGTGAGGAACGCGACCCCGAGAACAATGGCGCCGTGGGCGGCCGCGTTGAACGGCACTTTGCGCTTGGCAAGTTGGACCACCGCGCCGGCCCCCCCAGCGGCCGCAGCGGCCGCGCCCATCGCGAGGTACGGTGTGGTCGAGGGGGCCTTCGCGGCCGACACGAGGACGACGATGCACAGCGCGACTGAAGCCCCCGCCAGCATCGCCCACGCAAGGAGCGCGCGGCTCTCTTTTTCGACGCTGGGCGGCTTGCCGGCCTCGTCGATGATGTCGTCTTCGTCCGTGCTAAGGGATCGGCCGCGCCCCGTTGAAAACGGTTTGCGTACGGCTATCCGATGTGAACGCCGCGGCGCGTTTCAGCGCCGCTCAAGCAGGAGCTTGTACTGCTCCTCGACGCGCGTGACGACCGAATCCCAGTCGAACCTCTCGCCGACCGACCGGCGAGCGGCCTCACCGATCTCGCGACGCAGCGAGGAATCGCCGAGGAGCGACACCAGCGCGTTCTTGAGGGCGGCGCGGTCGCGGTAGGGCACGAGGAGTCCGGTCTGGCGGTCGGTGACGATGTCCGTCACGCCGCCCACGCGCGTGGCGACCACCGGCTTGCCGCAGGCCATGACTTCGAGGAGCACGATCCCAAACGCCTCGTAGTCGGAGGGCAGGACAAACACGTCGCAGGCGCGGTACGCCTCGAGGAGCTCGTCGTCCCCGACATGGCCAAGGAAACGCACATGGGCCTCGACGCCCGCTTTGGCGGCCGCGGCCTTCCACGGCTGGAGCATCCCGTGGTCTTCGCCGACGACCCAGAAGGTGAGGTCGGGGAACTCCTTGAGCAGGTCGGGCATAAGCTCGATGACGTGCTCGAGGCGTTTGTTGATTGCGAGCCGCCCCGCATAGAGCAGCATGGGCCCCGCGATCTTGTGGGCCTCGCGGAACGGGCGGCCGTCGCCGTGGCCGGCGAAGCGGTGCAGTTCGATGCCGTTGGGGATGACGATGGTGCGCGTACTTGGCGGGATCATCGGCGTCATCCACTCGAGCTCGGGCGTCGAGACGGCGATGACAAGCGATGCCGCGCGGAACGGCTTGACGCCGAGGCGGCGGTCGTACAGGGCGCGCAGCCCCTTGCGCCCCGCGCCCCCCGTGCTGGAGAAGGGCGGGTGGTAGTGCGGCGTGTACACAAGGGGGACGCCGAGTTTCTGCGAAGCCTTCGAGGCGATGTGGGTCTGGTGGTAGCCATAGGAGTGCATGTGGATGAGGTCGGCCTTGTCCTGCTCCATCGCGCGCATCGCACGCATCCAGACGTAGTGGAGGCCGCCGGGCATCGAGGTTGCGTGGAAGCGCCGGACGGGCACGCCGTCGACCTTCGCGTAGGGGCCGTCGAGGTAGGTCATGGGGAATTCGGTGTTGAGGTCGGAGGTGTACACGACCACATCGTGGCCGCGTTGCTTGAGGCGCGTGGCAAGCGCGTGGACATGCGTCTCGGCCCCGCCCTTAGCGGGCGGGTAGCGCACGCATGCCTGGATGATACGCAAGGGTGCTCCTCCCTCAGGCCAGCCGCGCGGCAACCTTCCCGATGCGTTCGACGCCTTCGCGGATCTGCGGGAGGTCGAGGGCAAACGATAGGCGGATGTGGCTGTCGCCGGCCGGGCCAAACGACGCGCCCGCGGTGACCTTGACTTTCCCCTTGAGGAGCAAAGCCGCGAAGGCGGCCGACGGCATCGGCTGCTTCGTGTGGTACCTCGGGAACGCGTAGAACGCGCCGCCAGGTTTGACATTGGACAGGGATGGCACGGCGGCAAGCGCCTTCACGACGGCGTCGCGCCGCTTGCGGAACACTTCGCGCCTGCGGTCAAGCTCGGCCTTCGGGGTCGTAAGCGCGGCGAGCGCGCCGTGCTGGATCGGCTCGGCCACGCAGGCCATGTGGTAGAACGCCATCTTGGCGACCTCGTTGAAGATCGGGGGCTTCGCTGCGATGTACCCGATGCGCCAGCCCGTGAGCGCGTAGGTTTTGGAGAACGAGTTGGTGAAGACGAGCCGGTCGACCTTCCCGAGGAACGTCTCGTGGCGCCCCTCGAACACGAGGTCGGAGTAGACTTCGTCGGTGATGACCACGAGCCCCTTGTCGTTGGCGAGGTCCGAGATCCCCTTCACGGTCGCGCGGTCGAAGCAGGCCCCGGTTGGGTTCGACGGCGAGTTGACGACGATGGCTTTGGTTTTCGCGCTCACAAGCCGCGCGAGCTCGTCGAGGTCGGGCTGGAACTTGTTTTCGTCGGTGAGCGTGTAGCCGACGTCCTTCGCGCCCATCATCCGCGCGTGGGGCCGGTAATAGAAAAAGCCGGGGTCCGGGACGAGCACCTCGTCGCCCTCGGCGTAAAGGGCCTGGGCGGCGAGCGAAAGCGCGTGCGTGCCGCTCGCGGTGACGAGGATGTCGTCCGGGCGCAGCGACTTGTCGTCGGCCCGGAGCTTGCGCGCGATGGCTTGCCGCAGCGCGGGCACGCCGAGCGTGGGCGTGTACTTGTTTTTCCCTTCCCGCACGGCGCGCGTGAGTCCCTCCACGGCCTCTTTGGGCGGCTGAAAATCCGGCTCGCCAAGCCCGAAGTCGATGGTCCCCGGCGGCGGCGGCTCGAAGAGCTTCGTGACGTCCGGGAGCGCCACGCTGGAGGCGAGTTTGGAAAACACGGGGGGAGCCGGCGCGAGGATGCGGGGCGGGTCAAATCAAGGTTCGGGGGCGGAGTGAGGCAGGGGGTTTCCTCCAACCGCCTTCTTTTTGTGCCCGAGACCTTAACGGAGACGGGACGCCTTTTGCCAAGCTCCAACCCAGCCCTCAACGCGCGCACGTTTGAAAACATCCTCGTCGCCCGCGAGGTCGACGCCCCGGCGATGACGCTGGAGGGCACGGCCGCGAAAACCGGGCTGCTGGCCTTGCTGGTCGCTTTGAGCGCGCTCTTCACGTTCGTGCTGCTGCAGACGGGATACGTTGGGCTCCTGTACCCGCTCATGATCGTGGGCTTCATCGGCGGCTTCGTCTTTGCGTTCATCACGATTTTCAAGAAAAACTGGGCGCCGGTGACGGCCCCGATCTACGCGCTCCTCGAGGGGCTCGCCCTCGGTGTCATATCCATGTTGTTCGAGGCCTACTTTCCGGGAATCGTCTTCCAGGCCACGCTCCTCACCTTCAGCGTGCTCGGCGCCATGCTCCTCTGCTACTACACCGGGCTCATCAAAGCAACCGAGAACCTGAAGCTCGGCCTCTTCGCGGCGATGGGCGGCATCTTCCTGTTCTACATGATCGCGATGGTGATGCAGTTCCTCGGCCACCGCCCGCCGCTGATCTACGATTCGGGCCCCTTTGGCATCATCTTCAGCCTCTTTGTCATCGGCGTGGCCGCGCTCACGCTTGTCATCGACTTCGATTTCATCGAACGCGGCGTGGACCTGCGCGCGCCGAAATACATGGAGTGGTACTGCGCCTTCGGCCTGATGGTGACGCTGATCTGGCTGTACTTGGAGATCCTGCGGCTGCTTGCCAAGACGCGCAACCACTGACGGGGTGGCCGCTACTTGCCGTCGGGGACAATTCGCGTCCCGGCTTTCCCCGCAAGGGCGCGGCGCAGCGAATCGAGGTGGCAGATGAGCGCCTCCTTGCCGCCGCGTTCGAGGTAGAGGATCGCGCCTTCGACCTTCGTGCGCATGGAACCCGGTGGAAACTCGCGCTCCGCAATCCACTGGCGCGCCTCGGACACGGTCACCCGGTCGATGTCCGCCTGGTCCGTGAGGCCGAAGTGCGAAGAGACCTTTTCGACGTCGGTGAGGATCACAAAGCGGTCCGCGCCAAGCTCCGCGGCAAGCAGCCCTGAGGCGACATCTTTGTCGATGACGCCCTCCACGCCGGCAAGCGCGCCGTCCTTCAGGGCCACGGGGATGCCGCCGCCGCCGACCGTAATCGGGATCAGGCCGCGGGCAAGCGCGGCCCGCACGGGTTCCAGGTCGACGAGTTTGAGCGGGCGGGGCGAGGCGACCACGCGGCGCACCGCGGGCTTCCCCAAGGAGGAGGCCACGCGCTTCAAGACCCACCCTCGCTCGGCGCCGAGCTTGGCGCCCTCCTTGGGGCCGTAGAAGGGCCCCACCGGCTTGGACGGGTCCTTGAACGCCGGGTCCTTGGCGTCGACGAGCACGCGCATGAGCATCGGCGCGCACCGTTCCTCGCGCCCGCGGCGCACGAGCTCGCGGTCGAGGGCTTCCGCGATGAGGTAGCCGAGCCACCCCTGGGTTTGCGCGACAAGGATGTCGAGCGGGAGCGCGGGGACTTCCTGCGCGCAGCGCTCCGCCTGGATCATGAGCGCCCCCACCTGGGGGCCGTTGCCGTGCGTGACCACCAGCTTGGAGCCCTTCGCGACGATCTCCACAAGCGCTTCGGCGGCCTTTCGCAGGTTCCTGCGCTGCTCGGCGGCCTGGCCGCGGTCCTTGGGCTGCGCGATGGCGTTCCCGCCAAGCGCGGCGACGACAAGTGGGCTGAAGCCGATTCCCTCCCCTCACATCGGGCGCGCCATCTGTCCGCGCCGGTCGAGCTCCCGGATCTTGCCGCGGATGAAGCCGTAGATCAGCCCCGCGAAGATGAAGATGGCAAGCAGCGAGCCCATGAACACGAGGAAGCTGTCGGCAAAGAGCAGCGGCAGCGTTGCGAGGAAATTGAATGTCGCGTGCATCAGCATCGCTACGGCGAGGTACCGCCACGGCGACCCGCTCACGCCGGGCTGCAGCTTGCCGCGCGCGATCCCCCAGCCGGCCACCGCGCTCGACGAGCCGTGCAGCAGCGTGCTCGTGAGCATGCGAAGGACCGAAGTCACGAGCCAGGCGGCGAAGCCGCCCGTCGAGAGCGCGTTCAACTCGTAGGCAAGGTTCTCGGTGGCGGAGAAGCCGAGCCCGGCGGCCGCGCCGTACACGAGGCCGTCCTCTTCCTCGCGCATGCGCCGCTTCGAGAGGAACACGAGGATCCCCACCTTGGCGGGCTCTTCGACGAGGGGCCCCAGGATGACCGCGAGCCACATGGTCTGCGGCACGCGCGAGGGCCGGTAGGTGTCGAGGGGCAGGTTGAGCCACGACTCGCCCACGAGCGCAAGGAAAATGGCGCCGACCGCGCCCCACGCGAACACCAGGAACATGATCGACCAGGGGTTGCGGTCGAAGTGCTCCAAGTTCCGGACGCGGATCATGAACAGCAGTGGAGGCACGAAGGCCACGACGAGGATCGTTGCAAGGCCGAGGCTCTCGAATGCCATGTGCCCGTTCGATCGCGGCGAGTCGCTTATATCTTTTATCCGCTGGCCCGAATATTGCATACCGTGAGGCCCTTTGCCATCGGCGGCCCCCGCGAAGGTTTTTCAACTCACCCAGGCCTGCCCGGATGCTCCGCTGGAAGGCGGGCGCGGTGAGTTGGATGGAAGGGCGCTTGGAGACCGGCATCCCCGGCCTCGATGAGATGACCGGCGGCGGGTGGATCGTCCCCTCGTCGGTGCTCGTCGCCGGCGCGCCGGGCACCGGCAAGACGACGCTTGCGGTGCAGACGCTGTTCCACGGCGCGCGCAAGGGCGAGAAGTGCGTGTATTTCACGGGCATCTCCGAGCCGGGGTGGGTCGTGCAGCAGTTCCTGAAGGCGTTCCAGTTCTACGACGACGCGCTGGTGAAGAACGGCCAAGTCCTGTTCGTTGACGTCGGCAGCTCGGTGCGCAAGAGCGCCAACGAGGCGATCGGGCACATCCAAACGGAAGTCGAGCGGATCGGCCCCGCGCGGATCGTGATCGACCCGGTGACGGTGCTCCACACGGCGCTCGAATCAGACAAGCTTTACCGCGAGGTGCTCCACGACCTGACGTCATTCATGAAGGGCCTCAACTGCGTGCTGATCCTGACCTCCGAGAGCGACTACGACGAGCGGCACCCGCGGGTGGAGAGCCACATGGTCGACGCGATCATTTCGCTGTCGCACCCCAAAGAGGGCCACGCGAGGCGCACCTACCTTGAAGTCGTCAAGATGCGGGGGTCGGCGCACATGTCGGGGGAGCAGGCTGTGGACCTCAACAATTCGGGGTTCGTCGTGCACCCGGGCTTGCGGTAG
>JBGPJF010000081.1:0-9656 GCA_041485285.1 Thermoplasmata archaeon | reverse complement strand
GGATGGCGCGGCGGATGGCACGCGGGGCTCCAAATGAAATGGCAAATCATGGGAAACAACATGCCCGCGCTCGTCTGCGAGGTCAACCCAAACGAAAAGATGTACGCCGACACCGGCTCGATGATCTACATGAGCGCCAACGTCCAGATGACCGCCAAGGTGCACGGCGGGATTGCGGCCGGCATCGCGCGCAAGGCGCTCACGGGCGAGTCCTTCTTCATGGCCGAGTTCGAGGCGCACAACGGCTCCGGAGTGATCGCCTTTGCCGCGCACCTGCCCGGTCGCGTGATCCCGTTCGACCTGCGGGGCGGCAAGGTCCTGATGGGCCAAAAGACCGCGTTCCTGTGCGCCGAGGACGCGGTGGTGCTCGAAACCGCGATGCAGCGCAAGATCATGGCAGGGGTCTTCGGCGGCGAGGGCCTCATCATCCAGCGGTACCGCGGGGAAGGCACCGTGTTCCTCGAAGCGCTTGGCGACATCATCGAGATGACGCTGGCGCCCGGGCAGGAGATGCTCGTGGACACGGGCAAGGCCGTCGCATGGGAGCAGAGCGTGACCTACGACGTGCGCCCCGCGGGCGGGATGAAGGCGATGGCCTTCAGCGGCGAGGGGATTTTCCTCGCGGTGCTGAAGGGGCCGGGCAAGATCTTCCTGCAGACGATGAGCCTCGACGAGCTGCGGCAGGCGCTCATCAAACGCTCCGGAAAGTAGCGAGGTGGGCACCCTGAACCAACGCGGGCCCCGGCGTGCGCGCCTGCGGCTCCTTGCTGCATGCGCCTCCCTTGCCGCATCGGCCATCGTCGTGGCATGGTTGGTGGCGGTCCTTACGCCGATCATCGAGTGGATCGGCGCGGTTCTCGCCTGGATCGCCCTTTTCGCCGGGCTCGCAGTGCTCGCGGCCGCACTGATCGTGCGCGCGGCAGTGAGCGCGGAGCCGCCCGGAGATGGCGCCACGATCGATTCTCTGCGCACGCGGCAGTCTTGAGCGGCCGTCCGGCTGGCCCCGCCAACGTTCTTCACCCCTTACGTTCTTCGGAGCAGGGGGCCCCGCCAGTGGAAGTGATCTCCGGCTCCGCATCCGGGCTTCTTGGTGCGCGGCTCGCCGTGGAGCTGAACACGAAGGTTGTCCCAACGGAAATCCGCCGCTTCCCCGACGGCGAGGCGTACGTCCGCATCGGGGACGACCTCGCCGGAAAGGAGGTCGTCGTGCTCCAGACGACGTGGCCCGACCCGCACCTCGTCGAAGCGCTGCTCATCCGGGACGCGGTGCTCACCATGCGCCCCCGGCGCGCCATCATGGTCGTCCCCTACTTCTCGTACGCGCGGCAGGACCGGCGGTTCAAGCCGGGCGAGGCCCTCTCGTCCTCGGCGCTCGGCAAGGTGCTCGCCGAGGGGTGGGACGACTTCATCACGATCGACATCCACGAGCCGTCCGTCCTTGCCGGCGTGTCGCCGCGCGCGCGCAACCTCTCCGCGCTTCCGGAGATCGGGCGCTACCTCGCCGCCCGCAGCGTCGACCTCGTCGTGTCGCCCGACGATGGCTCCCTGGACCGCGTCCGGCCAGTAGCCGAGGCCATGGGCGTGGCCTTCGACCACCTCGTCAAGACCCGCATCGACGGCGAGCGCGTGGAAATCGCACCGAAGGAGCTGGACGCCAAAGGCAAGCGCGTCGCGATCATCGACGACATCATCTCCACGGGGGGCACCATTGCCGCCGCCGCCAAGGCGCTGAAGACCGCCGGGGCCTCCTCGGTAGCGGCTGCCTGCACGCACGGCCTCTACGCCGGAGGCGCGCTCAAGAAGCTCCACGGCGTCCTCGACGACCTCGTTTCCACGGACACGGTCGAAAGCGCCACCTCCCGCGTGTCGGCGGCGCCGGCCATCGCTCGCGCCTTGTGAGGCGCGCAAGCCTCTAACCTTGATTCGGCCCTCCCGCGAACGTTCAAATACGCTCCTTTGGATCGAATCGAGAGGCGTCGGGAGCGGCCACGGGATGTCAACACGACCGCGCGTGGCATTGCTGTCGGTGCTCGCCATCGTGGCCGTTACTTCCGCCGCAGTCATCCCTCCCCCCGCCTTCGCCGCAACCCCAAGCGCCCCTGCCCCGCCGCGCGAAGGCACCACCGGCCAGGTCACCTCGTTCTACTTTGGCAAGTCCTTCATCATCACGCCCGTGCCCCCCTTCAATGAGTCGCACGGACAATCGGCCGACGCCTTCGGCGTCTCCGTCCCGCGCGCCCTCGTGTCGAACGTGGGCACTTGGCAGGTCACGCTCACCGAAGGAGGGATGACCGTGGAGTCCCTCGACGGCCTCTCGATTTGGGCCTCCTCCGACCAAGGGGCGCAGAACGTCCGGTTCACCATCAACGTCAACATCAACGGGAACAGCGCCGGAGCGCTGAACACCGAGACCAAGCCGACCCTCTCCTCGTCCCCCGAGGAATTCCGCATCGACGCCGGCAACAGCCGCATGACCCTGCTTGATTTCCCCCAGGGGTCGCAGCTCTCGTTCCAACTCCAGTACCGCGCCTCATCCTCGCCCCTGCCGGTCGGGCCCTCCGCCGACTCGAGCTTCCTCTACTACGGCGACCTCTACCGGTCGCGCATCGACTTTGTCACGAACCCGTTCAACGTCACGCTTGCAGAGCTGAAGCCCGACGGCGGGCGCATCAATGTCACGGAAATCGTCAAAGAGGCTTTCTCGGTCGACCCGGCCCAGAAGGTTTACTTCATCTCGTTTGCCGGCCCCACCGCCTCGCTAGACCGTTGGATCAAACTGGTCGACACTCGAGTCGACCCAATCAACGGCACCACCCTGGTCTGGAACTGGGACTACCAGGCGCAGGGGGGAGTTGCAAGCGGCGCCTATTCGGTCACGCTCTCAGCCGCGTACCTGGGCGCGGAGTCCAATTACACAAATGTGACGAGCTTGGACATCAAGTTCCAGCAGTATTCCGACAAACCCAAAGGATTCTTGCCCGGCCCCGGCGCATTAGCGGCGGTGGCCGCCATTGGCATCGCCGCCGCCGCTGCCGGCACGGTGCCGGCGGGCCGCACGCGGAAGCGCCGGCCGTAGGCAACCCCCCCCAAGGTTTATCGCGCCGCCTGGGCGCTCTATGGAAGTCTTGAGGGGGATTTCGAACGCACCTGACCCGCGATGAGGAGGCCGCCCTTTCGGGGGAAAAAGGGGCCGCGCAGCGCACCGCGATGGAGCTGCTCGTGGCGCTCGGCGACCTCTTCGACGCCGACGGGCTCATCCCCATCACCCGCGCGCACGTGTCGGGCGTCTCGTACAAGACGATCCGCGAAGGCGGCCTGAAGTGGCTGAAGGAGCTCGCCCGCGACGGCGGGGTCGTGTCGGTCCCCGCGACGCTGAACCCGTGCGGGCGCGACCCGCAGCATTGGGAAGAGATGGGCGTCGACGCGCACTTCAACCAGCGCCAGGGGGAGATCTTGAAGGCGTACGCGAAGATGGGCCTCGAGATGGTGTGCACCTGCACGCCGTTCCTCATCGGCCGCAGCCCCGACTTCGGCGACCACGTGGCTTCGGCCGAATCGGCCAACTGCATCTTCCTCAACTCCGGTGTCGGCGCCCGCACGAACCGCGAAGGCGCGCCCTCGGCGCTTGCCGCCGCGATCATCGGCAAGACCGCGAACTACGGGCTGCACCTCGACGAGAACCGGCGCGCGGAAGTCGTCATCGAAGTCGACGTCCCCAAGAGCAAGATGCGACCGGACTTCCCCATCATCGGCACGATCATTGGGGAGAGCGTCGGCACAAAAGTTCCCTACATCCGCGGCGTGTCGCCCACCGATGACGAACTCAAGAATTTCGGCGCCGCGATGGCGGCGTGGGGCTCGCTCTCCCTGTTCCATTGCGACGGGATCACGCCCGAGGCCGAAACCCAGGACATCAAAGGCCTCGAGGCAATCCACATCACGCCGAAGGACATCGCCGAGCGGCACGCAAAGATGCAGTCGGCCAAGCTCGAGGAGGTCGACCTCATCGCGTTCGGGTGCCCGCACCTGTCCGTCGAAGAGCTCATCGACATGGCGACCTTCCTCGAAGGCCGCGAACGAATCCGCCCGAACGTCGCGCTTTGGCTCTCGACGTCCAAGGTCGTCGCCCATTCGCTGCGCAAGGAGGTCCAGATCATCGAACGGTTCGGGCACGTGATTGTCGACACCTGCCAGGTCGTGACTCCGGTCGAGAACAAGCACAAGGTGACGGCGCTCAACTCCGCCAAGGCGGCGTTCTACATGCCCAAGGAGGGGTTCGGGTCGCAGAAAATCGTCTACGGCTCCACGGAGGAACTCCTCGCGTGGATCAGCCGGCCGAAGCAGGACTGAAGGGGGAAGGACACGTGGCGCAAACCGGCGGGACCCGCCTGCAGGGCCGCAAGGTGTTCGGCGGCAAGGCCCGCGGGAAGGCCCTCGTGTGCCTAAAGCCGCTCTCGTTCCTCGGCGGCGTCGACCCCGACACCGGACTCATCCAAGACACCGACCAGCCCGTGCGCGGCGAGAGCGTGGCCGACCGGATCCTCGTGTTCCCGCGCGGGCGCGGCTCGACGGTCGGGTCCTATGTGATCTACGAACTGAAGTGCAATGGCCTTGCGCCCGCCGGAATCATCAACACCGAGGCCGAGACCATCATCGCCACCGGCGCGATCATGTCGCACATCCCCATGGTCGACCGCATCGACATCGGGAAGATTCCCCAAGGCGCTTTCGTGGAAATGGACGCAGACGCCGCATTTGTTAACGTCCTGCCGTGAAGGGGTCCCCATGGCCAACGAAGGGCCCGATGCCCCCAAGCGCACCCGGGCCGACGGCTCGCGCCTTTCGAGCCTCGAAGAAGAGACGAAGCGCGCCGATGAAAAGCTCGCAAGGCTCGAATCGGCCTCGCGCGAAATGAAAGAAGACGTGGAGATGCTCGCGGAGGCCGCGGGGGGCCTTCGCCAGCAGTCGGCCAAGATGCGGGAAGCGGCGCTCCGCGTCGCCGAAGTGGTGATGGTCGCCGCCGAGCGGCGAAAGCGCAAAGGACCGGCGCCGAAGGGTCACTCGGGGGCGCGGCCGCCGCGGACGAAGTAGAACCCGGTCGGCTGCTCGCCGCGCTCGGTGATCCGGATCCACTCGCCGTTCTCGGACACCCGATAGTTGTTCTTGGTAGCGCTGGAAGGGGCCATGCTCACACCGACACCCAAAAACCGGCGCTTATCGTATTTAACCCCTTTCGGAATGTAACCGAGTCGTCAACAACCCTTGGCCTCACGTGGGTTTTCAAGGCGGCCGCGTATCGTCCGGCGTGGCCGGCGCAAGCGTTCCCACCGTGGGCATCGTCGGTTCCCTCGGGCTGGCCCCCCGCCTGGCCGCGCGCGCGCAAGGCAAGACCGCGAGCTCCCCCGTGCGGACGCCCTACGGTTCGGTTGACGTCCTGACGGGCGTGATCGGCGGGGGCCGCTTCGCGGCGGTGGCAAAGAGCGGGGTCGCCCCGTTCCCGTGGCACAACCTCCCCTACCGCGCGAACCTCTATGCCCTCTCCAAGGTGGGCTGCACCCGCGTGCTTTCGGCCTCGCTTGCGACGTCGGTCACCGAGCGCCTGCACCTTGCCGACTGTTTCGTCCCGGACGACTTCATCGACCTCACCGGCCGCTCCCTCACGTTCTTCGACGGCGGCCTCGAAGGCACGCACCACGCGGAGATGGAGGCGCCCTTCTGCGTGCGCCTCTCCCGCGAGTTCGCGTCCGCCTGCCGGTCCTTCGGGATGCGCGTCGCGCTTGGCGGCGTGGTCGCCACCGTCGTCGGCCCGCACCAGCCGACCGCGGCCGAAGCCGCGCGCATCGCCGCGATGGGGGCGCAGGCCGTGAGTTTCTCCGCGGCGACCGAAGCGAAGCTCGCGCGCGAGCTCGGGCTGTGCCTGGTGTCCGGCGAGGTCATCGTGCGCGAGGCGGCCGGCCACCACGCGTGGCGGCCCGGCAGCGGCGCCGAGGCGCCTGCGCGCCCGACGGAAGCCGAGTTGCTGCGGGCCTTCGCGGAAGGCCGCCAGGCGCCCGAGCCCGGCCCCTCCAAGGCCAAGGCGCCCGGCAAGGCCCGGGGGGGCCGCGCCCGCAGCGAACTCGAGCGCCTGCAGGCGGCCCTCAAGAACGTCGACGCCCGCTTCGAGGAATCGGCCGCGGCGTTCATCCCCCACGCGGCGGCCCTGGCGCCTTGCCCCCACTGCCCCGCTGGCGCCGGCCCCGTTCCTCGCGACTAGCCAGTCGCCTTGCCAACCATGCCGAAAGTTTTAGGCGGGGGCAACACCCAGGCGCGCTGTCCGCACGAGGCTTCGATCCGATGCCGCCTTCGAAGATCGCTTGGCGTATCGCCGCAGCCGCGGCGATCCTCTTCGCGCTGGCCGCCGGCCTCTCCGCTCCCGCGGCCGCGCTCTCGGGCGACACCGAGCCCCCGGTCCTGCAGTGGTTTTCTCCGCCCGACGGCGGGTTCGTCAACATGACGAAGGTCGCGCCCCAAGGCGGCGCGCGGGTCGAGGTCACCGCCGGATTCTTCGACGCAGGGTCGGGGCTTGCCCCCAACAACACGAGCATTTCCATTTGGTCCGAGGCGCGCGCCGACTTCGAGACCGCCGACCAATACGCCGCCAATCAGGGGAACAACTACAGCTCGGTCGAGGCGTTCGCCCTGTATTTCCTCCCCGACGGCCCCTACCGGATCTTCTTCGTCGCCACCGACGACGCGGGCAACACGGCCAACCGCTCCTCCACGTTCGTCGTCGACACGGTCCCGCCCTCCATCAACCTCGCCGCCCCGTCGTTTGTCAATTCCACGACGCTCCATGTTCAGGTCGACGCCCGCGACGCGGGTTCGGGGATCGCTCCCCCGGTGCTGCTCTCGTACAAAACCGCCTGCCTCTACACGTGGTCGACGATCACGGTGCAGGCCATCGAACTGCCCGGCCGCCTCGTGGGCGAAGCCGACGTCCCCGTCTGCGTCGGCTCTGGCAACCAATTCACCGTCGTGGTCGGCGACCGCGCGGGCAACGGGGAGAGCGCCTCGCGCACGGGCATCGCGTGCGACCTGGCGCCCCCCACCTTCAGCGGGTTTACGCCGAATTCCTTCGACCGACTCGAGACCGGGTCGGTCTACGCGGCCGTCACCATCTCCGACGATGCCTCGGGCCCCAACGCCTCGCGCGTCGAGTACCGCGTGTCCACTGACGGCGGGATCGTGTTCAGCGCGTGGCAGCCCGCCTACACCCGGGAAGAGCGCCGCACGCTGCGCGCGAACGTCACCATCGACGGCAACGACGGGGCCACCATCGCCCTCGAGTGGCGCGCGTGGGACCTCGCGGGCAACGGCCCCTCCACCTCGCGCACCGAGTTCTTCTACATCAACGGCCCGCCCTTCCTCGAATCGTTTGCCCCCGCCGACGGCACGCAGGTGTACAACTTCAACGAGGTCAGGATCCAGGGGCTTGCCGCCGACCCCGACGCGGACAGCGTCATCATCACGGTGAGTTCCGACATCGACGGGCCGCTCGGGCGCGCCGACGGCCGCCCCGTCCGCCTTTCGCTCGGGCTCCACAACCTGACGGTCGCCCTCGACGACAGCCACGGCCACGTGGTGCGCTACGTCTACCAGTTGCTCGTCATCCCGCGGCCTCCGCCCGACCCCCGGCCCCTCTGGTTCACTATGATTCTGGCGGGGGTCATGGCCTGGGCGGCGTTTGCCACCTACACGAAAGGCGAAGAGGAGCGCGAGAAACGGGAGAGCGCCCCCCCGAAGGCTTAAGCGGAATGGCGTCCGATGCGCCTTACGATGCGCCGCGACCTCATGGAGATCCTGTGCTGCCCCGTGTGCAAGGGGGACCTCACGCTTTCGGTGGGCGAAGAGAAGGGCGAGGAGATCGTTACGGGGAAGCTCGCGTGCGCGCACTGCAGGGTCGACTACCCGATTGAGGACACGATTCCGAATCTGATTCCGCCGAAGAGGTGAGGGACGGTGGCCACCCAGCCCGGCGTCGACCCGTTTGCTGGGGAGCGATGGAAACTCGTTTCAATCGTTGCTCTTTGGGCCTTCCTCGTTGTCCTTGTTTCGATTATTGCGGCAACGAGTTTGCTGAAGGCCGTCGGCCTGAATCCACCCTTGTCTGATCGGATTCCCGAACCATCGTGGGCCGCGGCGGCGCTAAGCACCCTGGCGTCCGCGGGGGGAATCTACATTCTGGGTCTGATGCTCTTTGAAAACTGGCGAGCACGGCGCCCTCGCGCACCGCCAGACGCCCCGGGATCCTCAGAATAGGGGCGGTTTCGTTACTCCCCAATATGCTTGACATACGCCGCCGGGTCCATCAAGTGCCCGTGGGCGCCCGCCGTCTTGACCACGAGCATCCACCCCTTCCCGTAAGGGTCCTTGTTCACCGTCTCCGGCGCGTCCACGACGCCCTTGTTGACCTCAACGACTTCCCCGGAGATCGGCGCATAAAGGTCCGACGCGCTCTTCACCGACTCGACGACGCCAAACGGCTTGCCCTGCTCAAGCTTTGCGCCAACCTTCGGCAACTCGACGAAAACAATGTCCGTCAGCGAGTGCTGCGCAAAGTCCGTAATCCCCACGCGCACTTTCCCCGCGCCTTCTTCTTTGGCCCACTCGTGGTCTTTCGTGTACTTGCGGTCGGCGGGGACGTTGGATGACACCGTGTTTCCTCCGTGGATGCTCTCCCCAAAACTGCGCGCGAAGGTAAAAGCGTTCCCTATCTTAGAGGAACGGCGTCGGGACGACCTGGCAGTCCACCTTCTGCCCCCGCATCTCGAAGGCGAGCTTCGTCCCGGGCTTTGCAAGCGACGGGGGCAGGTACGCCATCGCGACGCCCACGCGCAGCGTGGGGGACATCGTCCCGCTCGTGATCTTCGTGACTTGCCTCCCATCATGATAGAGGTCGTAGTCGTGCCGGGGGATGCCGCGGCCCGCCGCCTTCAGGCCGACCCACCGCCCGTACGTGCCGTCCGCCTTCTGCCGCTCGAGCGCCGCTTTCCCCACAAAGTCGTGGTCCCACTTCACCACCCAATCGTACTGCGTTTCGAGCGTCGTGCGGTCGCCGTGGAAGTCCTGGCCTGAAAGGAGGAACGCCTTCTCCAGGCGCAGCGTGTCGCGCGCGCCAAGCCCGCACGGGCGGATGTCGAACTCCTTCCCCGCCTCAAGGACCGCCCGGTACACCTTGATTGCGTGCTCGTTTCCTCCGATGAGCTCGAACCCCGCCTCGCCGGTGTACCCGGTCGTCTGCATCTTGCAAGGGACGCCTACGACTTCGCCGTCTACCGCCCACATCTTCTTCATCGCGCGGACGTCGGTCTTCGTCAGCTTCGAGACGAGGTCAGGCGCCTTCGGCCCCTGCACGGCGATGCAGAACATCCCGTCGGACAAGTTGTCGATCCCCGCCTTGTTGTCGTTGTGGTCGTGGAACCACTTGACGACCTTCGGGGTCGTCGCGGCGTTCGGCACCACGAAAAACGAGTCCGCCGACTCGCGCGCAAACAGGATGTCGTCGATGATCCGCCCGTTGTCGTCCAGCATGTGCGTGTAGAGCACCTTGCCCGGCAGGGCGGGCTTGATGTCGTTGGTGAACACCTTTCGCATGAGCGCCTCGGCGCCCGGCCCGT
>JBGPJF010000080.1:0-9686 GCA_041485285.1 Thermoplasmata archaeon | reverse complement strand
GAGGATTCCTGCCGTCTCGCTGCTGATCCGGTCGAGGCGCTCGGTGGGGCCGAGGCCGGACGCGGCCGAGAGGCGCCGCGCGCTTACCTGCGCGTGCGTGGAGCCGCCCGCCGGGGGCGCCGCTTCCTGGGACCAAACGATGACCCCATCCCCCGCGGCGTTGAGCGCCGCGGCGGCGGACACGGCGCCGCCCTCGAGGCTGAGGTCAAGATCCTGCGCCGGTGCGAAGGAGGCGCCGGCGTCGGAGCTGAGGGCGAACATGGCTCTCTCCGTCGCGTTCCCAATCTCCATCCACTGGAGCACGCACGTCGAGGGACCGCCGCAGGCAATGTGCGGCGAATAGTCCCCGTTTGGAGACGTCGGCAGCTCCCTTGGCGCAGCCGCCCAGCCGGCGGCGGGCGAATAGAATGAGTAGGCGACCGCCGGAACGACCGTAGCGTTCGGCTGGCCCCAGACGGCCACGACCCGCCCGTCGGGCAATGCGGCCGCCTCGATCGTCTGGAAGGCCGCGGAGGGCATGGCGTCCAACCGGACGGGGGCGCCCCAGCCGGCCCCGTCCGTGAACTTGCTGGAGTAGAAGTGGTCGCCGCTCGCATTCGAGTGGAGCCAGAATGCGTGCACGTCACCGGAGGGGGTCGCCACGACGGCCCCGCGGATGGGGAACGCGTCGCCCGTGTCGTCGGACTCGATTCGCTCTGCGGCAGACCAACTGCCGCTGACCGCGTCCCCGCGGACGGCGAATTCGCTTGAAACCGCGCCGTCGAGCTCCGCGAACGTGACGGTGACGGCCCCGGCGGCATCGATGGCGGCGGCCGGAGGCGCCTGAGGCTGGCTCGTATTATTGGCGATGGGCGCCTGGGGGCTGAAGCCTTCGTTAGGGCGGAAGAAAGAGGCCTGCGCGCGGTAGGACGCCACGAGCTCCCACCACGCGACGACGCCAAAGCCGCCATCGTTCACGGCGAGCGAGAAGGACGTCACGAGCGTTCCCCAAAGGTTCACCTGCGCGGGCGCCTGCCAGCCCGACCCCCTGATGTATTCGCTGTACGAGAGAGCGAGTTCGCCGCCGGCAAGGCCGATCCACACGGCGAGCGCGCCGCCGTTGGGCAGGGGCACGACATGGACTTGGGACACGTCGGACGCGCCGGTGTCGAGGTTCCACGGGAGGGTCCACCCCGAGGGGGGCGCGGCGGCGGCGGGGGCGGGCAACAGGGCGGTCAGCGTCAGGCAGACGAGGGCGGTGGCAGCAAGGCGGGCGCGCATGGGGTCACGATCCAGAAAAAGGCAGGGCCTGGGGCCAAGCCGACTCGCGGCGATGGAGGGCGGCGTACTTGTAGGTAAGCGGCGAGACTGTGACATTGCCTGGGGATCAGGGCGGGGGATTCCTGCGGAACCATCCGCGCTTTGGCTCGGCGGGCATGGGCGGGTTTGGCAACGGCGGTTCCAGCGGAACCTCGAGGGGCTTGCCGTCGTCCTGGACCTCATACTCCCGCTTACACGT
The DNA here is from genome assembly GCA_041485285.1 of Thermoplasmata archaeon. Taxonomy (GTDB): domain Archaea; phylum Thermoplasmatota; class DTKX01; order DTKX01; family DATEUP01; genus DATEUP01. Next base: position 8,188 of record JBGPJF010000080.1, on the reverse strand, counting down.
GATGCAGACCAGGCGGAACCGACCCGAGCTTACCGTATTGACGGGCGCGAAGAACCCCCCGCAGGCGGCGCAGTGCGCTGCCTGGAAGGGCTCAAAGCGGGCCCAGCAGGCAGGGTGGGCGACGAACGCCCCGCCCTTGCTCCCATCGGGGCGCGGAGTGTGATCGGCGCGCGGGTCGAGCCAGACCTTGGCCGGGCCGGTGTCGGGGCCGGGAATCCATCGCAAGCAAATCGCACAGGGCAAGGGGCCGTGTGGGGCCATTCTCGCCACCCAAGAATCGCGCGCTACTGCTGGCTGCGCGTCCAGATGTCGTCGGGCACTTCGGCGTAAACGTCGACCTCGCCGGCGGGCGTGCCGCTGACTTCGTCGTCCTTGACGAGGTCGTAGATCTTGTCCTTCTTGAACATCCAGTAGTGGATGCGCCACTCGCGTCCGTCGTAGAGGGTGGTCTCCTCGCGCTCGGTCTGGAGGAGGCCGAGGTCTTCGAGCATGTAGAACGCGTCACGGTCCTCGGGCTCCAGGATGTTGTCGATGATCGTGTCGTTGAAGCCGAAAAAGTTGAGGACGTGGTTGGCCATGTGGCGGGCGGCCTCGGGTTCCATGTCGACGCGGTCGATCGAGTTGAGGATGGCCTGGGTGAGGTCCTCGACGGTGAGGATGCGGTGTTCCTTCGACATTCGGAAAGCTGCCAGAGAAGAACCTCCCCCGTGAGGGGCAGACGCCCCCTCCGGAATTTCACTATTTATATCCATGCGGGGTGCGGCCACAGTATCCTAACTTTGGTAGGCTCGTTCTCAAATACCCTCCCTTCAAGCGGCGAAAAGGTGCACCGTTTTCCGCGTCGCGTTTCCAAAATCTCAGGGTAATCGTGCGATTCCGGGGCCCTCGTGGGGGGCGCTCGACTTTATTACGAAATGGGCGGAGTGAGCGCGCCTGGAGGCGCGCTCGTGCTGGTGGGGATCGACGACACGGACTCGCCGGCGGGGGGGTGCACGACCCACTTCGCGCTCGAGGCGGCGGCGGCGTTTAGGCGGGAGCACGGCCTGGTGCTGCGGGGCCGCCCGCGGCTCGTGCGCCTGAACCCCAACATCCCGTGGAAGACGCGGGGGAACGCGGCGGTGGCGCTCGAATTCGGGAACCCGGTCAAGGGTGTCAAGTCCCTCGGCGGTGTGGCCCCCGATGGGACGCAACTTTGGATCGAGGGCGGGGCGCCGCCGGAGCCTGCGCGGGCGGCGCACGCGGCCACGCTGGACGATCTCGTGGCAAGATGGTGCGACCTAAGCGCGCCGGGCACCGACCCGGCGTATGTCATCGCCGACGAGCGGCCGCCGGAGCGGCTGTATCGTGATTGCGTGCAGCGGGTCGTAGACCCCGCGCGCGTCCGCCACGAGCTCGCGCGGATGGCGAAGCCCCCGATCACCAAGGCGCTCGGCGACGGCCGGGGCATCGTGGGGGCGGCCGCGGCCATCGCGTACCGCGCCGGCGAGCCGACCTTTGAGCTCACGGTGTACCGGGAGCGCGCGCGGTGGGGGACCAAGCGCGCGGTGGACTTTGGATCAGTGGAAACGATGGACCGCGCATTCCCCGCGACCTTCAACAATGTGGACCGTGCGAACCGACACGCGGCGGTCGCGCCCGCGACGCCCTGCCCCGTGCTGTTCGGCGTGCGCGCCACAGACCCGGGCGTGCTGCCGGAGGCCGCCGCCAGCGTCCGTGCCGGGGAGGCCTGGGCCGGGTGGGTCGTGTTTGAGACGAACCAGGGGACCGACGCGCACGTGCTCGAAGGGCGCGTGGGCCACCTCGTCCCGCTCGAAACCGTGAGCGTGGCGGGTGTGGTCGCCTCGCCGCCGCGGCGGCTGCGCGGGGGGCACGTGGTTTTCGCGCTAACGGACAACGGCGACACGATCGACTGCGCGGCCTACGAGCCGACGAAGCAGTTCCGGGCGGTCGCGGCGGGCCTTGACAGCGGCGACCGCGTCCGGGTCATCGGGGCGGTGCGCGACGACGGACGCACCCTGAACCTGGAGAAACTCGAAGTGCTCGCGCTCGCGCCGCGCAAAGGCCCGGCGCGGGCGCCCGCGTGCGGCGCCTGCGGAGCGCGGATGAAGTCCTCCGGGAAGGCCGGCCCCTACCGCTGCCCCGCCTGCGGCGCAAAGGCGCCGCGCAGCGCCCCGCCTTCGGCGCCCGCGCCGCTCCTGCTCGGATGGCACGAAGTGCCCGTATGCGCCCGCCGCCACCTCTCGCGCCCCATCGACCCGCACGTCTTCGGGGCGCCGCCCGCGCCCAAAGGAGAAGCTTAAAGCGTGGGCGCGTACTTTTCGAGGATGGATCCAATGAACGGCGTGTACATCTGGTTCGCCGTGCCCGCCATCTTCCTCATTGCGCTCTTTGGCGCCGTGATGAAAGCGCCCGACTTCATCACCGTTAATTTTGCGTTCGTGTGGTTCGCGATGGTGCTCGTGGTCGTCGGGGCGGCCCTCGGGATCCTGTGGTCGGGCCTGCAGGGCGGCGGCAAGCACAAGGCCGCTGAACCGCACGGGCCGGCAGAGACCTCGCACGAATAGGCAGGAGGGGGCGGCCGTCAAGCCGAGGCACCTCCTTGCGGCGCCGTTCATCGTGTGGAGCGGCATCGGGCTCGTGTTGCTGTTCGACGGCGCGCATGCGATGGACTTCTTCCCCGCGATGTGGTTTGCCAATGATGTCGGGCTGTTCCTCGCGCTCGCCGGCTTCATGATGCATGTCCTGGGCGGCGAGCCCGCGCCCCGCCCGAAAGTGGACGAGTGGATGGGGTGGGACCCCCCGGGGGAGCTGGACGTGCCGCTCGAGGAGCTGCTCACGCGCGTGGCCATGCTCGCAGAGCAAGAAGCGCTCCGGCCGCAGCCCGTTCTGTAGGGGGTGTAGGCCGTGACGCTTCGCTTCTGCCCCCGTTGCGGGACGAATGTGGAGGCCAAGTCGGGGACAAACATCGCGGTGCTGATCGTGCTGATCATTTTCTTCGCGATTGCCGGCATCATCTACCTGCTTGTCACCTACAAAGAGCGGTGCCCGCGCTGCCACCTGCGCGTCGAGTACCTCGGGCCGCCCGCTGGCATGATGGTAGTGCCCGCGATGATGGCGCCTGCGATGTTCGCGTACCCGGCGGCGGCTGCCGCGGGGCCCGCCTGCGACGGCTGCGGCCGCCCGCTGCGGTGGATCGCCGAGTACCAGCGCTGGTACTGCGACATGGAGCGCCAGTACCGGTAGCGCCGGGAATCACTTCAGCTTCTCATCGGTGATGATCTTCGCAACGGAGAACCCGTTGGCCCCGAAGTTCAGCGAGAGGTAATTCTTCTCGTGGGCGACGCCGCGCATCTTGACGACGCGCATCCAGAATTCGTAGTCTGTCTCGCGGCGGTGCTGCTGGGTGAGGTGGATGACGCCGTCCATGAGGAAGTCCTCGTCCCACCGGCCGTACTTCTGGGTGCCGGCGTCCATTTCCGAGATCCAGAACGAGGTGGCGCCGAACCCCTTGATGCGCTTGACGAACTGGTAGAGCTGCGAGCGGGGCTGGTCGAGGCCGGCGACGAGTTGGAAGATCCCGAGCGAATCGAAGGCAATGAGGTCGGCGCCGTTGCGGTCGTAGGCGTCCTTGAGGGCCTGCTGGGCCATCTGGATCCAGGTGGTCTTGACGCCGAAGTCGTCGACCTCGCCGCGCATGGTGGCCATGTCGAGGATGGTGAGGTAGTCCTTGACGACGTCGTAGGGGAGGCCGAGCGCGTTCATCTGTTGGATGATGGAGTCCTTGGACTGCTCGAAGGTGACGTAGATGGCGTCCTTGCGCTCGGCCTTGGCGTTGTGGTAGAGGATGTAGTAGGCGAGCGTGGACTTCATGGTGCCGGAGGTGCCGGCAAGCAGGACGGCGTTGCCAAACGGGATGCCGCCGTGGAGGCGCTCGTCGAGGCCGTCGACGTAGGTCTTGACGGGGTGACCGTGTGCGATCATGGGAGAACACCTTCGCGCCCGGGGCGCGCATTCAACCATGGAGGGCGGGGGCTATGAGGATTTGGGGGCGGATTGCGGCCAGCGCTATGGGCTCGCGGGCAGGACGGGCGCGGCGGGGGCGGGGACCGCGGGGACGTCCTCGGCGGGCGGCGCATCGGGCCCGAGGGTGAGCTTGGAGGCGCGCGATGAGCGGTCGACCTTGATGATATTGGCGTCTTCGAGCTGCTTGACGTTGTAGTTCACGACCTGGTTGGAGACGCCGAGGATTTCGGCAAGTCCCTTCTGGGAGACATCCGCGTTGGCGCGCACCACGCGGACGATGGCGGCCTGGAACGGGGAGAGCCGCTTGCGCTTGGGGATCTTGACGCCGACGGGGTAGAAGCGCTTGTACATCCCGTCGCGGACGGGGCGGATGAGTTCAGCGCGTTCGAGGACGCGCAGGTGGTAGGCCAGCGCCCCGTTGGTGACGCCGAGCTGGTCCTTGATGGCGTTGTAGTGCTCGCCCGGGTTTGCAATAATGTAGCCGTGGATTTGGCCACGGAGGTACTGGTCGAGGACCTCCTCGGGCTTGAGTTTCACATAAAGGGGCAGGAACAGGCCCGATATCAACGTGATCTTTCCGATCTCCGAAAGCGCGAGGCCGATAAGCGCGAGGATGGAGATTGTGGCGCCGGCCGCTGGCGCGGCTCCTGGCGGGAGGGGGGACGAGGGCGCGGCGGCAACTTCGGCCAGGTAGCGGACGGCGAACGCGTCGTTGGCGTGGTCGCGGTCGAGCCCGGCTTCGGGTGCGACAAGGTGGAGGGTGAACAGGGTCTCGGCGGCGGTGGGGACGACATCGAACTGCAGGACGCGTGAGGGGCCCGCGGGGAAGGGCGCGAGCTTGACGCGCCCGACGACGGCGTCGTTGGCGGTGAGGACTGCGATGACGCCCGTTGCGGTGCCGGGGCCGGCGTTGGCAAGCGTGGCGGAAACGGTGTGGAGCGTGCCGGCCTTGGGGGAGCCGCTCAAGGGGCGCACCGTGAGGTCGACGACGCGCAGGTCGTGGCCGAGGCGGGTGATCGACACGACGGCGGAGGCCGAGTCGCCGGAAGAGGCGTCGGCGCTGACGCGGGTCGAGGCTTCGGTGTCGCCGGTGGCGAAGGCGGCCGTGACGCGCGCGCGCAGCGCGGCGGTGGAGTGGGGGGCCAGCGTGAACGGCGAATCGGCGGGCGTTGGCGTGCCGGCGTCGGGCGCGGTCGTAAGGGAGAGGAGCTTCGAGGCGAAGTCGAGGCTCACGGTGGTGGCCGTGTTGCCGGTGTTTCCGACCGCAAAGTCGAACGAGGCCGCCATCTGGTCGTCGCTGGTGAGCGGGGAGGGCGGCGCGGTCACCGTGAGGGTGAGGCCGTGCGTCGCCTGCTCTTCGACGCGCAGCTCGGTGGAGACCGACCCGCCTTCGCTCAACGACACGAGCACCTGCAGGGTTTGGCCGCCCGGCGCCGCGTCGGCCGGGACGTGGGAAACGACCGGGACTTCGAGGCTCGCGTGGGGCGCGACCACGAGGGCCGCGCTGACGCCGTCGCCAAGGCGGGCTAAGAACCCGGCCGGCACGGAGGCAAAGGAAAGGCTCGCGGCGACCGGGGCGTTGCCGTCGTTGCGAAGGAGGACCGTAAGCTGCGCGTCTGCACCGGGCGCCACGGGGGCGCCTGCGGCGAAGGACGCGGAGAACGACCGCGCATGCAGCACGATGCCCGAGAGCGACTGCCGGTAGCCCGCGGCGGTTCCGTCGCTTGCGTGCGTGGCGGTCAAGGCGACCTGGTAAACGGCGCCGGCAAGCGCGCGGTCGGGGAGCGTGAGGCGCGTGGGCAGGCTGACGCTGCCAAAGGCGGGCACGAACACATAGGGGGCCGCGCCTTGGACGTCCAAGCCCGCCGGGCCGTCAACGTCAACCTGGAGTTGGACGAGCCCGCCGAGGTTCCCGGCGTTCACGATGCTGAAGGGAAGGGCGACCTGGGCGCTTGGCGCGCCGCTGATGTCCTTGGGCGCAACCTCGAGCACGGGCGAAAAGATGCCGCGGATCGTCGCGGGGAGTTGGACCCAAGTCATCCCCGATTCGTCCCCGGGCGAAATGGCAAGCCAGAGGGACGCGCCCTCGAGCGGGAGCGCGCCCTTCGCGGCGCTCACGGTGAAGGTCACCGTGGCGGACGCGCCCGGCGCGATGGAAACCGACTGGCGCGGAGGCTGGACGATAAGCCCGCTGGGGGCCGAAGCGGCGAGGTCCGTGAGCGCAGGGGTGGCGCCGCGGTTCACGAGCGTGATTGATACGGTCGTCGAAGCTCCCGGGAGCAGGTCGACCGAGGAGGTTCCGCCGACGGCCGCGACCGCCGCTCCGCCTGCGACCTGAACATGCATGCTCGCCGTCGGCGTGAAGGGCGCTTCGACCGCGGAGGGCCGGACGCTTAGCGCATAGGAGCCGGGCGCCGTCCCGGCGGGGGCGGTCACGGTGAAGGGGAGAGCCGCGCTTGCGCCTTTGGCAAGCGCGACCGTTGTAGAAGGGGCCTCGACGACCCAACCTGGGGGGAGGGACACATCGAGGCCGACAAGCGTGATGGCCGAGCGCACCGCGCGGACGGTGGCCGTATAGGTGTTGGGTGCGGCGCGGACAATGGCAGTGGGGCCGGAGAGGGTGATGGCAACGGCGTCCCCGTCGCCGGCCGTGAACGTTTGAACCGCAGGGCCCGCGGGGAGGCTTGCAAGCACTGCGGCGCGGGCAAGGCCATAGCCGTCAGCGGAGGCCGCGGCCGCGATGAGCCCGGAGGAAGACGAGGTCGAGAAGCTCCCGACGGTGTCCTCGCGAAGCGTGACCATCCCCGAGCCCGTGCGGATGGAGGCAAGGAGCATCCCGTCGCCGCTGTCCACGGCGAACACTTCGAACGCGCGCGGGGGGCCGGCAAGCGATTGGCTCGTGCCGGTCGAAAGCGCGTCGAGCGGTGCGCGGGTCTTGACGAGCCCCGCATTCGTTGAGAAGAGGCCGAGGAGCGAGCCTTCGCGTGTCCACATCGCGCCTGCATAGGCGGCGACGGCGAGGGTGCCTTGAGCGTCCCACGCCCCGCCCGACAGCGCGAAGAGCGAGACCTGCGACCCGCCGAGCACCGCAAGCAGCGGCGCCGGGTCGGCGGGGATCAGGGCTGCGGAAGCCGCGGTGATCGGCCCCTGTGCCAGGTGCGCGTGGACGATTCCTGCAGCCGAGATTCCGTCGGTGACTTGGAAGGTGCCGAGGGTCCCGCGTTCGAGGAACGAGAGCCAGAACCCGCCGTCGGCGGCGATAATGCACGGCTGTGAGGCGCCCGCGCCCAGGGCGACTTCGGCAACCTGTTCGCCCGTCCACGGGTTCACGATGGCCGTGTGGACAACGCCCGAGCGCGAATAGGTGAACGCCGACAGGCCGCCGTCCAAGGTTGCAAGGCGGGCGCAGGAAAGGGGTGCGGAGTCGTATTCGGCGTCGATGTCGAAGTAGGCGAGGGCCAGGGCGGCGCCGGTGGCTTCCTCCGCGATGGAGTAGAACTGCGCCTGCGAGGGCCCCACGGCCACGAGGAGCATCGCCCCGCTGTCCGGGACCGCCGAGAGGTCGACGCGGAAAGCGCCCGCGGGGGCGCTGGAAAGCGACCAGGGCTGGACGGGGGCCGCAAAGGCCGCCGGGAGCAGGGTAAGCGAGAGGGAAAGCGCTACGAGGCCTGCAACCGTCCCCCGGGCTGCGGACACGCGTCTTTCCCGGGGTTGCTGGCTATTTAAAGGACTTGGTGCGGATACTTGATCCCTGAAATGGCCCCCGCCGGCCGGGGGCGCTCTACGGGCCGAAGTGGACGCGCCGCGCGGCGTTCTTGACCGTGGCCACGGCCGAGAGGGCGGCGAGGTACGAGGTCTTGGGGTTGTCGGGGAACGGCACGTTTGACACGGTGCATCGCAGCTTCCCGAACTGCCCGCGCGCGACGACCTCGTGCGAGTTGGTGTGGGCCGACGGGTCGGCGATGATCACGACGCGCGTGCGGTCGAAGCCGAGGGCCGCCAGCGACAAGGCCGCGGCGACGTTGATGTTGGCCGGGAAGTCGCGAACCGCCTGCCGCGCGCTCCCGGAAAAAACGACGGTGGGTTTGCGTATGGCCGCAACGCGCACGCCGCGCTTTTCGAGGTAGGGGACGCCGTGGAGCGCTGCGGGAGGTTTGCGCGTGGT
>JBGPJF010000079.1:0-9882 GCA_041485285.1 Thermoplasmata archaeon | reverse complement strand
GGCGACCCGCCCTGCGCCCCTGCCTCAACAGGCACCGGGGGCGCCCGAGCCGCGGCCGGCCAAGATGACCTCCTCGGACACCGAGTCCGAGCGGCGCGCCGGCGAGACCGATGCGGAGCTCGACGTGAAGAAGCGCCGGGCCAGCCGCTGAAGGCCTTCCCCCCGCCTTTATGTGGGAAGCGCCCATCGCGGGGGCAGGGTGGAAGGACGCTTACCAACCAGGCCTTCCTCCTTGCGGCCGTCGTGTGCATCCCGTCCACGTTTTACCTCGTCTACCGCGCGATCGTTCCCTATGAGCCGGCGATGCCGGAGCACAAGTTCGCAGGCTCGATGTTCTACCCGGGCATCGCGGGCTTCGGCCTCGGGGTCGTCCACGCGTCGATCGACGCCGGCCTTTTGGATACGGGCTACGGCGGGCTCACCTTCCTCCTCCTCTACCCGCTCATCGAGACCTATATCGTGATCGTGATCTTCAATCGCAGTTTCTTCTACAAGCAGGCGGCAACCCCGATCTACTTCGCGGTGGGCGGGGGGACGCTCGCCTTCGGGCTCGCTTTCATGGACATCTTCCGCGCGCTGGGCGCCCCGAACCAGCCGGTCGGCGAGGTGTGGTTCCTCGTCGCGATGGTCGCGCTCGCTACGGCCTACGTCCTCTTCCACGCGTCCAAGGGGCTGCTGCTTGGCACGTACTTCGCCGCCGGCTCGCGCAGGCGCGGGGTGCTCGTGGTGCTCGCCCTGGAGGTGCCCTTCGGCGCGCTGCTGCTTGCCGGCCGCTTCCCGGGCATCGACCCTGGGCCAATCATCGCGATGCTGTTTGTCTACGCGGCCGCGTTCTACTACCTCACCTGGCACGTGTTTTTCATCAAGCGGATGCCCGAGGACCTCAAGCGGGCCCTCGACAAGGAGCGCAAGCGTGCGCGCCGCAGGGGCCTTGCACGCGAGCAAAAGTGACGCAAGGCGGGCGGAGCCGCGAAAGGTTTTTCAAAGGGCCCGCTCCCTGGCCGCGCGTGGACGCGCCGCCTGGCAAGACGTTCATCAAGCTGGCCGACGGCCGCACGATCTCCATCGCCTCCGAGGACGCGGCCAAATACGAGTACTTCTCGGAAGCGGGCAAAGTGCTGCGGCGGCCGAAAGGCACCGCGGCGCTAAACCCTGCGTTGGCGCCCCCGGCTGCGCCGCGTCCGTCCGGCCCGGCCCCCGCCACGGTTCGCGCCCCGACCGCGCCAAGCGGCCCCGCGCGCCCCGCCGCGCACGCTCCCTCCGCGCGGGCCCGCACTCGACTACAACATGCGCGCGATCATCGTGACCGCCATCCTCGCCTTGCTCCTCATCCTCAACATCCCCGTGCTGGCCCACTACGGCGATTTCCTGCACGAGTTCAGCCCGTGCACCGTGAACCAGCGCTCGTTCCCGGCCACGGCCCAGTACAATGTGACCCGCACCTTCGGCCTGGCGGCCCCCGGCGGGACGCTCAACTACCACCTCAGCCTCGCGGCGCCCTACGACATCGAAGGGATGCAGGACCTCTACGACGTCGTGATGAATCCTGCACCCACCGACACCAACGGCAAACTGTGGTGGAACCGGACGCTCCTTGCCGGCTCCCACGAGGCCGTCTCGGTGCGCTACGACCTCAAGATGACCACCAAGCAGTGGGTGCTCAGCGACGCCGAGGTGGGCACCATCGCCGATGTGCCCGCGAACTTAAGCTCGGTCTACCTCGACGAGGAGTGGAAGATCAACCCGGGCTCGGCCACCGTGCAGTCGCTTACCAAGCAGGTCACGAGCAGCGCCAAGCCGTACCTGCAGCAGATCAAGGACCTCTACAAGTACCTCCTCTGCCCGCCTTACCATTACCTCGCTGGCGGCCAATTCGAGCCCCAGTCGCCGGAGGAAACGGTCTCCCGGCAGACGGGCGACTGCGACGACTTTTCGGTGCTGTTCATCTCGATGGCCCGCTACCTCGGGATCCCGGCGTGGCTCGAACTCGGGCTGCTCTACGACGAAGTGCAAGACGTGTGGGGCGCACACGGGTGGGCAAACGTCTACATCCCGCTCAAGGCCGGCGGCGGTGTCGTGGCCACCGTCGATGTCGTCAACAAGCTGTTCCTGATCCGCGACCCCTACCACTTCAGCGACTGGGCCTCGGACGGCGACGCCGACCACCTGCGCTCCTACTACACGCTGCTCACCTATTCGCCGGCGACCACCCCGCCGCTGCAGCTGTCGCAGACGTTTACCCACGACGCGTTCCGCACCGACGGCGTCGTCAATTACTTCAGCCCGTGAGCGGGCCCTACCGGCCTTCGCGCAGCGGGACAAGCGCGCCTTTCGCCGAGCGGCCTGCAAGGCCGAGCTCCACCGCGCTGTCGGCAAGCTCCGCGCCATCGACGTCCAAGTCGGCCTGCCACGCGATCGCATCGAGGTCGTCGAGGGTGACCTCGCCGAACGCTTCGAACCCGCGGCGCAGGATCAGCTTGATTTGGTTCGCTCGGCCCGAGGCGGCGCCAAGCGCCTTTGCGATGGCCGCGCGCTCCCGCTCGCGTTGGCTGCGCGGCGAGGGGGGAGCCTCGCCCGGGGGCGGCGCGGCCCCAGCCTCCTTTGCGGCGTGCATTCCGAGGAACGCTTGCACCTCTTCGATGTGCGCCGAGGCAAAGAGCGCGGGCACCGTCCTTAGATCGATGCTCCGGCCGCAGCGCGTGCAGGAGGCCGTCTTGCGCCCTTCCTCGGCCACGCGCCGCGCCTTGCAGCGCGGGCACTCGACGGCGAGGTACCGACCGGTCAATCGCGCTCCCCCGCGGCCCACAACCCGGCCGCCGCCCCGAGAAACCTTCATGACGTCTTAGTAGCTTGGCGGCGCGAAAGGCCATGGGCGACACCGAGACCCCGCGCCTCCACCTCTTCTCGGCGTCGCCGCGGGTCGAGCGCGCGCTCATCGGGGCGCTGATCCTCTTCATCCCCGGCGCGCTGGTCGCGCGCTTCGCGGGGGCCGACCCCGCCTTGGTCTTCGCGCTGGGCGCGATCGCCATCGTCCCGCTTTCGGCGCTACTTGGCCGCGCCACCGAGGAGTACGCGATCCACGCGGGCCCCGCGCTTGGCGGCCTGCTCAACGCTACGCTTGGCAACGCGGTCGAACTCATCATCGCGCTCTTTGCCGTCATGGCCGGGCTCTTCGAGATCGTGAAGGCCTCGCTCTCCGGCAGCATCATCGCAAACATGCTCCTCGTGCTCGGGATGTCGATGCTGGCCGGCGGGCTCAAGCACAAGAGCCAGCCCCTCCACCGGCGCGCGACGGCCACCGCCCTCTCCCTGATGACCCTGAGCGTCATCGCGCTGGCGCTGCCTGCGCTTTTCTACTGGGCTTCGGCGACGCCCGGCCTGTTCGGCGGCACGACCATTTCGCAGGCCGAAGCTCACGCCCGCCTCCAAGGCCTGTCGCTGGTGACGGCCGCCGTCATGATTGTAGTGTACGTGCTCTCGCTCGTCTATTCCCTGAAAACGCACCGGCACCTCTTCCACGAGAAAGTCGCCGAGGAGCAGGCGGACTGGTCGAAGAAGCGCGCGGTGCTCGTGATGGCGCTCGCGACGGGAGGCGTCGCCCTGATGGCCGAAACGCTCGTGTCGTCGGTCGAGGGGCTGCGCGCGACCATGGGGTGGAACGAGCTCTTCGTGGGGGTCGTCGTGGTCGCCATCGTTGGCAACGCGGCCGAGCACTCGACGGCGATCCTCGTGGCGATGAAAGGCAAGATGGACCTCGCCTTCCAAATCGCCGCAGGCTCCTCGGCGCAGATCGCCCTCTTCGTGGCGCCCATGCTCGTGTTCTTTGCATCCGCCATCGGGCGCCCCATGGCGCTCGACTTCGAGGTGTTCGAGCTCTTCTCGATCATCGTCGCGGTCGCGGTCGCCTACGCCGTCACCCTCGACGAGGAGACGAACTGGTTCGAAGGCGCGATGCTGCTCGGCGTCTACACGATCATTTGTGCGCTGTTTTTCCTTCACGCTTAGGGGCGCCCTTCGCGGAGGGCCCCGCCGCGGCCCACTCGACCACCGCGTTCCAGCCCCTGCCGCCCTCTAAGGACGCCTCCCGGACCGTCGGGGGGTTCCCCTCGTTCAGCCGCGTCGCCGCGCCCTTCACGAATCCGTGCGCGTACGAGGTGACCGCCCGGTCGAGCGGCTGGCGCCCGACGAACGTCACCTCGAAGCGGGTGGCGCTTGGCGCCTTCGCTTCGATCTGGATCTCCGGACATCCGGCCCGAGCCTCGCTTGCCAGCCGGACGGCCCCCGCGTTCGGGTTGGGCAGATTGGCCTCCACCCGGCGAGCGGCGTTTCCCCCCGCGAAGTACCCCGCGTGGTGGAGGAAGGCCTCACCCTCTTGGATGCGGGTCACCCGAAGGACACTGCAGAATGCATCGGCGTGGATGGGAGGCGGCGGGCCCGCGTGGGGCACGGCCACGCCCACCTTCCGGCAGGAGTCCTCGAGCTTTCGCCTGGCGTCGTCGGCCAGCAACATGCCCGCGTACGTCCAAAGGTCGCGGTGGAGGACGGCGACGAAATTCTGGGACGACAACAGCTGAAGCAACCTCCCCCAAACCTCGCTGCCCGAGCGCGAAAGCGAGTTACCGAATGTGATCCAGATAAACTATTTCATAAAAATAGCCATAAATATTCCACTGGAAATGGTGGTTCCGGGTACTGCGAACCTCCCGCCCCCGCCCAACCGGCAGACGCGCGGCCTCCCCACCCCACAAACTAGAACAGGAATCCCTCCATAGCCGCGGCCGTGGCCGAGAAGCGCCAGCTGAAGGTGTCGACGCGCTCGCTGCCGAAGCACCTCGCCGGAAAGCTGCAGGACCGCATGGAGAAGCTGCGCGACGACTCGACGCTGCTGCTCCCCACCTGCGACCACGAAGGCGGGTGCCCGCGGCCCTCGCTCGAGCGGGCGCTGCGCCGCGTGCAGAAGGTGTCGGACAGCCGCGTGCGCCTGCGGCGCCTGTCGCGGCGCGGGACCCACCTCGCGCGCGCCTACGCCGGCGCCCTCGACCTGCTCTTCGACGAGACGCTCCCCATGCTCGGCGGGTTCCCCAACCCGTTTGGCGGCGGCGAGGTGAAATACGCCCAGCGGGGGAACGCGAAGAAGGAAGTCCAGGCCGGCGTGCAGAACTTCTCCGACAAGGGCGTGCGCCTGCTCGCGTACCTCCCCTACGCCAAAGGGTTCCGTGGCGTCTACCTCTTCTCGACCGAGGACGGCATGCGCTGCGCGGGGCGGGTGCCCATCCCCCCTGAGGCGTTCCTGCGCGAGGCGGCCTCAGCGCAACGACCCGCGCTTGCCAAGGAGGGCGACGACTTCGCATGCCCGCACCTGCGCGGCCTCACGAAGGGGCTGCCGCGCGAGGGCGACGAGACGCACCTTGCGGCGAAGTGGGCGCGCTCGTCCAGGGCGCTGAAGATCTGCGCGCTGTGCGCAGGCGGGGGAAACCTCTCCGCCGCGCTTCGCAAGTACGCGATCGGGCCAAAGGTGCCCGACCAGGTCGAGGCCTGGGTCGAGCTGCGCCCGCAGTGCAACGAGACCGGGGCCGACGCGTGCCACTTCGACCAGCGCATCGACCTCACCGACGGGCAACGAAAGGACTTCGGTGCCGGCAAGCTCACCGACGCCGACGCCATCGCCGCGGCGATGAAGCGCGCGGTGCCCGAATCCGATTCGCCGGGGGACGGCTTCGTCCTCGCCGGCGGCGTCTGCTACGGGAAGGACACCGGCGCGATCGTCGACGGCTTCGACCCCTCGGCCGAAATGCGCCGGGCGCTCAAGGCTGCCCTTGCCGACCTCACGAGCGACGTCGTGCTCGACGCGCTCACGCCCTCAAAGGTCCTCTCGAAGTTTTGGCCCGACCGCGCCGTCCTGATCCTCGAAGCCGCCTGTGGCAACCCCGCCGTCGCCAAGCAGGTCGAGAAAGAGGCCAAAGCCAACGAGGCGCCGCCGGCGCTCATCCAGCGCGCAGTCAAGCTCGCGCGCGCGGCGGCCGTGGAGGAAGCGCTCCCCGCCTTTGAAGGCCTCAGCGCCGAAGCGGCGATGGCCGACAAGATCGCGCGCGCGCACCGCCGCGGGGGCGCGGAGGCGGCCCTTCGGGAAGTCGAGGCCGGGCGCAATATGTCCCCCTCGGCCGGCGCGGTGGCCTGGGCCTTCCTGAAGGCGCTCGACAAGTCCGGCGGGCGCGAGTGGCAGTTTACCAAAGTGGAGATGGACCGCGGGGCGGTGGCCACCAAAGACGCTCGGGCGCTGCTCGACTGCCGGTCGGACGACTACGAAGGCGCGCTGCGCCGGGCGCTCGAGGCGCTCGGGATCCACGAGACCATCGAGGCTACGACCACCTGAGGCGGCGGTCGTCGGCGCGCTTCTTCTTTTCCAGCGCCTTGATCGTGGCCGACCCCGGCTCCGCGCCGGCCTTGATGGCCTCCTCGAGGGCTTCGTCTTCCTCGGAGGCGCGCGGCTTGCCTGCTTTCCACGTGGCCTTCTGGTAGAACTTCGGCAGGATGCCGAGGATGACCTCGCACTTGTCGCAGATCACAAGGATGTAGAGGTCCTGGTCCACCATCTCGCCGTCCGTCTGCTTCCCGCACCGCGGGCAGATCGACTCGACCACGATTCGGGGGAGCGGGGCGGGGCGCAAATAAGGCTTTGCGGGCAGGGCCGCGGACGCGCGCAATGCTCACGCGGAGAAAAGGTTCAAGCGATGGCCGAGCCTCGCCCCGTTGGTGGCCGAGCGCAAGGGCACGGAGCCTGCAACCAAGCCACGGGCCAAGCCCGCGGCAAAGCGCGCGGCGCAAGGCCCCAAGAAGCCGGCGCTCCCCGAAACCGTGGTCATCAAGCGGACGGCGGAGATCGACGCAAAGGACCCGATGGCCTCCGGGACAACGGCCCCCCTGCGCAAGATATGGCTCGAAGCGGGTGCGACCGCACGGGACGAGAGGCGCGTCGTGATCGACCTCATCGGAGAGGGCCGCGGGATCATCGCGATCCCCGTCGCGTTCGACAACGAGCGCAAGGCGATGGAAGTCATGACGCCCGCGCTTGACGCGCTCGTCACGCACTGCGCCGCCGTCGGCCCGATTTCGGACAAGCCCGTGATGGTCGACCTCCAGGAGCTTCGCGAGCGGCTCAAGGTCGAGCCCGAAGAGGACTGGGTCGCGGAGCACGCGTGGTTCCACAACGCGCTGACCTCGCGCGAGCTTTTGTGCATGTACGTGTTCTCCCCGTCGTACCTGCTCGAGTTTTCGGTCGCCATCGGCGAGAAGCAGAAGTTCCATGTGGGGCTCTCCTCGAAGGACCCTGGGTTCTTCGAACTGAAGCCGCGCGAGGGGAAGATCGGCACGATCACCTGGAATTGGGCGCGCGCCATCGGCGATGTGATCGCCGGCGGCCACGCGTGGTCGTACTTCGGCATGCTGCTTGCGCTTGCCCCGACGGTGGCGGAGCAGCAGCGCCAACGCGAAGAGCGCGCGGCGAAGGGCGGCGAAGAGGAATAAGGCGCCGTCAGGCAAATTCGTGGTCGCACTCGCGGCAGCGCGCGTCGCCGGGCTTGGCCTGCGTGCCGCATTCGGGGCAACGACGGTCGGGCGTCTTGGGTTTGCTTGTGAGCCGGATCACGCGCTTGCGGTCGAGGGTGGCGTCCGACCACCCTCCCCCCGCGAGCCCGTCGCGCCGGTTCAGCGTCACCTTCTCGAGGCGCGCGTCGAGGTCCCGCAGCCCACGCTTGGCCGAATCGTCGGCGGCGGCTTGGTCGCGCCGCCGCCGCTCCGCGTTTCCGGGGTCGCGCTTGGCCTCGACCTCCGCAAGCCGGTCGCCGAGGTCGCGGATCTGCTCGCCCTGCTGGTCGGCCATCGTGCGCACCGCATCGGCGAGCACCGCGATGTTCTGCTGCTGCGCAGCGTCGATCTGCGCCTGGCGGTCCTTGCGCGCGCGCTCGGCGTCGGCCGCTTTGCGCGCGGAGCGGTACGCAAGCAGCGCAATCAGCGCGGCCATTCCCGTGCCGAACGCGTTCAGTGCGTTCCAATCGAAGTCGGCCACGCCGGGGGGCTCCTGCCGCGACCACGCGCGCGCGGCCTATTTGAAATTCGTTCTGCCGAGGGGGAAGAGAAGTGGGCTCGCCCGGGATCGAACCGGGGACCTCCTCCGTGTCAGGGAGGTGTCATACCACTAGACTACGAGCCCGCTGGAATCGCGCGATCGGGCGGGTCATATTTGTAACTCGCGGGGGGCGGCCGCTCACTTCAGCGGGATGGCCGGGCCCGGGTGTCCAGGGAGCTTGACATCGGGGGTGCGCCGGAACGTGTAGCGCATCCAGTTCACCGCCACCTTCGTGCGGATGTAGCGGTCGTTGTGGCCCATCTTCGTCTCGCCGGTGAGCGTGCGCATCGCACGGTCGACGAGCGGCTTGTCGCGCGCGGCCATGCGCGTGATCCGCTTCGGGATCTTGTAGAAGGTCTTCGTCCACTTGAGGTGGGTGCGCAATTCCTTCCCGAACGACGCCTCCCACTTGCGTTCGTAGTTCTCGAGGCCCGCCTTCGTGAGGTCCCCCTTCTGGAGTTGCTCGACGATCGCCTCGCCGGCGCAGCGGCCCGACTCAATCGCGTACCACATCCCTTCGCCCGTGAGCGCGGAGGGGAACCCGGCTGCGTCGCCCACGAGCACGCACCGGTCGGTCACCGTCTTGGGCAGCGGCCCGGCGATGGGCAGGTAGGCCCCGTCGATCTTGACCTTGTCAAGCCCGGGCGGAATCAGGTTCTCCTTTTCGAGGAGCTTGATGTAGTCCTTCGTGACCTCGTGGAGGTTCAGCTTCTTGTCGGTGATGACGAACTCGGCGACGCCGATGTTCAGCGTGGACTTCTTCGGGAAGACCCAGCCGTAGCCGCGCACGCCTTTCGGGTTGAAGTGGATCCAGACCGCGCGCTCCTTGCCGTAGTACTCCTCGACCACGTCTTCGCCGACCTCGGGCTCGATCCGGGTCGCGGCGTGCGCCTCCTTTTCGCCCCAGTCTTCGGGCAAGTTCTCGCGCTTGCGAAGCACCTTGGCGATCAGGTCGCGCGCGCCGCCGGCGCCCACGACCATCTTCGCCTTCACTTCCTTGCCGTCGGCGGTGCGCAGCACGACGCCATCGCCTTCGTAATCCCAGGTGCGGATGTTCATGCCGGTCATCGGCTCGGCGCCCGCGTCGACCGCGCATTCGAAGATCGTCTTGTCGAGGTTGAAGCGGCGCACTTGCCAAACGACCGGCCCGTGCCACGGCATGTACGCGCGGTCGCCGGTGTCGCAGCATTCGAAAATCAGTGAGTCGGAGTGCGCTTCGAGCGCCGACTTGAAGTCGGGGAGCCCGGGCTTGGTGAACACGCGCTGCGGAAGGCCGCCGCCGCATGCCTTTTGGCGCGGGAACGTCGCTTTGTCGATGAGGGCCACCTTGATGCCGGCCTTGGCCAGCGTGTAGGCCGTTGTCGAGCCGCCTGGCCCTGCCCCGACCACGGCGACGTCGTGGATTGGCGATCCCTGCTGGGGATTGCCCGTTCCTTCTAATTGAAGGTGCGGGCGCGCGCGGCCGCTTGTTTCCTGCGCTCTTTTGTGGTGCGCGCGCGCTCTTCGCGCGATGTTCTATTTCGCCTACGGCGCGGACATGCCAAGCGGCGCGCTGGCAGGGTTGCTCGGCCACCCCGTCCACGGAAGGCGCGGGCGCCTGCCGGGCTTCCGCCTCGCGTTCACCGCGCGGTCGGACGACTGGGACGGGGGCGTGGCCGACATCCTCCGGGAGGAAGGCGCCGACGTGGAAGGCGTCCTCTTCGAACTCAGCGCGGCCGACGAACTCCGGCTCGGGTTCGCCGAGGGCCTTGCCGATG
>JBGPJF010000078.1:0-9986 GCA_041485285.1 Thermoplasmata archaeon | reverse complement strand
CGCCGGTGGTCCCCTGGCTGATTTCCGCCAATAGCTCAAGCACCAAGCGCTGGACATAAGCAAGGGGGGGCAGAGCTTCGGCGTCGAACTTGTAGTCAAACGGGAAGAATCGGACCGTCGGCCCCTGCGCGATGCGCTTGATGTCTGAGCTCTTCTCAAGAACCCGCAAGTGGTAAGCGCAAGCCCCGTTGGAAAGGCTGAGGCGCCGACGGATCTCGGAGTAGCTGGCCCCCGGGTTGTCCGTGATGAACTGGGCGATCCGGCCCCGCTGGTACTGGTTCTTCGCTTCGTCGCGCTTGATCCGGGTGAAGGCGGGGACAAGCACGAGCGACGCAAATGCAAGGTTGCCGCGCGAAGAGGAGGAGACGGCCGCACCGAGCAAGATCAAGGTCACGAGGCCGGTCTCGAAGATTGGGAAGGACTGAACGGGCCGCGCGGGCAGGGCGGCCGCCAAGACGTTGATTCGCAGTTCGGCGAAGGCGGTCGAGTTGACGGAGGCATACACCGTGTGTGTGCCCGGTCGCGGGTCGGGCAGGCGGAACGAGACCGATGCAACCCCTGACGCATCGGCGCGCGCCGTGAGGATCATCTCGACCGGCGGGGAGCCGCCAGCGGCGGCAGGCCCGTCGACCTCGAAGGTCACGTTCGACCCGGGGGGGGCGTTCGCTACAATCATGATTGGCTCGTGCGCCTCGAACTCGATTTTGGGCGCCGAGAGCGAGACGCCGCCCTGGCCCAGGGATTCCCCTGAGAGCGCGCCAACAAGCAGGAGCGTGCAGAGGGCGGCTCTGGCCACCCATGGTCGGGGCCGGGTCACCCGCTCACCTCGAGGTCGAGGGATGTCCAGAAGAGCGCCTCGCCGCGCTCGCTTGGGAGCGCCGACAGAAGCTGCACTTGGACGACGCCGGCGCCGGCCGACGCGTCGGCGGGGACGAGGACCGGCAGATCGAGCGAGACCGCGGCGCGGGCCGTTATGTCGAGAGATGTGATGGCGGGGGGCAACGCGGTTCCATCAGGCAACACGAGCTGCACGACGAGGGAGCCGTGCAGTGGGGTCGATGCCGGGTTCGCGAGGAGCATGCTGACGTTCGCGGCGGCGCCGGCGGCCACCGCCGCCGGAGAGATCGATGCCCGGCTGACGACGAAAACGCAGTTCGGGTAGGTGCCGGTCTCAAAAGAGCCGCAGGTGGCGGTTAGGACTGGCGGAAGCGGTGGGGGGGGCAGGGGCGGCGCGGGCGCAAGGACGGGGAATGACGTATTGCCGGAGGCGGATGGGGAAGAGACGAAGGCGGTCCAGGGGAGACCCGTAGCGGCGGTCAGGGGAAGGCGGAAGTCGAAGTACGCGTGACCCTGGGTGTCGGCGCGGGCGAGGTCGAAGTGGGTCGCGGTGCCATTCCCATCGTCGACCTCGAGCGCCACGTACTCGTCCACGGCCGCTCCCGCGACCGAGAGGTTGACGGAATCGCCGGGGCTGTACGATGCGCGGTCGAACTGGATAGTGAGCGCCCCCGCGGAACTTGCGGGGGAAGCCAAGGCGAGACCGAGCAGGAGCGAAACGGAGAGGGCCAGCGGGCGGCCGCATCGGCGGGCGCGAATGCGGGCCGGAGGGAAGCGGGAGCGCAACAAGACCACCTCAACCAACCTCGAGCGAGATGTCGATCGAGAAGAGGACGGAGCCGCCTCGGCTCGGGAGGTCGGTGAGGATCATGGCGTGGCCCGTGTAAGCGCCCGCCGGCGAAGAGGCCGGGACCGTGACCGAGAGCGTTTGGTTGCGGGACTCGGAGGGCGCAAGGACCAGCGCATTGACGGTCGGCGACAGGGGGGTGCCGTCGGGCGCCTCCCATCCAATGACTGCGACGCAAGAGAGGTTCGCCGCGAAGTTGTTGGTTAGGGCGAACTCGAAGGAGACCGGATCCCCGGCACGCGCGGCCGTGGGCGCGCGAAGGACCTCGACGACGAGGGCGGGGTCGGCCGCGTATGAGAACCGCGAGAGCACGTTCCACGCGTAGCTGCCGTTGAGTTGGCGGTCGGGGCTTTCGGCCGATACGAGAACCGTGTAGTTGCCGCTCGTCCAGGTGGGGAGGCTCGACACGGCGGTGGCGTAACGCCCGAGCGCGTCGGCGACCGGCGATGCATCGAGCACCGTGCGCCCCTTTGCGTCCTGGATGCGCAGGCTGGTGGGGGCCGAGGGAGCGAGGCCGGAGAGGATGAGCGACTCGGGGCGGGATGGGGAGGCGGCCGCCGTCTGCAGGGTAAGCTGGGGGCCGGCGGCGCGGACCTGGGCAGTGTACTTGACTTCCCCGGCGTCAGTGCCGATGACGAGGTGCCCATCGAAGAATGCGAGCGCCCCGATGGCGCCGCCGGGGTCGACGTAGATGTTGCGCGGGGTCGGGCCAGTGAGGTTCATGACAAACGAGGAGGCGGTCCCGTTCCCTGCGCGCGCCGCCCACCACACAGCTCCGTCCCACGCGTCGCCAGCACGAGTCTCGACGGATGCGGGGACGGTTGCGTGCGCCGTCCACGTTGTCCCGTCCGAGGAACGGTAGATTGTGCCACCGCGGTACGTCCCGACAAACACCGATTGCCCGGCGTCCACAAAGGTGAGGGGCGCGTGGACGAGGGCGACCTGCTCCCAGGACGAGCCGTCCGTCGTACGCATCACACGCCCGTCGAGGAATGCCGCGTAGAGAGCCCCGCGCCACACGATCATGGATTGGGAGCTGCAGACGCCCTTCCCGATGGCCGAATCGACCACCGACCAATTCGTGCCGTCCGCCGTGCGGTATAGCGCCGCCGACCCTCCGGTCGTGAAGGCGCTGCACGAAGCCGCAAACAGCGATGACCCGAAAGCGACCAGCGCGAACGCATCCACGGGCCCGCTTAGATCATCGCGGATGGCCGTCGTCCACGACTGCCCGCCGTCCGTGGACCGGAATACGGTGAACGCGGTCCCGCCAGCCGCGTCCGAAGGGGTCGCATAGAGCGCGCCGCCAAAGGTGGCCTCGGCAAGGCGGGCGCCGCCGGCGCCTGTGGCGTTGGACACGACGAGCAGTGTGCCGTTTGGCGCGGCGAGGACGCCTCCGGCGGCGCCGCCCATGTAGAGGGTCGAGCCGACGCTAGATGTTCCCCGGGCCGGCGAGCCGATCGATCCCACGGGCGCGAGGGCGGGCGGATTGCCGCCGAGGTCGAGCTTGGCGGCGAAGCCGTCGTTGTCCCCGGAGAGGGAGCGGTCGGGGGCGCCGGGGAGGGTCGTGAAGTTGGCGGAGGCCGTAAAGCCCGCTGCATAAAGCGTGTCGTCCGGAAGCGTGACGACCTCGTCGACCCAGTCAGTGCCCGTGCCGCCGACGAACGTTGCGTGGACAAGGCCGGGGCCGGGAATCCGCCACCGCGTCACGAAGCCGTCGCTTGCGCCGCCGAATACCGGCTGCTCGGCGAGCGGCGTAGTGGAGAACTCGGGGGAGAAGGTCTGCCCAGCTACGACAATCGCGTCGGGCGCCTCGAAGGTGACGGCGAGGCCATAGTCGTCCTGGGGCCCGCCGATGAAGGTGCTGTAGTCGAGGGCCGCACCGGACGCATTGAGGACCGTGAGGAACGCGTCGAAACCGCCGCCCCCGCCGTGCTGGCGGTCGAAGGCCCCAGGCGTCGTGGGGAAGCCCGAAGAGTTGGTCAGCCCCGCGAGAAGGACCCGCCCGTCGGGCGTCATTGCCATCGATTCCAATACATCGTCCGACGCGCCTCCGAGGAATGTAGAAAAGACAAGGGAACGGCCACCGGGTAGGATCTTTGTCAAAAACGCATCGCCCTGACCGGCGTGCGAGGTGTCGGCCGCCCCCGCTGTGGTCGGGAAGTCATTGGACCCAGTCGTCCCCGCCACGAGGACGGCTCCCGCGGCGTCCGCGGCGACGCCCGTTGCCCACTCATAGCCGGCAGCCCCGCCGATGAAAGTGGACGCGTTCAAGCTGGAGCCGTCGGCCTCAACGATGGTCAGGAATGCGTCGTTCCCTCCGCCGATCGATCCGCCGAGGGCACCGGCAGTGGTGGGGAAATCCGGCGACAGGGTCTGGCCGACGACGTCCGCCTTTCCCGCTTGGTCGATGGCGACCGCGAAGGCGGCGTCATCTCCAATTCCCCCGAGAAGCGTCGAATAGACGAGGCCCGACCCGTCGGCCGACAGCCGGACGAGGAAGGCATCAGTCCCCTCGGAGTGCGCGGTGTCGAAGGCCCCTGCCGTCACCGGAAAGTCGGGCGAGCCGGTGGATCCCACGACGACGGCCTCGCCGCCGGGCGCGACCGCCACCGCGACGGCGGAGTCGCCAAACCCGCCGCCGAGGTATGTCGCGTAGAGGAGCGTGCTGCCCGTGGGGTCAACCTTCGCAACGAATCCGTTGACGCTCCCTGGGGCCGAGGTGTTGAGCGCGCCCGGGGTCGTGGGGAAGTCGCGGCTGCGTGTCTCGCCCACGATGTAAACGCTACCCTCGGCATCGACCGCCACCGACCGCGCGCGGTCCCAGACCCCGCCGCCGAGCAGCGTCGAATAGACGAACGGGTCGATGACGAGGGTGCGCGCGGGATCGAGGTCGGTGCACGCGAACCCGTACGAGGTGGTGGAGCGAAGCTCGAACGCGCAGCGCGCTTCGCCCCCGCCATCGTAGTAGGAGACCGGAGCGTCCTCGCGCAGGTCGCCGGCCGCTGTCCCCACAGCGAGGCTCCCGTCCTTCGACACCGAGAGGGAAGGCGCGCCTTCGTACAGCACCTCAATGACTGAGGCATCGGCCCCGGGATCGACCCGGAACTCGTACTTCAGCCCGCCCGCTGGAACCCCCGAAAGCTCGAGCGTGACGCCGGGGTAGAGGTTGGGGTAAAACACCTCGCGGTAATTGGCGGCGCCGCGAATCCATTTGGATGGGTCGGCGCCCATGAAGTAGTTCGTCCGGTGGCCGAGCGGGTCGACACCGGAGGGGACGGAGGGCGAAGCGCCGGGGAAACGGATCCGCAGGCTCCATGTGTCGACCGCCGAGAGGGAGGCAGCGTCCGGCCCACGTAAAGGCGCACTTTCGGAGGCCGGAGGCGTCGCTGCAAGGCGCGGGACTTGGACGGCAATGCCGTCGGCGCTGAGTTCCGCGCGTATCGTTCCGCTGCCATAGGCGAAGTGGACAGCGCCGTCGGTGCCTTCCGTCTGGGTAAAAAAGCCGCTGAGGAGGGCGGCGCGCTCGGCGAGACCTCCGGGGCCCGCTGCATCGGCTGCGGCCACGGGCCTCCCCACGTCCCCGGGACTAGGGACGATAGACCCAAGGGCCCCGTCCTCCTCCGGCGCCGGCCTGGCCACAGGCGGCGTGACCGCCGCGGGATAGAGCACGACGGATACGAGCGCGACGGCGGCGGCAAGCGCAAGGAGCCATTGAGCGTCCGCCAGCCCCTTTCGGCGCGGACGCTCCCCTACGGAAAACCCCCCTGGCCCGGAGGCCCGGGCTGTACGCTCCACAGGGAGCATATTTAACCCGTTCGAGCGACGGCGGCGGGGCGGTATTTGGCCGATGTGGTAAGGCCCCTTGCGGAGGCCAGCAAGCCAACTTACCACATTCGACAAATAGGGAAGCCCGGCGGCCCTCAATGGCGTTTAATATGGCGCGGAGACAGGTCGCGGTAGGCCTTTGCGGGATGGCGCACGCCCCCGCGAAGGCGGTCGGGGAATCTGCTTGGGCCGATGGATGCTTGTGGTGAGTGCCGCTTTTGTGACTGCCGTCCTGCTTGCGCCGTTGGGCGCCGCAGTCAATGTGAAGTACCCGTCGGGGTGGGGCGACCCGGTCAAGGTCGATTCGGCGCCCGCCTCTGCGGTCATCCCGCGCGTCGCCGTCGATCCCGCGGGTAACGCATTGGCGGTGTGGCAGCAATACGACGGGGCGCGCGTCAGCGCGTTTGCGGCCCGCTTTACCCCTAGCGGCGGCTGGGAGGCACCAGAGTTGGTGGAGTTCAACCAAACGGGTGACGTTTCCACCCCCGATGTGGGACTTGGCGCCGACGGCAACGGGACGGCGGTGTGGGCGCAGTCCACGGGGACGCGGTGGGCAGTCTTCGCCAACTCCTACGTGCCCGGTGCGGGGTGGGGCACGCCCTACCAGCTCGATCCAAACGCCTCAGGGTCCGCAGACCTGACGCGGGTCGCCGTCGCGGCCAGCGGCCGCGCCGCGGCGGTTTGGGTTCTCGATGGGGGGGCCAACGAATCGGTGTGGGGAGCGCTTTACGACCCCATTGCAGGGTGGACGCCGGCATCGCGAATCTCGGCGCTTCGCCCCGATGTCGTGGGACAATTCGGCCTGCCTGCTGTTGCGATTGACAGCGCCGGCAGGGGGCTCGCCGCCTGGGACGAACAAAACGGGACGGGCTGGACGGTGTGGGCATCGCACGGGGCGCAAAGTGGCACCTGGGAGCCGCCAGTCCTCCTCGAATCGAATACCTCGGGCGACGCCAACTATCCCGCTGTTACTGTGAACGCCGCCGGCGACGCGGCCGTGGCGTGGGAGCAGCGCGACGCCCTCCGATGGAACATCCTTTCGAACCGCTACATTGCAACAGGGGACGCTTGGCAGGGCGCACAGTTCGTGGAGAATGTCAGTGTGGGCGACTCAGGAACCGTGCACGTTTCCATGAACGCGGATGGCGCGGCAATTGCGGTGTGGCAAACATGGGACGGGTCGCTCGACGACCTCTACGCGGCCCAGTACAAGGTGGGAACCGGATGGGGGGCTGCAACCGTCCTCGACGAGAACCAGGTGTTCGACTCGTATTGGGGGCACGTGGAACTCAACGACAGTGGGGCCGCGATCGTAGGCTGGACACAGGACGAGGCGAACGGGCACTCGATCGACGCGGCACGGTTTGTCCCGGGCCGGGGGTGGCAACGCCCCGTGCGGATCTCGATCATCGACACGCAGGCGATCGGCGCCGCGGACCTAGGGTTGGACGCATCGGGAAACGCGGTTGCGGTTTGGGATGAGGCGGTTGCGGGCCGCTGGGAGGTCTCGGCCAACCGTTTTGTGGTTCCGCTCGACGAAACGGCGCCGGTGGTGACGCTCTCCGACCCCACAGAGGGAGCGGTGTTCACGACCGCTTCGGTGCATGTGCAGGGCGTCGCCGAGCCCGGGACCACCTTGGTGGTAAACGGCCTTGTCGTGGATGTTGGGCCGAACGGCGCTTTCGAACTCCAGCTCGCGCTCGCGCCCGGGGCGAACCGGATCTTGGCATCGGCGTACGATGACTGGGGAAACGTCGGCACGGCGGCAGTCAATGTGTCGTTCGCAGACCCGGCGCCTGGCCTGGCCGCGCAACTGGCGGCGCTCCAAGCGCAGCTCGACAACACGAGCGCCGACCTCAACGCCACGCGCGATGCGCTCGAGCAAACGAGCGGCGATCTCAACGCGACCGCCCTCTTGCTGCTTTCGAGCACGGACCAGCTCAACCAGACCGCCGCAAGCCTCAACGCAACTCGGTTCCAGTTTTCCGCAACGGTCGGCCAGATGGATGCGATCGTGCAGGAGCTCAACGACACGCGCTACGAGCTTGCGCAGGCGCGGTCGGAGAGCGCGGGGGTGGAGGGGCGCCTGGACCAGACGAACGCGCAACTTGCTGCGCTTCAGGCGGCGCAGAATGGGTATCGCGTCGAGATCGACTCGACCAAGAACGACCTAGTCTCTGCGCGCGGGAACCTGAGCGTCGCGGCAACGCGCCTTGACCAGAACACAGCGGAGCTGTCCTCTACCCGGGCGTCGCTGAACGGCGCGACCGCGAGCGTCTCGATGCTCACTTGGGTAATGCTTGTGGGATTTGCCTTGATGGGCGCGGGGCTCATTGCGATGATGGGGCTCATGAGCCGTTACCTTGCGAGGAAACCGAGCGCGACGAACGTGGCGGCGCCCGAGCGGAAGCGCCTCACGCCGCGCCCGGCGCCAAAGCGGTTGGAAGAGGCGGCCGGCGGGGCAGAGGAGCCGAAATCGCGCGACGACGCCCGAAAGGGGTCGTAGGGCGGCCCTTGGCCGCGCATTGCGGGGTCAGCTCCAAAGGATCTCGAGGTGGCAGTTGCGGCAGGTCATCGTGCCCTCCGCGACCAAAACGCCGCACTGGGGGCAAGCGGCCATTGCGGGGCCCACCGGATCTACAGGTGGCTCGAGTCCGCCGGTGACCGGCGCTTCAGTCGTGGCGCTCAGCTCTACGGAACCGGACGTCTCGGATCTCGCCCGCTTCCGCTTCATGATGAGGAAAAGAGCGGCTCCCCCCGCCGCTGCGGCGCCGAGGAGGGCGATCGGCAGCAACGGCACCCCGGCTGAACCGGGCTGCGTTGTGCTCGGCGCGGTCGGGCCGCCCGCCAGTTGCTTCTCCTGCCAGACCGCCGTGAGCGATAGCGGCGCACTCACCTTCAAGTTCAGGTCGGTGAGGTTCGAGGACGAGGCCCCGGACCAATGCGTGAAGTGGTAGGTTTTGCCCGACGAATCGACCGAGGCCGGCTCCAGGGATACCGTGGCGACGGCACCTTGCTTGTACCACCCCGCGCCGTGGACCGTGCCGTAGGGGCTCGCGATGGTCACAAGGTACTGCGTCTGCCAATTCGCCGCGATGGCCTTGGGACCGTCCATCAAAACCGTCAGGGCGGGCTCGGAGCCGTTCGCGTCGCCGCTCCAGCCCGCGAACGTGTAGCGGGTGCCGGCCCCGCCGGCCGCGATCGAGGGCACGGAAATGGAGGCGTTCGTCCCTTGCGCGTACCAGCAGTCGGCGCGGTCGCAGGCGGCCGGCGTGCGGTCGCTCGACAGGGTCGCTCGGAATTGCGTTTGGAAGGTGGCGGAGAAATCCGCGGCGCCCCAGATCGTGATCGTATGATCCTGGGCACCTGAGTCGCTCCAGGACATGAACGTGTAGCGGGTGCCTGGATTGGGGGCTCCCGGCGGCCGCGTGGCAATTTCGCGGATCGTGGCAGCGGCCCACCAGACCGAGAATGGCAGCGGATGCGCCGTCCCATCGATCACGACGTCGCCGGCCCCCAGGTTGTCGGAGAAGGAGACCAGGTACTCCTGCCCGAAGAGTGCGGTGAGGGTCGTCGGACGGGTGATGTTGACCGAGTGGTTGCGTGCCCCGCCGTCGCTCCACGAGTCGAAGACCAGACGGCGCGTGCGGTCGACTTGCGGCGATTCAGTCCCGACGGAGAACAGGGTGCTTGCGGGCCACCACAGGCGTGTCGGGCCGTTGACGATGGCTCCGCCGGCAGTGAGAACGAGGACGGGGTCGGCGGGCGAGGTGGCGACGTCGACGGCATAGGCGACCGCCCGGAGTTGCGCGGTGATCGTGATGGCCCCCAGGATCGATATCGTTGCGTTGCGGGGGAGTACGTACGACCACTTCGAGAAGGCGTAGCGCACTGTGTGGGCTGCGTTCTCGAACGGGTCGGGCGGGACCTCGAGCGTGTGGAGCGAGCCGTTGGCCCACCAGAAGGACGCGGGCAACTGCGTTGACTGTCCGTCGACGAGGATGGAAATGGGTTCGGGGTCAACGCCGATTGTCACGAGAAACTCCGAGCTGAAGATGGCCACGAGCGAAGTCGGGGCCCCGATTGCGACCGTCCGGTTCGCAGGCGCACCGTCCGACCAGCCCGAGGGGACATAGCGGCGAGGCAGGCCGGTCGCCTGCGGCGAAGGCGCGCTCAGGGTTATGCTGGAGCCGGCGGGTTGCCAGGCGGAGTACGGCGTGGGAAACACCACGCCCTCCACCGTGATGTTGAGGCCAGCGGGCGACGTGGTCACGTTTAGCAGGAAAGCGGCGGCGAAAAACACGGCGGTAAGATTTGTGGGCGCCGCAATCAGGATCGAATGGTTGGCGGCTCCCCCATCCGACCACGAACCGAACCGCCACTCGGTGTTGTTCCTAATCTGGGGCTGCAGGGCCTCGATCGTGTGCGTGGAGCCCTCGGCCAGCCAATTCTGGCGGCTCGCGGAAGGGCTGCG
>JBGPJF010000077.1:0-10132 GCA_041485285.1 Thermoplasmata archaeon | reverse complement strand
GGCTAGTGGCGCGGCTAGCAAAGTAGACCGGCTTTCCGACCGCAAAGTCTAGGTCTAGGAACGTGAATCGGCCCCCCGAGGCGTAGCCTCGGGTGCTGCCGTGGTCATCAGGGTTCGGTCGATTTCGAACGAAGAGGGGAACAAGCTCCGCAAGATCGTTCGGCATGGAAAGGACCGGATCGAGGCGAAACGCGCGCAGGTGGTGATGGCAAGCGCGCAGGGATTCACGGCGCCCGTGATCAGCCAGATCGCGCTGATGGACGAGGACTATGTCCGCGACATCATCCACGCCTTCAACGAGCACGGGATGGCCATGCTGAAGCCGAAATGGGGCCCGGGGAGGCCTCCGAAATTCACGGACGACGAGCGTAGGGCGCTCGTTGGGCTCGCGACGAGCCGCCCGAAGGACCTCGGGCTGCCGTTCCAGGAGTGGAGCCTCAGCCGCCTGCGAAAGGCGGCCATGGATCGAGGAGTGGTCGAAACGATCAGCGAGGAATGGCTTCGGGTGATCCTTCACGAAGCAGACCTCAGCCACCAGAGCATCCGCACGTGGAAGGAAAGCACCGACCCCGAGTTCGAAAAGAAGAAGCAGCGCGTCGACAAGCTGACGCGCAAGCGTCACAACCCGCCGGTCGTGATCAGCGCAGATGAGGTCGGGCCGATCCAGATCATCCCGCGCGGCGGGAAGGGCTGGTTCGGGCACCGGCGGCCGGGAAGGATCCCGGCCGAGTACAACAAGATGTTCGGGACCGTGTACTACTTTCTCTCGCTCAATGTCCACCGCCAGCGGCTGTCGGGAGGACTGTGGCGGACGAAGCATGCGGTGAACTGGCTCGCGTTCATGCGACATGAGCGGGGCAAGTACCCGCGCAAGCACCTGGTCTACTGGATTCAGGACAACAACAGCAACCACTGGACGCCTGACATCCGGCGGTGGGCGCGCAAGAACCGCGTGCGCCTCGTGGCGACCGCGACGAGGGCGAGCTGGATGAACCCCGTCGAGGCGCACGCGGGGGACCTCCAAGAACTCGCGCTCGCGGGCACGAATCCGACGAAACCGGAAGAGGTCGGCGCCGCGCTCGACGCGGCCGTTGCCTACCGCAATGAGGAGCGGAAGGAACGGGGCAAGACATTCGCGGACACAAGGCGGGACAAGCGGCGCCGGGCGAAGCGGCCGATCTGGAGGAGGCCGGCCTAAGGCCGGCCATCGTTCATGGCCGCGCCACTAGGCCGCTGCGCATCAGCGGCCGCGCGGAGTCAGCGCTGCCCGCAGCCGGTTAAACGAATCGCGCTCGTCGGCCGGAAGTGCCTCGGCAAACCGCGGCGCCTTGTCGAGCGCCCCGGGCCAGCGCGACACGATCGCGCCGCCGTTATGGGTCGCGCGGCACACGGGCTTGAGGCGCGGCTCCTGTTTGTGGAGCCACTCGAAGGTGTGGGAGAGGCGTTCGAAGTGCTCCTTGCCCACGGCCTGGACCTGGGCCGGCGAAATGTACGTCGAGTAGCGCGCAAGCTCCGAGAGCCGCGGGGCAAGCGGCGCTTTGAGTTCGGCTTCGGTGAAGCGCCACCGGATGTTGTCGTGCTCGGGGCCCGAGAACATGGCAAGCGGCGACGACGCGTCGCAAAGGGCCGCGAGGTACTTGTCCGTGAGCGCGTCCTCGATGGAGCCGGCCGCGCCGCCCGGGTCGTCCCCTTCGTAGCCCTTCGCCTTTTCGCGCCAGTACTGGGGCAAGAAGAGGACGCCCTGCATGAAGTCCCGCCGGGGGTCGACGCGCGGCGGGGCAAGTTCGTCTTCGCCGAGGTACTCGAATTCGATGCGCGCGCGCACGACGGACCCTGCAAGGTAGAGGTCGGCCTGCCCCTTGGCCTGGGGGATGACGACGCTTTGGTCTTCGCCAAAGATCTTCGGCAGGTCATCGGCCACGCGCGGCGGCGGGTGCCCTTTCACCACGACCGAGCCGTCCGGCGAGCGCCGCGAAACGTCGAAGGGCGTGCCCTGCCGGGGGACGACGCCGGCCTTGATCCAGGCGCTGAGGAGGGTGGTGTACGCCGCGGGGGATCCCTTGGCGGGCGTGGGGTACCAAAACACGTAGGCGTCGTCGTCGGTCTTGTCGGTGATCATCGGAAGCGGCTGCCGATGGCATGCTGCGAGCGATAACTGTTTGCCGGGCCCCCCGAAATGCCCAGAGCGGCCCTGTGGGCGAGTCTGGCGTCCTCATGCGTGTCGTATGCGTTCAGAGCGGTTTAGCCTTAAACGCATATATACTTATATACTAAATATGCGTCTTATCGGGCTGTGAATGAACGCATACTAGGGGATCTGCGGGCAGAATTCCTCAGCCGCTCGTCCCTCGAAGCGCTCCCCGAGGAAATTTGGAAACGCACGGGAGCGCTGAACACGTGGGGAACGAACGCCATCGAGGGCAACACGCTCACATGGAAGGACGTTCAGCGGCTTTTGATCGATGAGCAAAGCATCGAGGGGCGCCCCCTCCCCGAGGTCCTCGAGACCCTCCAGCACGAAGCCGCTTTCAGAAGTCTCCTCGGGCGGAAGCGGGAGCCAATCACGCTGGTGACGGCGCTCGAACTCCACGAAGCGGTGTTCAAAGGGATTCGAAACAAGGACGCGGGCCAATGGCGGCGGGTGACGGTGCGCATCGGCGGCTCCGACCACCGGCCTCCGCGCGCTGACCAGGTCGTCGCGGAGATGGACAAGTGGCGGCATGAATTCGACCGAAGGGAGCTCGCCGGCGAGGACACATTTGACTTGGCCGCGTGGATGCACCACCGTTTCGAAGCGATTCACCCCTTCCGGGACGGCAACGGGCGCGTCGGCCGGTTGCTCTTGAACCTCCACTTCATGAAACGCAATTGGCCGCCGGTTCACCTGGTTCCGGGAGACCGGCGCGCCTACCTTGCGGCGATGGCGGCAGGCCACGACGGCGACCTGAGCAAGCTCCGCGCTCTGCTAACGCTCGCGATGGGCCGCTCGCTCCTTGACCTCTTGGATCAAGTGGGCACATCCGACGACGAACTGCGAGGAGTTTGGTCGTTTGCGCCGAAGTCCGGATACTCGGCCCATTACCTCGCGCTGCGCGCCTTGCAGGGGGAACTCCCAGCCCTGAAGGACGGCGGGCGCTGGCGGACGAGTTCCCGCGCGATGTCGTTGTACCGGCAACACACCGCCCGGCGATGAAGCAACTTTCTTGTACCGTCCGCCCGCTCGCGAGGCGCCTATGGTGACCGATTACGACCCCGCCGCCATTGAAGAGCGCTGGCAGCGCGCGTGGGAGCAGGCGAAGCTCTTTGAGCCGCAGCGCGAGGAGGGCCGCAAGAAGTTCTTCATCATCTTCGCGTACCCGGGGATCTCGGGGTTCCTGCATGTCGGCCACATGCGCGGCTACTCGTACTGCGACGCGATCGCGCGCCACCACCGCCAGCTTGGAGAAAATGTCCTCTTTCCCGCCGGGTTCCACGCGTCGGGGATCCCGGCCGTTTCGTTCGCGCGGAAGGTCGAGCGCGGCGACGAGGGGGCGCTTGCGTCCTTACGCGCCGAGGGCACCGACGAGGCCACGATTTCCAAACTCAAGGACCCCGCCTTCGTCGTGAGCTTCTTCAGCAAGGTCTACGAGGAGCGCTACTGGCGCAAGTTCGGGTTCGCGATCGACTACCGGACGCTGTGCTCCACGATCGACCCCGGCTATTCGCGGTTCATCCAGTGGCAGTTCCGGAAGCTCGACCAGCGCGGGCTGCTCGTGGCCAAGCCGCACTTTGCGCCGTTCTGCCCCGCCTCGGGGCCGGTGGCGGTGGACGCCTCGGAGACGGACGTCTCGAAGGGAGGCGACGCCGAAGTGCTCGCCTTCACGGCGCTCAAATTCCGCACGGAAGAGGGCGTCGTGTTCCCGTGCGCGACGCTTCGCCCCGAGACGGTGTTCGGGGCCACGAACTTGTGGGTGAACCCTGCGGTCACGTACGTCCTTGCGGACGTTGCAGGAGAGCGGTGGGTACTTTCGCCGGAGGCCCTGCGCAAAGCCGACCTCCTCATCGAAGGCGGCGCCAAGGAGGTCGGGGCGGTGTCGGGCCGCGAATTGGTGGGCAAGTCGGCGAAGGCCCCCCTGACGGGCGCAGCAGTCCGCATTTTCCCGGCTTCGTTTGTGGATCCGGCCGTGGGCACCGGCGTGGTCATGAGCGTCCCTGGCCACGCGCCGTGGGACTTCCAGGCGCTCGAAGAGCTGAGGCACCACCCGGATGGGGCGAATGCCGAACAACTGCAAGCGGTCGCTCCGCTCGTGATCATCGGCGCTCCGGGCGCCTCGGCGGCCGGCGGCTCCCCGGCCGAGGCGGCAGTGCGCGCGCGCGGCGCAAAGTCGGTCGCCGACCGCGAGGCCCTCGACGCGGCGACCGACGACGTCTACTCGCTCGAGTTCCACCAGGGGCGGATGCTGCCGAACACCGGCGCATACGCCGGGCTCCTGTGCAGCGACGCGCGCGAAAAGATCGTCCGCGATCTCATCGACAGCGCGAAGGGCGTCCCGTTCCCCGCCTTTTCGAAGGAAGTCATTTGCCGCTGCGGCCAGCAGGTGCTCATCAAGCGCATCCCGAAGCAGTGGTTCATCAAGTACTCCGACGAAGGCCTCACGGAGGCGGCCGCCGCGCACGCGGCCTCGATGCACGTCACGCCCACGGAGTACGCGCGCGACCTGCCCTCGACGCTGCGCTGGTTCTCCGACCGCGCCTGCATCCGCCAGGGCGCGTGGCTGGGCACCCGGTTCCCGCTCGACGAGGAGTGGATCATCGAGCCGATTTCGGACTCGACGCTCTACCCTGCGTACTACACCGTGTCGCCGCGCGTAGCAAGCGGCGAACTGCCGGTCGAGTGGCTCACGGACGCGTTCTTCGACCATGTCTTCCTCGGCCGCGGCGACGCAGGGGCCGTCGGGGGGGCAACGCGCGACCTCGTCGAAACGTGCAGGCGCGACTTCCTCTACTGGTACCCGCTCGACGTGAACCTCGGCGGCAAGGAGCACAAGACCGTCCACTTCCCGGCGTTCATCAAGAACCATGTCGGGATCCTGGCGCCCGAGCACTGGCCCCGCGGGATCTTCGTGAATTTCTGGGTCACGCAGACGAAGGGCGAAAAGCTGTCGAAGTCGAAGGGCGGCGCGCAGCCGGTTGCACAGCTTGCCGCCAAATTCGGGGTGGACGCGCTGCGCCTCTACTACGCGCACGCCTCCGCGCCGTGGCTCGATGTCGAGTGGGACCCCGACGGCGTCATCGACTACCGCCAGCGGCTCGCGCGCATCCACGACACGGTGAAGGCGATCGCCGCCGACGACTTTGCGCGCCTGGGTGCGCGCGTCGAACTGCCGCAGGACCCGCTCCTCGACCGCTGGCTCGCCTCTGCGATGACCCAGCGCGCCGCCGAGGCGCGCGTCGGCTGGCAGGCCCTGGACTTCCGCCAGGTGGCCAACCCCGTGTTCTTCGGCGCGCTTGCGGACCTCCGCTGGTACGTCCGCCGCGGGGGGCGCAACCCGAAGGCGATGCGCGCGTTTGCATCCGGGTGGGCGGCGCTGATGGCGCCCATCGCCCCGCACCTTGCCGAGGAGCTGCACCACGCGCTTCGCGCGCCGGGGTTTGCCTCGGATGCCCGCACGCCGCGGGTCGATGGCGTGCCGCGCGACCGGCAGGCCGAGGCCGTCGAGGCGTACCTCGCGGCGCTGCTCGACGACACCCAGCGGATCCGGCAGGTTGCCGAGTCGTTCGCGCAGCAGAACCTCGCGGTGCCGGTGGCGGAGCGTGCGGCATCGCGCACCGTGCGCGCGGAACTCCTCGGGGCGGACGCTCCATTCGTCTTTCCTCCCATGGTCGATCGCGAGGTCACGCTGAAGGGCGAGAAGTTCGCGCTCGTGTTCAGCGGCGGCGGAAAAAAGGTGCCGCTCATGATTCAAGCGCGGCGCGCGCTCAGCGGCGACGATGTGGACAAGGCCGCGCGCGCCGCCGACGGCGGGACTTCATGGGTGATCGCCCTTGCCGGCGCGCCCGCCGAAGTCCGCGGCCGCGCCAAGTCCCTGGGGGTGATGGTGACCGGCCCCGCCGAGTTCGAGCTGCTCGCCGAGGACCTCGGCAAGCCGCTCTCCCGGCCCCAGCCCAAAGGCGTGTCGCTCGTGACGTGCGAGCCGTGGAAGGTCCTGCTCTACGCGCGGGCCCTCGAGATGGCCACGTCCGGCGGGAGGGTGGATGTGGGGGCGCTCCTCAAGGCCGCCGCTGCCGACATCGGGCTCAGTTCCCACATGAAGCGGGCGCCGAAGGTCGCGCAGGAAGCCGCCAGGGAGGCAGGCGCGCTGAAGCCGGCCGAACTCAAGGCGCGGCGTGAGGCCCTCGAGTCCCTCGACGAGTACCGCGCGCTGCGCGGCGCTTCGGCGTTCCTTACCGCCGAGTTCGGCTGCCCCGTCGAGGTGATGTCGGCCGACAACCCCGAGTCGAAGGCCGAGCGCCTGCGCGGGAAGGCCGAGGCGGCGATGCCGCTGCGCCCCGCGATTGCCATCGAATACTGAGGCGCCTTTGCGCGTCAGCCTTCGAACGTCACGCCGCAGTGCGGACAGGTCGTGTCGTCCTCGCCGACAAGGCCGTGGCAGTTCGGGCACTCGTAGTGGATGGCGTCGGTGTCGGCCTTGGCGACCTCGCTTTCGAGCTCCCCGAACAGGTCCTCGAGTTCGTCGCGCTCAGCGGGTGCAGCGGGCGCCGCGGGGGCCGCCGCGGTGATTGCGGGGGGCTCGGGCGGAGGCGGGGCCGCGGACGGAGTCGGCGCGGCTGGCTCAGCGGGGTAGAGGTCGATTTCCCCCTCAGCTTCCTGCTCCTCGACCGCCTGGGGAGGCCATGGGGCGGGTGCCGGGGCAGAGGCCACCGAGACGGCCGGCGGGGGCGTCCAGGCGGTCGCCGGGGGCGCCTGAGCTTCGGGCTGCGGCGCGGGGCGCTCGTAGATGCGCGTGTCTTCTTCAGCCTCGGGAATCTCCACCCGCGTCGGCGGAGGCGCCGACACCGCCACCCGCGTTTCCAGCTGAGGGGCGGGCGCGGAGGGTTCAAGCTCGGTCCGCTGCGCCGACGAAGGCGCGCGCGCGCGCAAGAGGCCGACCATGGTGAGGAACACACCGGCGCCAAGCACCACCACGGCGCCGATCATCGCGTTCAGCTGGTTGGGGCCGATGGTTTCGGCCGGCGCATGGGCAAACCACACATCGTAGTTCATGCCCGCGACGAGGCCCGCCAAGCCGAGCACAAGCACGGGCAGCCCGATTAGGCCGACCATGCCGATGCGGCGAGTGAGCTTCGCAAGTGGCCCACGCTTGTCCCTGGCAGCCTTCGGCGCCGGCTCGACGGCTCCAGCCACGGCAGCGGCGGCCTTCTTCGAGGGAGGGGGAGGCGCAGGTTTCGCGGGGGCTGCGGCGCTCTTGGGGGGAGCCGCCGGAGGCTTCGCAGGAGGTGCGGGCGCCATCGGAGGCGCGGCCGCGGGTTTGGCGGCCGCCGGCGGGGCCGCCGGCTTTGGAGCCGGAGGCGGCGGAGCCGCCTCCTCTTCCCCCTCAAATTCGACGCCGCAACTCGGGCAAGCCTTCCAATCGGGCTTAACGGGCTCGTTGCAATTCGGGCAGACGAACTCTTCCTCTTCGGGCCCGCCCGCCACGATTTTCCCCTCATCAAAGCACAGGATGGACGTTATTTAACGCTTCAGTCCAAAAACGCCGCACTGGCGCCCCAGCCAGCCTCACCCGCGGAGCTTCTTGATGAGCGAGTAGGAGGAGCGCTGGCCCGTGCGCCCCACTTCAGTGGTTTGCCACCCGTTCTGCTTCATCGCCTCGATCTTGTCCGTGGTCTTGCCGTCGGACATGTAGAGTTCGGCCCTCAGTGCCTTCGCCTTCTTTCGCTTGGCGGCGCGCTCCGTGAAGCGCAGCAATCGCTCGACGGTGGCCGCTTCCGGGCTCCAGTCCATCACCGTGAGGACCTGCACAATGAGGTCGTCCTCCGTTCCCATCGTGTAGGCAAGCTGGCCGAGGATGGTGCCCTGGTCGTCGAACATCTTGACGAATTCCATGTGCACGCCCCCCTCTTCCTCGCGGGACATTTCGAAGGTGACGCGCTTGCGCTTCTTCCCCATCCGGTTGACGAGGCCTTCCATGAACGGCTCGGGTTTGAGGAGGGGCACCGTGACACCTTCCAGACGAGGCTGGCAGGCTGGGACTTTTGGGGCGCTATAAAAAGCCATCCCGGTGGGCGATCACTCGGAGGCGCCGGGGGTCTCCGCATCGCGCTTCGAGCGCCTGCGAAAGCCGCGGGCGACCACGAGGAACGTGACCCCGAGGGCGGGCACTACGGCTTCGCTGAACTCGGGAATGGTGTTGGCGGCACTCGAGGTGTTATTGTCCGTGTTGCGCCAGCCGCCCGTGCCGTCGGTGTAACGGCCGTAAGCGCCAGTGGGGGCCGATGTTGGCAGTTGGATCGTGTCGAGCGTGATGGCCGTGCCCCCCGCGCCGCAGGTGGCGCACCGGAGGCGGGCGTACGCCGTCCAAGTGCCGTTCGAGAAGAGGATCGAGGAGCCCGGCGTGACGACGGCGAATCCCGCCCCGTTGGTTGAGCCGGAGTAGCTGGTCGAGGTGATGAAGTCGTTAATGAGGTTGTCATCCGTTGCAAACATTTGGACGGAGATCTGCGGGCTCGTGAGGCTCACGCCGGTGTCGGATGAAGTGTCCTTGATCTCAATCTCGTTGGTGTCGTAGATGATCTCGTTGAGCTTGAGGTTGGCACTTGCCCGGTATTCTGCCGGCATCCACTCGAAGATTTGGACCGTCCACGGTTCCGACGGCGCGCTGTAGGCGACATCGACCACGCCCGTCGATTGCAGGCCGCTCACGGTGGCAACCGACGCGTTGAAAAGGGTCCCGGGGGCCGCCTTCCAGGCAACGTCCACGGTCACGATGGCGGAGAACCGCGCGCCGGGGGGCAGCGCCACCGGCGCCCTGAAGACCACGGTTACGAAGCCTGAGGCATCGAAGGCCGCCTCGCCGAGGGGGCCCGCCGCAAGGTCGTCGCTGTCCATTCGGCCCGCCTCGCCCCCGTCACGGTAGACCTTCACCGCGGTGAGGTCCTTGGGGCCGGCGCCCTGGAACCGCATCGCAACCGAGCGCAGCTGCGCCGTTTCTTCGTTGGGCGAAAGCGCGTCCACATGGAGCGCGAGCGCCGGGAAATCGGTGTCGCCCTGGAACGCGCTTCGCGCCACGACGGGCGCTTCCTCAAGGTGCAGCGCGTCGCCGCCGCCCTTGAAGGCGCCGGTCTCGACGTCCGTCTGGTCGCCGTGGCTGCCGGAGTCGGAGAGCGTGAACACATAGCGGACCTGGCCGCAGTTGCCGCCCGGGCAGATCTGCGCGAAGGTCACTTGGGTCTCGAGCTGCGAGGAGTCGAACCCGACCTGGAGGTTGCCGCCGACCTCGCGGAACGACTGCCGCGTGGTGTCCCACACTTGCACCGTCGTGTCCGTCGCGCGCGGGGTGCGCCCGTACCCGCCGCCGACGCCTGCGACCTCGACGATCGCGTCGACGCCAAGGCCGTTGAACTGCTTCCAGCCCGTGTTCGGGTTCAAGTCCGTGTCCACGTAAACAGTCGCGAGGTTCTCGGGCGCCGCATTGGAGCCCGGCCCGTTGCTGCCGCCTCCCCCGGGCTCGGAAGGCCGCGGGGCGGAGGGGAAGGGCAGCGGCACCGAGGTCATGATCGAGCCGTCCACGCGCAGGTAGAACGAGACGAGGCGCGTGGCGCTGTTCACGTCGGCCTGCGAGGCGCGGATGTCGAGCCCCTGGTCGACGAAGGCCTGGTTCGGGCCGCCCGGGCTCTGGCCGCCGCCGGCCACATCGTTGTCGGGGTCGATCGCCGGCGACCCCGCGCCGTTCCAGTCGCCGAAGGCGCCGTCGATCCGGATGCTGCCGGGGACATTGCCGACATACGCGTAGCTCCAGGTGTTCGGCGGAAGCACCGACCCGATGCCCGAAAACCCCGACGGCACTGAGCCCGTGCCCACATCGCCCGGCCCGCGCATGTAGACGCGCACGACCGAGGAGCCGTCCGTGCCGGTGGACGAACCGTAGATGTCGAT
>JBGPJF010000076.1:0-10196 GCA_041485285.1 Thermoplasmata archaeon | reverse complement strand
GCGATGCGCATGGCCGACCGCCCGCGGGGCGACGTCATTCTCCTCCCGCACGAGAAGGCGTCCGACTATGTCGGCAAGCGATTCAAAGGGGGCAAGCTCTCCTACCCCGGCATCCACAGCTTCCGCGCTGGGCGGCAGGCCTCGAAGGAAGCTTACGAGATGGCGAAGATCTCCGACCCCAAGAACGACATCTCGTTCATCGAGCTCCACGATGCTTACACGTCGTCCGAAATCCAGACCTACGAGGACATGGGACTTTGCAAGTACGGCGACGGCGGCAAATTCGTCGAGTCGGGCGCCCCGTTCCTGAAGGGGGTCGACTACGGGCTCAAGTTCACCGACGAGCCCGGGCAGATCCCCGTGAACCCGTCGGGCGGGCTGCTCGCGTGCGGCCACCCGGTCGGAGCAACGGGCCTGATGCAGGGCGTGTTCGCGTTCTGGCAGCTGCAGGGGCGCATCAAGCAGCACCTCGGCAACAGCAAGCTGCAGGTGCCGGGCGCCGAGCGCGGGCTCATCCACAGCCACGCGGGGACCGGGACCTACGTGACCGTAAGCGTCCTCGAAAGGAGGCACTGACATGGCCAAGCTCCCCTCGAAGGTCGAGGAGACGATGGAGGCCGGTCAGGTCTTCCGCATCCCGATGCCCGTCGACCTTGCCGACCTCAACAACATGACGCCGCTCGTGGTCAAACAGCCGTACAACGTGGTCTATGTCCACTCGTACGGGCAAGACTCGCCCTTCTTCGCGGGGCTTACCAATGGGCGGTTCCTGTCGACGCGGTGCCCGAGGTGCAAGTGGGCGCCGGGCACCCCCCGCGGCCACTGCATGCGGTGCGGCACGAAGATGAAGTGGGTCGAGCTGCCCAAGGAGGCGGCCATCCACTCGTTCACGGTGTGCTACTTCGGGTCGGAGGCGTTCCTCGACCAGTGCCCGTACGTGCTTGTCATGATCGAGTGGCCGGGCATTGACACGCTCTTCCTCGGCCGGCTCTTCGGCGTTGACCCGGAGAAGCCCGACCTTGGTTGGATCGGGAAGAAGGTCAAGCTCCGGTTCCTGCGCAAAGCGAAGCTGTCGCCGACGGACGTGTACTTCGTCATGGTGGACGACGAAACTGCGGCCAAGCGCAAGCCACCGGCCAAGGGACGCAAGCGCGCAAACTGACCCCCGCCCTGGGGCCGCCTCGCCCTTCGGCACGCCATATCCAGCGCGGCACGTTCAGAGACCGTAAGGCCAACCTTCAAATTCTAATGCCCTGTCGCCGCCCTTGTGCCCCTCCCGAAGGGCCTGAAGGTTGTCCTCTTCGATTTCGACCAGACCCTGATCCACCTCGGGGCTGATTGGGAAGACCTCCGCCTACAGGTCAAAAGCGTCGCCACCAAGTATGGCCTGCCCTTCGACGAAAAGTGGGTCTTGCGCGGCATCGGCCAGGGTTTCAAGTCGCTCATGGACCAAGGCAAAGCCCACGAAGCCGCCGACTTCAGGAACGAGGCGTTTAGGCTCGTCGAGGACGAGGAGAACCGCGCGCTCAACAACTCGCACCCGATCGACAAGGCCGTCGACGTCGTTTCCGAGATCATGCGCCGCGGCTACAAGGTGGCCATCGTCTCGAACAACAATCCGCGTTCGATCGCCGACGGCCTGAAGCGCTTCGGGTTCCCCGACATCCCCCTCGTCGTGGGCCGCCACAACGGCGACCCCGTGAAGCCCTCGCCGATCCCGGTCCACAAGGCGCTCACGAAGCTCGGCAACAAGCCGGGCGAGGCCGTGATCGTGGGCGACGGCGAAGCCGACCTCGGGGCCGGCAAGGCCGCGGGGGTCGCGACGATCCTCTTCAGCCCGCCCGGCCACGCGCGCGAGACGGCCACCAAGCCGACCGAACGCGTCGAGAACCTGAGCGCGCTGCTCGCGATGCTTCCGGGCGTCGAGAACGGGCACGCCGCGAAGTAGGCGCGGGGCGCGGCCACCGGGTCTGCGCCGATGGCGCGCAGTTATTAGGGGGCGTTTGACGTAGCCGTGGCCCATGCGTGGGCCCACGCTGGCGCTCTTCCTCGTGGGGATCGCCCTTATTGGCCTTGCGATGGCCGGCGCCGCTTCGGCCGAAACCGCCATCACCAATTCCACCACCGACCAGCTCCTCGTTCTCAACGTAACCGATTCCCCGTACGTCCTCGACCACGACTTCCACGTCCAGCCCGGCGGCTTCCTCCTCATCTCCGAGGGCGTCGAGCTGCGCATGGACAACGGGTCGCGCCTCGTCGGCGACGGCGGGTCGATCTCGGCGACCGGCACGACGGCCGTCCCGGCGATCATCGGCCCCCGCCCCGCAAGCAATTTCACGACATGGGCAGGGATCGAACTCCAAAACGGCTCGACCCTCACGCTGCGCCACGCGCGCATCGTGGATGCGCTGCGAGCCGTGACGTTCACCGGAATTGCAACGCTTGACGCACAGTTTTCACAGTTCGAGGGGTGCGTCGACTGGTGCATCCGCACGGCGCTGAACGGCCACGTGGACCTCCGGGACTCGACGATGGCCAACGGCAGCTGGGGGTACTACGAAGACGCCTCGACGACCCCGGTCATCGACAACCTGACGGTCTCGGACTTCACGGGCGGGGGCCTCCTCTTCGGGCCGGGTTCGTCGGCGGCCACCGTCGGCCGCGTCACGGTCCTGCGGTCATCCGTAGGTGTCATGGCCGACCACCTCGCCGCCTCCCAATTCATCGGGCTCACCGTCCGCGAAGCGAGCGTCGCGCTCCTGACGAACGTGACCACTGACCTGACCTTCTCCAACTCCACCCTTTCAAGCCCGGCGGGCACCGCCGTGAGCGACAGGCTTAGCGCCAGGCTCTCCCTGTGGGATTCGCTCGTGGAAGGCGGGTGGCGGGCCCTGTCCCTCAACGAGTCGTCGGCACTCTGGCTGTTGCGCGTGAACATCCACGCAAGCGCGGGCACCTGCCTCTACCTGCTCAACCTGACGAACGCGGTCCTGCGCAGCGTCGCGCTCAGCGACTGCGCGCGCACGCTCGCGGTCGACCCGGCAAGCGCGCCCCCCACCGCCGACGCCAACCGCTCGAATACGGTCGAAGGCAAGCCCTTCCTGTGGATCGCGAACGCCGCCAACGTGCGCGTCGATGTGACCGACGACGCGGGCCTCGTCGTGGTCTCCGCCGTCTCCGGCGCGACGCTCACCGACCTGCGCCTGCGCGGCGCGGGCGTCCACATCTTCGGGTCGTCGGCGGTCGTCGTCGAGCGCGTGCTCGTCGAGGACGCCGATGCAGGCGTGGTCGCCATCGGCACGAACGGGCTCACCGTGCGCGACCTCGTCGCGCGCAATGTGACCTACGGCATCCGCGTGTGGTCGACCGCCTTCTTCCCCCCCACGCAGGACGTCCGTGTCGAGAATGTGCGCGTTGACGGGGCGCTTGGAGATGGGATCACGATTTCGAGCGCGTCGAGGGTGAATGTCCTCCACGCCTACGCCCGCGCGGCCCTTTCCGCGCTCAACCTAACCAAGGTGGCCACCGCCCTCGTGCAGTACTGCTTCTTCGAGAACTCCACCGTCGGCGTGTACCTTGCTAACTCCACGGACATTACGGTCGTCGACTCGGTCGTGGCCCGCAACAGCCTGTTTGGAGCGCGCGTGACGAACGTGACCGGCTACGCCGCCCGCAACGCGTTCATCGACAACGCGCAGCACGCTTCGTCGCCGGGGGCCCCGGGCTTCCCCTTCGAAGAACTCGGTGGCGGCAACTACTGGTCGGGCTTCACGGCGGTAAACGCCAATTTCGACCAGTTCTACGATACGCCCTACAACTTCACGGACGGCACGGGGCAGGACACCAAGCCGCGCGTCGGCCGCCTCGACTTCGGCCCCTCGATCATCGTGCTGCCGCCGGGGCTGCTTGAAGCGGGCGTGCCGGCCTCCCTCGACGGCTCCCTGTCCTTCGACGACTTCGAGGTGTCCACCATCTACTGGACCGTCGTGCTCGGGGCGGGCAACGCGACGGGGTCGGGGCCGCTCTTCCCATTCACGCCGCCGACCACCGGCAATTTCACCGTCATCGCCGAGGCGCGCGACAACAACGGCGCCGTCGGCGCCGCTACCTTCACCGTCACGGCCCGCGACTCGATCCGCCCGGTGCTTGGCCCCATCGTGTTCCCCCGCCCCGAGGTCGGCGTCAACCTCACCGTGAGCCTGCCCAATGCGACGGACAACGACCCGCTCTTCCCATCGGGCGCGTTCATCGAGTGGTTCCTCACCGAGCCGCCGCCGCTCAGCGTCGGCAGGACCGGGAACGCCACCTCCCTGTCGTTCGAGGTGCCCGTGAGCCGCGAGGGCAACTTCTCGCTGCGGATCCGGCTCTTCGACCGCTCGATGAACTGGGTCGAGGCGGTCGTGCCGTTCCAGGCCAACGACACCAGCCCCCCCGAGGTCGACTTCATTTTCACGGGCGAGCCCGACCTCGGCGTCCCCTTCATGATTGACGCCTCGCAGGCCCGCGACCCCACCGGCGTCAACAGCACCACCGCCCAGTGGCGTTGGATCGACGCGGGGACGACGCACAACTCGACGAGCTTTCCCGTCGTCACCGTCACCTTCCACGACTCCGGGAACCACACGGTCAACCTCACGCTGTGCGACCTGGGCGGCAACTGCGGGGTCTTCTCGCTCACGCTCGACGCGCGCGACCGGACGGGGCCGGTGCTCAGCGTGCTTCGCGTCATCGTCCCCGGCGAGAACCCCAACGAGATCTTGGCCGACCAGAACCCCATCGTGCAGCTCAAGCGCAACGTGGAAACCGTGTTCGAAATCGCGGCCGACGACCCGAGCGGGCCCGTCGTCTTTTCCTGGACGTTCCCCGACGGGACGCACGCGGAAGGGTCGCGCGTCACGCACCGGTTCACGGGCGTTGGGCCGGGCGTTGTTACCGTGACGATGACCGACAGCGCGGGGAACAGCAAGACGGTGGCCGTCCGCGTGAACGTGGACAGCGGCGACCCGTTTGCGATCATCCCGGGCGGCGCCTTCGGGCTGGTCGTAATCCTCGCGCTCGTGGGAGGCGGCGGCGCCCTCATGGTGATGTTCTACCGCTACCGGCGGAAGCACCAGAAGAATTACTGACGCACCCCGCGCGCGCCGCTTCCCCCGCGTCGGGGCGACGGTTTATGCCGGGAGGCGCATGGGCGCCTTGTCACCCATGCCGCGCCGACGCCCCAGCAGGCACCACGCTAGCCTCGACGGGTCGCTTTTGCCCCCGGGCGTTGCCGCGGCGGTCCGCACGCGGGACGGCGAAATGCTCGTCGAGAGCCTGGCGCCGCTGGTCACCGAGCACGCAAACTCGCTGCGCGGCGCACATAAGTTCGCGCTCTACAAGGTCGCGGAGGCCGAGCTTGCCGACCCCGCCGTGGCCCGCAGGTGGGCAGCCGAACTCTCGAAGCGGAAAGAGCCGATTGCCAAGCAGTTCGCGATGTACCTCGTGGCCCTCCATGCCGGCGACCCGGCCGAACACGCCGATGCCGTCGTGCCCGTCCTCGAGCGCGGGGCCGACGACGAGAACTGGGAAGTCCGCGAAACGGCAGGCAGCGTGCTTGCGCGGCTGATCGTCGCGGCCCCCCTGCCCTTTACCCGGCTTGCCCGCACTTGGAGCCGTTCGCCCTCGCCCAACCTCAGGCGCGCCGTGGTGCTCGCCCTGAAGTACGCGGTGCGCGAGGAGCCCCGCCGGGCCGAAGAGTTCCTCGACATCCTCGACCCGCTGGCCGCCGACGGTGATGAGTACGTGCGCAAGAACCTCGGCCCCTTCGCCGTCGGCGACGCGTTCCTTCGCGTGGCGCCCGACCCGACGATGAAGAGGCTCGAGCGGTGGGCGCGGTCGAAGGACGAGTGGACGCGGTGGAATGCGGTCTCGGCGTTCACCGCGGCGGGCGCCCGGCGCCATGCCGCCGAGGCGCTTCCGCTGCTGCGGATTGCGGCCGGCGACCGCCGGCCGATGGTCTCGCGCGCGGTGGTGCGCGCGCTGCTCAACCTCGCGCAGGCCGAGCGTACGGCGGTCGTAAAGGCGGTCGCCACCTGGGGCGAGGACGAGGCGCGCCGCACGACGGCAAGCGCGTTTTCGTCGCGCCTGATGGGCCGCTCCATGTAGTCGATCGAGGCGCGCCTGGCCAAGCCTTTAAACCCCGCTGCCCGTTGCCCAAACGATGGGCGCAGTCCACAAGCTCATGCGAGCGATGATGGAGGACGCTGACGCGTTCCCCGCCGCGCTGCGCGCCGTGCTCAAGGAGGACCTCAAAGTCTCCGTCGTGGAATTTGCCGAGGCCTCCGGCATCCCGCAGCCCACGATCTACAAGCTCCTCTCCGGCGAGCACGAGCCGAACCTGCGCACCGTGCGCATGTGCGTGCGCGCGATCATCGCGCTCGAAGGCGGCCGCGCAAGCGGGTTCGTCGCGGTGGTTGCGCCCCCGGCGACGCTGTCGCGGCTTGCGCTCGACCGAATCGCCAAGGAGACGGGCGCCGTGCTGCGGCCCTACCCCGCCGCCACGGTCGAAGATGCGATCGTCG
The DNA here is from genome assembly GCA_041485285.1 of Thermoplasmata archaeon. Lineage (GTDB taxonomy): Archaea > Thermoplasmatota > DTKX01 > DTKX01 > DATEUP01 > DATEUP01. The sequence continues at coordinate 3,636 of JBGPJF010000076.1, read as the reverse complement.
CGGGCGTGTGGGCCGAGCGCGAGGGGGCGCTTTCGGTCGTTGCCGGGCCTCTCGAATCGGCCTTTGTCCGGCGCGCCGTCACGGTCGATGTCACCACCGCAGAGCCCCACGAGCCCTTCGAAGCGGCGGTGCGGCGCGCCGCAGAAGCCGCGGGGCGCGTCGAGCGGCCGGGGCCCGCGCGCGGTGCGGCGCACGGCAGCCCGCCCGCCTAGCGGTGGAGCGGGATCTGCACTTCCGTCACGTCCTTGCGCGGATTTTTCCCGCGCTTGATGTAGACCCGCCGGACTTCGGCGGCAAAAAGCAGCGACTTCATCTTCACCCACTCGGCGAGCACGCGCTCGGCGCCCCCAAGGCCGTCGGGCTTCCCGTGGTGCACCGTGTAGGCGACCGACTGGGCAGGGATGCTCGCGGTCTCAAAGCCGGCGGGGGGCGCAGTCCCTGCAGGTACCGGGAGGAATACTTCGACGCGCACCGGAGGTTCGCCGCCTCGGGGGCCCTCCGGGCCCCGCACCACGACCATCGGCGGGCCAAGGCGGGCCTTGCCCGCCCGGTCGAGCTCTCCTTCGACCTGGCGGATGAACTGCTCGAGTTCGGCCGCCTTCACCTCGCCCCGGCGCACCAGGGCGTGGGAACCGTCCGTGTCCTTGATGCCGCAGGTATACGGCCAGGTCCTCGGTTTCGCCTTCGCTTCTATTCCGCCACCCGAGCCGAATGGGTTCCGTGGGGGAAAAGAAGTTTCCAGGTTCGTCCAAGAACTCGTCCAACACTTTCAGAGGGTGCCGATTCCGCGCGCCCCGGCGCAAATGCCAGGCTCGCGCGCGGCCAAACCTTATAAAAATAGGGCAGGTTTGGCCCGCCTGCCCAGCGGCCCAACGGGCCCGGCAGAAGCGCCCCGGCTTGAACCGCTACGTCATCATCGGCGACGGCATCGCTGGCCACAGCGCCGCAAAGATGCTTCGCGAGGGCGACCCCTTCTCCGACATCGTCATCGTCACCGACGAGGACTACTCGCTCTACAACCGGATCAACCTGAAGGAGTTCATCATCGGCGGCATGACCCACGCCGACCTGATGATCGACGAGAAGTTCTACAAGAATAATCAGGTCAAACTGAAGCTCTCGACCCATGTCACGGCCGTGCACCCGGAATCGCGCATGGTCGTCACCGACAAGGGCATCCTCGAGTACGACAAGCTGCTCCTTGCGGTGGGGGGCACCCCGACGCCGCTCAAGGTCCCCGGCGCGGACGCCAAGGGTGTCCACTACCTCTGGACGATCCGCGACGCCGACGCGATGAACGCCGACCTCGAGCCCGCCAAGTCCGCCGTGGTCATCGGCGCGGGCCTGCTCGGCATTGACCTGGCCCGCGCGTACTCCGCGCGGAACCTCAAGACCCACTACCTCATCCGCGGCTCGCACTGGGCGCGCAAGTACATGGAGCCCCGAGCGGCCCACATCATCGAGGACGGGATGCGCGACGGCGCCGTCGTGCTGAAGCATGGGGAAACGCCGAAGGAACTCAAGGTCGTCGACGGCCATGTGCGCGGTGTCGTCTCGAACACCGGGGAGGTCTACCCCGCCGACGTCGTGGGGGTGGGGATCGGCCTGGACGTCAACACCAAGATCCTCGAGGGATCGGGCATCGAAGTCAACGAGGGGATCCTCGCCGACGAGTACCTCAAGACCAACTTTGACGACATCTACACGGCGGGCGACTGCGCGGAGTACAACGATGTGCTCACGGGGCGCCGCGAGATCATGGGGAACTGGGCAAGCGCCCGCATGATGGGCCAGACGGCCGCGCTCAACATGATGGGGGTGGGCCAGCAATTCGAATTCGTGGGGTTCTACTCGTTCACCCACTTCAACCTCAAGTGCATGCTGATCGGCGCGCCGCGCGTGGAACCCGAGGTCACGACCGTCGCCGTCGTGAACGACTCGAAGCGCATCTACCGCGGGCTCACGCTGTACAACGGGCGGATCGTCGGGGCGATCCTCATCAACGACTTCTCGGGCGCTTCCGACATCAAGGAGCGCATGAGGGAGCGCAAGGACGTGAGTGATGAGGCCGAGCACGTGCTGGCGAGCGCGACGACTTGAGCGGGCGCGAAATCGCCGGAGCCATCGGCCGCCCTATGGAAGGCGTCCGACACGAGCAATGACGTTGGCCAGCCGGATTGAATGAGCAAGGAGTTGGTCTTGGCCTCTCCAGTAAATCACGGTGATCGGCGGGTCGGCCAGGTATCCCCCTTGAGAGGGGTCAAGGATGGAAGAAAGCGGATAGCCCTCTTCGATGAGCAATGCGCGCCTTCCCGACCCTCTTGGTTCCGTGATCTGCATCGCGGTAATCTCACTTACCCGCCCGTCGCCTCTGCCCCGGAGGGTGGCGACATAGATGGACAGGTCCGACAGCGGTTCCAAGACCTCCCTCATCCGGCGGGGGCGGAGCCCAGTTCCAGCCAGCTCCAGGCTCCGCGGATCGCCCGAGATGTACGCGTCGAACCCGGTCGCGCGTAGCCCCCCGCGCAGGCGTTGGAGGATTCCCAGCGCTTCGCGGCCCGCGTCAGACATTTCGCGGAAGCTCCCAAGGAGGAGAACCGGAAGCGGCCGCCGCGGATCCATGGAGCCGTGTGATCAGCTAAAGCCGTTTGAAGGCGCCTCTGATACCATCACGATTCTCTCATACGCTCACGCGCGCCCCGCGAATCCACGGTTCGGCAGGTCGTCCCCCCAAACTAATGTGAGAACAAGTTCATTTATGTGGACATTAGTTCATCGTCGATGCCACGGTTCCGGATCCACCCAGCCGCGGCCCTGGAGGGTACGCGAGGAGCCCTCGAGGGAATGGGCCACCCCACGCGGCAGCGAATTTTGGCTCTTCTTCTCGGGGAACCTGAAGGCCTCCCCTATGGCGAAATTGCGACCCGTCTTGGATTCAAGGAACCAAGCTCAATCGACCAGCACCTGAAGATCTTGGTCGGAGCCATGCTTGTCGTAAACCTCGTGGGCCGGATCGACGGGCGAATCCGGAGCATCTACAAGATCTCGGATTGGGGAAAACTGTGGATGGAGCGGTGCGAGTTTACCGACCCCGAACAACTGAAGCTCCTCCTTGCCGGGGCGCGCACCGTCGCACCAAAATCGTGACGCGCGCGCTGGCGCTAGGTTGCGGCGAACTCTGACACGGCCTGCGCAACGCGCTCGCGCTCTTTCGGGCCAACGCCCGGGTGCACGGGCAGCGAGAGGACTTCCTTGCACGCGGCCTCGCACCGGCGCAGGTCGCCCGCGTGAACACCTTCGAAGATCCCGAGCAGGTGGAGCGGGATGGGGTACGCGATGCCCGCCTCGATCCCCGCCTTGTCCAGGTGTGCGCGCAGCGCGTCCCGCCGCCCTTCGCCAAGGACGCGGACCGTGTACTGGTACCAAACGTGCTCGAGCCCCGGGGGCGCCATCGGCAGGACGAGCCCTTTCAGCCCCTTGAGCCGCTTGTTGTAGAAGTCTGCGTTCGCGCGGCGGCGCTCAATCGAAGCGGGCAGTTTTTTCAGCTGCTCGACGCCGATGGCCGCTTCGATCTCCGACATGCGGAAGTTGCCGCCGACTTCCTGGAACTCGTAGCCTGCGCCCTTCCTTCCGATG
>JBGPJF010000075.1:0-10279 GCA_041485285.1 Thermoplasmata archaeon | reverse complement strand
GATTGACTTCCACGAGTGGGAGGGGCGGTTCAGGATCATTGAGAAGATCGAGCCGAAGAAAAAGCCGCGGCCGTTCTGACTACTCGTACCCGCGCTTCTCGTCGTGCTCGTGCCAATTCCAATAGTTGTAAGGGCTCTCGGCCGCCTTCTGCGCTCCGGACACATCGCGCGCGAGCCCCGCGTAGTACGACCCATACCGCGCACGCACCTGCTCCTCGATCGGCCGGGCGCGCTGCACGGCCTCCGCGATGTGCTTGGGCTCGATGATGTTCGCGTTTTCGAAGACCGCGAGGTCGCCCGCCGCCCGGATGACGCCGCCGAGTTCGCGCAAGCGCAGGGTGAGGGATTTGTCTTTCCCGTCGAGGTCCTTCGCGCGGCGGCGCGCCTCGCTCACGACCGCTTCGACCGCCTCGCGCGAAGCGTGCGGGATGCGGCGGTCCATCGTGACCTCCTGCGTCACGAACAGCGCGAGGCGCGCGCGGTTCTCCGGCGTGTCGGCCATCGTGGTCTCGACGAGCACCTCGTACCCTTCGCCCGCGATGCGCGAGCGCAGCGGCGACAGGATGGAGGGCAGGTCCTGGATATTGCACGCGCCGACGAGCACGAAGTTGCACGGCACATCGTCCACGCGCGTGGAGGCGCCTGCCGACTGCGGGTGGCGGCCGGCGATCGGGAAGCGGCGCTCCTGCATCGCAGTGAGGATCTGGCGCTGCATGGGGCCGAGGGTGGGCAGCTCGTCGACGAAGAGCACGCCCTCGTGCGCGTCGTGGATGGAGCCCGCGGTTACACGCGTGTAGGGCTCGGAGCCGAGCTGCGGGTGGCCGCCGTAGGGGTCGTGGCGGACATCGCCGAGCAGCTCCGTGGCCGAGGCCCCCGTGGCGAGCACGAACGGCTTGCGATTCAGGGGCACGAGCACCTTGCTCTGCGAGTGCGCCTCGATCTCGCGCCGGCGCTCGAGCGTCTTCTCGTCCAGCCGGCGGATTTTCTTGCCCGCGCGCTCGAACACGACGACCTCGTCGCGGTCGCCGATGCGGTGCGTCGTCTTGACGCGCTCGCGGCCCATGGGCGCTTGCTGGCCCATCTGCGACATGGTGACCGTGAAGATGTTGCCGAGCAGGTCGCCAAACGGGTTCGACCCCTGCTCGATGCCGACGGCGGCAAGCTTCGCTTTGTTGCAGTTCGGGCACTGGCCGTCCTCGGGCGACGAGTACGTGTGGCAATTCGCGCACAGGTAGCCGAGGCGCTCGGCGACCTGCTTTGGAACTTCCTTGGGGTCCATGAGCACGCCTTCGGCCGCGGAGGCCGCGGCGTTCGCCTTCTCCATTTCCTCGCGCGTGCGCACTTCGATGAACGGCCGGTCAGGGTTTTCGGGGTTTCGGACCACGAGCACTTCGGTCTTCGGCGGCTCGAGGTGGAGCGCGATGGCTTGCGCGATCATCGACTTGCCCGTGCCCGGCGGCCCGACGAGCAGGAGGTGGCGGCGCTGGCGCGCGGCGATGCGCGCGAGTTCCACGGCGCGCTCTTGCCCGATGACGCGCTGGAGCGGGTCTTTGGGGAGAGGAATCTCTGCCGTGGAGGCGTAGGTCTCGACCAGGTCCTCGACGGACTTGGTGCGCTCTTCGCGCCGCTGCGTCGCCATGTAGATCGCCTCCGCTCCCTGCAGGGAGGAAAGGGGCTCCTTTCAGGAGCAAAAAAGGTTGCCTGTAGTTCAGGCGCCGAGTTCGGCCGCCGTGAGGACTTCGACCGACTCGGGGGCCTTGACGACCTGGCCGAGCTTCAGACCAACGACGGTCTTTACGCCCTTTGCCGACGCCAGGTCAAGGATGCGCTGCGAGATGATGCCGTCGAACACGAGCGCCCGGATCTTGCCCGTGGTGGCGGCAAGCGCGCCGGGAAGGTCCACGAGGGGAACTTCCCGTTCGCCGCCCGTCTCTTCGAAGATCGCGGCCTTTTGGGCCCCTTGGAGGGACTGCAGCTTCTGGGCTAGCTTGATTTGCTCGGGGTTGAGGCCGGGCCGAAAGGACGGTCCCCCGGCGGGGGCCGCCTGGGAGCCGTCACCCCCCGAGCCGCTGCCTTCGCCTTCGGGCGCACTCTCGGAGGGGGCCTCCGGAGCGTCGGGGGATGGAGCATCGCCCTCTTCGCGCTGGGGTTCCCGCTCGCGGCGGTCGTCGTAGTCGCGCCGCCGCGGGTCGAAGTCGCGCGGGCCACGCCCGCCGCCGCGTCCGCCGCGGTCGCCGCCGCGTCCACCGCGGTCGTTGCGGTCGCGTCCGCCGCGGTCGCCGCCGCGGTTCCCGCCGCCACCGCCGCCGATGCCGTAGAGCTCGGTGAACTGGTCGGCCGGGATCTTGTCCTTCAGGGCCTTCATGAGCTGCTTCTGGGTCAGCTCCTCGACTTCGTGCGAGCGCGGGGCCCGGCAGATAAAGTCGAGTTCCGCGACCTGGAGCAGTTCGCGCAGGATCAGTTCGCCGCCGCGGTCGCCGTCGACGAAGGCCGTGACGACCTTTTCCTTCGACAGCTCGATGATCGACTGCGGCACGTGCGTGCCCTCAACGGCAACGGCGTTCTTCACGCCGTGGCGCAGGAGGTTCAGCACGTCGCTGCGGCCTTCGACCACGATGACCGCGTCGGAGGAGGCCACGTTGGGGCCCGCGGGCAGGCGCTCGGGCCCGAAGGGCACGATGTCCTCGACCACGACGGCCTTCTTGACCTCGTCGACGATGTCGCCTCCGGCCTGCGAGGTGTGCTCGACGAGCTTCCGCAGGAGCACCTTCGCGCGGTCGGTGATCTGCTTCTTCTTGACTTCGCGCGAGTCTTCGATCGTGATGACTTCGATGCGGGACTTGCAGGGGCCCACGCGGTCGATCGTCTCGAGCGAGGCGGCGATGATGGCCGTCTCGATCTGGTCGAGCGACGAGGGGATGAAGATCTCCCCCGAGGACTTGCCTTGCTGCGACTTCACGTCCGCTTCGATGCGGCCGATGCGCCCGCTCTTTTGCAGGTCGCGCAGGTCCATGTCTTCTCCGAGGAGCCCTTCCGTCTGGCCAAAGATGGCCCCGACGACGTCGGGCTTCTCGATGATCCCGTCAGCCGTGATCCGCGCTCGAATGACATATTTCGTGGTGGTTGGGTCGATGTTGATTTCCATGGCGATTCCCTCTTTTTGTTTCAGGTCGGTGAGCGCCGTTGGCGCTCGTTCGAGGGAGGCCGAAAACCGGCCCGCCGTGGCGCCCCGTTGCCGGGGGCCTTCGGCCTCGCTGCAGTCCCTTAGCCCCCTTCCGGGGGTCTTACCAAGCACTGGTGATCAGGCGCCGGCGCGCAGTGCGCGCCCTGCTGCCCATCGTGAGCGTGATTTGGGGTGAGCGAGAGAGCGGTTTCCTGCTCCCTCGATTTGGCCACCTGAAGGCCGCTATAAAAGGGTTGGTGGGCCAACCATGGATGTCAAGCGACGGCGCCCCTTGAGACACACCGCATACTGGCCGTCACGATGTCCGCGATCGGCCCCCAAACCCTTTTAAACGAAACCGGGGCTGGACAAAACGCCTTTGCCGCGTTGGAGGGCCCCCGCTTCATGATTAAGACAGAGGCGACCCGGGAACGCAGCGGCCGGCGCGGCCGGACGCTCTCGGCCCTCCTCGCCTTGCAGTTCCTTCTGCCGCCGGCGTTGGCCATCCTCGTGACGGTGGCCCCTGCCATCGCGGCGCCCGTGGAAACGCAGGACGCGGCGAGCGAGGTCATGACGGCGCAGTTCGTGTTCAACGGCACGGACGGGTCCGCCTACGCGTCGACACGAGCGGGGCCGCAGGGCGCGGAGCTTGGCTACGTGGCCCGCAACTTCACGCTGGGGCGCGGGGTCTGGGGGGACGGAGCGGTCCAAAGTGGGTTGCGCGTGCGTTACCCGGGGAACCTCACACTCGGTGCCGCCGGCGAGGCCAATGAGGTCTTCGTCAACCGGCTCTCGTCGTCCGGCCGCGACACGGATGCAAACGGCGCCTTCGTGTGGAGCACCGGCACAACGAACTCGTTGCTGGTAGGCACCTTCGACGCGGATGGCGACGGCATCCTCGACGATGTGTTCCTCGCGAATAATTCCAATTTGAACAGCCTGCGGACATGGAACGAGGCGGGGACGGCGATCGGCAACCGGCGGATCGGGACGAACTTCGGGCTCACCGACGTGATCGCGGTCGATGCCAATGGCGACGGGCGGCTCGAGCAGCTCGCCGTTGCCCACCCGGCCGGGCGCGTGTACCTGGAGCCCCCGAACGTGGCGGCCGATGTCTGGGTCTACAACCTCCCCGTCGGGGGCGCGCTGATGCTCACCGTGGCGGACTTTGACAATGACTCGTTCTTGGAGAACGTGGTCGTTGGAAACGACGACACGGACGTCTACGCGCTCTCCCCCTCCGGCGCCCAGGTCTGGGCGTACGACGCCGGCGGCCCGAACCTCGTTACCATCAAGGGGTACTGGCCCGCGGGGTCGCCGGCCCAAAACGGGGTGCTCGTGGCCGCGCAGAACGCGGTGACGGCGCTCAATTGGAACGGCGTGGCGATATGGAACCACAGCGCCAATGCGACCGTCACGACGGCGGCGCCCGCCGACCTCGACGGAGACGGCCTCCTCGACGACGCGATTTACGGCGACGCCGCCGGGGGTCTCACGCTGCTGAACGAAACGGGCGCGGTCGTGGGTTACGCGGCTCCCTTCGGGAACGCGGCGTCGGGGGTCGTCACGGCGGACCTCGAAGGGGCCGGCCGGCCGGGCGACTTCGTCGCGGTAAACGACACGGCGCTTGTCGGCCTTGACGGGCAGCTTGCAACGATGTGGACGTACCGTCCCCCCGCGTCCGCGCGCATCAACAAGGTCATCGCGGCCGACCTCGACGGCGACGGGACGCTCGGCGACTCGGTGCTCGGGACCGGAACCTCCGTCCTTGCAATCAACCGGACCGGCGGGTTGCGTTGGAACTACACGGGGCCCTTCAACACCACGCACCTGGCCTTCGTCGAAAACCCGGGGGTCACTGCGGGCGGCACCTACGACTCGCCGCCCCTCGACGCCGGGACTTTGGCCGCGTGGGGCAACCTCACGACGGGCTTCAACATCAGCACCCCGAACGAGACCCTGAGCGCGTCGGTGCGCTTCGGGACGGGCACCCCGGGGAACCTCTCGTGGGGGTCGTGGTCGGCGCCCGCGCTTCCGGCCTTCATCGACCTCAGCGGCAACGCGTCGCGGTTCGTGCAGGTGCGGTACACCTTCAATTCCACGGACGCTGTCGACTCGGCCAACCTCTCGTGGTTCCGGGTCGACTTCGGCACCCCGGCGTTTACCGGCTCCGTGCAAACCACCCCGCTCTCCGCGGCGCCGCAGGCGCAGTGGATCGACCTCGACGCGCAGTACAACCTCTCGGGGGGCGCCGTGCGCTTCCTCTACTCCGGCGACGGCGGCGCCAGTTGGCACGCGTTTACGCCGCCCTCCGCCGTCGACGCCGGGAATGTGAGTTCGCCGTCGCTCGTCCTTCGCGTCGAGATGGATGTTGGCACCGCCAGCCCCAATGTGGCGTGGCTCAAGGTGCGCTACGGCCAGCCGGGGCTGCGCCCGCTCATCGCAACGCCGGTGGCGAACAGTTCGGTGACGGGCGTTGTGAATGTGAGTGCGGCGGCCGACCCGCTCGTCCTCTCCGTTTCGTTCTGGTACCGCGACCTCTCGGGGAACACGACGGTCGCCATCGGGCCCGGCGTGTGGGACGGCGCGTCCTCGCGCTGGTACGTGCTGTGGAACACTTCGGCCCTCAACATGTCGGCCGCTTCGATCGCCGCCCGGGGCACGGACGCCCGCGCCTTCCAATTCACCGGGACGCTTTCTCCCGTGCTTGTCGACAACAGCCCGCCCACCGGGAGCATCACCTCCCCGGCGCTCGGGGGCGTCCTCCACGACAGCGCTCTGGTCAACGTCACCGCGTCCCCCGACACCGTCTCCGTCGCGATTTCCTACCGCAACTCGAGCGGCATCTTCCCGCTGGGCGCCGCCACCCAGATCTCGCCGGGCCTTTGGCAGATCGCTTGGGACACGGTCGCCGCCGGCATCGGCGAGGAGGAGAGCCTTGGCCTCTACGCAACGGCGGTAGACCGCGTCGGGCTCAGCAGCACGTTTGTCGTGGACCCGGTGGTGGTCGACAATGTCGCGCCTTGGATCGTGATCGACGCGCCGCTCAACGGCTCGTCGGTGGGCGGCGTGTTCAAGGTGAACGTGACGGCCGCCCCCGATGTCGTGTCGATCGAGCTCTTCCAGAACGGGTCGGAAGGCTTCGCGGTGCGCACCGGCGGCGACGCGGTCAGCAGCACCTGGGTGGCGAACTGGTCGACCTTCCCGGACGTCGTCAACGACGCGGCCACGCTGGTTGCGATGGCCACCGACCGTGCCGGGCACATCGCGACGGCCTCCGCCATCGACCTCCACATCGACAACACGGCCCCCGACATCACCCTCGTCTCCCCCGCGCTTCCCGGCGCCTACACGGGCACCGTGCGCCTCGTGGCCGCGGCACCGGGAGCCGACGACTACCTCACCTTCTCCTACAAGGTCGCGGGCCAGAGCCACCTCATTGTGAACCTCAGCGCCGGCCAGAAGAACGCGTCGAGCGGCTTCTTTGAGTACGCGTGGAACACGCAGGGCCTCAACTTCGCCGGCTCCATCGTCGTGGAGGCAGCGCCGGTGATCGGCCTCGTCGGCGTCCGTGTCGTCGACGGGCTCGTGGTCGACAACGCGCGCCCCTTCATCACGTTCAACACGCCCGGGGGCAACGGCCAGCGCCTCGACGGCAACTACACGGTCGAGGTCATCGCGGACTTGGACACGGTGTCGGTGATGCTGTCGTACACGAACCTCGGCACGGGCGAAGTGGTTGTGCTCGGGCCGATGACCCACTTGTCCCTGAGCACGCGGTGGCAGTACGCGTGGGCCATCGGGACGACGTTTGTCCCGTACGCGGCGCTGACCGCGCTTGCCGTCGACGGCGTAGGCCTCAACAACTCGGACACGCGCACGGGGCTGATCATCGGCCTCAACCCCAACGACCAGCCGCCCCAGATCGTGCGCGCCCCCAGCACGGTCGTCGTGGACGAGGACTTCGGCACCTACGAAATCAATGTGACCGGGCTCATCGTCGACGACGACCCGGCAAACGTCACCGTGTACATCGACGGCGTCAACCCCGCCCTGGTCACGCTGCGCAACAACGGGTCGCGGGGCGCGAGCAGCCACCTGTGGCTCGTGTCGGTCAAGGACGCCCACAGCGTCGGCGCCGATAGCGACCTTGAGCTGCGCGTGGTCGACGCCTCGGGCCAGACGGCCGTGGCGCCCTTCAAGCTCTTCGTCCAGTCGCGCAACGACCCGCCCTCCTGGGTGAGCCCCCATGACACCATCTACGTCCAAGCCGGCGTGCCCGTGGACTTCGACTTCTCCCTCTATGTGCACGATGTCGAGTTCGAAAACGAGCACCAGCCCCTCACCATCACGACGGGCGAGGAAGCGGCCCGCATCACGCAAGACAACGCGCTCCCGCTCACGCTGCACTTCAACTACCCCGCGAGCATGGCGGGGCAGACCGTCGCGGTCAACTACTCGCTGTCGGACGGCGACGCGAACTTTGTCCCGCAGGTGTTCGCCGGCCGGGTCATCGTCACCAACGACGCCATCCCGCGGCTCATCAAGCCGCTGCCCGACATTACGCTCCTTGAAGACACGCCCAAGTTCAACATCCTCGACCTGCACGCGTACTTCAACGACAGCGACCAGGAGCCCCTGTTCTATTACACCGGCCTCAACCAGAGCTTCGGGGTGCGGATCGAAGCTGGCGTGTTCTCCATCGACCGCTTGCCCCTGAACTGGAACGGCAACGCTTCCCTGTTCCTCGGGGCGCGCGACTTTGTCGGCGCCTTTGTCGAGGCGCGCATCAACCTCACGGTCCTGCCGGTGAACGACGCGCCGGCGTGGGACTTCACCAAGGGCCTTGCGATCAACGACTTCTTTGTGCACTTCGGCCTGCCGTTCCTGTTCGACCTGGGACCGTACACCTACGATGTCGACTCGGACCGCTCGTCCCTGCTCGTGATGTCCTCGGACCTGGCCCACGCCCACGCGCTGACTGCAAATGTGAGCAGCGGCCTGCCGGGCGAGGGCCTCGTGCTGGTGCTCGACTACGGGCTCGCATTCGACGGGCAAAACGTGACCGTGATCCTGTTCGTCTCGGACGGGACGGACAATTCCACGACGATCTCGGTGGTCGTGCATGTGTCCGACAACTACCCCCCGCAGACCTCGAAGCCCCTCCCCCTGGAGATCGTGCTCCTCGAAGGGGAGACGCTCTCCCCGGCCCTCACCCTCTCCGACTACTTCACCGACCCCGACGGCTTCCTGTTCTACGCCTTCGGGCTGCTGAATGTCCACTACGACATCGACCAAAACACGTCGGTCGTCACGCTCTCCTCGACGGGCGAGTGGAGCGGCACCGAGACGATGATCATCCGCGCCATCGACAACCGCTCGGCCTTCAAGGACAGCTACATCGTCATCACGGTCATCCCCGTGAACGACGCGCCGATCATCAAGGTCGGCAATTGGGACTTGAAGGTCGACGCCGGCACCCTGGGGACGCTTTTCGTGGGGTCGTCAATCTCCGACCCCGACACGCCGATTGACAAACTGACCTACACGGTGAGCTCCGCCTACCCAGGCGCGTTCGTGGCCTATTCGAACGGGAATGTCACCTTCGTTTACCCGAAGCCCGCCGACCCCGCCGCGGTGCCGCCCGCCTTCGACACGCTGCGCCTCTGCGTCTCCGACGGCGAGTTGACCACCTGCAAGATCATCTCGGTGCGGATCGTGCAGCCGCTGTCGACCGCATTCAACTGGCTCCAGTTCATCCTGTTCGTGGGCACCGCGGGCATCGGCGCCATCGTCGTGGCGCGCCACTTCGTCGAGTTCAAGATCAAGCGCGCGCCCACCGTCGAGGACATCTTCCTCGTCTACGAGGACGGCATCCTTATGAAGCACATTTCGAAAAATGTGCGCAAGTACGCCGACGAGGACGTCGTGACCTCGATGCTCTCGGCCATCCAGTCGTTTGCCGCCGACTCCTTCGAGGACAAGACGCACTGGGAGCTGCGCGAGGTGCAGTTCCAGGGCCGCAAGATCCTGATTGAGAAGGCAAAGAAGTTCCAGATCTACCTGATCTTCGACGGCGACGCCAATGAAGACCTGAAGAAGGCGGTGTTGAACGCGGCCAAGGAGATCTCGCGGGTGTACAAGGTGCACCTGCGGGATTGGGACGGCGACCCCTCGCACTTCGACGGCGTGGAGAAGATCTTCGCGCCGGTGCTCGCGGTGCAGAGCGCGTACATCCCCGGCGAGGTCACCGCCGACGAGCTGGTGAAGGCCCCCCTCGTGCCCGGCGAGGTGTATGTGAGCGAGGCCGACGGGTTCGGCCCGCTCCTGAAGGCCTACGGCAAGGACCTCGAGGGGGTCGCGGTCGTGCGCATCCGCCCGGCGGAAGAGGCAAGCGCGTCGATCGATGCGCTGAAGCCGTCGGAAGTCGAGATCGTCGAGATTCCCCCGGCCCGGGGCGCGCCGGAGGACGACGACAGCCCGCGGACGGGCCTCGACATTGCCATCGACGCGCTGAAGGAGGCGCTCACCGAGGCGAAGGTCGCCGTGCGCGGCCGCGCGCCGCTCGTGATGTTCGAGGGGTTCGCGTGGGTGCTCGACCGCTATGGGTTCGTGTTCTCGAAGAAGTTCAGCGACCAGCTGAAGAAGCTCGCGGCCGCGGAGGGGTTCTACCTCTTCATCGCGGTGGACACCAAGTCGATGTCGGCCCAGCAGCTCGAGGGCGTGGAGCGCGGCGCGGTTGTGTTTAGGGGCGCGTGAGCCCCAAGGACCGCTCCGGCACCCTGGGCCATAGGAAAAGGGCTAAATCCGCTCATCCCGCCTGGGAGCGGGAGCAGGGGGCCGCGGGGTGGAGAAGCTACGTAAGAAGGGCGCCCGGCCGTGGGCCGGGGCGGCCTTACTCATCGCCCTCCTCGCGTTCCTCCCGGCCGTCCAGCCGGCGACCGCCGCGATGGTCACCACGTTCTCCGACGGCTCGACGACAAAAGTCGTCACGATTCAGGACGGCGGCGGCACGGACTACTCGGTCTCGGTGCAGGTCGCCAAGAACTCGTACCCGCTCTCCGCCACCCTCACCGTGCGCGGCGCGGGCGACAACGGTGGGCACTACCCCGTCAG
>JBGPJF010000074.1:0-10323 GCA_041485285.1 Thermoplasmata archaeon | reverse complement strand
CGCCGCTCGCGCTGTCGGCCGCCCCGTGGGGCGACGCCGTGAGGAACACCGCATGGGTCGCCGCGCGGCGGGCCGTGAAGCCGAACATCACGTCCACCGCCCGCGGACAAACTCCACAGCCGCTTCCACGAGACTGGGGCCGCGCAATCCCGACTCGCGAAGGCGCGCGTATTCGGCGTTGACCTCCGCCGTCGCCTTCGCTTGCAGGACTTCGGGTTTGCCAAGCGCCTGCGCGAGCGCGACCAATCGGAGCTTCAGTTCGGCGCGCGCCTTGACCTCCTTGACGACCTCCGCCGGCGGCAGGCCCCAAGCGGCGGCAACTTTCTGGATCACCGCGCTTTCGGCAAGCGACGCCTCGGTGGGCTCAAGCGCGCCTGCAACGGGCCGCAACAGGTTCCGCGTCCGCAGGCTCGAACCTTCGAGTGCAACCTCGGCGACCTCGGTGACGCGCCGCACCTGTCGGCGGGCGCCCCCTGGCCGCACGAGCCCCGCGATCACGATCGCGTCGGTGGCCGCAAAGGACTCGGGGGCGACCCCGAGGTCGTGGACGGCTCGCGCGCAGACGGCGGAAGCCGGGGACCCGTGGATCGTGCCCATCACGGCGGAAGAGGCCGCCCCCGTGCGCATGGCCTCGTAGAGGGTCTGCGCTTCCTCGCCGCGGACCTCGCCCATCACGATGGCACTTTCGCCGAGCCGCAGCGACAGCTTCAGCGCCTCCTCGGCCGTCATCTCGCCTGCGCCGCCAAGCGACGAACGCACGCGAAGCGACTGCACGCGGTACCCGGAGGCCCGCATCGCGTCGATGGGCAGCTCGAGGGTGTCTTCGATCGTCAGGATCCGCTTCGACGGGTCCATCTCCAGCATCAGGGCCCCGAGGAGCGTGGTCTTGCCCGCGCCCCGCGCGCCGCCGATGAGGAGGGAACACTGGCCTTCCACCATCACGGAGAGAAGGCCAGCGGTCATCGGCCCGAGCGCCCCGGCGGCCACCAGCTGGCTCAGCGTCAGCGGAGAGGTGGAGTGCCGGCGGATGGCCGCGGCAACGCCCTCGGGGGAAACCGGCGGACCGATGACGGTGAGGCGCGCGCCGTACTCCTTGAGGTCGTGCTCAAGGTAGGGGCGCGCCTGCGAGAAGGGGCGGCCCGCGTCGAGCCGCGCCCGCGTGACCAACGCCGCCACGCCCTCGGGGGCGAAGGCAATGTTCGTCGTGAGGCGGTCGGAGACGCGTGCGTCGCCGAGGTTCAGCGAAAGGTAGAGCGGCTGCGCGCCGCAGGGGGCGTCGCTGTACACATCGGTCACGCGCCCGTCGTCGAGCAAGTGCTCAAGCACGCCGAGGCCCACCGTGTAGCGAGCCACGACCGCGGCCATCATCCGCGCGCGGTCTTGGGTCTCGTCGCCGTCCCTCGCGATCTTCGCGCGCAGGAACTCGAGCGCCGCTTCCGTGACAAAGCGCCGAGCGTCCTGGAGGGCCGCGGTGCGGACGTCCTTCGCGCCCTGGCGGCGCACGTGGTCCATCGCCCCGCGGACAAGCGCGAGGTCGTCAACCGACAGCGCGTACTCGTCGGGGACAATCCAGTAAAGCGTTGCCGAACCGTCCGGGGGGTTCAGCACCGCGACCGAGGCGCCCGCCAAGCGGTACTCGGCGACCACTTCGGCCCCCGCGGGGGGGTCGAGCGTGATCCACGCGTCGGCAAACGCGGGGCGGACGCGGCGGTTGCGGGAAAGCGTGTCGTACATGCGGCGCTTGACGCTTCGGCCCGACGGCATCGATCCGTCAAAGGACCCGGCCAGCGCCCCCAGCCGTGCGGCGAGGCGGCCGCGGGTGGCCTGGAAATCGCCGGGTGGATTGGCCGGGGTCTCCCCGCTTTGCGGCACCGTAACGTTCACTGCATCTCACCGCCGGGGGAAGCGGGGCGCTCGTCCACCTTGACGCTGAACCCGTCCCGGAGGATCTCGCGCACGAACTTCTCGAAGAGCAGGTAGAGCAGCTCAAAATCGGCCACCGTCTGCGACGCGCACGAAAGGCAGGTCTCGTTCGGCGGAGTGAAGCCTTGCAGGCGCCCGACGGCCTCCTTGAAGTCCCCGTGGAATTGGGACACGTCCTCGAGGAGGACCGTGTTCAGCCGCGGGAATGCGCGCGAGGGGTTGTGTTCGCAGGCGAGGCACATGCCGCGCTGCTTGTTCGAAATGGCAGGCGCATCTTGCGGTCGCCTCGCGGCCATCCGGTCGACTTCGTCGGCGATCTCGCAGATCTTGCGCAGCACCACAATCGAGTGGCCGACGTATTGCGTGTCGAGGGAGTCGGAGAGCGCAACCGCGTCCGGCCGGAATTCCTTGTGGAACGACCGGATGAGGTTTGCAAAGCAGTTCGTCTCGGGGAGGTCGCGCAGGGGGCACTGCCCGCAGAGGAGCTTGAGTTCGCTGCCGCTTGCGGTGCGCTCGACCCGGTAGGTGCAGAGGTCGCCCTCGGTGCCGGCCGGCCCCTCGAATGCTTTCGCCTTTCCAACATGCAGCTTGGTTCCTGCTTCCACGGCTTTCCCCATCCCTTCGTGGGCCGCGCGGGGGATAACTACGCGTGGAAACCCCTCATGGGCCCAACGATTAATCGGGGGCCGGCTTCGGCGAAATTCGCTAAAGGCCAGGGGGCGGCGTCCGGCTTCGGCGAACCCCCCCCGGCGTTCATATTCCCGTCACGAAATCGGGTGGGCGGGCGGTCATGATAGAGAGGGGCCAGGCTCAGGCGAACTTCGCGGTTTTCCTGCGTGCCGCCAACGTCGGCGGCCACCAAGTCTTCAGGCCGAGCGCGCTTGCCCGCGACCTCTCCCGACTCGGCTGCAAGAGCATCGGCGCCGCGGGGACCTTTGTGTTCACGGCCGCCGGCAACGAAGCGCAGCTGCGCGCCGCCCTCGCCGAAGCGCTGCCCTTTGAGCCCCAGATGGTGGTCGTCGCGGGCAGCCGCATTCAGAGGCTCGTCAGCTCGCTTCCCTTCGGGCCCGGCCCGCTCGGGCCGGAAGAGAAAGCGTTCGTCTCCGCCGTCCTTGCGAAACCGAAAAAGCAGCCGAAACTCCCGGTCTCACTTCCCAACAACGGAGCCTGGCAATTGCGCGTGATCGGCTTCAACGGGCCCTTTGTGCTCACGGTTCGCCGCACGAACATCCCCGGAGCGTTCTACCCCAACGAGGTCGTCGAGAAGGCCTACGGCGTCCCCGCCACCACGCGCGGGTGGAGCACCCTGGAAGCCCTCGCAAGGGCCCTCAAAGAGGATTGACGGCGCGCCCCCCCGGCGAACCATTTAATCGGGGCCCCATGCCCCTCCTTCGTGGACGCACCTCCGCCGCTCTTCGGGAGGGACAGCGAACTCCAGATCATCCGCTCCTCCTCAGCGGGCTCGCTGGGATGGCAAGACACGCCTCATCGAGGAAGCGGCGGCTGAGGCCCATTCGCGGGGTTTCACGGTGGGTTCCGGGGCCGCGCTCTCCGAATCGTCCGTCCTCTATCACCCCTGGAACGAAGCGCTCCGCGCCCTCGGGCTTGAGCAACTGCTGCGCGAAAAGCGGCCGCCCCTTGTCGGCAATCTCTCAGGTCACGACCTCGAGTAGGTGCGTAGTCGTGTTGTAACGCCAGACATGGCTGTTGGGCGTTCTGAAGTCATCAAGGAAGTCCTGAAGGTTCGAATCCGCCGTGACATTTGCAACAGCGCTTCCCTCAGGCACATCGGGAACCGGACCGACCGTCGTTACCGGCGAATCCGGATTGATCCAAATGTCGGCCGGCCTGTAGACCGTCATCCCCACGATCGTCCCATTGGCCGTGAGATACTCCACGAGGTATACGTTCCCCTCCCCGTAGAAATTCGAATTCACGTCCCATGCCGTGGGTGCGCGCGGATCGGGTTGGGTGCCAATTGCGGGCAGGAGAACAAGCACTATCACGGCCAACGAAACTCCGCCCACGCCCGAAAAAAGAAGCCGCAGCTTTCGCTCCAAGTGCTCCACGTCCCTCACCTCGTTCACTAGACCTAAAACTTGTAAACGCGCGACTGCCATGATACGCAACTCCCTGCTCCAGAAATGGCCGCGTCAAAGCCCAGGAAGAATGCAACGTTCGTGTGAACGGTCACGGTATCCCACACCCCAAAGTTGTTCCCGTTCACCGTCCCTTGATCCGATCCGTCCCCCAGGGGCCAAACGGCTCCATTTTCCTCGAAGAATTGATCGACGTGGTAGTTCACGGGGCCGCCGTTGTGCGAAGCGAACACGTTCATCATCAAAACGTAACTCCCATCAAGCGCGTTTTGTGCGATGATAACGCCGGCATACCTCTGGGTCCCAGCAGCATTCCAGGGGTTGCAATGGCTGGCCCAGCCGACCTGCCACCAAAGCTGCTGGTTGTGCGCTTGTACTGCGCCCGCGAAGGCGGGAATTCCAAAGAGCACGGCAACCGCGATAATGCAAACCGCCGACACCTTCGACTTGCGTGGTGCGCTCACACAGCGGATGGAACCTGCTGGCATCGGTCTTCAAGCAATTGAACCGGGGGGGGGGGGGTAATAAAGATTCCGGGCGAAAGACGGAAGCGGGACCGGCTTGCGCGCCCTGTGGGGGCGGGCCAGAAAACCACACCCCAAGCGTCACGGATAAGAAACCAACGCGCCCGCCTGGTGACAAGGTGCGGCGCACGTGTTCCCGTCGGCCTCTTGTGGGCCAAAGTTGGCGAATGGCGACATCCCGGGCGCCTTCGGGTATGTTCCGAATCGGTGGAAAACGGCCTCGAGACCCTTGAGGCCCCTGGCGGCGACTCCCATTCGAGGGCTTTTCGAATTGCCTAGGCACGGGAGGGAACGATGGTCGCTTCCGCGCCCCGCCTACCGTTCGGGCGCGCCTAACCATTTATGAGGGCCACCATGCCACTCTGCCTTGGACGCACCTCCGCCGCTCTTCGGGAGGGACAGCGAACTCCAGATCATCCGCTCTTCGCTTGACCTCGCCACGGAAGGGCGCGGGACGCTCCTGCTGCTCAGCGGACTCGCCGGGATGGGCAAGACGCGCCTCATCGAGGAAGCCACCGCCGAGGCCCATTCCCGCGGCTTCACCGTGGGGGTCGGCGGCGCACTTGCAGAATCGTCCGTGCTCTACCACCCATGGAACGAGGCCCTCCGCGCGCTCGGGCTCGAACAGCTCCTGCGCGACGAGCCTCCTCCCCGTTTGCTCGCGCTTTACCTCGTGTCTTCCGCCGGGCTCCCCGTCGCTCGCAACGAGCGCCCCGGATTCGGCGAAGACCCCGCCCTGCTCTCGATGATGATCAACAACGCCGCGGACTTCCTGCGCGACGCGATCCGTATCCGGCCCGGCGAGGGCGAAGGCGACCTCATGCGCTTCGCCGTCGGCGGCCGCGGCGTGTGCGTCCTGCGCGCGCGCAACATCGGCCTCATCGCAGTTTACGAGGGGCGCGAGTCGGAGATCTTCATCTATGAACTGCGCCGCCTCTTGGAAGACGTCTCGCGCCGGGCCGGTGCGCGCCTCGACGGGTGGGACGGCAACAAGCGCGCGGTCGCCGACCTCACGCAGCCGCTTACCACCGTCATGGCGTCCGGCGCGTTCGAGGGCGTGGACCTTGCCGCCGACGGCCAGGCGCGCAAATACAACCTGTTCGACAACGTGCTCTTCGGCCTGCGCCGGCGCGCCGCCACGGGGCCCGTAATGCTCGCCGTCGATGACCTCCAAAGCGCGGACGCTTCGAGCATCGGCCTCCTCCATTACCTCGCGCGCAACACGCGCGACGCGCCGATCTTCCTGCTCGGGGCGTACCGCGCCGAAGAGGGCGAGGGGAAGGCGTACATGCGCGAGGCGCTCGCGTCGATGTCGCGCGAAGACCTCGGCCAAGAAATCACGCTGCCTCGGCTGTCGCCGCGCGATACGCGCGCGCTCGCCGAATCGGAGCTGGGCGCACACAAGATCGAGCCCGAGTTCTTCGAAAAGCTCACCTCGCAGATCGAAGGCAACCCGTTCATCCTGCGCGAGGTGCTGTTGCAGATGAAGGAGAGCGGCGCGATTGCCCCCGACCCCAATGACGGGCTGCTTCGTGTCACCCGCCCCCTCGACCGGCTCGAGGTCCCGGGCAAGATCCGGGACGCCGTGCTCGTGCGCGTCGATGCCCTCGAGCGCGGCGACCGCGAGCTCATCGACGCGGCGGCGGTGTGCGGCACCCGCTTCCCCGGCAAGCTCCTCGCGGGCGTCCTCGACGAGAGCGAACTCAAGGTCGCGCGCAAGCTCGGGTCGATCAACCGCCACCACCGGATTGTCCTGCCCTCCGAAGCCAACTGGCGTTTTGAGCACCCCATTGTCCGGGAGGTCGTGTACGAACTCATCCCCAACGATTTGCGGCGCCTCCTCCACCTCGAGGCGGGCAAGACGCTCCTTCTGCTTGGGGGCGCCCCCGAGGAGATCGGCGAACACCTCGCCGAAGGGGGCGACGCGCGTGCCGTGGAGCCCCTCGAGCAAGTCGGGGCCGAGGCGCTCGAACGCGGCTCCGCGGACGAAGCCGCACGGCTCTTCGGTAAGGCGGCCAAGGTCGCTCCGGCCGAGCGCCGCGGGTCGCTCGAGCTGCGCCGGGCGCAAGCGCTCGAACGCGCCGACCGGCACGACGAGGCGCTCTCGTCGGCCGCGCGTGCGCTGCAACTCGGCGCCAATCCGACGGAGTGCGCCCTCCTGCGGGCGGTCGTGTTGCTCCTGATGTCGAAGAACGAGGAGGCCGTTGCCATGATGGACGACGCCATGGCCGCCGCCTCGCCCGTGGACGCTCCGCGACTCCTCGTCGTCCGCGCGCGGGCGCTCAACAACCTCGCGCGGTTTGCGGAGGCCGAAGAGGCCGCGCGCAAGGCCGTCGCCGCCTTCCCCGAGAAGGAGCTCTCAGGCCGCTCGGAAGCGCTCTTCCAGATCGGCTCGTCACGTTGGTACCGCGGCGAGCACGCCAAGGCGTCGGAGGTGCTGAACGAAGCGCTCGCTCTGCGCGAGGCTGCCGACGACAAGCGGGGGATCGCGGAGGTTTTCATGGCCCTTGGAGCGCTCCTCGGCGACCAGGGCAGGCTCCAGCGGTCGGTCGAACTCCTTTCGCTCGGACTGTCGCTTAGCGAAAAGATCGGCGACCGTCGCGCGGCGGCCGCGGCACGCCTTAACATGGCCAATGCCCTCGTCGACATCGGGGACCTGCAGGCCGCTCAGCAGGCCGTCGAAAAGGCGGAAGCCGCAAGCGAGCGCGTCGCCAATCCCCGGCTGATTGCGTGGTGCGAGTGCATCCAGGCCATGATCCTCGACCGGCGCGGCAAGTTCCGCGACGCTGCGGCCGCCTTCGAGCGAGCGGCGGCCAAGGCGCGCAAGGTCGGAGACCTCCGCTTGCTCGTCACGGCCCTCGCGGAGGGGGTCGCGGCGCACATCCACATCAAGGAAATCGAGATCGCCAAACATGACTCCAAGGAGGCCGTCGCGCTTGCCGAGCGCATCGGCGCGGGCGGGATCGCGGGCCTCGCGCTTCGCTCAAGCGGCGAGGCCGCGGCGGCCGGCGGCGACCTCCCCGGCGCGGAGGTGCAATTCAAGGCTGCCGTCGCCGCCTTCGCCAAGATGGGCAACGACACGGGGATGGCGGAGACCTACGCGCGCTGGGGCGACGCGATGGTCACGGCCAAGAACGGGAAGGAAGCAAAGGCGCGCTTCGCCGAGGCCCTGCACCTTTTCGAGGCATCCGACCTCAAGCGCCGGGCGGCCGCCGCGCGCACGTCCATGGTGGCCCTCGCACAGTGACCCTGCCCGCCTCGCGCGGAACGCTTATCTGCGCTCCTTCAACTCCCTTCCCCGATGCAGACCCTGGAATTCGAGAAGAAGATACTGTTCATTGGCGACGGGAGCGTCGGCAAGACCTCCCTCGTCCGCCGCTTCGTCATCGACAAGTTCGACGACAAATACATCGTCACCATCGGCACGAAGACCTCGCGCAAACCGATGAAGTTCAAGTTCGAGCCAGAGCAGATGGAAATCGAGCTGCAGCTCGACATCTGGGACATCCTCGGTCAGTCGGGGATGGAGAGGGCTCACCGCATGTACTTCAAAGGAGCCGAGGCCGTCATCATCGTCTGCGACGGCACCAACCGGGCGAGCTTCGAGGCCGTCACCAAATGGGCGCAGAGCGTCCACGAACTTTGCGGGTCGATCCCCGGTGCCCTTGCGGTGAACAAGGTAGATCTCAAGCCCAGCTTCGCGGTCTCCGATGAGGAGGCGGTGTCGCGGGCCAGGGAGTTCAACCTCACGCTCTTCCATACCTCGGCCAAAACCGGGCAAAGCGTGGAGGCCGTTTTCCAGCAGATCGGCAGCTTCCTCTGCACTGCGATCCTGCGCAAATACGCAGGCGGCGAGCCCCCGACTTCGGACGAGGAGCCGAAGAAGAAGGGCTTGTTCGGCCGCTAGCGCGTGCGGCCCGAGTCCTTCCGAGGGCGGCCGCCTCATGGGTCCTTGCCGCTGCCGCGGCGCCGTTTCCCTGCAGCCAGCGCGATGACGGCCGCGGCCCCGCCTGCCCCTGCCGCCGCCAGCAGCAGCGTGGTCGCACCAATGCCCCCCGCCGAAGTGTTCGAGGGGGGCGGCGGAGGGGGCGGTGCGGCCGCGATCGAGAAACTCCGCGTCGCTTCATTGTTGCTTTCGTCGGCCTCGAGCACGAACCCGTAGAGGGCGTTGGCGCCCGGTTGGTCGGGGTCGACCGTGGCCGTCACGACGTGCCCGCCTGCGCCCACGCTCACGGTGATCGCATAGGTCTGCGACGAGGGCCCGCAGAAAGGCCCCACCGGAGCGTTGAACACGCGCACGCCGTCCACGGCAACGCGCAGCGTCGCGTTGTCCACGAGCACCCCGCCGGTGCAGCTGACGTTCACGACGACGGCCCCGACCAGGACTGCCTCGGTACGCCCTTCGGGCACCGCATCGATCGACACGCTAAGGTCTGGCAGGCGCGCCCGGATCGTGCCGAGGAACGAAGCCGCGGTGCCCGCCGCGGTCGTGAGCGAAATGTTGACCCCGAGGTCGCCGGCTGCCGGGACGTCCGGGGCGCTGAAGTAAACGTACAGCGTCCCCTCCGCAAAGGGTGACAACTCGAGGCGCCCAGTGCCCGCCGACCACGTCCCCGCGCCCGTGGTGTTGATGAATTCGGCCGTCCAAAACCAGAAGCGCGTCGAGGCGAAGGTCACGCGCAGCTGGTAGATGCCCTCTGCATTGCCCAAGTTCGCCACGGGTGCCACGAATGACACTACCTCGCCTGGACCTGCCGAAACCAACGCCGGCTGGAACGCCGCGTCGATCCCCCCGGTCGCAGGGACTTGGACGACGAGGCTCAGCTCGTGAGCGCCGAGGGCTCCCACCTCGAACGACAAGTTCACGCGGTAGTTGCCCGCGGCCGTCCTTGCCGGCGCCTGCACCACAACCCAAGCGACCGCGGTGTCGCCGGAGAGAACGTAGTCGGTTCCCCCTCCGCTTGTGCTCCATTCGACCGCGACCGTCCACCCCCGCGGCACCCCGCCTGCCGTTGCTTTGAGGGACTCCGGGAGGTTCCCGAGGTTCTGCACCGACACATTGAGTGAGGCCCTCCCCCTCGCGTCGGCAACGGAGGGGCCGCTCGGGTCGCTCCACCGCAGGTCGTGCACCGAATAGACGGTGACCACCGTGGAGGCGGTGGCCAGCGTGGGAGTCCCGTCGCAGGCGGCCTGCGCCGTTAGGTTAACGCGCATTCCGCCAGCGGCCGACGCGGGCACCGACACGCCAAGCGACACGGTCGTCGGCGTGTTCGGCGGCAGCAGGATATCGAGCGGCGAGCCCACGACCGCCCACCCGGCGGGCAGGGCTTGCGGGATCGACAGGTGGCAACTCAGCGGCGCCGCCGCGTTTCCCACCTGCTCAAAGGTGTACTCGAGTTGCCCCGTGGTGTTGCGCTCCACGGTGACCGCCGCGAGCAGAGGGCTGACGCGCGGAGTGGCCACAAGCGCGACCCGCGAGCAGAAGGTGCTCGTCGCCAGCGAGAATACATCGACCGTGTGCTGCACCCGCAGCTGCGCGCAGTACGCGTCGGCCGACGTGCTCGATCCAGGGTTCGTGATCGTGACGGTGACCACCTCGGTTTCGCCCGGCAGCGCCGAGAACGTCGACGGGGTGACGATCGCCGACCAGCCGGCCGGCGGCGGGCTCGAGAAGGTGATGGGTATGTTGCCGGCCTCCAAGGGGCCGAGGTTGCGGAACTGGTAGGAGAACTGGGCGGTGGCCCCGGGCAGAGCCGTAGCGTTTTGGTCGGTGGGGG
>JBGPJF010000073.1:0-10929 GCA_041485285.1 Thermoplasmata archaeon | reverse complement strand
GCGGTGCCGCCCGACAGTTCGAAGGACGTGAAAACGTGAGTGCGGCGCGGCGCAAAGTCATGGTCGTGCCGGTGCGCATGGGCAGCGAGTGGGAAGTGCTCGTGCTGAAGCGGCCGCCTTCCAAGGGCGACCTGTGGGCGCCCGTCACGGGCAATGTGGACGGCGAAGAGACCTACGACGCCGCCGCCGCGCGCGAACTCGAGGAGGAAACCGGGCTGGCATCGGCCGCCGCGCTGCGCGCGACGGGGTACGTGAACCACTTCACCAAGGGGCAAGGAGCCTTAGCCGTCGAGTTTGAGGAGCTAGTGTTTGCCGCCGTCGTGCGCCCGGGGGCCCGCATCCGCCTCAGCCACGAGCATGTGGAGGCCAGGTGGGTCGCGCCCGAAGACGCCGTGGCAATGGTCGCCTTCGACGGCTGCAAAGAAGGCGTGCGCCGCGCGATTGCGGCCGTCGAGCCGCGCGCGCTGTAGCCGCGTCACCCCGCTTTCGGGGGCTCGCCTTCGCCTTCCGCGCCGATGAGCTCCCACAGTTTGTCGTAGCTCTTCGGGAACGACGGGAGGAACGTCAGCTGCTTGGGCACCGGGTAGCGCACGCCGCCCTTGTGCGTCTCCTCGAGTCCCGTCGCGAGCCGGTCGACCCATGACCAGGGCGCCGAGAACGCCATCTCGGAGTCCTGCACCATCCCGAAGACCCGGTCGCCGTTGCATGGCAGGACATACGCCGGCTTCCCCGTGATCATCGCGCGCTCGACGATGTCGGCGCAGTCGACCCGGCCCTGCGCCGACGACTCCATCCGCCCGCCGTCCTGCCAAAGGGCGGCCGTCACGAGCCGCATCACCTGTGCGCTGTTGCCGTAGAAGGCGAACACGTCCGGCTCGAAGTCCGCGCGCTCGAGCGACGCCACGAGGAACCCCTGGTACTTTCCCGGAGCAAAGCGGGGGATCGCGGCTTCCATCGCGGCCCCGGCGGCCTTGTCCTTCGCGTAGAGGTCCTGGCACAGGTTGCCTTCAAGATAGTAGGGGTGCAGCTCTTCGAACCCCATCGCGAGCGCACCCAGGATGCACGCTTGGTCCTCGCGGCCCATGTACACCGTCCAGCCGACATGCCGCGCGACCGCAATGGCTTGGCAGATCGTGATCGGGTGCTTGAAGTCCCGCATCGGCTGCTTCGCCTTTTCGGGGACCTTCTCGCCCTGGCGCACCATGCGCGCGGCGAGCGGGTGGTTGTAGGGGCGGACGAATTTCGTCAGCACCTCGCTGAACGCCTTCGGGTCCATTTCGCTCGCGCTTCGATCGGGCCGGCGGCAGATAGCGTTTGGCGTACGGCCCTCTTTTTATGGCGGTACGCCGTCGCTGGACGCCTATGGTTTCGCGCCTGTTTGTGGCCAACCGCGGCGAGATCGCTGTCCGCGTCCTGCGGGCCGCGCGCGAGCTTGGGATCGCCACCGTGGCCTGTTACGCGCCGGGCGACGAGGGGTCGCTCCACCTGCGGTTGGCCGACCGCGCCGTACGCCTGCAAAACGACGACCCGCGCGCGGCGTACCTCGACGCAGCGGCGGTCGTCGGCGCGGCGCAGGGGTCGGGGGCCGACGCACTTCACCCGGGTTACGGGTTCCTCTCCGAGAACCCGCAATTCGCGCGCCGTGTTGAGGCCGCCGGCATTGCGTTTATCGGCCCGCTGCCCGAAACGATGGAAGTCTTCGGTGTGAAAACGAAGGCCCGCGCGATGATGGCCGAATCCGGCGTGCCGACCGTGCCGGGCAGCGCGCTCCCTGTGGCCGACGATGCCGCCGCGGCCAAGGAAGCCGACCGCGTCGGCTACCCCGTTGCGCTCAAGGCCTCGCACGGCGGCGGTGGCCGCGGGATCCGGGCGGTCGCCGCGCCCGAGCAAATGCAAGGCGCCTTTGAATCGGCCTCCCGGGAGGCCCTCGCGGCGTTTGGAAACGGCGAGCTCTATGTCGAGAAGTACCTTACCGAGCCGCGCCACATCGAGGTCCAGATTTTCGGCGACGGGCGCGGGGGCGCCACCCACCTGTTCGAACGCGACTGCTCGATGCAGCGGCGCCACCAGAAACTCATTGAGGAGAGCCCCGCGCCGAACCTGGACGAGGAGCTGCGGGCGCGCCTGCACGCCGACGCCGTCCGCGCGGCGAAAGCGGGACGGTACCGCTCCGCCGGGACCGTTGAATTCCTGGTCGCGGACGGCAAGCACTACTTCCTCGAGGTCAACGCGCGACTGCAAGTCGAGCACCCCGTCACCGAGGCCGTGACGGGCCTCGACCTCGTGAAGGCGCAGCTGCGGCTTGCTTCGGGCGATTCCGCTTTGCCGGCGCAAGAAGGAATTCACTTGCGCGGGCACGCCATCGAGTGCCGCATCAATGCGGAGGACGCGCGCGCGAACTTCCTTCCAAGCCCGGGGCGCGTGCTGCGGTTCTCGCCGCCGTCCGGGCCCGGCGTGCGCGTCGACGCGGGCGTTGAAGCCGGCGGCGAAGTGCTGCCCTACTACGACTCGCTCGTTGCGAAACTGATCGTGCACGCCGATGGCCGCGAGGGAGCCATCCGGAGGATGCAAGCCGCGCTCGACTCGTTTGTGGTCACCGGCATCGCCACCACGATCCCGTTCCACCGGTTCGCACTTAACCAGGCCGCGTTCTATTCGGGCCAGTATTCGACGGCGACCCTCGGGAAGATGGGGGCCATCCCACCGCCCTCCGAGGAAGCCCAAGAGGCGGCCGCCGTCGGGGCGGTCGCGGCCCGTTTTCTGCGCCCTTCGGCGGTGCGCGCGGTCGTTCCGGCGAAGGCTCGGCCGGGCGGACCGCTCCGGGACGCGTACGGCCCGGCTGGCGGGGGGTGGTTCCTTGAACTTTAGGGCGGCGGCCTTCGACAAAGAACGGCTGATCGACGTGTCGCCGGAAGGGACCGGGAACGCCGGGTTTACGAAGTTCCGCGTCCGCGTCGACGGCGGGAAAGAACGCGAAGCGCAGGCCCGGCTGGAGGGCGACCTCCTGCGCCTGCGGCTCGACGGGGCGGTCTACGACCTCTGGCTCGAGCCGCCGCGGCCCGCCCGGCCCCATGAAGACTACGTGACGCTCCGCAGCGAGCGCCTGCGCGTTGAAGTCCGGCGCGGGAGCGGCCAGGCGGCGGGAGCCTTGCGCGGCCCCCACCCGGGACGGGTCAAGGTCACCTCGCCGATGCCCGGGCGAATTGTCGCCGTGCGCGTCGCCGCCGGACAGCAGGTCGCCAAGGGCGACCTCCTCTTCACCCTTGAAGCGATGAAGATGCAGAACGAGTTCGTCGCGCCTGTGGACGGCAAGATCGCCGCGCTTGCGGCAACGCCCGGGGCGGTCGCATCGGCAGGCGATGTCCTGGTCGAGCTCGAGCCGGACGTCCCGTCCCCGTGAGGTGAGCAAATGGCCCTCCTCATCGCCGCGCACCGCGGCCTGTCGGACAACCTGCCCGAAAACACGATCGTCGCGCTCGCCGCCGCCATCGAGCTTGGCTGCGACATGATCGAATTCGATGTCCGCGCAACCAGCGACGCGCGCCTCGTGCTGATGCACGATGAGCGCCTCGAACGGACCACCGACGGCGCGGGCCGCCTCGCCGAGATCAAGCTGCGCAACCTCCGTGAACTCGATGCAGGAGCATGGCTTGGCGAAGAACACCGGGGCCGCAAGGTGCCCACGCTCAACGAGACGCTCGCGTCGATCAAGGGCACGGCGCGCTTCATCGTGGATTTCAAAGAG
This sequence comes from Thermoplasmata archaeon, assembly GCA_041485285.1. Lineage (GTDB taxonomy): Archaea > Thermoplasmatota > DTKX01 > DTKX01 > DATEUP01 > DATEUP01. The sequence continues at coordinate 7,184 of JBGPJF010000073.1, read as the reverse complement.
ACGCGCCCCGAGCTCGTCGACGAGCTTATCCTTTCGCTCAAAGCGGACGACATGCTCGACAAAGCCATTGTCGCCTCGCCCTCGGCCCTCGTCCTCCAGGAGCTTGCAAGCGGCCACCCCGAGATTCCGCTTGCCGTCCCCTTGCGCCTCGTCTTCTCAGGGCCGGAGCCCGTGGCCCTCGACCGCCTCAACCCGAAATTCCTGCTGGCGCGCGCGGCCGACGCAACGGCCCCCGCGCTTGCCGCCGCCAAGGCCGCGGGCGTGCCGGCCATCGTCACGCTCCCACGCGAACTTGGCGCCGCGGAGAGCGTCCCGCTCGCTCGCGCCCTTGAGCTGGCCGGCGCCTCCGGCGTGATGACTTGCCGCGCCCGCGCGTTCTTGCAAACGGGTTTGCGGATGTTGTGAACGGGCTCCCCCGAACGGGTGCTCAAGAGCGTATTTATACGCCCGCGCCGATGAAACGGGGAACACATGACCACCGGAATTGAAGCCCTCGTCCAGAAGGCACTGGACCTCAAGAAGAAAGGGCTCACGCAGCCGGAAATCGCCCAGGAACTCAACCTCTCGTCGAACACGATCGAGTGGCTCCTTACCCAGTCGCCCTCCACGCGCGAGCGCGCGCCCCCGGATGTGAAGATCGGGTGGCGCTCCATCGGGGTGAACGGCGCGCGGATCAAGCTCCTCGCCGACCTCATGACCGACGTGATCCTCGAAGAGCTCGACGCGATGGAGGAGGAGTGCGACGCGGTCGTCGGGATCGCCATCAACGGCATCCCGATCGCCGCGTACATCTCGGAGGCCCTCGAGTGCGACTTCGTCATCCACCGCCCCCATGTCGGCGGCGATGTCAAGGTCGGGCTCTTCTCCGCCAACTACGCCAGCGTCGAGAACAAGAAGGTCGTCATCGTCGACGATGTGCTCGGCACCGGCCAGACCATGGAAAACGCCATCCAGACGATCAAGGACGCCCGCGGCACGCCGCTGCTTGCCCTCGTCATTGTGAACAAGTCGGCGCTCGACGCGATCGGCGGCGTCCCGCTGCGCGGCCTCATCCGTGCGCGCGCGCTCTAATGGGGACCCCCCTTTCGGGGAGCGGGGGAAACCGCCGTGCACTGGGCCGATGTGGCGGCAAACAAACTCCTCGAACGGGGCGACAAGCACCGCATCGCGTCGGGGACGAGCATCTCCGGGCTCATCCACATCGGCAACGCGGGCGACGTGATCTACGCCGACGGGGTCGCGCGCGCGCTGCACGAAAAGGGCGCCAAGGCCGAGGTCATCTGGATCGCCGACGATGTTGACCCGCTGCGGGCCGTCCCCGAGCAGCTGCCATCTTCGTTTTCCGAGCACCTCGGGAAGCCTGTGTGCGCGCTGCCCGACCCGGACGGGTGCCACAAGGGGTTCACCGACCACTTCATCGAGCCGTTCCTCACCTCGCTGAAGGCGCTTGGCATCACGCCCATCGAGAAGCGCGGGTCGCGCATGTACGCTGCGGGGGAGTACGACGACGCCATCGCCCTCGCCTTCGAGAAGGCGGAGGTGGTCCGTGAGATCCTCGTGGCCGTCGCGAAGTCGAAGAAGGCGCCCGGCTGGATCCCGTTCGACGCGATCTGCGGCAACTGCGGGCGCATCGCCACCACCGACGCGCTGGGGCTCGAGGGCGCCAACGTGCGCTACCGCTGCGGGGGCGGCGTCGCCGGCAAGAAAGACATGGCCGGCTGCGGCCACGAAGGCACGGCGACGCTCCGTCAGGGGAAACTCACCTGGCGCGCCGAATGGGCCGCGCGCTGGAAGATTCTCGGCGTGACCTGCGAACCGTTTGGCAAGGAGCATTCCGCCGCAGGGGGGTCGTACGATACCTCGGAGGTCATCTCGCGCGAAGTGTACGGGTACCCGCCGCCGCTGCCGATCCTCTACGAATACATCCTCGTGGGAGGCGTCAAGATGTCGAAGTCCAAGGGGAACGTGATCCCCGTCAGCGCGCTGCTCGAAGTCCTGCCCCCCGAGGTGGTCCGGTTCTTCTTCTTCCGCATCGACCCCAACAAGCACCGCGATTTCGACCCCGCATCGAAGCTCCAGCCGCTTGCCGAGGAGTACGAGCGCGCCCAGGCGATCGCCGACGGGCGCACGGCCCCCTCGCCGCGCGAAGACGCCGAGGAGATGACGCGCGCCTGCGTGCTGTCGCGCGTCCACGCGTCGACCCCGACGGCGCCCGACCTCGTGCCCTTCGGCCACCTCATCACGCTCGCGCAAGTGGTCAAGGGCGACGACGCGCTGCAGCGCGCCTTGCTGCGCGCAGGCTTTGCGGCCCCCCAAGCGGGCCCCGCGGCCGAGCGCCTGCACGCGCGTTCGGCCCTTGCGCGGCGCTTTGTCGAGCGCTATGTTCCCCCCGAAGACCGCTTCACCGTCATCGAAGACCTCGCGCAGGTGCCGCTTGCGCGCATCGAGCCGCCGGGCCGCGCGTACCTCCACGCCCTCGCTTCCGCCCTCAAGCGCGAGGCCTGGAACCCCGAAGCCATCCACAACTCGGTCTTTGAAACGGCGAAGGCCTGCGGCCTGCCCCCCAAGGAGGCGTTTGGCGCCGCCTACCTCTCCCTCATCGGGAAGGACCGCGGGCCCCGCGCCGGGTACTTCATCGCCTCGCTTGACCCCACGTTCGTCCTTCGGCGTTTCGCCGACGTGGGCACGGCCAAATGACGATTGTCCGGGGAGCCTGGCCCCCCCACTATCCGCTCTAATCCCGCAGGGGAACCCGTCAAATACAGGGGCGCGATCCAGGGGCCATTGACCCCCCGTGGCTCCACCCGATTCGCCCCCCGCCCCCACCGATGAGCACCGGCCTCGCCGCCGGGTCCTAGAGATAGCGCTCCGCCGCGACTTGGGCCTTTTCGACACCACGATGATTGGAATCGGCACCATGATTGGTGCCTCGATCTTCTCGCTTGCCGCCGTCACGGTCGGGATCGCCGGGCCCGCGGTGATGCTCTCGATCCTGATCGCCGGCGGCATCTGCTTCCTCACCGCATCGACCTACGCGCAGCTTGGCGGCCTCCTCCAAGAAGCGGGGGGCGGCTACCTCTGGGTCCGTCAGGCGTTCTCGCGCCGCGCGGGGTTCACGGCCGGGTGGATTTCGTGGTTCGGCCACTCCATCGCGTGCGCCTTCTACATCATCATCTTCGCCGGCGGCATCCAGTTCCTCATCGGGGAGATCTGGCCGGGCGCCATGATCCCGATCGCCCAGAGCCTCATCGGCGCGGCGGTGGCCGCCGTCTTTGTCATCATCAACGACCGGGGCACGGTGCTCACGGCCCGCACCGAGGCGGTCGTCACGATCATCCAGCTCGTCGTGTTCGGCGCCTTTTCGATCGCCGGGCTCATCTTTGCCCTCGGCGGCCGCGCGCGCGTGGGCGACCCGTTCGGGTCGTTCGGGGCGGCAAGCCCATGGTCGATCCTTGTTGCCGCCGGCGTGCTGGCCATCGCCTTCGAAGGTTACGAAGTCGTCGCGCAGTCGGCGGAAGAGACGAAGAACGCCGAACGCACGATTCCCCGCGCCATTTACATCAGCATAATCGTCGTGACCGCCCTCTACCTCCTCCTGGTCGGGATCTCCCTCCTCGGCGAGGGGCCAAGCGAGGTCGTGCACCAGGGCGACGCCTCGATCATCCGCGCGGGCGGCGATTTCTTGGGGGCGGGCGGCGCGCTCATCCTCGTGGGAGCGCTGCTGGCCGGTGCGCTCTCCGCGCTCAATGCCACGATCTTCTCGGCCTCGCGCGTCGCTTTCGCCATGGGAAGGGACGGCACGCTCCCGAAGGCCTTCGGCAAGATCCACCGCCGCCGGCGCACGCCCTACGTCGCCATCCGCGTAAGCGGGGTCGCCATCATCGGCACCGCCCTGTTTGTCCCGCTCCAGGACATCGCGGCCGCCGCCGGGATCATGTTCCTCCTGCTTTTCATCATGGTCAACGCGTCGTTCTTGCGCCTGCGGCGGATCGACCCGCGCGTGGCCGCCAGGTTCCCCCGGCGGCGCAGCGACATCCGCCCGCTCGTGGCCATCTGCGGGAAGGTCGTCGTCCTCGTCCCGCTCGCGAGCTACAGCCCGCTTGCGCTTGGGATCGCCGTCGGGTGGTCGGCCCTCGGGGTCGTCGTCTACGCGCTCATCCACCGCAGCGAGGTGGAGCCGGCCCCCGCGCCGGCGCCCGCCGGATACGCGAAGGAGGGGCCTACGATCCCCGCGGAGCGCTACCACGTCCTTGTCCCCGCCGCCTCCCCGCGGGAGAAGGGAATCGTCGAGATGGCCTCCATGGTCGTCCGCGCTTCCAACGGCCACCTCACGGTCATGCGCGTGATCCCCGTGCCGCGCACTACCCCGATCTGGGCGGCTTCCGAGATCGACACGTCCTTCGACGTCAAGATGGTGGAGGGGCTGCTCGGGTTCGCCGGCAGCGGCATCGACGCGTCGGCCACGTTGCTCGTCTCCCACGAGATCGAGAACGCCATCGCGGAGAAGGCGCGCGAAGACAACGTCAACCTCATCTTCGTCGGGTGGCGCGGTTCGACGAAGACCCGCAAGGCGATCTTCGGGGGCACCGTCGACGCGCTCCTTGTCCGAGCGCCCTGCGATGTCGCGGTCGTGCGCACGCGCGTCGCCTGGGAACCGTCCCAGTTCCGCCGCATCGCGTTGCTCTCCGGCCCCCACCGCCACGTGCGCCCCGCGGCGGACCTTGCCGCCGCCCTCACGCGCGACCACCCCGCGACCGTCACCGTTCTGCGCATTGTGAGTTCGCAGCGGGAGCGCGCGGAGCCCGACGACGATGTCGAAGCCATCGTGGAGCACCTCCACGGCCTCGGCCTCGACACGACGGTGCGCACGATCGTGAGCCTCTCGACGACCTCCGCGGTCATCGGCGAGTCCGACCGCTTCGACCTGCTGATCATCGGCAGTCCCCCGGGCCTTGCCCGCAAGGTCATTGCAAGGCGCGGCGAAGAGGAGATTGCCAAGTCGTCGAAGTGCCCCGTCGTCCTCTACCGCCACCGCGGCACCGCAGCCACCGACTTCCTGCAGCCGCTTGCGCGCAGCCTCACGCGCGAGGCCGAAGAGCCCGCGAGCTTGCCGGTGAGTTCCTTCAGCGCACGCAACGGCAAGCCGAAGGAGGGCGGGAAGGGCCGGCCCAAGGATGAGCCAGGCTCCACCGAAACCCCTAAATCTGGAAAGCCGGGTGCGAGCAACTCCTCGCCCACAAAAGCCCCGTAGTGTAGCGGTCAATCATGCGAGGCTCTGGACCTTGCGACGGCAGTTCGAATCTGCCCGGGGCTACTCCTTCTTCCCGTCGGCTTGAGCCAGGTTCCCTTCCGGCAGGTCGCCGGCTCCCGACGCCTCCACGGGCAAGCGCACGCCGAAGCTCACGCCGGCCTTGCCGTCCCCCCGGTCGGTGAGCGTGATTGTGCCGCCGTGGAGCTCGACGAGCTGGCGGGCAATGGCAAGGCCGAGCCCCAGGCCCTCCGTCTTGGTGCGCGTCTGCTCGAGGCGCGTGAACCGGCGAAACACCGCCTCGCGCTTGTCGGTCGGAATCCCCGGGCCCTCATCGCTGACTTCGACCACGGCAAACGACCCCTCGCGGGCGACGCGGACGCCCACGCGCGTCTTTTCGGCCGTGTACTTGACGGCGTTGTCGATGAGGTTCTGGAACACGCTGCGGACGATCGGGGCCGCAAACACGCGCAGGTGCTCGGCGCTAGGCGCGACGGTCACTTCGACGGCGACGCCCTTGCGCTCGGCCGCCTGTTGGAGGTTTCCGACCTCTTTCTGGACGAGGGCCGGCAGGTCGACGCTCTCGCGCGAGCGCAGGATGTCCTGGGGGTCCACGAGGCGCGAGAAGAGGCGCGCGTTCTCCATCATCAGCTGGATCTGGCGGGCCGAGCCCAGGATGGACTGGGCGTAGCGGTAGACGGCCAGGCTGTCCGGCGCGCCCTGCGCGTCGAGCGCGATGAGTTCGCCGTAGCCGGAGATGGCGTTCAGGGGCGCCTTGAGGTCGTGGCCGATCATCGAGATGAACAGGTCCTTGACTTCGCTTGCCCGCGACAGCAGGATTTCGCGCGAGCGCGCGTCGGTCTCCTCGTGGATCGCGAGGAATGTAAAGCGGTCGCGCCCCGCGTCCGGGCCCTTGCCGGCGCGGCGCAGGCCCCCGACCTCGGCCATGGCTACCGTCACATGGAAGGCGCGCGACGGCGGACCGGAGACCTCGATGTCGAGCGTGATGCGGCGATCCTCGCCGCGGTCGATGCGCCTTGCCGCCTCTTTGAGGCGGAAGCGCGCGTCCTCGGGAAGCGCTGCGCGGCCAAGCGCGCTTTGCAGCGGCTCGCCTTCGAGGCCGACGCCCCCCACCGAGAGCATCGCGGCTGCCGCGGGGTTCGAGAACGTGACCAGGCCGCGGCGGTCGGCGATGACGAGGCCGTCGGGGAGGCTTGCAAAGATCGTGCGCATCGCCGCAAGCGTTGCCGCGGGGACCTCGCGCGTGAACATGATCCCCGCAAAGATCACGACGGACGCCGCCAGGAACGGGACGATCGGGTCGAGCGTGGGGGAGGCGCCCCGGTAGACGAGCGTGAGGTAGAGCGCCCCGGCGCCAAAGGGCATGATCGTGGCCGCGGCCCCGAGGCGGGCCGTGGAGCGCTCGGCCGCGGTGGGCGCGGTGCGCGCGTGGCGGAGGAACACGAGGCTGGCGGCCAGCGAAACGCCAAGGCCGTACAAGCCGAAGGCGCCGTAGGCCGGGCCGGGCGTTGCCACGAGCAGCTGGTCTTGGATCTGCACATCGGCGATGATGAGCTTCGTGCCCGCGCGGACGAGGATGCAGACGAGGGCGCCGGTGTAGAAGAGCGGGAGCGCCGGGCGGAACCACGTGCGCTTGTGCAGCGGGGTCGTTGCGCCGGCCATGTGGACAAACGCCGGAGGGACGATCATGATGCCGAAGAACCGGACCGTGAACCACGCGCGCGCGTCGTCGACGGCGCCCGCGGCGGCGGCAAGCCGCGAGAGGCCGTCGCCAAGGCAGTACGTGAACGCGGCGGCCACAAGGACGAGGAGCGCGGTGCGGGGGGGGCCCGGCGTTACATAGCGGACAACGACCGCAAGGACCGCAAGGACGAGGGCAGCGCCGGCAATACCCGGGACGCCCCAGTAGACCTCG
>JBGPJF010000072.1:0-11741 GCA_041485285.1 Thermoplasmata archaeon | reverse complement strand
GCTAGGACTTGAACGTGAAGGGAGCGCGCTAGTTCGGCAGCCGGCGGCGGGACAGAATTAACGCGCAGCTTGCAAGGGCCGCGCCGGCAAGCAGCGCGTCAGGCCCGGGGGCGGCGCGGCTAGAGGAGTTGGGGGCGTAGGCCGTGGAGGGCGTGGAGGGCGAAGACCGGAGGGCGGACGAGGTGGTCATGAGGAGCGGCTGATGGACGTCGGAGCCGCGGGGGTCGAGCGACGCGGGCAGGACGACGACGAGCGAGGTATAGGGCGTGACGAATTTGTTGGAAAGGGCAAGCGAGACGATCTCGGCGCGGGCGGCGCTGTCCCCGAGCAGCGCGGGCCCTTCGAGGGCGCGGATGCGCTCGTAGGCGCGGGCGCGCGCGACGAAGGCTCCGGCCTCCGTGGAGGCGACGTCGAATGTCTGCGTGAAGGTGACGGGGCCGTCGGCGCCTTGTGCGGTGATGGTGACGGTGACCGACTTCGCTCCGGGGGCAAGCTGGCCGACGGAGAGGAGGTCCGAGCCGTCAAAGGCGGTGGCGAAGTTCGCGGCTGGCGTATCCTTGACGTCGCCGGTGTACTGCACCGACACGCCGCGCAGCAGCGGCGTGGAGATCGTGTCGTAGAAGCCGCGGATCTGTTCGGGGGCGTCCTGGCCGAGCCAGATGCGCCGGACCTCGCCGTTGTTCTCGAGGGCGAGCGCTTGCATGAGGGCGTAGTCGGAGTGGGGGCCGAAGGCGAGCGTGTAGACCGACGCGTGGGCCAGGTTGTGGTTGAACAGGTTGGAGCGGATCACGTCGCTGCGCGTCTCGCCTACGGTGGCTTCGCCGTCGGAGAGGAAGACGAGGATGGGGGCGCGCTTGGGCTCGACGGGGAGCAGCGACGCGCCGAGAGCAAGGCCGAGGTCGATGTCGGTGCCCGACTGGACGTTGAGGGCGTTGACCCACGTTTGCGCGCTGTTGAGGTTTGCAGGCGACGCGTCTTGGATGGAAATCGACCACTGCCAGATGCTGTCGGAGAAGGCGACGACATCGAAGCGGTCGGCGGGGCGCAGGTCGCCGATGATGGAGGCGAACACCTGCTTGACCTGGGGGAGGCTCTCGTCCATGGAGCCGGACACGTCGATGACGAACACGATGTCCTTGGGGACCGGCGAGGAGCCGAGGCCCGCGCCTTCGGCGGAGAAGACGTGGACGAACGAGCCGCCGTCGGCGGTGGCGTGGGTGATGAGGCTGCCTGCGCCCGCAGGCTGGCCTTCGGTCCAGGTGAACCCGAAGTCGTAGGCCGGGATGTCGTAGTGGGAGGAGGCGAAGATCGTGAACCCGGTGGAGGAGGGGTAGTCGACCTGGCCGTGGCTCGTCTCGGCGGTGAGGATCGGCGCGCTGCCGGTGAGGGTGGCGCTAAGCGTGAGCGCGCCGACCGAGCGGCCGCCGGTGGAGGCGAGGAGCGGGAATCGGTAGCTGTAAGCGCCGTGGACGCGGAGCACCATCTCTTCGTAGCCGAGGTGGACGATGACCGTGGTGTGGGCGGGGATGTTCAGCGAGACCTGGTAGTTGTTGGTGTCGCGGCTTTCGACGATGGCGGCGGCCCCGTTGTCGGTGCCGGCCGAGTACGCGGCGCGCGCGGCGGCGGCGTCCTCGACGCGGGACTCGTACACGGCGCCGCCGGTTTCAAGCGCCAGGCGCGTGACGAACGAGAATTCGGGGGCGGCGATGGTCGCGAAGAACTCGTAGGCGTCGGAGGAGGGGTTGGTGAGGGTCTGCGTGACGGTCGTGACGGCGTAGTGGTGGTCGATGCGCACGGAGACGTCCATGGCGTCGAGGCGGACGGGGGAGGTTTCGTTGGAGCCGGCGGCGGCAAGCGGCGCAAGGGCAGTCCCGGCGAAAAGAATCAGGAAAGCGGTCGCAACGGTGCGCTGCAAGGTGAGAGATCGGCCTGACATGGGAGTTCCCCCGAGTTACCCGGGGCACCTTTCTCTTTGCCGGCCATATGAATGCATGGTGGGGGTCAACCGGGGCTCTGACGGCGGGGGGCGGGGATTATCCCGATGCATCTGGATGCCGGGGGCGTGCAAAGCGCAAGCGACGCCGTCGCGTTTGCCTTCAAAGCGGCCGAGGGCGTGCGGGGCAAGGATGCGAAAGACGCGGCGCGCGTCAGCCTCGCGCTGCACGCCTCGCGGACGGTGGACCCGGCTCCCTTCTTTTCGAAGGACGGCGACCTGGCGAAGCACGCGCGCAAGGCGCTTGACGCGGCGGGCCGGAAGGGCTTGGCCATGCGCGTGGCGCTTTGGGCAGCGGACGCGCGGGGCGGCAGCGCGGAGGGCGGCGCGGCCGTTTCGGCCTACACGAAGGCGCGCGGCTGGGCGGCCGCCGGGGGGGCGCGCGTCGAGCTTGGGTGGATCCGCGATGTGCCGCGCGACGCGCCGTTGCGGGCTCTCATCGCCGAGCGGCTGCTGCTCCAGGCCGAGGCAGCAGGCGACGGCGGCCGGCTGCTGGCGGCCGCGGCCCTAGAGGCCGAACTTGCCGATGCCGTGGCGGCGCCGGCGTTCCCGCTCATCCTGCGCGCGGTTGCCGTTGCAAAATCAAGCGAAGTCGTGGCGCGCACGCAAGAGAGCGTCGGCGTTGGCGCCCACGGCGGCGCTTCGGCCGAGGCGCTTGCCGAAGGCGAGCGGCTGGCGGGCGCGCTTGCGCTCGAAGGAATGCGGGCGGGGGGCCGCCCCCTTGCCGCGTGCGCCGAAGAGGTGGCCGCGCACCTTTCGCCCAAGAACGCGCAGGTGGACGGCGTGCTCGTCGCCTGCTTGGCGGGGACGGTGGCCCGCGAAGGCGACGCCGCGCGCGCGGCGGCCCTTGCGGAAGCGGCCGTCGCTGCGCTTGCCGGCGTGAAGCCCGCCGCTCGCGTCGGCCTTGCGACCGCGCTCTTCGTGCGCAGCGCGCTCCCCGGCGGGGACGCGTTCGACCCGATGGCGAAGGCGCGCCGCGAAGGTGTGGCGCCGGCCGACCTCGCTTTGGGAGCGGCCGGCGCCGCGCGCGCGCTGGCCAGCCCGCGCCCGGTGCTGCGCGCGCTTCGGATCTTCGACCCGGAGGACCACCTCGCGCTCGTCTCCAAGGACGCAGCGGCGCAGATGCTCACGGGCCTCGTGCGCGAAGGAGTAGACGCGGCGGCCGCTTCGGGCGACACGGCCGCGCTGGAAGAGATTCTGGCGACGGTCCGGCGCGTCGGGCTACGCCCTTCATGGGAAATCTTCCTGCGCGCGCTTGTGGCCGACGCCGCGGCGCACGCGGCGGCGTGGGGCACATCGCAAGCCGCTTGGGACACCGCACTTGGGGCCTGCCGTGGCCGCGCCGTGTCGTCCTTCGAGCGCGCAAAGCTCGAGAGCCGCGCGGCCTGCGAGTTTGTGCGCGCCGCCGCCGTCCCCCTCGGGAAGGGGCCGTGGGCCGACCTGACGTTCACCGCGCCTCCGCGTGCGCAAGCGGCCGAATAATCCACGCTACGCTCGCGGGACGAAAAAATGGGTCCGGCCAGATTTGAACTGGCGTCTGAAGGTCCCGAACCCCCAAGGATGGACCAAGCTACCCCACGGACCCACGGGGAGGCTCGCAACCCCTTGCCCCATTAGAAGCTTTCGCGGGGCGGCTGCGCGTGGCCCTCACGGCGGCGCAAGACGGTCTTGCGGACGTTGAACACGACGAAGATGGCGACCGCGACGGCGGCGATCAGGAACGTGAGGCTGCCCGCCGAAATGGCAACAGGCTTCGCGTCAGCGCCGACCACGCGGAACATGGTCGTGTCGACGAGCGAATTCACGCCCTGCGAGGTCGCGCGCACGCGCACCGTGTGGTTGCCGTCGGCAAACCCGCGCGTGTCGACCGTGGCGCTGAAGGCGCTTTGGTTGCCGGTGCCGGGCGTGGCCACGCGCAGCCATGCCCCGTCGTCGACCTGCATCCAAACTTCCTCGACCGTGCCCTTCTTGGCGTACGCCACGCCGTCGATGGTGAGCGAATCCTTGACCGCGGCGCCCTTGGCCGAGGTGTTGACGACGAAGGCCTGCAGTTCGGGGTCGACGGTGTCGACGATGCCGACGAGTGACTTGGCCATCCCGACGGCCGCGTACGCATCGACGATGCCGTAGCCGAAGTCCTTGTTCCAGTACGGGTCGAGGTCCGGCAGGCTCGCCTCGCCACGCCGCTCGGCCGTGTGCGTGAGGATCTCCTTGACCATGCGCCAGTTTTCGCGCAGGTCGGGGTTCGCTTCTAACATGAGGGCGACGATGCCCGAGACCATCGGCGTCGCGTAGCTCGTGCCCGACCCGCGGGGGCCGTAGCCGTTGCCCGACCCGTCGCCGAACTGGTCGAACTCCGCGCTTATGATGTCGGTGCCCGGCGCGGAGATGTCGGGCTTCAGTTCGTCAAACGGGTAGCCGTCGTTGTTGTCCTTGCGGGGGCCGCGCGAGGAGTAGGACGCGATCGCGTCGTCGGTGCGGTCGATGGTGTTGAGGTCGTCGGTGGCGCCGACGGTGATGGCGTAACTCGAGGCGCCGAGGCCGTCGAAGCCGTCGTTCGAGGGCCCCGCGTTGCCCGCCGCGATGACCGCGATGATGCCGGCTTGCACGAGCTTGTCGATCCCGCGCGAGTATACGTCGGAGCCGTCGGAGGAGCCGCCGACGTTGTTGCCCCAGGAGAGCGAGAGGACGTCGATGCCCGGGGGCCCGCCGCCCCACGCATGGGTGTGGAAGCGGATGGCCCAGTCGATGCCCTGCAGGGTGGCGTCGTAGACGTTCTGCGGCCCTTCGCCCGGGGCGGCGCCGAGCTTCGTGCCGATGCGCAGGTCGACGAGCGATGCGCCGGGGGCAAGCCCCGCGTAGGTGCCGTCGGGAGCGCCGGTGCCCATCGCCATCCCCGTGACGGAGGTGCCGTGCCCTTGCGTGTCGTCGGCGTCGAAGGTGCCATCGCGCGGGGTGAGCCGCGACTCGGGCTTCGACACGTCGACGCCGCCGAGCCACTTGCCGACGATGCCGGGGTGCTCGTTGTCGACGCCGGTGTCCATGATTGCGATTACGACGTCTTTGCCCGTAACGTGGTAGGCCTCCCACGCGGTGTTCGGGGAGTACTCCGGCGACTCGCGCGCCTTCAGGGCCGCGTTGGCGACATCGAGGTCGCCGTAGGGCCGCCCACCCATTTCGACCATGACCGTTTCGGGCAGGCCGGCCGCGGCGCGGACCTCCGCCATCGAGTGGGCGACGGCGGACACGGCCCCGAGGTAGGGGAGCACCACGCCGACGTCGAGCCCGATGCGGGAGAGCGCGCCGACATGGCCCTCGCCGGGCGCGACCTCGTAATCGACGACTACGACGACCGGGAACGCGGCGGCGCGCAGCGCCTCGAGCGAGTCGTGGATGCCCGAGCCGTCGGCGTCAAGGACGGTGCGCTCCCACCACGGGCTGTCAGGCAGGAGAGGACCCGCATCGGCGCGCGCGCCCGCGGGGGACGGGCCGGGACCCGGCGCCGCCGAGAGGCCGGAGCCAGCGATGGGCGCCAGCATCACAAGGGCGGCCAGTACCGTGATCGCGCGGCCCCGCATAGCCTGATGCCTTCGGCCTGAGTGGTCATAAACCTTGGGTGAACCGGTGTAAACCGGGGCGGCCCTACGCGAGGACGAGCCATTCCTGGTTCACGGCCTTGGCGAGGCGCCGGGCCAGTTTCAGGTCAATCTTAGAGGCCCCCTGGCCGTCCTGCCAATCCTTGATCTGCTTCTCGAGGAAGGCGAGGACCTCGCCGGGGGTGTCGTACGCTGAGGGCAGCGTGTTCATCCCCACGTGGTCGCCGAAGTCGCTGTGCGCGCTGCGCGAGTGCTGGTGCCGCTCCCGGATCTCGAGGGAGGAGTCGAGGTTGAGCGCGCCTGCGGCCACATTGAGCCACAGGGCGAGGTCCTGCGCTTCGGCGCCGCGGACCTTCTTGGATTCGCTCGTTTCCTTGTCGAGCACCTTCATCGCCTTGGCAAGGGAGCCGATGTCGACCGATCCGCTGTCGGTGCCTCCCGAGGGCGAATCCCCGCTCCAGGGGCCCCACGCAAACACGCTTGAGTGGAGGGCCGCGCGCTCGAGCAGGAGTTCGAAATCCGCCTTGCTGAATTCGGCCTTCTTGTTGCCCTGCTTCGTCTTTTCGGCCTGCTCTTCCCACCAAGCGGCCGAGTGCGCGTGGCCGCCGGCAGTCCCGCCGACCTTCACGTTGATCGACGAAGACGCGGTCAGGGTTTCGCCGCACGCTTCGCCCGTAAGCAGCGCGCCGACCTGCACCGTGTCGCCCGCCAGGAGCAGGGGCGAAAGCGCGAAGGTAATGTTCACGCGCACCACGCGCTCGCCGTCTGCAATGGTCGCGTCGGCGTCCTGGAGCTCGACGGTCGCGCCGTCCACCGGGGAGGATGCCTCCTCATCGGCGGAAACCACACGGCCCTTGGCTTGCACTTCCCAATCCGAGGCGTTGGCCGCGTAGGTGATTGTCAAGTTGCTGCCGGCGATCGGCGACTTGCCGAAGTTCACGGCCGTCAGCGTGAGCGTTGGGGGCTCGCATGCGGGCGGCGCCTCCCCGTTCTCGAAGATGTTCATGTCGGCCTCGAAGGGCCCCGAGACGCCGGTGCCGCTCGCGTCCTCGGCGGTGTAGTCGAGGTGGACGATGAGCCCACCTGCAAAGTCGCCCGACACATCGATCATGATCGTGCGGATGTTCGACGCGCCGGCCGCGAGGTTGCCGACGCCATATGACACGAAGTAGGCCGGGTACACGTCGTGCGTGTCGATTGCTACGCCGCCGGCCATTTGGGGCGTGCCGCCCGACTGGAGGTCGGTGCCGGAGTACGAGAGGTCGCCGCTGTCGCCGCCCGAGAAGTTGATCGAATTGACCAGGCTGAGGTCATCGACGGAGTAGGCCGCGAAGATTTGGACATTGAAGAGCTGCGCGGAGGTCGGGTTGTAGAGGTCGATAGACACGGACGCCGAGTCGGCCTGCGAGTCGGCGAAGAACGAGTCCTGCAGCCATGCGTCGCTGCTGTCGGCGGTGTAGAACGTGTCTGCAAGCGAGTCGGCGACCGCGTCGGTGCGGTGCGAGGTTGGGAAGATCCAGGCGCCCGTGGTGGGAGTACTCGCAAAGGAAGTAGAGGTCGCGGCAAGGAGGGCTGCGCCCAACAGGACCGAGAACGAAAGGACGGTGGTGGCCGCGTGGCGGCGGCGCGTGGAGTAATGCAGCATAGGGTATCGCCCCGGCCCCCCAGAGCAGCGATTCATGGTTTGCGTGCCTCTTGTAGTTAAGCCACATGGCGGGCTTCGCGGATGCCATTACGTGCGAATAACCAAGGAGCGTGTCACAAGGCATGGGCCGGCGCTGGGGAAGCCCTTATTTTGCACCCCGGATGTGGGGGGAAAGTCGCGGCGCGATTGCGCGGGCGGCTAGGGTCGTTCGGCCCCCAAAGTGAGCGGTGCTTCGCTAAATGCCGAATTTCGCATCGGCGAAACAGAAGTGTCAAATAGCCCCGCGCCAGTGACCCAAACTGCGATCTCCGATGCGGACAGAGCTTTCTGAAAAGATCGCCGGCGAGATTACGCTCTCGGCAAACCCGGGGTCGACGATCAAGAAGTGGAGGTCCACTTTCGAGATCTCCCAGCAGGATCTGGCTCGCCACCTGAAGCTCTCCCCGTCGGTCATCTCGGACTACGAAGGAGGGCGACGCCGGTCGCCCCGCGTTGATTCGATTCGGCGCATCGTCGACGGGCTCATCGATATCGACATCCAGCGTGGGTCGAGGGTTCTCAAGAAATACGGCGTATCGGCACGCGACGACTCGATCCTTGGAATCCGCGAATTCCCGGTGGGCATCCCGGCGCGCCGGCTGATCGAGGTGATTGGGGGGACGGTCTTGGCCTGCCCGGACAACCTGGAGCGCGACCTGTACGGATTTACGATGCTGGACTCGGTGAAGGCGATCATGCAGCTTTCGTCGTTCGACTACCTGAAGGTGTACGGGTGGTCGACGGAGCGGGCGCTGATCTTTTCGAGCGTGGAGTACGGCCGCTCGCCGATGGTGGCGATCCGGGCGCACCCCCTGAAACCCGCGGTCGTGGTGTTCCACAAGCCCGGGCAGATCGACCCGCTGGCGATCAAGCTCGCAGAGCTGGAGCGCATCCCGCTCGTGCGCACCGACATGGAGCAGGAGCAAATCCTCGGGGAATTGGGGAGGCTGTAGGCGGTGCCGACTTCGGACAAGATCGGCATCGTGAGCTATGGGGCGTGCATCCCGCGGCAGCGGATCAGGACGCAGGAGATTGCCAAGGTCTGGGGCCAAGACGGCGACGCGATGGCCAAAGGCCTCAACGTTCATTCGAAGAGCGTCCCCGGGTGGGACGAGGACGTCATCACGATCTCGGTCACGGCAGCGCGCCGCGCCATGTACAAGGCGGACATCGACCCGGCGCGGATCGGGGCCGTGTACGTCGGAAGCGAATCGCACCCGTACGCGGTGAAGCCGACGGCGACGATTGTCGCCGAGGCGATCCGGGCGGCCCCCTACCTCACGGCCGCCGACTTCGAGTTCGCGTGCAAGGCGGGGACGGCGGCGATGCAGGCCGCCATGGGCCTTGCCAAATCGGGAATCATCGACCTGGGCCTCGCGATCGGCGCGGACACTTCGCAGGGCGCGCCCGGCGACGCCTTGGAGTACAGCGCGTCGGCGGGAGGCGCGGCCTATGTCATCGGCTGCAAGGACCTCATCGCGGACATCAACTACACGTGCTCGTTCACGACGGACACGCCGGACTTCTGGCGGCGCGAGGGGCAGCACTACCCGTCGCACGGCGGGCGGTTCACGGGCGTGCCCTCGTACTTCAGGCACGTGGCGGCGGCCGCGCAGATGTGCATGGAGCACGTGAACATGAAAGCGGCCGACTACACCTACGCCGTGCTGCACCAGCCCAACGGCAAGTTCCCGGTGCGGGCCGCCAAGCAGATCGGGTTCACCGACGAGCAGATCAAGGACGGGCTGCTCACGCCGTTCATCGGGAACACCTACAGCGGGTCGATGCCGCTCGGGCTTGCCGCGATCCTCGACAAGGCGAAGCCGGGCGACCGGATCTTCGCGTGCGCCTACGGGTCGGGCGCGGGCACCGACGCTTTCGACATCACGGTGACCGACGGGATCAAGAGCATCGCGCGCAAGGCCGAGGAAACGGTGCAGGCGATGGTCGCGGATGCGCACTACATCGGCTACGCCGAGTACGCGAAGCTGCGCGGCAAGATCCTGATGGCCGAGTAGGGGGGACAAGGGTGGCACGGGACGTTGCGATCATCGGCGCGGGGATCACCAAGTTCGGCGAAATTTGGGACGCCAGCCTGCGCGACCTCGGCCTCGAAGCGGGGATCAAGGCGATCAACGACGCGAACATCGCCTCGGAGGACATCGACGCGCTCTATGTCGGGATCATGTCGCCGGGGATGTTCCTGAACCAGGAGCACATCGCGCCGCTCATCGCCGACTGGGTCGGCGTTGCCGGCAGCCACATCCCCGCCACACGCGTGGAGGCGGCCGACGCCTCGGGCGGCCTTGCCATCCGCGAGGCGTGGGCGGGCATCCGCGGCGGCCTCTACGACATCGTGGTCGTGGGGGGCGCCGAGAAGATGACGGACGTGGGCGACGACGAAGCGCTCGACACGCTCTCGGGGTCCGTCGACCAGGAGTGGGAGTCGTTCTTCGGTGCGACGCTGCCTTCGCTCTACGCGATGATCGCGAGGCGGCACATGTACCAGTACGGCACCACGCGCGAGCAGCTTGCGCTCGTCCCCGTGAAGAACCACAAGCACGGGTCGATGAACCCCGACGCGCAGTTCCAGAGCCCGGTCGACATGAAGACGGTGCTCGGCGCGCTCCCCGTCTGCGAGCCGCTGGGCGTGTTCGACTGCGCCCCGTTCTCGGACGGCGCGGCGGCGCTCGTGCTCTGCGAGTGGGAGAAGGCGAAGCGCATCTGCGAGCAGCCGATCAAGATCACGGGGTCGGGCCAAGCCGGCTCGTCGCTCTCGCTCTCCGCGCGGCGCGACATCACGACGCTTGCGGCCACGCGCGCTGCCGGCGAGGCGGCCCTGAAGATGGCCGGCAAGGGGATGCATGACGTGCAGGTCGCCGAACTGCACGACTCGTACTCCATTGCCGAGATCCTCGCGGTCGAGGACCTCGGCCTCTGCAAGAAGGGCGAAGGCGGCAAATTCATCGAAAGCGGCGCCACCGGGCTGGGCGGGCGCATCCCCACCAACACTTCCGGGGGCCTCAAGGCGCGCGGCCACCCGCTCGGCGCGACCGGGATCGCCCAGGCCGTGGAGATCGTCCAGCAGCTGCGCGGCAAGGCGGGGGCACGCCAGGTGAAGGGCGCGCGCGTTGGACTGACGCACAATGTGGGAGGCACGGGCGGCACTTGCGTCGTCCATGTCCTCGAGGGGGGAAATTGACATGGCGGGCGCACGGTTCTGGCGCGAGAAGGCGTCGCGGTACAACGGGCTCGGCTCGAAGTGCGGCGTCTGCGAGAAGGTGTTCTTCCCGCCGCGGGTGCTGTGCGACAACTGTGGGCGCAAGTCGCTTGGCAAGGTCACGCCGCTCCAGCTCAAGGGGAACGGCACGGTGTTCACCTTCTCGGTCGTGCACGAGGCCCCACGGGGGTTCGAAACGCAGATCCCCTATGTCGTGGGCCTCATCGAGATGGACGAGGGCGTGAAGCTCACCGCGCAGATCGTCGATGTCGACCCCAAGGACGTCAAGATCGGGATGCGCGTGAAGGACGTCTTCCGCAAGGTGCGGGAGGACGGCAAGGCCGGCGTGATCCACTACGCGTACAAGTTCGCGCCCGCGCTAAGCCCGCACGGCGGGGCTACGCCCGAGCACCCCGAGGCCCTTGCGGCTGCCCAGAGCAAGCCCATGGACGGGGCGACGAAGAAGAAGTGAGCCGCGCGCGTCATTGCTCGGCGCCGGCCACCGCCTTCTTCGCGCGCTTCACGCGCTCCTTGGCGCTCAGCCCCGTGGCGTTCTGGAGGAACTGGTTGCGGGCCCGCACGACCTCGGTCGCGGTCTTGTCGTCGATCGTCGTCGGGTTGTTGGACTCGAACACGATTGACTTCCCCTCAATCCAAGTCTGGACGGTGAGCGGCCCGAGGGTCGCCTCGAACTTCCCGCCGCCGAGGTCTTTCACGTTACCGAAGGCGGCCTTGAGCACGCCCCCGAGCTTCCCGCCCTCGATGTTCTTCGCGTGGCCGCGCTTGACCTCGAATGTTCCGTGGCCCATGGTTGCACCTTGCGGGGCAACGTATAAGCGCAGGGGCCTTCAATCTTGCTTCCGTGGGAATCGTCGCGTCGGTCTGCCATTTGTGCGGTGCGCCCACGACCGTTTCGTGCCGCATTTGCGGGAACCCGGTGTGCCCGAACCATATGGAGTCGGGCGGCATGTGCCACGCGTGCATGCGCAGGTCGCACCGGAAGAGCGAGCGGGACATCGAGAGGCGCCCGCGCGGCGGCTTGAGGTAGCGGGTTCGCTTTCGCTGTGTCCGGCGACCTCCCCCTTCGATACATGACGCATGCGCGTCATGAGGGCTGCCCAGTCGGGGTGGCGCCCCCCGCCGGTACGGTAGGGGGCGCGCGGCCTTGACAAGGCCGCGCCATGGGCGGCCACGAGGAGTTGCCCATGGGGTACGTTGGAGTGGACATCGGAAAGGACGCTTGTGTTG
>JBGPJF010000071.1:0-11832 GCA_041485285.1 Thermoplasmata archaeon | reverse complement strand
GGGGCTCGTCTCCCTCACCGCGGTGGGCGCCATCCTGGTTGGGGCGTGGGGCGCGCGCTACTACCTCAACCCCAGCTTCCCTTACGAGACGGGCGTTGGGGTCCTCTTGTTCCTCATCTCCATCGGCGGATTCGTGTTTGCCGCAATCCTCGCGCTCTTTTTCCGCGACCCCGACCGGACCCCCGGCGAGGGCGTCGTCTCGCCGGCCGACGGCCGCGTTGCACGGGTGTCGTCCGAGGGAGGGAACGTGAAGGTGTCGATTCACCTCGGGCCGCTGAATGTCCACGTGGTCCGCACGCCGATCGCCGGCCTCGTGCGCGACGCGCGCCACGTGCCCGGAGCGCACAAGTTCGCGTTCTCCAAGGACGCCGAGGCAAACGAACGCCTGTACCTCACGATCGCCTCCGAGAAGGAGCGTGCCGAACTGGTTCTCATCGCGGGGGCGTTCGCCAACCGGATCGTCGCCTACGAGGGCCCGCAGGCTGAAGTCCCGCTCGAGAAGGCCCAGCGCGTCGGCCTCATCAAGTACGGCTCGCGGGTCGACCTGACCTACACCGGCGCCCCCGGGTCTGAGCCCGCCGTGGCCGTTGGCGACAAAGTTATTGCGGGCGTGACGACGATGGTGCGCTCCCCCCCGAAGGGGGCGGAGCCCTCTCCTTGACGATCCTCAAAATGCTCGGGAAAGCCGACGCGTTTACCCTTCTGAACGCCGCGCTCGGCTTCCTCGCGATCACGTACATTTCGGACGGGAAGTACGTCCTTGCCGAGGCGCTGATCCTCCTCGCCGTGGTCATGGACGGCCTCGACGGCATCGTCGCGCGCCGCTTCGGCGGCGGCAAGGCCAAGATGGGCGACTACCTGGACATCATGGCCGACTACCTCTCGTTCTGCGTGGCCCCGGCGATTCTCTTCTACCAGCTTTACTTCAACATCGCGACCACGCCGTTTGCAACGCTGCCGCAGGATGTCCTGGTCGGGGTTGCGGCCGGCGCATTCGTGACGCTGGGGCTGCTCCGCCTTGCCCGTCACGTTGCGAAGGCCGGCCCCGAGGCGGGCCGCTTCCAGGGGCTGCCGACGACCGGCGCGGGGCTCTTCGCCACGCTGCTTGTCGCCGTCGGCGGGCTTGGCGATGTCGTGACCTCGCTCCTCATCATCGGCGCAGCGTGGCTCATGGTGTCGGAGGCGCCCTATCCGAAGGTGCGCGGAATGCTCGCCTATGCGTCGGGGGCCCTCGTCCTTGCCAGCGCCGCGGTGCTCCTGTTGCCGGCAGCGCCCGACCAGATCCTGCAAGTGGTTCTCCCCGTGGGGCTCGCGGGCGCTGCGCTCTACACGGTGTCCGGGATCACACTCACCCTCCTTCGTGTGCCGATTGGCGATCACACCGGCGAAACGTCGGCAGCGCCCGCCGGAGCCGACCCCGAGGCGCGACTGCGGGCCTTTGAAGATGCGATGGCGGTCGCGGAGGCCGAACAGAAGCGCCAGCTCAAGAAACGCGAGGCGATGGAGCGCGAACTCGCGAAGATGCGCGCGCAGCTCGAGGAATTGATCTCCAAGCGCAGCGCCGCCGATAGTCGCGCGGAGAAGCCCAAGGGAAAGAGTTCCGCCCCTGCAGCCGGCGACACCCAGGAGGTCGACCCGGACGCGTAGGGCCTCCTAACCGTTGATTGAGCTAACGAACCATTTTATTCAATCCGGCCCATACCCTTCTCGGGAAGGCACCACATGGCCAAGAGCGTCAAGATCGGAATCACAGGCCTTCCCGGTTCCGGCAAGACCGAAGCGCTCGAGAAAGTCATCGGCATGCTCGAGGCCGACCAGAAGACGGTCGGCGGCATGGTCACCAAGCCGATGACCGACCAACACCGGCTCGTGGGCATCTATGTCATCGATTGGATGACGAAGCAGACGGATGTCCTTGCGCACATCGACTACGAGAGCAACGTGTCCGTCGGACGCTTCGGCGTCGACATGAAGAAGCTCGAAGAGGTCGGCGTGCACGCCATCGAGACGGCCGTCGACAAGGCCGATGTAATCGTCATCGACGAAGTCGGGAAGATGGAGGTCGAGTCGCCGACCTTCGTGGCGGCCGTCAAGCGCGCGCTGGACGCCCCCAAGCCGATGCTCCTCACGCTCCACAAGAAGTCTCGCAACCCCCTGCTCCAGGACATCCGCCGCCGCGACGACGTGCGCATCCTCGAAGTG
The DNA here is from genome assembly GCA_041485285.1 of Thermoplasmata archaeon. GTDB lineage: Archaea > Thermoplasmatota > DTKX01 > DTKX01 > DATEUP01 > DATEUP01. The sequence goes on along the minus strand of JBGPJF010000071.1, from coordinate 9,630 downwards.
ACACCGATCAACCGCAACCTCCTGCCCTTCAAGATCATCAAGCTCCTGAAGGAAGAGGGCGGCTGACGCGACCCGAGCGCCGGGGGTGTGCGCGTGCAGGTGCGCCGCATCAAGGAGGGCCTCGTCGAGCTCGAGCTGCCCGAAGACCCGCGGCTCGACCGCGTGAAGGGTCCGCAGCGCGCGGGGGCCCAAATGGTGTTCTACAACCCCGCCGCGAAGGGCTCGCGCGACCTCACCATCGTCGTGATGCGCGCGCTGCCCCCGCCGGAGGGCGGGTGGCGTGTGCTCGATGGGTTGACGGGGAGCGGCGTGCGCGGCCTGCGTGTGGCCGCCGAAGTCGAGGGCGTGACCGAGGTCGTCCTCAATGACGGCGAGCCCGCCGCCACCGCGCTCGCGCAGGCGCAGGTGGACCGCCTCGGCGTGAAGGCGGCGCGCGTTACGAACCGCTCGCTGGACGAAACGCTGGCCGACCGCCAGCTGCGGTTCGACCTCATCGACATCGACCCGTACGGCAGCCCCGTGCGTTTCCTCGGAGGGGCTTCGGCCCGTGCCGCGACCGACGGGATCATCGCCGCCACCGCGACCGACGTCGCCGCGCTGTGCGGCGTGTACCCGGGCGCGTGCGTGCGCCGCTACGGCGCGGCCCCGCTCCACAACGAGTGGATGAAGGAGACCGGCGCGCGCATCTTGCTTGGCGCCGCCGCCAGGAAGGCGGGCGCCGGCGAGCGCTCGATCGAGCCGATCGCCACGATGGTCGCCGAGCACTACATCCGTATCATGTATCGAGTCGTGAAAGGGAAGCGCGTCGGAGACCGAGCCCAAGAGCAGCTTGGATTCGTGAAGGTGCCGGCGGACGAGACCAGGGCGCCCAAGGCAGTCTCCTTCTTGCGGTTGATGAAAGACCCGGAGGCGCTTGCAGGGGCCGGGCCCATGGCCGGCCCTCTGTGGATCGGGCCGCTCCACGACGACCGCGTACTTTCCAAGGTCGAGGTGCCCGCGTGGATGGGCAAATCGACCTCGCTTAACAAGTTCCTGAAATTGGCGGTCGAAGAGAGCGCGCTCCCGCCGTGGCACTTCGACCTCGACATCGCAGCCTCGAAGCTCGGCGGCTCGCCGCCCCCGACGCGCCGGGCGGTTGATGCACTGAAGGAAGCGGGGTTCGCCGCAAGCGCGACGCACTTCAGCTCGAAGGGCGTGAAGACGACCGCCTCGCGCGCGGAGCTCGGCGAAGTGCTACGGGGACTCGTCCCCCGACGCTGACGCGCTCGCTTCGGCGCGCGCGCCGCGGGGCCGGTCCGCCTCGCCCTGGCCTTCCTCGCGCTGCACCCCGCCGCGCGCTTCGCGCCGCAGGCGCGCTACATCGACGCGCAGCAGCGAGACTTCCTCGCGCATCTTCTCCGAGTGCTTCAGCGAGGCCTGGACTTCCTTGCGCATCCGCATCATCTCTTCTTCGAAGGGCGTGAAGCCGCCGTGCGTGAGCAGGCGGTGCGAGATGAACATGCCAATAAGCAGCGCGCCAACGATCGCCACGACGATGATGAATACCCAACCGGCGATCTGCTGGGCGAGCAGGAACAGGGTGCTAAGCGCGCCGGGAGCCACCACCACGAGCAGGATGATGGCGAGCCACGCGGCAAACAGCGACACGACCACGACGAAGGTCTTCGGCAGCCGCCGGATCAGCGGAAGGTTCGGCTTGACCAGGGAGGGACGCTCCAGCGGCCGTGACTAGCCCTCCGCCAGCACATGGCGGAACGGGATCGCTTCGGGCCGAATCGACCCATCCGTTGTGTCCACGATATAAGCTTGGTAGATCACGGGGTCGGTGGGGTTGTCCGGGGGGCGGAGCGCGATGTGGACCGTCGCGTTGTAGTAGTAGTGCTTGCCCGACTCGTCGGCGCTTGCGTTCAGCATGAAGTAGGTGAGGTTCGTCGACGCGGTGAGCGCGAAGGACTTGGTGGTGTTGAACGTCAAATGGTACGGCACCATGACCGTCATATTCCCCTGGAAGGCGGTCGTGAGGTTGTCGTTCCTAAGGACGATGGAGAGATTGCCGTAGCGGACGTCCGCGTTCACCGAGGTGAGGTAGATGCGCGTCACGTTGTCCTGGTAGTCGACGATGAGCTTTGGGATGGCGGCCACCGGCGAGGGCGGCGAGGGGTTCGTGCAGCCGGCAAACGCGACGGCCACGAGACATAAGGCGGCGAGCGCCGCCGTGCGCGCGCTCAAGGGCCCTTGCCCCCTTCCTCCGTCATCGCGGCGGCGATGCGCCGGCGGACACCCGCGAGGTTCGCGGCGTTGTCGAACCGCTTCGCGAGCGCCTTGACGCCGAGGTGCGGCGCCTTGTCCATCCGCCGCGCGAAGTCCGCCGTCCGCGGCAGCGCGCGCACAAGGTGGTCGACGATCGTGATGTCGGCGGCAAGCGCGGTGCGCGAGAGCGGGTTGAGGTCGAGCGCGATCACGACCTTCCCCATAGCCTTGAGCGCCTCCGCGCGGTCGCCGTCCTCGAGCGGGATAAGCACCGCGTCGGCCGCGAAGATTCCCTCCTTGGCCGTGAGCGCCCGGTGGCTGCTGAGGCCCGGGACGTTCCCCGCGCGCTCGCGTCCGAGCACCGGGTCTCCGCCCGCCGCTTCGAGCGCCTCGACGATCTTTCGGACGCGCTCTTCGCCCGCGTGGAACACATTCGCTTCGAGCGCAAGCGGCCGCTTCCCCTGCCGCCGCCCGTTCACCGCCGCTTGGAGTTGGACGACTTCGGCCGTCGCCAGCGCCGCCACATTTCCGTTCACACTCACGACCGGGCGGTCGGCCGCGATGAGGACCTCCGCCGCCGCCTTCTCCGCGGCCTCCGCCTCGGGGGTCGTCCGCTCTCCGAGCAGGTAGTCGAACGCCTCGCCCCGGCCATGGGCCGCGAGCCCCGTCGGGTGGGCAATCCCGGACGCCACTGCCTCCACCAGCCGCTGGCGCATCTCAAGCGAGCGCCTCCGCGGGTGGTCGAGGGGAACATCCGCGAGCGCGGCTCCCGCTGACTCAAGGGATGGCTTGGGTTTGGGTCCCACCACCCCCTCCTTCAAGGCCACGAGGCGCGATCCCCGGTCGGCTTATATCAAACAGGCGCGCGCCCGAGGCGGGTGGTCTACGGATGCTGGCTCGTGCGAATCGCGAGCATTGTAGGCGTGCCGGCCACCTTCGGGGAATGCTTAAATAGGCCAGCGTAGGGTAGCCGCGTGCTTTGGGTCAGTATGGCTCATTGCAGGCGGAGTTGCCATGTTCAAAAACCCGGAAGTGACCGTCGAAGTGGTCTCGAACCTGTACTATGAGCCGATGCGCGCACAGCACCTCGTGTCGAAGGTGGCCAAGTCGGTCGGCGTGTCCGAACCGACCGTCTACGCCGTGCTCAAAGAGCTCGTCGACGCCGCCATCATCGAGAAGTACGCGTGGTCCCGCCGCCACGTCGCGTACACGCTCACCCAAAAGGGCCGCGGCATCGCTGAACAGGAACACCTGTCGGCCGTGAACGACATGCTGCGCCTCATCGAGAGCGAATCGCGCCGCCGCGAACTGCTCGTCGAACTGCTCTTTGACGACCTCCTCAAGGAGGCCTCGCCCGAAGTCCGCGCCTCGCCCGAAGCGCGCGCGCAGCTGCGCCGCTCCATTGTGGGCGAAGTCGCCGACCTCAAGAAGCGGCTGAGCGCCCCCCGCCCGACCCCGTAGTCCGGCGCTTCGGCGTGGGCAGCAGCGTGCACGAGGAGGTGAGCAACATGGGCGGCTTCTTCCCGGAACCGGCCAACCAGCAGGTCTGCCCCGTCTGCTCGACCCCCGCGCTTGCCACCGAAGCCCGCTGCCGCAACTGCGGGGCTGAGCTCCACGGCGACCCGCGCGCCGGCGCCGAGGCCGCCTCCACCTTCGTCGCCGACCCGGGCCCCGCCCAGGCCACGCGCAGCGAGACCCGCACGATCAACGTCTCGAAGCTCGCCGAGGAGGAGTACTACGAGGTCATGGCCCAGGAACAAGACGAGGCCATCAAGGTGGAAACCAGCGCCCGGCGCGACCGCCGCGCGCAGCTGCGCGAGCTCCTCATCCAATTCTCTGTCCTGCTCGTCGGCTTCATCATCGCGATGTACGGGGTCATGAAGTTCCAGGTCCTCGGCATCAACCTGTTCGTCGCCTACTTCGACCTCTACAACCTCATCCTCCTGCTGCTTGGCGGCGGCGCGTTCCTGTTCGGGTTCAGCCTCCTGCTTGGCTCCATGCGCGAGGTCGCCCCCGAAAACCGCGCCAAGGTGTGGATGTTCTTCCTCCTTGCCGGCGCGACGGCCGCCATCCCCGCGCTCGGATTCCTGAAGCTCTACTCCGTGAACCAGTTCCCGATGCTCTTCATCGAAATCCCCCTCATCCTGGCTGTCATCGGCGGGTACTCGCTCACGCTTGCCCGCGAGAAGGTCGGCTATTTCGCCATCTGGCTTGCGGGCGTGGCCATCCTCACGCTTGCGCCCCTCTCCATCGTCATCGGCGACCTGGTGCCCGCGCTGCAGTCGCGCTCGCCCGACTACTCCTACCCGCAGATCACCATGGTCGTCATCGGACTGCCCTACATCGGCTTCGCGTTCCTGCGCATGCACGCCGTGCGCAAGCTCTACGAAGAGATGGAGAACTTCGTGCGGTCAGGGAACCTCCAGCTCAAGCGCGGGTTCTACCAGCCCGCCATCGACCAGTACGACCGCGCGATCAAGACCGCCCACAAGATCTCGCCGCTCACGGCCTACACCGAGAGCACCACGATGGCGGGGTCCGACGTCGAGGAGCCGTGGATCCAGAAAGGGGTGGCGTACGCCAAGATGGGCATGCACAAGGAGGCGCTGTCGACCTTCTCCACCGCCATCAACATCAACAAGGGGTCCGACGCGGCGTGGCTGAACAAGGGCATCGCGCTTGCCCAGCTTGGCCAACACCGCCAGGCGATCAACGCGTTCAACCACGCGCTCAAGCTCAACGGCGGGCTCGAGGAGGCCTGGAACAACCGCGGCAATTCGTTCTACTCGATCGGCGACTACGGGAAGGCCCTCGAGTCGTTCGACCGCGCCCTCGAGATCAAGCCCGAGTACGACGAGGCGCTGTTCAACAAGGGCGCAACCCTCGGGCGCCTCGGGCGGCTGGACGACGCGATCAAGATCTTCGACCGCGTGCTCGAGACCAAGAATGACGCGTTCAAGAAGCGCCCCGAGTTCGTCAAGGCGTGGGTCGCCCGCGGGATGGCCTTCTACCAGCTCAAAAAGCTCGACGAGGCGCAGAAGTGCTTCGACAACGCGCTGAAGCTGAACCCCCGCGACCCCGATGTGTGGAACGTCCGCGGCAACATCTCCGCCGACCAGGGCAAGTACGAGGAGGCGCTCGAGTACTACACCCGCGGGATCAAGAGCGACCCGAAGATCGAGTACCTCTGGAACAACCGCGGCCACATGCTCGCGCGCCTCAAGCGGCCCTCCGACGCGCTCGTGTCGTTCGACCAGGCCATCACGATCAAGCCGGACTACGCCGTCGCGTGGGTCAACAAGGCCTCGGCGCTGCGCACGCTTGGCAAGCCGAAGGAGGGCCTCGAGGCCGCCGAGCGCGCGCTTTCCCTCAACAACCAGGTCGCCGACTCGTGGGACCTCAAGGGCCAGTTCCTCGAAATGCTGAACCGCCCCGAGGAAGCCTTCTCGGCCTTCAACCGGGCGCTCACGCTGGACAAGGAGCGCCCGCTCACGTGGGCGAACCGCGGCAACGCGCTCGCCCGCCTCGACCGCTTCAAGGAAGCGATGGAGTCCTACCAGGAGGCCCTGCGGCAGAAGCCCGACCTGGCGCTTGCCCGCTACAACGTCGGCAATGTGTACTTCCGCGTCGGCAAACTCGAGAAGGCCCTCGAGAACCTCGAAAAGGCCCTCGACATCGACCCCGAACTCGTCCAAGCGCTCGTGCTCAAGGCCGAGTGCATGCAGCGGATGGTCCGCCTCAAGGACGCCCACGAGGCGCTCGAGAAGGCGCTCAAGATCGACCCCGAGAGCGCCGTCGCGTGGGATGTCCAGGGGAACATCTTCACCCAGGAGGAGAACTACAAGGAGGCGCTGAAGTGCTACAATTACGTCAACAAGCTGAAGGCCGACTACGCGCCCGCCTGGTACAAGCGCGGCGTGCTCCTTGACCGCACGGGCAAGAAGCAGCAGGCCATCGAGTGCTTCGACGAAGCCACCTACCTCGACGACAAGTACTCCGACGCGTGGAACGCGCTCGGCACCGTCCTCTTCGATCTGGGCGAGACCGACGACGCCGTCGCGGCGTTCAACAAGGCCGTCACCGCCGACCCCAAGCACCTCGAGGGGTGGAACAACCTCGCCAACACCCTTGCGGCCGCCGGGCGCCTCGACGACGCGATCAAGGCGATCGATAGGACGCTTGCCATCGACATGAACTACGCCACCGCGTGGTTCAACAAGGGCTCCGCGCTTGTGGCCAAAGACGACCTCGAGCAGGCGCTTGCATGCTTCGACAAGGCCACCGCGCTCGAGCCCGAGTACCTGAAGGCGTGGAACAACAAGGGGTCCATCCTCACGCGCCTCGGGCGGCTCGAAGAGGCGCTCGCCTGCTACGAGCGCATCCTCAAGGCCGACCCCCACTACGACCGCGGGTGGGCGAACCACGGAAGCCTGCTCTTGAAGCTCCACCGCGGCGAGGAGGCCGTCGCGTCGTTCGCGCGCGCCACCGAACTCGACCCGCAGAACGAGAAGGGCTGGAACAACTTCGGCACGGTGCTCATGGAGCTTGGCCGGCCCCAAGACGGCCTGCAGGCCTTCGAGAAGGCCACGCAGATCAAGCGCGACTACACGAAGGCATGGTCGAACAAGGGAAACGCGCTCTTCCAGCTCAAGCGGTACGACGAGGCGCTCGAGTGCCTGAAGTACGCGCTCTACTTCCGCGAGACGCCGCAGGGCCGCTACAACCTCGGCACGATCCTGGCGAGCCTCGGGCGGTTTGCCGACGCCGTCGGGGAGTACGACCGCGCCATCGAACTTGATCCCGAATACAGCGAGGCCTGGTACAACAAAGGCAACCTGCTCTACCAGATGGACAAGCCGATGGAGTCCATCTTGTGCTTCGACCGCGCGCTCGAACTCAAGCCGGAGTACACGGAGGCCGAGAAGGTCAAGCGCGCGTGCCTGCTCATGCTGCGCAACCAGGGCCTCGAGCACGAGTACCACCTGCGCCGCGGCCTCTACTTCTTCCAGTCCGACGCCACCGACGAGGCGCTTGCCGAGTTTGACGCGGCCATCGGGCTGAAGCCCAATTGGGGCCTGGGCTGGAAAGCCAAGGGCGACGCGCTTGCGTACCTGAAGCAGACCGAGGACGCCCGCGGCTGCTACCGCCGCTCGGTCGAACTCGACCCCTCGTTTGGCCCCGGCTGGTACGAGCTTGGCCGCCTCCAGTACGAGTCGGGCGACCTCGACGAGGCCGAGGAGTCGTTCCGCAAGGCGACCGAGCACGACGCGAAGAACGCCGACGCGTGGTACCTGCTCGGCGACCTGCTGTTCTTGCGCGGCGATGTCGTGGAGGCGAGGAGCTCCTTCGAGCGGGCGACCGAACTCGACCCCAAGAACGCCGAGGCGTGGTACCGGCGCGGCGCCTGCGAGTTTGCCGAGGGGCGCACCGAAGCCTCGATCCGCAGCTTCGACCGCGTGATCTCGCTCGATGCCACCTTCGAGAAGGCGTGGTACAACCTCGGGTCGTCGCTGATGGCGCTTGGCCGCTTCGACGAAGCCGTCCCGTTCTTCGACCAGGCCGTGCGGCTTGCGCCCGCGTACGCGAAGGCCCACTTCAACAAGGGCGCGACCCTGTTCATGCTCCAGCGCTACGGCGAGGCCCTCGACTGCTTCGAGGGCGTGCTCGAGCTTGAGCCCGACCACGCGAAGGCGCAGAAGAACGCGGCCCAGTGCCGGCGCAAGATGGCCGAGCGCGACGCCGACGCGGGCAAAGCGCAGGCGATGGCCGACAGCGCCGCCTCCAAGGACGAGTTTGCGGAGTTTGAGGAATTCAAGTAGCGGCGGGAGGTGAACACGTGGCAAGCGAAGCGAAGAAGAAGAAGGGCACGCGCACGCCCACGCTTGCCGCGGCCGCCGTGTTCATCGCGGGCCGCAAGGACCCCAAGACGCGCCGCGACAAGCCGGGGCTCGAGTCGGACTCCGCCGGGCGCGGGAGCAAAGGGCCCGCACCCCTCGAAGCGCGCGCGGGCCTTGTCAATGCCTCGGGCCTCACCAACGGCCGGGGGCTTGTCAACGGCCGCGGGCTCACCAACGGGCGCGGCTCCGTGAACGGGCGCGACCTCGTGGGCGGCAAGCGCCAGAAGCGCGGCGCGGTCACCGGCCGCAAGACGGAGAGCGCGCTTGCCGAGAGCGCGGGGTTCCTCGACGCGAAGGGGCTCACCAACGGCAAGGGGCTCACCAACGGGGCCGGCCTCACCAACGGCAAAGGGCTCGTCAACGGCCGCCGCCTCATGTACACCGAGGCGCAGCGCGAGCGGCGGCGCGGCTTTGCCAAGCGCGCGTCGGCGGCCCTCGCGTTCCTCATGGCCATCCTGGTCGTGGTGCTCCCCGTCGCGTACAACGCGTTCCTCTCGCCGGCCCCCGTCACCATCGACGGCAGCTTCGACGACTGGCGCGACTGGGAAGGGCAGGCGAAGATCGAGGACTCGGCCTCCGACATGGGCGAGAACCCCAACATCAACCTCGTCGCGTTCATGGGCCGCACCACCGAGCGCGAGTTCTACTTCTATGTCGCGGTGCAGGCCAACGCCCATCCGTTCAACGGCCCCAACAGTCAAGGCGCCGAGAGCGTGCGCATCCTCATCGACAAGGACCAATCGATCGCGACCGGCTACTGCGCCTTCGGCGTCGGCGCCGACTACATGATCGAGATCGTGGGCTGGGGCGGCGGCGTCAAGACGACGAGCCTCAAGGTCTACCCGCCCGGCCAGAGCACCTGCGACGCGCACAGCGACCCCTCGGCGTTCCAGACCGCGGGCCCCGTGCGCGCCGTGTCGGGCGGCAACAAGATCGAGGGCGGCGTGCGGCTCTCGGACCTCGGCAACATGCGCGCGGGGGACGCCCCGTACATGCTCCCCGTGACGCAGGACTCCCTCGGCCGCATGGACGTCGGCGACGCCGTGTTCTCGACGGAGCCGGGCGTGCTCGTGATCTCCCAGTCCAACAACCAGCTCCAGTCCATCCCCCGCACGAGCGACGCGATCCTCCTCCAGGTCTTCGCTCGCGCGATGCACGTCAACCAGACGCTGATCTCCCTCACCCTCTATGTGGAGTCCCCGACGGCCAACGGGTGCATTGTGGTCACGCGCGTGCACGTTTTCGGGTTCCCGTTCTTCCCCGTGGGCACGAGCGGCTGCGACCGCGGGTTCATTACGATCTCGCTGCCGCCCTCGACGTACCGCCTGAACACGACGGACGGGATCCGCCAGATCGACATCTGGGGTTCGTCCACCGGCACGGACGGCTCCTCGGTCGTGCGCGTCTACATGCGCGGGCCGGGCGATGTGGGCACGGGCTCAGTGCCGTCGGGGTTTTCGGGCATCGGGTCGGTGCTTCCGCC